>JALHJB010000024.1 GCA_022839745.1 Actinomycetes bacterium
GAAGGACATCACCCGCGTCTTCACCGCCGAGACCTTCATCATCGGCATGGTCTCCGGACTTCTCGGGGTCGGTATCGCCTACATCCTCACCATCCCCACCAACTCCATCATCGAAAGCACGAGCGGCCTCGCAGATGTGGCGCAGCTGCCTGTCCTCTATGCATTCGCTCTGGTCGTGATAAGCGTGACTCTCACGCTCGTCGGCGGGGCTGTCCCCGCGCGGATGGCAGCCGACAAGGACCCGGTGGAGGCGCTCCGGAGCGAGTAGCCGCTCGTTGGCAACAGAGCGTGCCTCGATACTGGTGTTCGAGCCCGTTCCTTTCCGCCCCTTGATGTCTCAGGACATCATGGGCAGATGTGTCAAGACATGGTCGGACACCTCTGGTCTTCCGCTGGCCCGACGGTCTCGGGTCGGATAGAGGGTGAGATGCGAGAGCATCTCACCCTCTATCCGTCAGCATGAGGACGCCGAAACCGGCCACGAGCATGATGACCTCCTTGTGCCTGTGGACCCCTCCGACACCGATGTGATGGAGTCGTCCCTGTACCGGGGCGTGGCGGCTCCGCCCGGGTCGATCCGGTCGAGACACACCCGCGCCTCTTTCGGCAGATCGAGCTCCGCATGCGTCTGCGGGCCCGGTGAGGCCGCACTTCGCCGTGGCAGGCGAAGAAAGCGTCGATCTGGCCCTGGATCTCTGCGACCGCCGATGCGTCCTCCTGCTTTGCCAGGCGGCGGCGCGTGGTTGATTGACAAAGTAAGTGCAAGAGATGAGGTGCACTCGCCGGCTACCGGGGACGTTAGCTGCTGCAGTGGGAATACACACTTGACGAGAAGCCGGGTGCGCTGCGGGTTCAAGTGCGGAAGGGAGGCACAATCGAAGCGATCGAAGCTGGCATCAACAATCGCGCAAGACAAGCTCATCTTCGATCAGGTGCTCGCGTCCCTGGTCATCGAGCGGGATAGATCAGTTGCCGATTTCGCCCACTCTGTGTGGGGCGGGACTGCGGTACGGATCGTATCCCGGTCATCCAATGATTGGAGGGCTAACGTATATGTACGGAGTCATGGGTAAGATGCTATGGGTCGATCTAACGTCCGGCGAGATCACAGTGGAGGTTCCCGCTGATGACTTGTATCGGGACTATGTCGGAGGGTACGGCATCGGGGTGCGGCTACTGTACGATCGGATGCCGGCAGGTATCGACCCAATGGGACCGGATGCCATTCTCGGTTTGACCACGGGACCACTCACTGGCACCCGGGCGATCACGGGAAATCGCTTTACCGTTGTCGGCAAGTCACCGAAGACCGGTACATGGGGAGATGCGAACTGCGGCGGCAACTTCGGACCGGCTCTTAAGTTCTCCGGCTACGATGCCATCTACTTCCGCGGAATCTCGCCGAAGCCTGTCTACCTCTACGTTCGTGATGGCAAGGCGGAGATCAGAGATGCGACCCCGTACTGGGGCAATGGGGTCGATGTTGAAGCCGAACTCATCAAGGAACTGGGCGACGACGTCAAGGTCGCCTGGATCGGCCGGGCCGGAGAGAACAAGAACCTGATGGCGTCGGTGATGAACGATCTGGGGCGCGCGGCGGCGAGAAGCGGGCTCGGAGCTGTGATGGGCTCCAAGAACCTGAAGGCTGTTGCGGTCGCGGGAACGCAGAAGGTGCCTGTCGCCGATGAAGCCGGCCTCAACGCCTACGTGACCGAATCGATGCGTGCGGCCAAAGCCGAGAACAGCCCCGCCTACCAGCTCTTCACGACTTTCGGCACGAGCGGATTGGCTGCCGCCAGCGCAATGAACGGCGATTCGCCCGTCAAGAACTGGGCTGGCTCTGGCGAGGTGGACTTCCCCGGTGCGAGCAAGGTGAGCGATGTGGCGCTCGACAAGTACAGGGTGCGGCGCACTGGGTGCTGGCATTGCGCCATCTCGTGTGGCGCCTACCTGTCGGTCCCCGATGGTCCGTACGCGACCGCGGGAGCGTACGAGCACCGTCCCGAGTATGAGACCCTTGCGGCGTTCGGCAGCATGCTCCTTATGGACGACACGGAAGCGATGCTCAAGGTGAACGAACTCTGCAACCGGGCGGGCATGGACACGATCGCAGCCGGCACCACGATCGCCTTTGCAATCGAGTGTTTCGACCGAGGCATCATCGACACCGTGGATACCGGGGGTCTCGAGCTGCGGTGGGGCAACGCGCCCGCCATCGTCGAGGTCACCCGCCAGATGGCAGAGCGGACCGGTTTCGGCGCCGTCTTGGCTGACGGGGCGGAGAAAGCGGCCGAGAGGATCGGCAAGGACAGCGCGCAGTATGCTATCCACGTCCACGGGGAAGAGCCCGGAATGCACGATCCTCGGTACTCTCCTGGCATGGCGCTGAACTTCCATCTTGATCCGACGCCGGGACGTCACACAACGGGTGGAACCGGGGAGTTGGAGTTCTTCACCGGCTTGGACGAGCTGCCCCTGCCGGCGCCCCTGAACGTCCACAAACGCGACTACGCGGCCAAGGGTCCCGCGCATCGGTTCATCGTCAACGACCGGCAGGTCGCGAACTCGTCCGGGATATGCATCTTCTCGTCGTTCATCGCGCCGCCGGATGCCCTGGTCCGCGAGCTCACGTTCGTGACTGGCGAGCCGTGGGACATCGGCCGTATCCAAGCGACCGGAGAGCGGATACAGACGTTGCGGCATGCGTTCAACCTGCGGGAAGGGATCAATCCGGTCCGAGATTGCCCGGTGCCCAAGCGTTGCCTTGACGGCACGGAGTTGAAGTCGGGCATGGGCAAGGGCTACGTCGTGGATCTGGATGCGATGCGAGACTCATACCTGTCGGCTGTCGGATGGGACAAGGAAACGACGGTTCCCAGTGCAGAGGGTTTGCGCGCACTAGGTCTTGACGATCTGGTGAAGGATCTGCATCCCGAGGCCGTTGCCCCTTAGTCCAGCTTGTCGGTACAAGGCCAGTGTCAGCGAAGAGGCGCCCGTCCGGTCGCTTAGGAAGGTTCACCACCGTGCAATACCATGCGAGGTTCTTCGGCCTCATCGGGATGAACTTGGAGGTTCCGCCCGGTGAACCAATCACTTTCGAGTTGCCCGACCCCGCTTCTTACGGCGACCTGCTCGACGTCATCGGCGCAAGGTTCGGTTCGCTGTTCCCCCCCAATGTATGGAATGCCGAGACGCGGTCGTTCCATCCTCAGGTCGTGGCTATGGCGGATGGACGATCGCTGGCATCAGCCGGGCGCGAAACGCCCCTCGCCAGGGATGGGACGGCGACATTCTTCGTGCCCATCGCGGGAGGCTAGAGACCCGGCGTCATTTGGTTTGGCCCGCGTTCGATCAGGATGGACACGTGGGCACGCGCAGTCCCATGCGATGGTTACTGTGCAACGAGCAAGGAGGCTTGACATGAAGGTACAAGCAGCAGTTGCGGTAGGCAAAGAACAACCGTTCATCATCAAGGAGCTTGAACTGGACGAGCCGAGGGCAGGCGAGGTCCGGGTGCGCATGGTCGCCTCGGGGGTGTGTCATACAGACGCCGTCGTGCACGATGAGTGGTACCCCGTTCCCATGCCGGCCGTGCTCGGCCACGAAGGGGCGGGCATCGTCGAAGCGGTCGGTCCCGGCGTCACGAGCGTCGTCCCGGGCGACAAGGTCGTGCTCAGCATGTCCACTTGCGGGGTGTGTGAGTACTGTCTCAGCGGTCACCCGTCATTCTGTGTGAACATGTGGCCGCTCAATTTCGGCGCGAGGCGCATGGACGGCAGCACAGCGTTCACGGATGAGAACGGCCAGCCTGTGGGATCTCACTTCTTCGGGCAGTCGTCGTTCGCGCAGTACAGCAATGTGGCGGAGCGCAGCATCGTGAAAGTCCCGGACTCGACGCCGCTTGAGATTCTCGGCCCGCTCGGGTGTGGGATCCAGACCGGGGCAGGCACGTTTCTCAACGTGCTCAAACCTTGGCCAGGCAGCAGTATCGTGGTGTTCGGTACGGGCGCGGTCGGCCTGGCGGGCATGCTTGCCGCGATAGCGAGCGGTGCCACAACCGTCATCGCGGTCGACATCGTGGACAGCCGACTCGAGTTCGCCAAGACGTTGGGGGCCACCCACACGATCAACAGCAAGAACGAGGATGCTGTTGCACGAATCAAGGAGATCACCCACGGGGGCGCGCACTTCGCGCTCGATACGACCGGTAACAAGGTCGTCTTCGTCCAGATGTTGAACTCCTTGCGCCCGCTTGGGCATGGTGCGATGGTAGGCGCGGCCGCTATGGGCAGCGAGGCTGCAGTCGACATTGGCGCGCTTCTCATGACGGGGATCAAGCTGAGCATCGTTCTTGAGGGCGATGCAGTGCCCCAGACCTTCATCCCGCGCCTCATCTCGCTCCACGAGAAGGGTCTCTTCCCCTTCGACAAGCTCATCACGAAGTACAAGTTCGAGGACATCAACAAGGCATTCGCCGACAGCGCGAGTGGTGTGACGATCAAGCCGGTCCTCGTGTACTGACGTAAATCCGCGCACTTCAACGATGAAACCGGCGGTTCTTTTGGAACTGCCGGTTTCATCGTTCTCAGGGTGCTCGGTGACCCCACCTCGCCGAACATGTCGTTTGCGGGAACTACAATCCCTCGGACTGTGCAGGGATCTCACCGGAGTTGGCCGCTCGGGAAACGGCGGCGTTGAGGTCGGCCTGTCCGGCCGTGCGCGGTTGCCCTACGTCGTTGACTCCGTGCGCCAGGCGCTAGCGCGGCGGATGGGCGACTCTGGCCGACTGTAGAAACGGGGCTGGCGCGGCGTCCGCACCGAGAGAGGGGACTACTCCGTCTCAGAGATGAGGCTTCTTGCGCACCGAACCATCTCGGCGAGACCCGGCCATGTCATCTATTGCGCACCTCTGATCTTCCCGAACCTTGTGTCTCCGACGTGAACTCCGAAGGTGCCGCCCGCGCACCGGGCTCATCGGGTGGTAGGCAGCCTACGAGTGTTCGCACCGGCTCGGCGCCACCCAAGCCGCAAGCCGTTTTTCTTGCACCGGATGTAGAGGGTTGGCTCAGCGGCGAGCGGGTTCCGTTTGCCGATGAGCCGGCACCGGCCACGGATAGCCTCGGGGGTAAACCTATTCACAGTGCACGGCACGGGCATAGCGTGGAGTTGTTCATGACCGGCACGTGAATAGGAGGATTCGATGGCACATCCGAACAACGACAACTGGGTATCGGTGCTCGTCGGCCAGGAAGTGGAGATGCCCCTGCCTTCGTCGATCGATGAGATCGCACCGGCGAGGGCTGGCTTCGACTTCAGCCACCTCAACCAGGATCTGGCTCCTGTGGCTGAGGTACATGAGAACGTCGTGCTCCGCAGCCGAGCAGGGTTCGATCTCACAGCGGAGATCTACGTTCCAGAAGGCACGGGACCTTTCCCCGTCGTGTTGTACAGCCATGGCGGTGGCTGGTGTGTTGGGTCAGCTGAGGGTCTCCGACGCCCGACAAGGAAGATCGCGAATCAGGGGTATGTGGTCGTCAACCTCGACTACGGTCTAGCGCCTGAGCATCCGTTCCCATGGGCTCTGGAAGACGTGATATACGCGGCCCGGTGGGTGAAGACGCACATCGCCGAATACCACGGTGACCCGAACACGATCGTGATCTCCGGCGATTCTGCGGGTGCGAACCTCTCGGCGGCGACGATCGTGGCGCTCAAGATGGGGACCGGCGATCTGGACAACGGTGACCTTGGCGGTGTAGACGTCTCCTTTAACGCCGCCGTGCTCTTCTTCGGCGTCTATGACTTCCCTCAGACGTTGCTGCGCCCGGGCTCGAACGCAGGGGCCACAGAGATGTGGTGGCACCTGGCCTACCTGGGTCCTCACTTCGCCACCAAAAACCAGCATCCCTTCGTGAGTCCCGCGCTCGCCCCGGACGACGTCTTGAGCACGTTCCCGCCGACGTATCTGTCGGTCGGCTGCGAAGATTCGCTCCTGCCTCAATCGCTTGAGATGACGGACAAGCTCGGGTGGCTGAACGTGCCCGTCAGGCTCTCAGCGAATTCGGGCTGGGATCACGCTTTCAGCTATGCAGACCATCTCCTCCCTGGTGTGTCCGAAGAGTTCGATCGGATCTTCCAGTGGCTCAAGGGTGTCCTCGCCTAGTTCACTGGTATCTCCGAGGAATCGGTAAGCAGGGCCGGCGTGAGTTTTCCACGTCGGCCCTTTTCTCATTGGCTGCCTCTCGGCTTCCCCCAGAAGGCCACGACGAGGCCGCTCGGGCCTACATGCGTGCCGATGATGATCCCGATTCTGTCAGCGATGACCGCGCGAACGGCAACCTGCTCGGCCAGCATGTCATTCAGCGCGGTCGCGTCTTCCGGGCATTGCGCGTGGTCGATTATGATGGCCTGCTCCTCGGGGTCCTCGATCCGTTCGGCGACCATCTCGGACAGCTCCGCCAAGGCGCGCCGCCGCCCCCTGAGCTTCGTCAGCGGGGCAAGACGGCCCTCGGCATCCACATGGAGTATCGGCTTGATGTTGAGCACGGACCCGACTGCCCCGACGGCCGGAGACACTCTGCCGCCGCGTACCAGGTATTCGAAGGAGTCGACCGTGAACAGGTGGTTGACTCGCTGGCGGTTGTCTTCGGCCCACGCGACGACCGCCTCAGCTGACATGCCGTCAGCCAGCCGCGCTGCCATTTCCAGCACCAGCAGACCTTGCCCTGCGGAGACGGAGAGGGAATCCACGACGTGTACCGTGGCGTCGGGATTCTCCTGCAAGAACCGCTCGCGCGCCGTGAGCGCGGTATCATATGTGGAACTCAATCCAGAGGAGATCGTGACCAGTAGCGCCGTCTTTCCAAGATCATACGCCCGTCGGAACGCTGCATCGCAGTCCACCGGACGTGCCTGCGAGGTCGTCGAACGGGCGCCGACACGAAGCGCATCGTAAAAGGCGTCGTATGAGAGCGTCTGCCCGAAGTCATCGAAACGTTCTTCACCATCAAGCGTATAGGGGAAGAACAAGGTGGCGACACCCGCAGCATCGAGAACCTCGCGCGACAGGTCGCAACCGGAATCCGTGATCAGCTGAGTGTCCTGCATCAGATCTCCCTTCGCTGCGCTGCCGCATGCCCCCGCTGTACGCGGAGGCATGCGCTCTCCTCAATCCGTCGACGCGACTCGCTCTGCCGCCAGCAGACTCTCGATCTCCGTGATGGCTACCTCGGCCGCCCTTTCGCCGGCAGCGATCATCTTGTCAGCCTCATAGAAGCTGTAGTACGCGGCTCCGTCGATCTGGGGGGCGATCACCAGATCAGCCGTACCCAGCCGACGCTCGGACAGTTCGCGCTGCATCAGGTCGACCGAGCCTGCGGCGAGCTGGTAGACGGAAGGCGAGCGCAATCTGTCCATAATGGCTGTGAGAACACGTGAGTACACGACCTCAGTGAAGCCCGTCCCCTCGATCTTGCCGGTCGCGATCGACTCCCCGTGCTTGTCATTGGAGAAGATCGGGACCTTGCTTCTCGGGATGCCCAGGTTGGTGACCGCGACCACGATGTCTGCTCCCATATCCCTGGCGACATCGACAGGAACGGAGTTGAGCACGCCCCCGTCCACGAGCAATCGCCCCTCGCGCTTCACCGGCGCGAAGATCACGGGTGTCGACGCGCTCGCCCTGATCGCGCTTGCGAGATCGCCCTCGTGCAGCACGACTTCCTGCTCGCCGGCCACGTCAACGGCCACACATGAGAACGGTATCCTGGTGTCGGCGAACGTCTTGCCGTCGACCACGTCGCGGATGAACTCCTCGACCCGCTTCCCGTTCACGAGCGCGGTGGTCGGACGGGTGATGTCCGCCAGAGAGATGAGTCGTCTGATATCCACGGACAGAGCGATCCGCTCCATCTCCTGAGGTGTCACGCCCGCCGCATAGGCACCACCGATGACTGCGCCGATACTGGTTCCTGCGATCACGTCGATCGGCAGGCCTTCTCTGTCCAGCACCTTCAACACACCGATGTGCGCGAGTCCTCGGGCACTCCCGCTTCCAAGAGCCAGTCCAAGACGGCCTGCCTTCATTTCCCACGCATCCTTCTCGTCCGCCATCGGACCCGTTGCAGCCGATCAAGCCTGCTGTACTTCCGCCAGTACGCGTCCGAGCGTCTGTGTCGCCTCCGTCACCGCGTTCTTGGTGTCGGACCGCTGGCTACCGGCTGCCTACTGCTTCCATCAAGTCGAGTCCCTCTCGCACGTCGCGCACCTTGCGTTCTCGAACTGACTTACCGGGCAAGCAAGCTCGACGTTACTGTGTTCTACGCATCCGGCCGCGCTTACTGGACCCGTCCGAACGCGCTACTCTTTCGACATCCCATCGAGTTTGAACAAGAAGCTCACGCGCCCATGGGCACCATCAGGCAGACCGAGGAAGCTCGTGTAGCTCTGTCCGCAGCAGCCTTATCGCCTGCATGAGCTTCTCACCCTTGCGCATCACATCAACGCCGCTCCCCAGTCCTCCGGCCACCTGGTCGAGCGCCGATACGAGTTCATCCATCGTCTTGGGAAGCGAGCCGCCCTCTGCCGACTCCATGTCCCCGGGGAGGTACGACGTCATGCCGTAGTCGGTACGCTGGTTGATGAGGCCAAATCCGCAAAAGATGAGAAGAATCGCGGCGATTCCCATGACGGGCCGTCGCCTTCTCACAACGAAGGTGGCGAATCTCATGAGCACGGCGCGATTCCTTTCAGCACGAGGCTGGCAACGGTCGATGCTTGGGTCTCGAGCATGAGCACCGCCGGGATGTGTCGCGACGCTTGAAGCGCTCGTGTCGTGATGGGGGTACTCACGACCGCAAAGAGCGGGGATAGCCGTTCGCGACTACAGACACCGTGAGGATCCGCCACCTAGTCCCAGCAGCCCCACGATCTGGCCCGACACGGTGTCCGGGTTCAGCGGCTTCCCCAAGAACGAGTGCCCCAGGATCAGACCGTCCATCATCGCCGCCAGCATCGTCGCCACAAGGCGGCTATCGGTGCCATCGGGAAGACGCCCCTGCCCAACAGCGCGCTCGACGGCAGGCCGCAGGAGATTGACGAGCTCTTCCTTCGATGAGGCCACGAATCGGCGCAGTTCGGTCTCGGCAGGTGGCAACTTCACGACAAGCGCGTTGACGAGGTTCTTTTCGCGCATCCCGAATTCCAAGTAGCCCTTCACCATCCGGTGGAGCTGCTCATCCAGCGTCTCCCCATCCTGCTCGACGCCAAGACGCGCACGCAGGTCTGATAGAACGTCGTCGAGCACGTTCAGGTAGATGTCCCTCTTGCCCGAGAAGTGATAGTAGAGGGCGGCCTTGGTGACTCCGAGGCGTCCGGCGATGTCGCTCATGGAGACGCCTAGATAGCTGCGATCAGAGAAGAGACGTCGCGCCACGTCGATGATCTGCTGACGGGTATCGCGAAGGGCGCCGCTCTGTTGAGCGCGCATTGTTCCCATGGCTTCGAGTACCTCCGGACTCATCGGACCAGACACTGACTGACCGGTAAGTAAGTTGGAGATTATCGGACTGTTTGTGCTGAGTCAACCGCCACAACCGCGCTCGGGGGGAGTGGATGGCAGATGAGCGCATCGAACGCCTCTCAGAGAAGTTGCACCTGCCCGACGTGCCCGCGCTTCTGGGCGCGCTCGCACAAGAAGCCGCGGCCAAGGAGTGGTCCTTCTCCGGCTTCACTGAGGTGCTGCTCCAGGCACAGGCCGATGCCGCCGACGCACGTGCGGCCGACACGATCCAGCGACTCGCGGGCTTCACGGTGAGAAAGACGCTTGATGAGTTCGACTACTCGTTCCAGCCGTCCGTGAACAAGAAGCAGGTCGCAGAGCTCGCGAGCTGCGCGTTCGTCGAGCGGGCCGAAAACGTGGTGCTGCTCGGTCCTCCCGGTGTGGGCAAGACGCACTTGGCGATCGGGCTGGGGGCTGAGGCCGCGAAGCGCCGCATGCAGGTCAAGTTCACGACCGCGGCCAGGCTCGTCGCATCGCTTTCCGAGGCGAGGACGGCAGGCACGTTCTCAAGACGGCTGCAGAGCTTCGTGCGTCCGCGCCTGCTGATCGTCGACGAGGTGGGCTTCCTGCCGCTTGATGCGGGGGAAGCCTCTCTGCTCTTCGAGGTCGTGTGCCGCCGCTACGAACGAGGCTCGATCGTGCTGACTTCCAACAAGAGGGGGTCAGTTACAAATCGGCGCGGAGGGGTCAACTTCACATCGTCATTGACACGGTTGGCGTCTCTGCACGCCCCGGTCTTCGGCAACATTTCTACCACGGTGAAGCGGTTCCCCATGATCGACCGCGTGCCGGTGAGCGGCCCGGTGGTGAGGCCGTGTATCGCTTCGCGGCCCAAGGGGTCCGCTCAGGCTGGCATGGGGTCGTAAAGCGGGCGCACGCTTGATCCAGAAGGCCGCACGATAAGCTCGTCGCTTTGGCCGGACGGCCTGCCCGCACTCGGTGCAAGGATCTCCAAGAGATGTGCCGTACCACTCAGCAGCGAAATCGCTAGCCTCGATTCTCCACGAAGCTCGCCGACTCGGTCCTGAAGCTCTGAATCGGACGTCCCGTCACGATATCGCATGTGCCTGAAGGCTGCTGAGGTCACGCACGGGGCGCCGGAGGCGACGCTCCGAGCCATTCCAATGCGGTGAGAAGCACACTGGCCCAAGGCCAGTTCCGTTGTAGGTGCAGGCGGATGCCGCGCGCATGGGTCACGATCCTGCCCGCGACGTGCAGCAACCGGTAGCGCAGACGCTTGGGTTCAGCTGTGAGCAGCACGGTGCCGGCGCGCGGCGTGGTGGCGTTCACCAACTCGGTGTTCCTTTCTGGCCAGGGTCTGGTTGTGTCATAACTCCCATTATCCCAGCTCAGAGGGCCACCGTCGCCTGTTTCAGGCGTGAATGTCAGGTGCTTCATGAACTATCGAGGCCAGCGCTCTGCCCCGATGTGCTTCAGGATTCCCACTCGCGGCGTGAGGCGACATCTCTGTCGAGCAGAAGGCGACGCAGCAGCACCTTCCACCGCTCAAGACCGTGCGGCACAGGGCGGCGATTGGCCTCAAGACGCTTGAAGGCGGTGAGCACGAGCATGCCCGCACAACCCCAGGTGACAGCGGCAGGCTCACCAAGGGCGGCGCTCATCCATGGCAAAGCGAGCAGCCCGATCCAGGCCAAGAGGGCTTCGGCACGCACAAGCAGCCCCACGAGCATCAATGAAGACTCCACCACAAGTCCCGCAGGAAAGACCACGAGAAGAGTGCCGAGGACGCATGAGAGACCTCGCCCCCCCGTGCAGTCAAGGTAGACCGACCAGGAATGACCGGCCATCGCGGCCAAGCCAGCGGCGACCGCTACAGGATACCCCAAGTCCAAGGGCACAAGCGCGGCCCATGTCGGCAAGGCGGCTTTAAACACGTCGAAAAGGCCTACTGGGATGACAGCCCAGTGCGCGACGGTGTGCCAGACGTTCGATCCGCCCACGTTCCCCGAGCCATGCTCGCGGATGTCGATGCCACGCAACCACTTGCTTGCCAGGTAAGCCGATGGCACCGACCCCAGCAAGTACGCGACTACGACGAGTGCAACCGCTTGCCAGGAGATCATCGTCTTAGTCGGTGTAGAAGGATACGCTGAGTATGGGTCCTGTGTGCGCCGCCATGACGGGCGTGAACCACGTCGTATAAAGCTCTTTCACGTCAAAGCGCCGCTTGAGCTCCTCTGCGAGGGCGAGCGCCTCTTCCTCGCGAGCGCCGTGCCCCACAGCCACGTGCACTGGCCGCCCGCCCACTTCGGAGGTCATGAGTCTTAGCATGCGCTCCACTGCAGCGTGCCAGGTCCGCGGTCGGGCCACCCCCTCGACGCTGCCGTGTCCGGGGCTTATGCCCACGATCGGCTTGATCTGCAACATTGAGCCGAGAAAAGCCGACGCAGACCCGATGCGTCCTCCCCGGCGCAGGTACTCGAGGGTCTCAACGGTCGCAAGTATGTGAACGCGACCGGCGATCTGTTGGGCGCGAGCGATGACCTCCTCGACGGTGGCTCCGGAGGCGGCTGCCCGGGCGGCTTCCAAGACGGCGTAACCCTGCGCCATCGCAGCAGTGCGGGTGTCGACGATATGCAGCGGCACCTCGGGCCTGAGTTGCTGGACGGCCTCGAATTCCTCGATGCAGCTGCTGAGCTCGCGCGCGAGAAGGACAGCGACGATGGCGTCCACCTCTCCTGAGAGGCCGTCGATGACCTTCAGCACCTGCTCCGGCGTTGGCGCTGAAGTGGAGACCGGAAGATCGTCCGCGCCGAGGCGTGCATAGAACTCCTGCGGGGTCATGTCCACGCCATCGAGGAACGTCTCATCGCCCCACACGATTGTAAGGGGGACGACGTGGATGCCGTGGCGTTCGGCTACATCCGGTGGGAGATTCGCTGCCGAATCGGTGACGACTGCTACCCGCTCCACTACTGCCTCCTATCTACGCGGTCCTCTTCGTCAAGCCAGAGGTGGCCGGGTTCGGCTGGACAGCTGAACGCAGTTCTTAGGTGGTGAACCGTTCCTCATGCTGCTCTCTGTTCCGTCCGTAGTCGTATCCCAGTAGACCTGGTCCGGGGCTGGTCTGCAAGCCTCTGGTGCCGGCGCCTCGTGTTGCGCCTCGTGTTGTAGAACTCGCAGTAGGCGGCGAGCTCTCAGCGGACCTCCGGGACGGACTCGTATCCCTTGGGGTGTACCTCCTCGTGTTTCACGCTTCGCCACAGCCGCTCGATGAACACGTTGTCCATCCACCGGCCCCGTCCGTCCATGCTGATCCTCACCCCGCGCGAGGCGAGCAGACCCGTGAATCCCTCCGAGGTGAACTGGGAGCCCTGGCCGGTGTTGAGGATCTCTGAAGCGCCCCGGGTTCCACGTCGGCTCGCTCACTCGGAAGCCACGAGAATCGTGGCAACTTCCTGATGTCCTCCTCCTTCCCATGGTGGCACCGGTCGGCGTATGTGCGTATGAAGTCGATCGCAGCATCGATCAGCCTGGAGTCCGCGCTTCCGGTACGGGCGATGACCTCAAGGTGCCTGTCGAGCACCGCGATCATGCGCTCGATGACGCGATGCTCGAACATCAAAGGGCCAGCTGGAGAAAGACCCGGCATGATTCCTCCTTTGTCGGCGACCATCTCCGCTCGAGTATTCCCCGGTGGTGGCCGATATACGCCGGCCTGGCGTTCGGTGCGACGGGCGTCACCGCTTCCCCTTGCGTCCCCGCCCGCACTCGCCTAGACTTCGACAATCATCGAACTATCGAGGAGCCATGGCCGCCACCGCACGGGCGATACTCACCGAGGCGCAGCTGGACGCAGCGCTCAAGGTGCTGGCGTCGGCGCCACGTGTCGGTCTTGCGCAATGCCGGCCTGATCACCTCGCGCGGAAATGGCACGTGGGCGTACTACACCGCGCGCCGACGTCCTCGCTGCGGTAGCCGGAGCGGTGCGACTATTGTAACAAGCCCCGCCAGATGCCCCACAGGGGACCGCTGGACGCGATTTCGATGAGATTCGAAGTGTTTCGAGCGAAGGAAAGGCGTGCGGCATGATCATCAAGATCCTGGGTTCGGGATGCATGAACTGCCAGAAGCTAGAGGCTCTGGCGAAGAAGGCCGTCGGTGAGCCGGGGCTCGAAGCCGAGGTGGTCAAGGTCACCGACTTCGCCGACATCATGGCGTACGGCATCATGTCGACGCCCGGCCTGGTGGAGGACGAACAGGTCAAGATAGCCGGCTTCGTGCCGCCGCTCGAGCAAGTCAAGGCCGCCCTGCAATCAGGATCAGCCTCATGAGTGGCATCGCCTCGTTCTTCGGTTGGCTGAACGACGCACTTCTTAAGATGACGTGGCTCAACGAGCTCGTGGGCGCGCTCGTCGAGAACGTCTTCGGGTTGTCGCTCGATGGGCGTCCCGGCGCTAGCGTGCAGTTCTTCATCTACGACACCATCAAGATCTTCGTGCTGCTCTCCACGCTGATTCTCATCATCTCGTACGTGCAGAGCTTCTTCCCGCCCGAGCGGACCCGGAAGATCCTCGGGCGGTTCTCCGGCGTCTGGGCCAACGCGCTCGGCGCCCTTCTCGGCACTATCACCCCGTTTTGCTCGTGTTCCTCGATCCCGCTCTTCATCGGATTCACCTCGGCCGGACTGCCGATCGGAGTCACGTTCTCGTTCCTCATCTCGTCGCCGCTGGTCGATCTCGCCTCGGTCATCCTGCTCGCGAGCATCTTCAACTGGAAGATCGCCATCGCGTACGTGGTCGTGGGTCTCGTGCTTGCGGTCATCGGCGGGTCGGTGATCAGCGCGTTCAAGCTCGAGCGCTTCGTCGAGCCATTCGTCTATGGAACGCATCTGGCAGACGCCGACTTGCCTGAACTTGCCGCGCGAGACCGCCTCGCATTCGCGTGGCAGGCGGTCGTCGATATCGTCAAGAAGGTCTGGCCGTACGTGCTCGCAGGCGTCGGCATCGGGGCGATCATCCACGGCTGGATCCCGGAGTCGTTCATCTCGGCGGTGCTCGGAGACCGCAACCCCTTCTCCGTGGTCGTCGCAACGTTGGTCGGTGTGCCTATGTATGCGGACATCTTCGGCACGCTGCCGATCGCTGAGGCGCTCGTGGCCAAGGGCGTCGGTATCGGGACCGTGCTTGCATTCATGATGGCCGTCACGGCGTTGTCGTTGCCGTCGCTCATCATGCTCAAGAAGGTCGTGAAGACCCCGCTCCTGGCGACGTTCTTCGGCGTTGTGGTGGCCGGGATCCTCGTCATCGGCTACGCCTTCAACGCGTTCGGTGGGTGGTTCGTGTGACGTGCGGGTGTGAATCACCGAGACCGGGGGTGTAGCGTGCTCGAGCAGTACATCGGATACGCGTACCTGTTTCTTGCGGCGATCGGGTTCGCGTACATGTAGTCCAAGAGCCGCGAGAAGGCGAGGATGGCAGCCAAGGGCGGATGGACATCGTTCCGTGGGGTTGCTCTCACGTTCGTTGGCGTCTTTGGACTGGCGGTTGCTCGATGCGTTCATACCGCCTGCGCTCATCGAGAAGCTCCTTGGGTCGCAGGCACTTGCTGGCGAGTCTCGCGAAGGGATGATGGATGAGTAAGAAGGTGTCGCACACGTCGCCGGTAGAACAGGCCCCGGATGCAGCCACCGCACCTGATCGCTCGAAGGCCACCATCGTACTGGCAGTGGTTGCCATCTTCCTCGGCTTCGTGGTGACGAAACTGGTGCTCGACACTGGTGCCACGGGAGTATCATCCACGAGCGAAGGCGCCGAGGGGGGCGCAAGCATCACCTCGGTCCGCAATGACGCGGTCGCGGACTACGCGGCTGCCGTGGCATCGGGCAAGCCTATCTACGTGCTCTTCCATTCACTCACCTGCGAACCCTGCGTCGAGATCTCCGAGGTTGTCGACCAGGTGATGCCCGGTTATGAGGACGACGTCATATTTGTTAACGTCATCATGGACGACCCCTCGGGACAGCAGTTGGCGGCCGACTTCGCATTCCAGTACATCCCGACATCGTTCTTCCTCGCTCCCGGCGGCGAGACCGTGGTCGATTCGTACACGGGCGCCATGGACGCGACGGCCATGCGCGCCTACCTCGAAGCGCTGACCGCGGCGCGGTGAACGTCGAGGCGCTCGCATCACAGCGTACTGCCGGGCAAGGGGGGCGGAGTAGCGGCTCTCGGAGTAGCGTACCTCGGTGGACCCGTCGCCGGCTTTGGCCCATGCGTGCTGCGGATGCTGCCGGCCGTCTTCGACTACGTGACGGGCACGGTCACACGCGATCCGGCGGATGAACGGCCGTGTGCGATGCTCGTCCGCGCTCTCGGACTGCCGGCAGTGTTCGTGCTCCGGATGAGCGCTGTGTTCGCCGCCATCGGTGCGCTTGCGGGGCTGCTTGGCCGGGCGCCGCTCTTCGGCGCGTAGGCGTATTACGTGATCGTTGCCGTCTGTGTGGTCATCGCGCTGCAGATGCTCGAGCTCATCAACCTCCCGATCGACCGCCTCGACGCGCTTCTGCCCACGAAGCGCCCTGAGCGGAAAGGACTCGTGGGAGCGCTCGTCTTCGGCATGCTTTTCGGGTTGGTGGCCTCGCCGTGCTCCACTCCCATTCTCGCGGCCATCGCCGCTATCGCCGCCACCACATGGATTGCTGCAAAAGGCGGCGCACTGTTGTTCGTCTACGGGCGCGGCAAGGGCGTGCCGCTCATGCTTCTCGGGCTCGCGTCGGGTTCTTTGGGCCTGATGCGCAAGATATCGAAGCTCACTCCGGTGCTGACCAGGATCGGCGGCGTCGGGCTGCTCGGTGCGGCCGCCCATCTCGTATGGATCGCGTGATCGTCAGGCAAGCTCCTTACGTGCCCGCAGGGCTCTCGGGCGTCGCCTTTAGGCTCACAAGGAGGTCGAGGCTGGCCGGTGCTTCTGGCCAAGACGGATTCGGTGTACCTGCCGTCTGGCACCACGGACATCATGATCCTTGGTGGAACGGGCGCCGTGAGCCCTGCGGTGGAGACGTACGTCGAGGGTAAGCTCGGTGCGGGGGCCGTTCAGCGCGTTGGCGGCGCGAACCGCTACGAGACAGCGGCCATGATCGCGCAGGAAGGCGTGGAGGCGGGACTGACGTGGAACGGCGTGGGTATCGCGAGCGGCGAGTCGTTCCCCGATGCGCTGGCCGAAGGTTCGGCGGCCGGTCTGCAGCGTACCGTGATGCTGCTGACAACACCGGACGCGCTGAACGCACATGCTGGTGCCGCACTCGACGCGAACAAGGCGGAGACCGAGACCGCACGGTTCTTCGGTGGCACTGGCGCACTCAGCGTCACTGTTGAGAATGCGGTGAAGGCCATCCTCGGCATGTAGGAGCTTAACCCAACATCAGCGAGAGTGCTGACCACCACGGGGCCCCGTCGCACGCGCGGCGGGGCCCCGTGCATGCCGACGGGGTGTTCGGGTTCATCTGCGACACCAAGAACGACCGGTTATGGCGGAGCCATCTGGTGTCCAGTCGCGGCACGGCTATCGCTGTGGGCGACCGCATCATCCAAACGTACATGGCCGAGGGTAAGAGCAAGACGCTCGAGCTCTCGGTGGCCGAGTTCGATCCGCCCCACCGCCTCACGTATGCCGTTGACACGCCCGTGCGCGCCCGCCTGTCGTTCCAGTGCAGGCCCGAGGCCACGGGCACGCGCGTCAGCATCGCTCTCTCCGCCGCCGTATCCGGTCCCGCGGCGCTCTTCGCCGGGCGGATCCAGCCGGAGATCGACACACTCATCAAGGGTGACTTGCACTCGCTTCGGGAGCATCTGGAGACCCGCTGACTGCTATCATTCAGGTGAGGCTTTCTTTCACATTCGAGACTCACTGATCCTCGCGCACCAGGGGCGGATGCGCACGAGGGAGGCCCTATGCGTGCGAGGGGCATACCAGTGCTGTGCGCGGCGCTCGTCTGCTCCGCCGCGCTCATGTCCGCATGCTCCCCCACCGAGGGTCCCGCTCCTGCCGTCAAGCGTCTGCCACTGACCCTCGGGATCGGGAAGGAGCCGCTGTCTGCGCTGGTGTATGTGGCCGACCATGAAGACCTTTTCGCCGCCAACGGGCTCGACCTGACGTTGATCGAGTACGACGGAGGGAGCGCGGCGGCCTGCCAGGCCCTGCTTGCGGGAGACGTCGACGTGGCGCTCTGCACCGATACGCTTGTGGTGATCGGTGCTCTCGGCGGCACTCCCGTCACCGTGGTGGCAACCGTTGCGCGCGACCCCAACGACATCAGCGTGCTGGCTCGCAAGAGCGCTGGTATCACGGCTCCTTCGGATCTGCGGGGCAAGCGCATCGGCGTGCAGCCCGGCACCGCCGCCGCCTTCTTCGTGCACAGCTATCTCACGCTGAACGGGATGTCACACGAAGATGTGAGCATCAGCAGCGGTACGCACGCGGAGATCGCCGGATCGCTGGTCGCCGGCGATCTCGACGCAGCCGCCGTGCGTGAGCCGTTCAGTACGGACGTGGCGCGGGCACTCGGGGATGATCTCGTGGTGCTCGAGGAGCCGGGCCTGTATACCAAGACGGCAAACCTGTGTACCGACCCTGACACGTCGGTAGAGACAGGGACGCTCACCCGGCTCATCCGGGCGCTCGTGCAGGCCGAGGGCCTGATGTCCGGCGAGCGATCGGGCGAGCTCAGGCAGGCGGTGGCCGAGCGAATCGGCAGTGATCCCCGGACGCTCAGCCCGGTCGTCTACGAACCTGGATCGGTCAGTCTACGCCAGGCGCTCCTGCTCAACCTCGAGGATCAGGCGCGGTGGGCGATCGCTCATGACGTGGTCGCAGATCCGCGACCGTTCGACGCCTTGACGCTCCTGGACGCCTCGGCGCTTGATGCTGTGGATCCAGAGCGGGTCAGCGTGATCCGATGAAGATGCGCACACGCATCATCATCGGCGCTGTGGGCGCTGTTGCGGCGGCGGTCCTCACCCTCCTAGTGATCTCGGCAGGCCTTGAGGAATCGCGCGCCGCGGCGGCACGCAGCGCCGCCATGACCACCGCGCTCGAGGAGTACTTCGAGCTCTCAACGCTCACCACCGAGTATCTCGTCTATCACGAACCCCGGGCCGAACGTCAGTGGATGAGCAAGCACCGTGCGCTGGGCGAGAGCCTGTACGCACTCGTGCCAGCGCAGCCATCGGATGCAGCGGTGATAGACCGCATCCGCGCCAATCACGCCGAGGCGGTCGGGTTGTTCGCCCGGATCGCCGACACGCATGCCCGTATCGACGCGGACCCGGACGTTGTGCGCGAGGCCGAGGACCGGCTGACTGCGAGACTGCTCATCACGATGCAGACGCTGGTCTCTGACGCTACGCTCCTGGGCCGGCATGCCGCCGATGCCGCTCTCGAGGCACAGGCGCGGTCGCTGATGACCTCGGCGGCCATGGCGATGGGAGCTATCGCGCTGCTGCTGGCGATCAGCGTTTGGTCTCTCACCGAGTATCTGCGGCCTCTGGCGCGGCTGCAGGCGGCGGTCCACGCTGTCGGGCGCGGCGATCTGGATGCCCGGAGCGGGGTGATGCGCTCAGACGAACTCGGCGAACTCGCGGTCGCATTCGACCGGATGGTCGGTGAGCTGCAAGAGTCGTACGAGATGCTGCGCGATGAGGTGCATGAGCGGCGCATGGCCGAGGCTGCGCTCCAGGAGTATCGCGACCATCTGGAAGCGCTCGTCGACGAGCGCACGGAAGAGCTCCTGCGGGTGAACGAGGATCTTGTGACGGCGACCCGCGCCAAGGACGACTTCCTCACCGCGATGAGCCACGAGCTCCGGACCCCTTTGAACTCGATCATCGGCTTCACCGAGATACTGCTGCAGCGGTTGCCAGGTGATCTCAACAACGAGCAGGCTCGTCAGCTCACGATGGTGCGCGATTCGGGCAAACAGCTGCTCGCTTTGATCGACGACGTGCTCGACATCGCGCGAATCAACGCCGGTCGTATCTCGATCGCTCCTGCGGAGTTCTCGCTGCGCAACGCCGTGGACCGGGTCGTGGAGATGATGTACCCGATGGCTGATGCGAAGGACCTGTCGCTCACGGTCACCTACGCCGAGGGCGCTCCTGACGCGATCGTCAGCGACCGCGGGAAGGTCGATCAGATCCTCCTCAACCTCCTCGCGAACGCCGTGACCTACACGGATAGGGGCAGCATCTCGGTCAGCGTCCGGCCGGACGGCGTCGATCGATTCGCTGTCGATGTGGCGGACACCGGCCTCGGCATCGCGAGGGAGGACCTGGAGAGGATATTCGAGCAGTTCTATCGCGCGCACCACGATCTGGCGGCGACTCACCCCGGGACAGGGCTGGGACTGCCGGTCTCGCGACGGCTCGCCGAGGCGCTGGGGGGAAGCCTGAGCGTCGTCAGTGAGGTCGCGAAGGGTTCCACCTTCACGGTCGTGCTGCCGGTCGATGGCGCACATCCGGCACCGGACAGGGAACCTGTCGAATCGGGGGAATAGTCTTGCAGGGATTCGCGATCGTTGGCAGAATCACGCTTTGTAACAGGTGGTTACAACTCTTCGAGATCCAGGAGGGATTATGTCAGTTGCGCGGTTCGTGGACGAGCGCGGCCTGAAAGCGTTTGTCGACGCTCTGGCCGGCTCGCGACGGGTGATCGCACCCGTGGCCAAACGAGGACGGTTCTCGTTTGAGGAGGTGTCGTCGGCCGATGAGCTCCGTCTCGACTACGACGTGACGATCCTGCCGCCCAAGAAGGTGTTCTTTCCGCCGGCACAACCGATCGTCCGGTTCAGCGAGGGCGAGGTCGAGAGTTGCACGTGCGGCATCGACACCGTCTTGCTGGGTGTGCATTTCTACGACGTCAAAGCGATCGATCAGCTCGATTACCTGATGCGCGAGAACAACGCCGACTGGGACTACCTCTGCCAGCGCGAGGCGACGACCATCATAGCCTCCAACATCCAGACGGTATCGCCACGGGCGTTCTGGGACTCGGTGGGCACGCACGTCGACCCGCAGGGCCACGACGCGTTCCTCACCAGGATCGCCACCGGGTACGTCTACGAGCCGCGTACTCCCAAGGGCGAGGCGCTACTCGAGCACGGGCCGTTCCGCGAGGCCACCGCCGAGGAGACCGCCGAAGCGCGCCAGGTGAACGAGAGCGTGATGGGCACCTGTCCAGAGCGGTTGGGCTACACCACCGAGGAGATCGCCGAGCGCGTCCGTGACGCGTACGGCAACGAGAAGCTGTGGGACGAACTCGCCGAGCGCTGCTTCTCGTGCGGTTCATGCAACACGGTCTGTCCGACGTGCTACTGCTTCGATGTGCTCGACTCGTGGAATCTCGACCAGAAGTCCGGCACGCGCACGCGGTACTGGGACGCATGCCTCACCCGTGAGTTCGCGGCGGTGACCGGCGCGGGTGGCTCCAGGGAGAACTTTCGTGAGCGCCACAGCTCGCGGTTCCGCCACCGCTTCATGCGGAAGACGACCTACTTGAACGAGAAGCTGGGCGGACCGGCGTGTGTCGGCTGCGGGCGTTGCTCGCAGGCGTGCACGGCCGATATCGCCGACCCGGTGCGGGTCATCACGACGATCATGGAGCGTACGTCATGAGCCATCACACCACACACGACCACGAATGCCTGTGCGAGAAGGAGAGCCTGTTCCTCCCGCGCCAGGCCAGAATCCTCCACACCAACCAGCCCACAGCCAGTGAGAAGCACTTCACGCTGCAGATGACCGACGGACAGCCCTTCGTGTTCGAGCCCGGGCAGATTCTCGAGGTCGGTGTCATGGGCTACGGCGAGATCCCCATCGGCATCGCCAGCTCGCCCACGCGCCAGGGGACGTTCGACATCGTCGTTCGTACCGTAGGCCGGGTGTCGACCGCGATCAACAGCAAGGACGTGGGCGACACCCTCACGGTCCGCGGTCCGCTCGGCCACGGGTTCCCGGTCGACGAGCTCCGCGGCAATGACGTGCTCATCGTCGCCGGCGGCATCGGGCTGTGCCCCACGCGCAGCCTCATCCAGTACATCATGGACACGCGGGAGGACTTTGGACGCTTCGTCCTGTTCTACGGCGCGCGCGATCCGCTGCAGCTGCTCTTCACCGAGGACCGCGTGCAGTGGCGGGCCTCCAAGGTCATCGAGTACCACGAGACCGTCGACCGGGCCGACGTGCACTGGTCCGGCAACGTCGGCGTGATCCCCACGCTCTTCCACAAGGTGCAGATCTCGCCGGAGACCCGCGTGGTCATCTGTGGCCCGCCCGTGATGTTCCGGTACGTGATCGCCGAGCTCGACGCCATCGGCATCTCACGCGAGAACATCTACGTGGACCTCGAGCGCCGTATGAAGTGCGGCGTGGGCAAGTGCGGCCACTGCCAGATCAACGACAAGTACGTCTGCATCGACGGTCCGGTCTTCACCTATGCGGAGATCGAGTCGCTTGAGGAGGCGATCTAGCATGGGTAAGCCGAAAATCGCGTTCTTCGACTTCGCCGGTTGCGAGGGGTGCCAGATCGAGTTCACCAACCTCGGCCCCGAGGTGATCCTCGGACTGCTCGAGCACGTGGACATCGTGGAGTTCCGCGAGGCGATGACCGAGAAGACCACCGAGCGCATCGACATCGCGCTCGTGGAAGGCAGCTTCACCATGGAGAAGGACCGCGAGCGGCTGCAGAGCATCCGCAAGCGCTCCCGCATCGTGATCGCGTACGGCGCGTGCGCCTGCACCGGTGGTATCAACGCGTTGCGCAACCACATGGACGACTACCACGAGTGTGTGTACGGCCCCGATGCCCGCATGCCCCACCTGCAGAGCGGTCCGGCGCTGCCGATCTCGTCGGTGATCAAGGTCGACTACTACGCGCATGGATGCCCCGCCAGCAAGGACGAGCTCGTGCGCATCCTGTCCTCGCTCCTGCACAACGACACACCGTTCATTCCGAGCTACCCCGTGTGCGTGGAGTGCAAGCGCACCGAGACCGTCTGCCGCTTCGACGAGGGCGACTACTGCATGGGCATGGTCGCCCGTGCGGGCTGCGGCGCCCCGTGCCCGGCCCTCGGCATCCCCTGCGAGGCATGCCGCGGCTTTGTGGACGAACCCAACCTGCGCTCGCTCGAGACGGTGCTCATGGAGCGCGCCGGCTTCAGCCAGGACCGCGCGATCGGCAAGTCCCGCATGTTCACGGCGAACCTGAGGAGCTAGCGCCATGCTTCAGAACGTAGACATAGACATCCATCACCTGACCCGCGTCGAGGGCCACGGCAACATCGTGGTGAACGTCACTGACGGTACGATCGAGACCTGTGAGTGGCAGGTGCCCGAGAACCCCCGCTTCTTCGAGGCGATGGTGCGCGGCCGCCACTACTCCGAGGTCGCCCGCATCACCAGCCGCATCTGCGGCATCTGCGCCGTGGGGCACACGCTGGCATCGGTCACCGCCACCGAGACGGCGCTCGGCATCGAGGTCACGCCGCAGACACGGAAGCTGCGAACGATCCTCAAGCACGCCGAGAACTTCGACAGCCACGTGTTGCACGTGTACGTCCTCGTGGCGCCCGACCTCTTCGGCGCGCAGTCGGTCTTCCCGCTCATCCCCACGCACGGCGAGGTCGTTGTGCGGGCACTCAGGCTGAAGCGTCTCGGACACGAGTGGGGCTCGCTCATCGGCGGGCGCACCACGCATCCGGTCACCGTGGTGCCGGGTGGTTTCACGAGCCTGCCCTCGGCGGCCGACCTCGCGGCGTTGCGCGAACGGCTGCTCGGCGCTGTCCCGGACCTTGAGGCCACCGTGGAGACCATCCTGTCTGTAGCGGACAAGCTTCCCGCATTCGACCGGCCCACCGAGTATATGGCGGTCCACGAGGACGGCCAGTACGGTCTGTTCACCGGCAGCGTGGAGACGATCCTCGCCAACGGCGATCGTGCCCGCTACGACATCGAGGACTACCTGAGCATCACCAACGAGTTCATGCTCCCGCAGTCCACTGCCAAGCACACCAGGAACCGCCTGCGCAGCTATGCAGCCGGCGCGCTCGCTCGCTTCAACGTCAACTACGACCAACTCCACCCCGAGGCCAAGAAGGTGGCGGAGGCGCTCGGCCTCGCGCCGATCTGCACCAACCCGTACATGAACTCGGTGGCGCAGGTCGTGGAGTGCGTGCACGCGGTCTACGAAAGCATCCGGCTGATCGACGAGCTGCTGGAAGACGGCCTGAAGGACGAGGGCCTCGTGCAGCCGACGCGCTTCGGTAGCGGCATCTCGGCCGTCGAGGTGCCTCGCGGCATCCTCTACCACGACTACAGCTACGACGAGAACGGCCTGTGCACCCGCGCGAACTGCATCATCCCCACCAACCAGAACCATGGGAACATCCAGGCCGACTTCGAGGACCTCGTGCCGCAGCTGCTCGAGTCGGGCGCGTCGGAGGAAGACATGGCCCTCAAGCTCTCGATGCTCGTGCGTGCATACGACCCGTGCATCTCCTGCTCCACCCACTACCTGGACGTGACGTTCGTCCGTTAGACCGGCGGCACACGCTGAGAGCGCCCGTCCGCGCGAGTGATGCGGGCGGGCGCTTCTCCACCCGGAGGCGAGATGCGGTATCTGATCGGTATCGGTACGTACATGGGGCTCGACGACTCCATCGGCCTGCGCATCGCGGAGGAAGTCGCGGCGCGCGGGCTCGATCGCGGGTTCCGGGCGATCGAGCTCCCGGGCAACCTGCTGGATTTGCTGCACTACTTCGGCCCCGACACCGCCGACATGCTCGTGGTCGACTCGGCGCGTATGGGTCTTGCGCCCGGCGAGTACCGCTTCTTCTCGCCGGACGACGTGGTGACCCGCAAGTCGCTTGAGGGGATCTCCACGCACGAGGGCGACCTCATGAAGGTCTTCGAGTTGGCTCGCGAGCTGAGCGTGACGGTGCCCCCGGTCACGCTCATGGGCATCGAGCCCGCTACGATCGTGCCCGAGATGGGACTCTCTCGGGCGCTCGAGGAGCGGTTCGGCGAGTACCTTGCGGCGGCTGCCGGGTTCTTCGGCGCGGAGCGGGCCCGCTGAGCAGCCCGGTCCGGCGTCGTAGGCCGGTTTCGCACCAACGTACAACACGGGCGCCCCGTGCGTGAGTGCGCCGGGGATCGTGGTGCCCTACTCACCGGGTGAGGCCACGCTCGCGTTCTGCAACGACGGCCTTGGGACGCTCAACTTCGGCCGGTACCTTGCGGAGCTGCCTGCCGACGTGTCGCTTCTACCCACGCGCAACCTCGACGCCCAGTACGGCGCCGTGCTCCTCACGCACGAGTACAGCCATGCGCCGTCGCAGCCGTCTGAGATGCCGGATGCCATCTACCTGCGCGGCTATGCGAGCACTGGGAGCAGCAACATCGGCCGGGGCTACATAGACCTGGAGTCGTTCCAGAAGGCGTGCCTGTACGACGGCCACACCACCAACGTCTCCCGCGTGGGGCACCGACGCTGGCTGCTGGAGCCGCGGATGCTGTACACGGGCATGGGCACCGCCGGCTCGGGCTCCTCTCAGACGGTGACGACACACGCCTTCGACCGGTCGTGACCGGTCGACGAGATCGGCTACGCGCTCATCGCCTGGCCCTCGGCGGGGCTGCTCCTCGTTGAGTTCACGAGCGCCACGCTTCCGTGGTCGATCACTCTCGATCGCGGCCGGTACGACCGGGACGCATCGGGCCATACGGTGCAGCTGCGGCGCGTCTCCGACGGCAGGATGTTCAACGCGTCCGACACCGAGCCGGCGGCGAGTTCTTCAGCGCCGGGTTCTCCAACTACGGTTACGTCGGCGATGCGTTCATCTTCCGTCCCGCGGCGACCGACCTTCCTGGAGGATACGCCCCGGGCGACCAGTTCGACGCGACGCTGAGTGGCGGCATCTACGCCGAGGACATGCGCACCCCCGTGATGATCAGGCGCCGCACGAGCATGTGCGCCCCCTGCGGCGCCCAGACGGCCTTTGCCGCCCCGGCCACTGTTTCCGACGCTACGCCTGCGCCTGCAGGGGGTCCGGTACCGGTGGCGGCGCCGGACCATTACGCCGCTTTCAGGGGCGCCAGGCTGCATGTCCCTGCATCGGGAGTGCTCGCGAACGATCGGCATCCGAACGACCTTGCGTTGCGGGCGCTGCCGGAGTCGCTCACGCGTTCGGAAGCGCAGTCCGCCACCATCAGCGTTCTCGACAAGACCACAAGGCCGTCCACGCGCGACGCGATGCGCGTGCAGAAATCACGGGTGGCGATCGTGGGCGGAGGCGCCGCGGGTCTTGCGGCAGCCATCACGGCCGCGTCTGGGTGCCGCGGTGACGCTGCTCGAGGCGGGATCACGTGTTGGGCAGAATATCCTCGCGAGCGGCAGCCGGCGGTGCAACCTCACCCACACGGGTGTCGCGCCGGACGCGTACGACGCGCCGGAGTTCGTGGCGCCGGTGCTTGCCGAGTGCGGCTGCCAAGACGTCCTCGCGTTCTTCGGCGACCTCGGTCTGCTCACGTATGCCGATGACGAGGGCCGCGTGTACCCGGTCACCAACGCGGCGAACTCCGTGCTCGACGTGCTGCGCCTGGAGTATGCGCACCTCGGCGTGGTGGAGCGGTTCGAGTTCGAGGTGGCGCTGCCGGGCCATACGCTCTCGCTCGACACGCCTGCCCTCGCGCACTTGCGGCTTCCGGTCACCGGCACCGGCTACGCCGTCCAGGCGCAGGTGACTCGCGGTGGTGCGCAGCTTGCGGGCTTCGACCCGGCCACGATAGCGCCGCGGGTCGCGCGCGGTGTGTTCGCGGCGGGCGAGGTGCTCGATGTCGACGGCAGGTGCGGCGGCTTCAACCTGCACTGGGCGTGGGCCTCAGGTATCGTCGCGGACAAGAGCGCCGTACGGCAGGGCGGACTGTAGGGGACTGCTATGCGAGCCGCTGCACACCGATCCCGATGAGGCCCGGGCCGGTGTGCACCACGAGCGCCGGGGTCAGCTGCTCCTCGATCGCGTACCGGAAGTTCGGCAAGCGCTTCTTCATCGCGGCCATCATCGCCTTGCCCTCTTCCTCGGCGGCACCCTGTACGACCGCGATGTTGTACTCCGTCGCTCCCTCGGCGAACTCGACTGCCTTCTCGAGCGCCAGCTTGAGTGACTTCTCGCGGCCCCGGGCCTTGCCCACGGTGTAGTAGATGCCGTCCTCGTTGCACGCGATGACGGGCTTCACGTTGAGGAGCTGCCCGACCATGCCCGCGACGAGACCGATGCGACCACCCTTGACCAGGTACTCGAGCGTCGATACGCAGAAGTACAGCGCGGTGTTCTTCACCGCGTCCTCCACTTGGCGGCAGACCTCGTTGAACGGGAGCCCCTGCTCGATGAGCTCGCCGGCACGGATCGCCGCGAAACCGCTGC
Source organism: Actinomycetes bacterium (assembly GCA_022839745.1). GTDB lineage: Bacteria > Actinomycetota > Coriobacteriia > Anaerosomatales > Anaerosomataceae > Anaerosoma. The sequence goes on from JALHJB010000024.1 coordinate 26,994, forward strand.
CGATGCCGATGTTCTTGGTGTCAACGTAGTGCGCCTCGAGCCCCTCGGGCGACGGGCCGAAGGTGCTCAGCATGTTGAAGGTGCCGCTGAGCCCGCTGGAGATGGTGACGACGATCACCTTGTCGTGGCCGTCGGACTTCATCTTCTTGAAGAGGCCGGTGACCACCGCCGGACTTGGAAGTGATGTCGAGGGGATCTCCTCCGAGAACCGGGCGTAAACCGTGCCAGGATCGATGTCGACGCCGTCCTGGTACTCCCGATCCTTGTAGATGATGGTGAGTGGCGCGACGTACATGTTGTACTTCTCACGGTACTCCAGAGGCACGTCGGAGCCCGAATCGACCAGAATCGCTATCTTCTCGGCGTTCATGCAGTCCTCGTTCCGTCGCTGGCTACATCGTCCCACCGGCACCAGTGTGACACGATTACGCCGCGCTGCGCCAAGAGCTCCCGGAATGGACCGAAGAACCCCCGCATCGAGCCCATTTCACAGGGATGAACCGCGCCATCTCGGCATCCGTCCCTATAGTCCGCTCCCCGTTCACTCCCGCATGTAGCGCGCCGAGCTCCGCGTGCAGGTCATCTCCAGCCGACCGAGAATGGCGGTGGCTACTGGCGCAGCGTCGAACCGTCGGCTCGAGATCCGGCGCGCAATGACGTCGAATCACCCGGCGGTCGAGTCGTCAGGGAAGGTGATGTTCAGCGGTAAGTCTAGCTCCTCTGTTGGCGGATGGGGCGAGTACTCCCACCCGCATTATGCATGTCCGGCGGACAGAGCGCTCTACGGCCAGCCCCCGAAGCCCGATGGCTATGCGTGTGCGTGCATCAGGGGGAGCACATATCGATTAGGACGTGTAAGGTTTTTGGGGGTTAGAGACTCCGAATAGATGGAGACCTCATTCGTATCACCTAGCCAGTGAACGAAGGAGGTCTCCATGAACGAGAG
>JALHJB010000025.1 GCA_022839745.1 Actinomycetes bacterium
CAGACGGCTCCGGGAAGCACGGCCTCGATCGCTGCGATCAACCCCTTGTGGGAGTCGGAGACGACGAGCTTCACGCCAGAGAGTCCTCTGGCCACGAGGCCGCGCAGGAACGCCGTCCAGGCGGGACCGGACTCCTCGGTGAACGTGTCGAGCCCCACGATCTCGCGACGGCCCTCGGCGTTCACCGCGGTGGCGACGATGCAGGCGACTTTCACCACGCGTCCGCCCTCCCGCACCCGGATGGCGAGGGCATCGACCCACAGATAGGGGTAGGCACCGCCGTCGAGCGGGCGGCTGCGGAAGGCGGCGACCTCCTCATCGAGGGTCTTGGCCAGACGTGAGACCTGGCTCTTGGAGATTCCCTCGATACCGAGTGTCTTGACCAGTCCGTCCACCCGCCTGGTCGAGACGCCCCGCACATAGCACTCGGCGATCACGGCCACGAGCGCTCTCTCGGCGCGGCGCCGGTTCTCGAGCAGCCAGTCGGGGTAGTAGCTGCCCTCGCGCAGCTTGGGCACGGCAAGCGGGATCGTGCCGACGCGAGTGTCGAGCTCGCGTTCGCGGTAGCCGTTGCGCCTGTTCACGCGCTCGTCGCTTCTCTCGCGAAAGCCGGCGCCGCAGATCGCATCGGCCTCGGCGCCCATGAGCTCCTCGGCGAACACCTTGAGCATCTCGCGCATCACATCGAGATCGGCATCTTCAAGCGTCTTGCGCAACCACGTCAGTCGGTCCATGTTGTCCTTGGTCACTGTCTCCTCCTCGGTCTCGGGCTTCAATCACCCTCGAGGATGGAGCAGTGGCCGCCTCATGTCAGGCGGCCGGGCCTTTGTACACCACTTCCGGGGACGTTAACCGGCACTCACGCTGGGATCGCGCCCCGGATTTGTTGCCCGATTTGTTGCCCAAATACATGGTACTTGTTGGTACTCGTTGGTACCTATTGGGACTCACCGCAGCTCTTGAGTACCAACGAGTCCCAAGTAGTCCCAATAGTCACAAGCACTATCGGGATTCGAATTCCCTTGGGGGCACCACAAAACCGCAGGTCAGAGAAGGTGCGGTCTCTGATTTGTCGCCCGATTCGTCGCCCGATTCCATTGGCGTCGCGTCGCTCCCAACTTCCTTCCGAGACGCCAATCTACTTGCGTAAAGCAGCGGAGCGCTATCTTATGAAAGTGAAATGGCGATTCAAGACGTGACAGCCCCTGAAGACGTCTCGGCGTTCGTCGAACAGCTTCAGGCAACGGGGATCTACACGTTCTCTCACGCGGATGCGCGAGCCGCACTTCCGACGTCTGAGATAGCGGTCGACAACGCCCTTCGCCGGCTCAAGAAGCGTGGTCGCATCGTGGCGCCGCGTCGCGGCTTCTACGTGATCGTGCCCACCGAGTACCGCACGGCTGGCTCTCCGCCGCCCTCGTGGTTCATCGACGACCTGATGGGCTTCCTCGGCCAGCCCTACTACGTGGGATTGCTATCCGCAGCAGCCATCCACGGCGCTTCTCATCAGCAGCCGATGACGTTTCAGGTCGTCACCGACCGTCCCACCCGCGGGGGCGTGGCAGGACGCGCGCGCATCACCTTCCACATGAGTCGTCAGGTCGGGGAGACTCCCGCCACCCGGGTTCAGACGGAGACCGGCACCATGCTCGTGTCCACGCCTGAATCGACGGCGTTCGATCTCGTGCGCTACTCGGAGGCCTGCGGTGGCTGGAGCAATGTCGCCACGGTGCTGCTCGAGCTCGCTGAGCGCCTCGAACCCGAAGCTCTCGGCGCGGTCGCGCAACTGCGCAAGACCCCCGCGATCCAGCGCCTCGGCTACCTGTTGGACCGAGCGGGTCAGCCCCGGCTCGCCGACTCGTTACTCCGAGTCCTCGGCTCCAAACGGTATCGGACCGTTGCGCTCGCTTCCGACGCGCCTCGGGGCGCCGCCGATGCCGTCAGTCCCTGGCGCGTGATCCCGAACCTGGATGTGGAGATCGATCTGTGATCCCCCGGGCCCAGATCACGGCTTGGAGAGCTTCTGCGCCGTGGCCCCAAGACGAGCAGGTCGAGCAGGACCTGGTCTTGTCGAGAGCCCTCACCGCGATCTTCGGCCGCCCTTCCTTGCGAGAGGCGCTCGCCTTCCGCGGCGGGACCGCTCTGCACAAGCTCCACTTCGATCTTCCGGGGCGCTACTCGGAGGACCTTGATCTCGTGCAGGTCGAGGCCGGCCCGATCGGTCCGGTGCTTGCGGAGCTGCGCGAGGCGCTCGACCCGTGGCTACTCGATGGAGGTGGATGTCGTGGAGGCAGCACGCGCGGACCGCACCAAGGTCGCTCTCTGCACCATACTGGTGGCGATGCTCCTCATGGGTTGCGACCCTGTGTGGAGCATCAACTCTGCTGCGGATGAAGACATGAACGCGGCGATGGAGGCGCGGGAGGCGAAGGAGCGCGCGGCGAAAGAGAGTGACAGCCAAAGCACGCAGCCTCAGGAGACTGCTCCTTCTGACCAAGAGGAAGGCGCACTGACCGGAGCGCAAGAAGATCCTGCCACGGGACCCATTTCAGCCGAAGAAATGGCTGGCACCTATAGCGCGAGCGCAGCACTGCAACATCTGGAAGAAGACGTGGAGTCTCCAAAGAGCCTGCCGGTGACACTGCAACTCAACGAAGCCGGGACAGGCACAGTGAACGTGAACGGCTATGGCGGCGAAGCCCAATGCGCAGGCAGCGCTGTCAGTTTCTTCGTGAGTATGGAGGAGGATGGCACAGCGGTTCTGTGTCAGTTCAAGGGTACGGCGAGCAGGAGCGGCAGCCAGATCGTGATCACCGGGAACATGGACTTCTCCATGGTGGGCGTTACCTTCGCCTCCTATTCCTGGACGGCGCAGAAGTAGGCCATCTGGTCGCCCCCTGCAGCATCGGGTCCAAGCGGCCCGCGCTGCATGCATCAGGTTTCGTCGGCATCCTGCCAGCCAGGCGTGAGCGCTGACCTCAGAGCGCTCGGTGACTGAATGCTCTTCGTGGACCTCGAAGGTCACGTTGAGGATCCCCGCATGCGCCTCGCACTCGACTGCCTGCGCCTGAATCTGCGCGAAGTGAAGGTGCTCGGCAGCTATCCCGTAGAGCGGTAGGCCGGATCTCCCCGTTCCCAACTGGGGCCCCACTGTGATACAAGGTATAAGCATATCGGAACAGCCCGATAAGGAAACTGAGTAGCAGGAGGTTCCCAATGAGCGATCAGTCTGTCGACTATCATCCGATGTGGGCCGAGCTCGGCCTCGACCTGCCTTCGCACGACGCGCTGCTCGGCGCGGTGGGCCAGCTGTTCGGCGATGCCTACCTCACGCAGGAGAACCGCCCGAAGGGCATGGACTACCTCAACTTCGTGCTCTCCGAGGTCCACGGTCTTCGCATCAAGGAGCTCGACGACTTCCGCAAGGCCGGCGGCAAGGTCTTCGGCACGTTCTGTCTCTACGTGCCCGAGGAGATCATCCGCGCGGCGGGTGGCTGGTGCGTGGGCCTGTGCGCCGGCGCGGAGTTCGCCTACGACCAGGTCGAGCAGATCATGCCGCGCAACACCTGCGCGCTCATCAAGAGCTTCATGGGCTTCAAACTTGCGAAGGTGTGTCCATACATCGAGTCGGCGGACCTCGTCATCGGCGAGACCACGTGCGACGGCAAGAAGAAGGCCTACGAGCTCCTCGGCGAGATCCACAACACGTGGGTCATGGAGCTTCCGCAGATGAAGCGTCCGCAGGACCTGGAGATGTGGAAGGGCGAGATCCGAGAGCTGGTGAAGAAGGCCGAGGAGATCACCGGCAACACCATCACCGCCGAGAGCCTACGCGCGTCGATCAAGGAAGTGAACGACAAGCGCCGCGCGCTACAGCGCATCGCCGCGGCGTGCAAAGCCGACCCGGCGCCGATCTCCGGCAAGGACCGCCTGCTCGCAACGCAGGTGGCCTTCTACGATGACGTACCGCGTTTCACCCAGATGATGAACGCGCTCGCTGACGAGCTCGACCAGCGCGTCGCTGCGGGCGAGGGTGTGGCACACAAGGGCGCCAAGCGCGTGCTCGTGACCGGAACACCGATGGCGCTCCCGAACTGGAAGCTCCACGACATCATCGAGAAGGCCGGCGCCGTGGTGGTGGCCGAGGAGATGTGCACCGGTAGCCGCTACTACCAGGACCTTGTGGACGAGAACGCGGCCACGCTCGATGAGATGATCGATGACATCGCCGAGAAGTACCTCGACATCAATTGCGCATGCTTCACGCCCAACAAAGGCCGCATCGACGATGTCGTTCGCATGGCCAAGGAGTACGGCGCAGACGGCGTGATCGACTATTCGCTGCAGTTCTGCGGTCTGTACGAGATGGAGAGCAATGGTGTGGAGAGCGCAGTCCGCGAAGCAGGGCTGCCGGTCCTGAAGGTCACGACCGACTACTCGATGGAAGACGTGGGTCAGCTCGCCACGCGTGTCGAAGCGTTCCTCGAGATGCTCTAGGCGGATGCGGGTACTCGGGCTTGATATCGGTTCCAGAAGCGTGGACGCCGTGTGGCTCGACGATAGCCGGATCGTCGATTGGGCGGTCGCTGACTCGGGGTTCGACCCCGGGTCAGCCGCGGCCGCCTTCGTCGACCGCTGCGCGCACGACGTGATCGTGTCGACCGGGTACGGGAGACATGCCGCCAAGGAGCGCTTCGGCGGCACCGCGGTCACCGAGATCACCGCGTATGGCACGGGCGCCGCGGTGCTCTTTCCGGAGGCCGCCTCCGTGCTCGACATCGGCGGCCAGGACACCAAGGTGATCACGCTCGGCCACGGCGGACGCGTGACCGATTTCGAGATGAACGATAAGTGCGCCGCAGGCACAGGGAAGTTCCTTGAAGTGATGGCCCGTGCCCTCGGCTACTCGCTCGAGGAGATGGCTGAGTGCGCACTGGAGGCAGAGGCGGGCATCGCGATCTCCAGCATGTGCACCGTGTTCGCAGAGAGCGAGGTCACCGGGCTCGTGCATCGCGGCGAGAATCGGGCGCGCATTGCCCGCGGCCTGCACGACTCGATAGCCAAGCGCACTCTCGGCTCGCTCAAGCGGGTGAACGCGCAGGGCCCGCTTGTGTTCGCGGGCGGCGTGGCCAAGAACCCGGCCATGGTGGCGCTCATCACCGAGGGGTTTGCCGGTGAGGTGCGCGTGCCGGATGAGGCCGAGATCGTGGGCGCTTACGGTGCGGCACTGAGCGCCGCGGTTGAATAGGGGGTTCGCACAATGCCCAGAGCACTCGTTGAGTTCATAAACACGTGCCCGCACTGCGCGGGCTTTGAGCGCGACGTTCGCGAAGTGGCGGCCACCTATCCCGACAGGGTAGACGTGCACATTCACGTCGCAGGGAGAGACGTCGACTACATCAGGCGCTACGGCGTGGTCTCACGCGGAACGCTAATCATCAACGGGACCGATCGATACGAGGAGCCCAGCCGCTCGCTCATCGAGCGAGTCGTCGCCGAGGCTGTGGCAGAGGCGGGCGCGTAGATGACCGGCGCCGTCACCAAGACACTCACCGCAGCTCTCGACATCCTCAACGGGGCGTCCGTGTGGCTGATACTGAGTTTCGCTCTGGCCGGGCTGATCCACGCCCTCGTCAGTCCGGACAGGCTGCAACGCACGCTTGGGAACAGCCGCTTGTCGACACTGGCGAAGGCGACTGTCTCAGGCATGCTCCTGCCGATCTGCAGCTGCGGCGTCATCCCGATCGGGCTTTCGCTCTACTACTCAGGTGCGTACCTGGGGCCGACGCTGGCATTCATGGCCGCGACGCCCATCATAAATCCCGCGGCGGTCATCCTCGCGTACTCGCTGCTCGGGTGGAGGATCGCGACCATCTACCTGATAGCGGGCTTCGTGGTGCCCATGATCATCGGGTTCGTAGGAAACCGCCTCGGCGGCTCAAGCCTGCGCGCGCCCGGACTTGAGGAGGGCGCACCGGCGGCGGTACCGGCGATTTCGCACATGGCACCTCTGAAGGACCGTCTTGCTGCAGGTCAGCGCTGGGGGTTCGCCGAACTCGGACTCATGGTGAGCAGGTACGTGGTGGTGGGGATGCTGCTGGCGGGAGCAATCATCGCGCTGGTGCCCCAGAGCCTCATACAGGCATACCTGGGCGACCCTGGGGCGCTGTCCCTGGGGGCAGGCGCCATCCTCGGCGCCATCATGTACGTCTGCGCAGTCGGCCACATACCGTTCACCGCTGCCCTCGTGGCGAGCGGCGCGGCACCGGGACTGGCCCTGACCTTTCTCATGACGGGTGCCGCCACAAACGCACCCGAGCTTCTGAGTATCTGGAAGCTCATGGGCCGTCGTCCGGCGATCATCTACTCAGTCCTCCTCGTACTCGCCTCCTTCGCGGTTGGCGCAATCGCGAATGCGCTGCTTGGGCCCGGCTTCGTACCCACGTTCGACACCTCTGGCTCCGAAGCCGCAGTCGGCTTCGCGACCGCGCTCTCGGGATGGTCGCCCGTGGCGCTGGAGTGGGCGTGCTCGGCTGCCGTCATCGCGATGGGGGCGTACGCGTGGTGGACCTGGGCGACGACACTCGTTCGCGGGCGCGCAACGGTGGTGGCGTGATGAAGCGGTGGCCGCTTGTTGGCCTGGCAATCTGCGTATTCGCCCTCGCCGGATGCACGCCAGGTCCGGGAGTCGGCCCATCGCCAACTACCGAGGTGTCCGACGAGCAACTCCTCGCGGCGTTCGGGACGCTGCGCCCCGGCGCCGAGGTCATCGCGAGTGCCGCGGGAGACGTGAGCGGCGATGGAGTGGGCGACCTCGTGGTGATCTTCGCGAAAGGCGACGGACGCAATGGGTTGCTCGTGGTGCTTGGCGGCGACGTTCCAAGCCTCACCAACGATCTTCCCGCGCCGGCTGAGAACCAGTCGATCACACTCCGCGACATCGACGAGGCGGCTCCAACGGAGTTCACCGTTCAAGGCTCCAAGGGAGCGAACATCGGTTATGCCATCTACCGGATCGAGGACGGCCGGTTGAGCGATTTGTTCGGTGAGGGGATGGAGGACTGCTGCTGAGTGAGTGGTTCTGCGTTGGGGGGTGCCCCAGGGGGGCGACCCGGTGGATAGGCGGACCGTGTAAGGGCTCGAATCAACTAGGAGGAACGATGAAGTACAAGAAGATGGTGGCGCTCATGCTCGCGGGCATGCTCGCCGCCGCCGCCGTCGGCGGATGCACTCCGATGGCGGAAGAGGAGTCGGCTGTCGAAGAGCCGACGGTTGAGGAAGAGACCGTTGAGCTACCGGCCATTCCAGAGGCCGACAAGGACTACGTGGTCAGGATCGGCTACTACAACTGCGATCACATGACCGCGGCGCCGATCGCCCTGGCGGCGGGGCTCTACGAGAAGTACGGACTGACGACCGAGGTTGTGGGCAACGGCAACGTGCCGCAGGCCATGACCGCCGGTCAGATGGATGCGGGTTACATCGGCGTTGAGGGTCTGATGAAGGCGTTCTCGAAGGGCGCTCCCATCGTTGTTGCGGCCGACAACCACCTCGGCGGTTCGTACTACCTGATCGCTTCGAACGACATCACCGATGCCGAGCAGCTGGTCGGCCAGAAGGTCGGCTTCGGCACCAATCCGGAGTCGAGCTCGTCGTGGCTCGTCATGGCAAAGGAGCTGGGGCTTCCGGTTGCTGGCTCCAACTACGAGTCGTTCGACATGTCCGACAAGGACGAGTATCTCGCGATGAAGACCGGGCAACTCAAGGCCTACACGACGTGTGATCCGTGGGGCTCGATGGCTGTCTATGAGGGAACCGGCCATGTCCTTGCGATGGCCGACAAGATCCCGACGACCGGCGACTGGGCGGCGTGCTGCCAGCTCTCCATGAGCCAGGACTTCTACGACAACCATCCCGAGCTGGCAACGCGTGTGATCGCCGCTCACGTTGACGCGATCGAGATGATCTACACCCAGCCCATGGAGGCCGCGCGCCTGTTCGCGACGGCCTACAGCGTGCCCGAAGAAGTCGCGCTGATGACGATCTGGCGCAAGACCGTGGCCGAGGGCCGCACGATGGTCTGGGAGATCGATCGGCAGCGCTTCGAGGACGAGGTCGCCTGGGATCTTGAGGCGAAGTCGATCGACGTTGCGCCCGATCTCGACGCACTGCTGCAGACCGGGTTGCTCGAAGCCGCACCCGTGGATGACTTCGCGACCTTCATCAAGGAGGAAGTGGACCCGGTGTTCCCAATCGGCATGCCATACGAGGACTGGAAGCTCAAAGCGGCAGAAGTCGACAAGGGGTAGCGCAAGACGATGAGACGGGTGATTACCGCAGGTGCCATAGCGGCTGTCCTTGTGGTGATCGCCCTGATCATCGCCTCTCCTGGCGAGAGCGTCCCCGGCGGGCTGAGGATCGGTTCGCCGGATGACACGTCGGGCCTGATCGTCGATCACATGCTGCGCACTGCGACCGTTGACGGCGAGCACGTGGTCGAGGATCTCAGTGCGCTCGCGATCAAGGACTGCTGCACCTCTCGCGCGGAGTGGGCGCTGAGTTCGGAGGCGCTGGACGCTGCAATCATGTGTCCGGATGCTGCTCGGCGCTTGGTGGAGAAGGACGCCAGGTTCGTGATCGTGGGACCGTGCCTGGCGAACTCGGACGTAGTGCTGGTTAGAGGGGACTCAACACCACAGAGGGTTGCATTCACGCAGAACCGTGACTACCAGGTCGATGTGATCGCCGATCGATTCGGCGCCGCAGCGGCAGCGACGCCGATGGTGACGAGCGCGATTCCGTACGCGTACGAACGGGGGACGGTGGGCGGGGCCGTCATCGATGCACTCAAGGCCCGCCATCTGGAGGGCGAGTGGCTTCCGTCGACGCTTGGCGACGGGGGGGACAGAGTGACGTACGTGCTGGTGGTGAGCACGGAGTTCCGGGACAGCGACGCATACCCGGGCTTCATCGGCGCGTTTGAGCAGTCAGTGACGGAACTGAACGATCCTGCGACTCTGGCGGACGCGGTGGGCGCGTACAAAGGAGATCGACTCACGGGAGAGGAGGCGGAGAAGTGGAAAAGGCAGCAGATAAGGTTTCTCTCTACAACACTCGCGGTGGATGGGTGAGCCGCGACATGCTGGCTAGCATCACCGACCGGCGGCGGTACACATGGATCGTCAGCGTGCTCGCGCTCATAGGGGTGTGGCAGGCGGCGGCGATGCTCTACGGCAACACATTCATCATGCCGACGCCGTGGATGGCGATCAGTGCGTTCGGCAAAGACGCCATCGACCCCTGGATACACGAGAACCTGCTGCTCACGATTCGCCGCGTCATGACCGGGTTCGGCTACGCGCTCGTCATCGGCGTTCCCATCGGCTACCTCATGGGCTACTCGATGACGGCGCGTCGCTACATCGACCCGCTCATAGACTCCTTACGGCAGATCCCGATGATGGCATGGGTGCCGCTGACGATAGTGTGGTTCGGCCTCGGTGACGGGCCAACGGTCTTCCTTATCGCATTCGTTGGGGTGTTCGCGGTGATCCTGAACACGACCGCCGGGGTCGAGGGGATCTCGAAGGACTACTACAATGCCGCACGCAGTCTCGGCGCCAAGCCCTGGAGCATCTTCGCGCATGTGATCGTCCCTGGCTCGTTCCCCGGCATCCTGACGGGGATGCGCGTCGCCCTCGGTGCTGGCTGGATGTCAGTCATCTGCGCCGAGTTCGTCGCGACAAGTGCCGGATTCGGCTTCCTCATGGTAGACGCGCAGACGCGCATGGAGACCGACCGTCTGATGGGTCTCATGATCATGGGCGCGCTGGTGGGTTTCACGATCGACAGAATGCTGCTTCTGACGAGCCGCGTTCTGGCGCGGTGGAAGGTGGCATGACCATGCGACTTGCGATGAAGAACATCAGCAGGGTGTTCGACAACGGGAAGACCAAGCACGTCGTGTTGGAGAACGTCGGCTTCACCATCGGCACCGGCGAGTTCGTCACGCTGCTGGGTCCCTCAGGCTGCGGGAAGACCACACTGCTCAATATCATAGCGGGGTTCCTCCCCGCGACCGGAGGCACGATCACCCTGAACGACGCTCTGGTCACCAAGCCGGGCCCCGATAGAGGCTTCATCTTCCAGGACTATGCGCTGTTCCCCTGGATGAAGGTCAAGGACAACATCCTGTACCCAATGAAGCGCCTGGGTGTGCCGAAGGCCGAGCGCGAGGAGCGCCTGGGGCAGCTCATGGCATTGGCGCAGCTTCAGGGCAAAGAGAACCTCTATCCGCACCAGCTGTCCGGAGGGATGAAGCAGCGCACGGCTGTCATCCGGGCCCTTGCCGCTCGTCCCCAGGTCCTGCTCATGGACGAGCCGTTCGGTGCGGTCGATTTCCAGATGCGCATGATCATGCAGGAGGAGATGGAGGCGCTCTGGCTCAAGGACCGCACTACGGTCCTGATGGTGACCCACGACGTTGAAGAGGCCATCTACCTGTCGGATCGCGTGATCGTGATGTCCTCCGACCGCGGTCGGATCCTCGAAGACATACGCATCGACCTCCCGCGTCCGCGTCAACGCAAAGGCGATGCGTATCACCACTACGAGGACCGCCTGATCGATCTGCTCAAGACCGCCCTCGGCACAGGGCCCGCCGAAGAGGCTCGAGGGGATTCCCGCGCAACGGTCGCCCTCGCGAGTGCTGCACAGTGTGCCGCAGAGTACACCGGTTGCGCGCCTCAGGAACTGGCTGCGATGGGAGAGCGCGCATGAGGTTCAAGGAGTATCCCGAGGAGCGCTTGCGCATCGCGAGCATCTGTTCCCGGCTCACGGAGGATGAGCGGGTCCTGCGGCACGCCGTGATGGAGGGCATCATCAACGCCGGAGGTCCGGTGACGCCCTCCGACATGCGCGACGTGGTGGCTCTCGATGACGAGCGCTTTGCTGCTGCCGAACGTGGGCTGGACGAAAAGCACTTCCTCGTTCGTGGAGCCGGCGGCGAAGTGAACTTCGCGTATCCGGTCTCCGGACTGCCCACGACACACACCGTGACCCTGGCTGATGGTCGCTCGTTCCATCCGATGTGCGCGATCGACGGGCTCGGGAGCGCGTTCACACTCGGGCAGGATATCGTCCTGACCTCGAAGTGCTCGAGATGCGGGGAGCCGATCAGAGTCGAGGTCACAGACGGGGCAGTCACCTCCGCCGTGCCGGCAACGGCGCACGCCGTGCACGCGGATCTCAACAAGGATGACAACTGGGCGGGGAGTTGTTGAAACGTCATGAACTTCTTCTGTACGAAGAAGCACTACGAGGATTGGGTTGCCGAGTCGGGCACGGACACATCCGACCTGTTCATTCTCGAGGTCACCGAGGCGCTCGTGGTGGCTCGGTGGCTCTTCGGCCTCGAGTAGACGGGTGAAGGTGCACTCCGCATCAGCAGGGACTACCGCAAGGGAGGCGTGTGGACTACTCACTACAGGAGCTCACGGGGGGTGCGCCCTGGCGGTTTGCCTGGCGCCAGCCGGTCGTGGGGCTGGACATCGGATCGCGTGCGTCCAAGGGCGTTCTGCTGACGGGCGACACGATTCACACGACCCTCATTCCGACCGGCCTGTACATGCAGGAGACCGCTGACGAGCTTCTCGGCAGGCTCGTCAGGCTCGCGGGCCTGGGCCGCGAGGACATCGGCTACATCGTGAGCACCGGCTATGGGCGGATCTCACTCTCGTTCGCGGACATCCCCTTCGAAGTCGTGACCGAGATCTCCTGCCATGCCATGGGTGCGCACGCGCTTCACCCGTCGACCAGGACGATCATCGACATAGGCGGGCAGGACTCGAAGGCGATACGGGTGGACACGGCCACCGGCAAGGTCGTCGATTTCGTGATGAACGACAAATGCGCCGCCGGAACGGGGCAGTTCCTCGAGAAGGCCGCAGTGCAGCTCGGCCTCGACCTTGACGAGCTGGGCGCGGCATCGCTCCGAGCCACCGACCCCGCTCAGATCAGCAGCCAGTGCGTGGTCTTTGCCGAGTCGGAGATGATCTCGCTCCGGGCCAAGGGCGCCCGCCAGAAGGATGCTGCGGCTGTGGCGAACATCGCCGCGGGGATTCATCACTCGGCTGCCCGCCGCGTGCGGAACCTGCTGGGACGCGTCGAGTCAGAGCCCGACTTGCTGTTCACCGGCGGTGTCTCGAACAACCCGGGGATGCGCCAGGTTCTGGAGGAACTCATCGGAGAGCGCTTCATCGAGACTCCGTTCGACATGATCTACGCGGGCGCGCTCGGGGCGGCCGTCTATGCCACGCAGCATGCGGCGCGTTCCCGAGGGGCCGAGGACACGATCCACCAGTTCCGGGGCGTCGACCTGTCGTCGGTGGCCGAGCTCATCGAACTGCAGCGGGAGGCGTTCATCGAGAACAAGAGCGACGATTCCCAGGTCGGCTACGTGTGCGCATACACCCCGGTGGAGCTGCTCAACGCGGCCGGCGTAAAGCACCTTAGGCTCTTTAAGGCCGGGGGGGCTGAGATGGTGGCAGCGGGTGAGCGGCACACGCAGAGCGTGTTCTGCGACTTCAGCAAGTGCTTCGTCGGCGGGTTCGCCGCCGGCGATCCGGTCCATGCGTCGATCGACAGGCTCTACAGCTTTCACACATGCGCGAGCATGAAGCGGGCCAGTGAGGTAGCCGAGCAGTTCGTGCCGGTGAAGCTCTTCAACCTGCCGAAGCTCAGGAACTCGGAGGCATCGCGCGCGTTCTTCCGGGGCGAGATGCTCGCCCTGCGAGACGACCTCGTCACGCTCACCGGTCACGACGTGTCTGACGAAGCGATCAGGGAGCAGATCCGCCTCTACAACCGGCTTCGCCGATTACTGAAGGCCATTTCCGAGCTGCGCAAGCGGGAGCACCCGCCGCTGTCCGGCACGGAGTTCGTCGACCTGGCGCGCGCCTACTACTACGTCCCCGCCGAGGAACTGGTCTCCGTCTATGAGGATGTGCTTCGGCAGCTGAGCGACGTTCCCGATTCCAGCGAGAACACTCGGCTGCGCGTGATGGTCGCCGGCAGCATCGCGGCGGATGGGGACCGGCGGCTCCTCACGCTCCTCGAGGAGGAGATCGGGTTGCAGGTCGTGGTCGAGGACCACTGCGCGGGGCTAAGGCCGTTCTCGCACACGATCTCGGAGGAGGGTGACGTCTTCCAGGCGCTCGCCGACGGCTATCTTGACCAGGCGCCCTGTGGCCGGATGAAGACACTCGACGACTGCGTTGACTTCTCCGGCCGACTCGCGCGCGAGTACGACGTGGACGGGGTCCTGTACGTCTACCTGAAGTTCTGTTCGTGCTACGGAGTCACCAAGAAGGGATTCATCGATCACTTCCAGAATCTTGAGATCCCGGTGCTCGACGTCTCCAGTGACTACTCCGAGAGCGATCACGGTCAGCTGAAGACGAGGATCGAAGCGTTCGTCGAAGTACTCGAGGTCCGGAGAGGTGATGCTCATGACCGCGAACTCGTCATCGCCCGCTGATCGCCGCGCCGTGGGGGAACAGCGAGATGTCTCGGAGGCCCGCGTCGCGCTCGAGGCCCTCGTGGTGTCCTACTCGCTCGAGCGCATCGAGCGACAGGTGGCCGAGGGTGCGTCTGCGGTATGGGGTGGCAACTCTTGGGACACACCGTTGCTCTACGCCTGCGACACGATCCCGGTCGGTATCGAGGGCTTGTGGCGGGAGGATAGCCGCACGGCCGAGTCGCTCGGCGAGAACATGTTCCAGATTCCGCCCGAGTACTGCTCGATGGTGAAGACGATCATCGGTCGCATGCACCTCAACAAGGAGTCGCAGATCAGGCGCGTGTTGTACTTCGGGGCGACGTGCGAGCCGATCAACAACGTCATGGAACTTGTCAAGATGGAGGGTTACGACACCTTCTGCATTGAGAACGTCACCGCGTTCACAGCGGAGGAGAAGCGCCCAGAGGTCGTGCGCTTCCTTGCGAGCGAGCTGCAGCGAGCCGCGATCTGGCTGACCGGCAGTCCGGTCGATGAAGACCGGCTGCGCGAGGAGATCCGACGGAAGAACGAGATCTCGCGTAAGGTGCGGCAAGTCCTCGACCTCAGGTTGCGCGACCCGTTCGTCCTCGGCAGCGTGCCCACGCTGCACGTGCTGCTGGGTACGAGCCACCTGTACGGCGATCCGGCGGAGTTCGGCCGGGTGCTCGACCTCCTCATCGCAGAACTCGAGGAGGCGACTCGCGTACCGACAACGCGCACGTACATCCCGCTGGTGCTGGCGGGCGGAGGCGCGGGAAGCGCCGACACGCTGCGGGTGATCGATGAGTCCAACGCAGCCATCGTGGGTTGGGTCATCGCCGGGACCGAGCTGTACTCCGAGGACATGCCGCCACTGGAGGCCGTTGCGCACTACGTGCTGGATGCGCAGGCTCGTGGTGAGCTCGGCGAGGGCGCCGGGACATCGGCCACGTATCGCCGGTTCCATGTTGAGAGGATCTGCAGGGCGACGGGCGCCAAAGGGGTCATCGCCTCGGCGATCACTGGCTGCCCGTACGGAAGCGTGGTACAGCAGACCGAGCGCGACTACTTCAAGGGGCTTGGCATCCCGATCATCTCTCTTGAGAACACCATCCACAAGGAGCGCCCCACCGAAGAGCAGATCATGCGGGTTCGCACGTTCGTAGAGATGCTGTCGTAGAATGCCGCTCACGCCTGGCGCGGTGCGGCACACAACGAGGAGGGACTCGTCCGGTGAGTGAGTGTTGCGGTCCTCCCCAATCGTGCTGCTGTGACGCGCCTCCCGAGTACGCATACTCCCCGCAACTGTTCGTAACGGGCACTGTCGACACTCTCGCCGGGCCAGTGGAGCGCATCTCCACCCAACTTGGCGCATCGGACAAGCGCGGGGCCGTTCGCGTGCGTCTTGGCATCAGGCGTGGCGACTATCGTGTGCGGCCCGCGCTCTATGCGGTCGGCTCACCAGACGACACCTCACCGGTCCTCGTCACCTGCAACTACAAGCTCACGTTCGACGTGGTACGTCGCGAACTCGCCGGTCGGGATGCGTGGTTACTCGTCCTCGATACCCGTGGTGTCAACGTCTGGTGTGCGGCGGGCAAGGGCACCTTCGGCACCGCCGAGGTGGTCCGCATGGTACGCAAGGTGCGCCTCGACCAGATCGTCGGCCACACGCGACTGGTGCTGCCGCAGCTCGGAGCAACTGGCGTGGCGGGCCACGAGGTGCGTTCGCGGTGCGGGTTCTCGGTCAACTGGGGTCCGGTGCGGGCGAGTGACCTGCCGATCTTCCTTGATGCAGGGATGACGGCCACGCCTGAGATGCGGGCCGTCCGTTTCCCGCTCGCCGATCGGGCGAAGCTCGTAGGCGTGGAGATGTCGGTTCTCTGGCGCCGGACGTCCCTCGTCCTGCTCGGTCTCGCAGCCGTGATTGCGATCGTGCTCTCGCAGGTTGCGCCTGAAATGCTCGGCAGGTTCGGGCTAACGGTACTCGCCTGTATCCTCGGCGTGCTTGCCGGCGCGGCAGTCGCGCCGCTGCTGCTGCCGTGGGTGCCCGGTCGTGCGTTCTCCCTCAAAGGCGCCCTCGTTGGCGTTGCGGTCGTGGGCGGCACGGTGGCGGTCGTGACGGCAGGTGACGTGCCGCTGTGGGACTGGGGGCTCGTCGCCATCGGCACTGCGATCGCCTCGTACACCGCGATGAACTTCACCGGCTCATCCACGTTTACGTCTCCCTCGGGCGTTGACTGGGAGATGCGTCGTGCGATTCCCCTGCAGCTTGCTGCTCTGACTGCGGGCATTGCCCTGATCGTCGTATCACTGATCGCCGGCTAGGGGAGGACGAGATGTCCACGCCGCGCTACATCAAGGATGTCGTCACGCTGAGGCTTGATGTCGAGAAATGCAACGGTTGCGCTCTCTGCACGCAGGTCTGCCCGCACGCCGTCTTCGCCATGGAGGAGCGGCGCGCCCGCATTGCTGACCGCGATGCGTGCATGGAATGCGGCGCGTGCGCCAAGAACTGCGCCCAGGGCGCGATATCGCTCAGTCCCGGCGTGGGCTGTGCTCACGCGATCATCAGGCAGTGGCTCAGTGGTGAGGAGCCCCGCTGCGACTGCTGAGGCCCAGATCACTTTCAGCCATAAGCATCCTGGATGACCAGCATCAGACAATACGATAGTATGGTGCTGGACCGCGAGCTGAGGGGCCCGTGCACCATGCATCCGTATTCCGCGACGCTCATCGACCATTTCCGTTCGCCTCGCAACGTCGGCGATCTCGAGCCGTGTGACGGGATGGCCGAGGAGACGAAGGACAACGTCGTCGTTCGTGTGAGCGTGCGCGTCTCGGGCGACACGATCGACGCCGTCGCCTTTCGCTCGAGCACCTGCGTGACTATGGTCGCCGCATCCAGCCGGCTGACCGAAATGGCGACAGGTCTTGCGGTCGGAGATGCCCTCGCCATCACGCCCGAGATGCTCGCTTCCGATCTCGAACAAGTCCCGGCCCACCGGAGGGATCGCTGCGAGCTCGCGGTATCCGTCCTGAGGGCGGCGCTGGCGCAGGCCAGTCGCCGCGGTTCAACCCGTCAGCACGAGTCACAGGAGGCCACAAGATGAAGATCGCGTACGTGTTCGCCACGACCACCAGCCAGAAGATCCTCGATACCATGATCATCCCTCAGATGGAGGAGGGCCGTCATGGAGTGGAGGTTGTCGGCATGTTCTTCTTCGTCGACAACACGTTCTTCCTGCTCAACGGTACCGAGATGGGCCGCAAGCTCCAGGCGCTTCAGGAGAAGACCGGCATGCTGCTGATGGCGTGCGATCAGTGCGCGTACGAGCGCCACATCGCAGACCAGCTGATCCCCGGCGCGAGCATCGGCTGCTTCCCGGATCTCTACGCAGCGCTCGCCCCCGCCGCCCCCGACCAGGTCATCACCCTCTAGCATTCGCCGAGCAGGGCCCGCCTTCGGGCGGGCCCTCCCGCCCATCCCGGTGAGAGACAAAGTACTCATCGAGTTCTTCAGTACCTGCCCTGACTGCCGCGCAAGCGAGCAGCTCGTACGGGAGGTCTGCGCCGGCGCCGAGTGGCGCGCGATCATCGAGGTCGTCGTCTACCGCCTCGATGAAGACCCCTTGGCCGGCACTCGCTACCCCGGTTCGATACACGGGGCCGCCGTCTGTGTTGACGGTGTGCCTGTCGTTCCGATCGGCGCGTATGGCTTGAGGCGAGCCCTTACCGAAGCATCTCGACGAACGCCTCGATTCGAACCCTGAGCTGGTCGAGATCGGACTCCGCGTAGTCGGTCTCGAGCTTGAGGTGCGGGATCTTGAGGTCGTTCTCGCATGCTCGGCCGACCACCACGGACTCCACGTTGAACGTGTGGCATGCCTGCCACACGTTCTCCACGACTCCCTGGATGCGGTAGCGCTCGACCGACTTGGCGAGCAGGTCGATCCGTCCAGGATTTGGGCTCATGCAGGCGCACGGCAGACCCAGGGTGTAGCGCGTCAGCGACTCGAGCGGGTCGCCGGTCTCGTCAACCAGTCTGTCGTACATCTTCACGCCGCTGCAGGCGTCGTGACACACGACTCGGCCCCCCGCCTCGTCGATGAGTCGCATGACCTTGTTGGTCGTCGGAGCTATCGGCGTCCCCGTGAGCAACACCCGTGGCCGCCCGTTCCCGGCCTCCGTGACAAGGGGCGTTGCCCTGAGCGCCTCGGCCAGTTCCCTCAGCTTCTCTTTGTACGTCGACCGGTCGGTGAGGAAGCCACCGGCGTTCTGGACGACCAGCATCTCCTCCCATGACAGGAGGGGATGCTCCGCCTCGAATGTGGAGGCGACATCCGCCAGCAGCGCGCGGACTTCGTTGGCGTCGTGGATCTCGCGAGAGAGCGATTCTGCGGTGATGGTCGTTCCGGTGACGCCCTCGATGAACCCGACGACTCGATCGATCTCGGCGCGCCACTGCTCGTACGCACGCTCGGTGTCGGCGTCGTACGGCAGCTGCATCACATGGGTCGGCTTCATCTCGCCGAACAGCTCGAACGCCTTCTTCTTGCCGTCGCAGGTGGTCTCACCGATGAGCGCGTCGGCGAAGTGGAAGTACGGGCAGGTATCGGTGATGGCGAGCCCGTAGCTCGACTTGATAAGCGGGCAGAAGTTCCGAGGCAGTGCGACTTCGCCATCGGCAACAGCGGCTGGTGTCGAGCCGCATAGCCCAACTGCGAGCGCCCCGGAGGCCCTGATGATCTCGGAGGGGATATAGCCGCAGTACAGGCCGATGATAGGCGTCCCTGCCTCGGACGCTTCCTTGACGGCCACGCGTGCCCACGCGGTTGCCTCCTCAAACCATTCCACGAGTTCACGAATCGATTCCTTGTTCACGCGTGATGCCCCCTTGGACGCGCCTCACCGGACGATGGACGAGAATACACAACAATGATATGTGTAATAAGAATAGACGATACGGGTGATGATGTGGCGGAAGTGCATCGCAGATCGTCGGAGCGTACGGTGCGGCACTGAGTGCCGCCCTCGACTGAAAGAGGTCACCTGATGGCCAAGCGGATCCTGATAACGAGCGACACCCTTGGCAAGGCCGACGCCGAGCTCGGCGCCATCCTCATGCGGAGCTTCCTGGTGTCGCTCGCCCACGAGGAGAACGTGCCAGCGGCGGTCATGTTGAGCAACGATGGCGTGAAACTCGCGTGCGAGGGCTCGGCGGCGATTGCCGAACTGAGTCTGCTCGCCGAGGCCGGCGTCACCGTCACCGCATGCGGAACGTGCCTCAAGCACTTTGGGCTGCAGGACAAGCTCGCGGTCGGCGTGGAGGGCAACATGTCCGGTCTCGTATCCGCTGTCTGCGGTCCCGACGACATCGTCACGATCGGCTGATCCATGAGCGACATGTGGCAGATGGCCAAGGCCTTCTACGCTGATTGGCGCAGGTACGGCAAGGACGCCAAGAAGCACGAGGTGTGGATACGCAAACACGCCCGTAATCGCGGGTGGAGCGTGAATCCGCGTTGGATGATCTACACCAATCTCAAGTTGTGGATCGCCGACTCCGAGGCGATGTATGGCCGCCGGTACTGTCCGTGCTATGAACCTTCGGACGATGCCGAACTGAACCGGAGGCTTATATGCCCGTGTCAGTTCGCGCAGGAGGAGATCGACACGACCGGGTGGTGCCACTGCACCCTCTTTGGTCGCGGTGACCTCACCGCTGCAGACTATAAGCGGGCCGAAGACCAGCTCATGGCCGAGTACCGGGGCACACCGCTCAATCTCACCGGCGGCGTCCTTGATACCCGCGACCAGCACATGGATGTGCTGCGCGGATTGCCGGTGCCTGATGCAATTCACCAGGTGAAGCGGGCGATTGGAGCCGTCGGTCTGCCCCTCGTGGTGATCGTGGCCACGCGAACGGAGGCGCTGCATCTGGAGCGTCTGGCGGAACTCCGCTCCATGCGCAGCGAAGTCGCGGAAGTCGAAGATGCGTGGCGGGTGACGTTGTCCTGAAGTCTCTCCGGGACACGCTCGAGTGCTGCGCTGCCACCGACCGGTTCGGGCCTGCTGATGAAATGCGCGTCTCAGTCCAGAGAAGAACCACGAGCAGCTGAATCGCAAGGCATCCAGATGATGTCGTTAATGCGTTGTGATGTCATTCACGGATCACGCAATCGTAGAGGCCGCCGCA
This sequence comes from Actinomycetes bacterium, assembly GCA_022839745.1. GTDB lineage: Bacteria > Actinomycetota > Coriobacteriia > Anaerosomatales > Anaerosomataceae > Anaerosoma. The sequence goes on from JALHJB010000025.1 coordinate 19,737, forward strand.
CCCCCCCGATTTGGTGCCCGATTTGGTGCCCAAATACCTGGTACTTGTTGGTACTCGTTGGTACCTATTGGGACTCGCCACAGCTCTTGAGTACCAACGAGTCCCAACGAGTCCCAATAGTCACAAGCACTTTCGGGATTCGAATTCCCTTGGGGGCACCAGATTTCCGCAGGTCACAAGCCTGAGTAGCCCGATTTCGAGCGTGAAATCGGGCTACAAATGTCTTTGGGCCGAGAGCGGTCGCGGGGTGAAGGTGCAGCTCAGAGGGGGTGTCGAGGCCCAATTGCGGCCAAATAGCAGTCCCTGTTGCTCATGGGTCCTCTCGGACTCGGTTGGTCGCACGTTTGAATCCCGTCAGCCCGACCAGCTCTTCAGCGTGCGAGGCTCACGGTGTGTCATGCTGCACTGATGCGACGCATCATCGTCAACAACGTGGAGGCGGGCTACAGCCTGCTCGTGGGCGGCTGGGACACGACGGCTAGCCACCGTCATTTCTCGGTGCATCTCTGCCTGACATTCGACGGGCCAATCGCCTTCCGCACCGAAGGCGAGTCCATGGAGATTGACGACGCTGTTGTCATCGCCGAGAACGTCCGGCACGAGATACTGACCCCCACGCCCCGCGAGGGCATGGTGCTCAGCGTCACCCCCATCACCAATCTCGGACTCTATCTGCGGGAGCGGCTATCGGGCAGAGGTTGGACCACGCTTCCCGGCTCGGATGTAGCCGAAATCCGACGCCTTGGTGCCGAGCTGCTGGACGAGCGGCTGTCGAACGACGAGTTCGTTCAACAGTTCGACGCTGCGGTCGGCCGACTCGTTGGCGAACCGTATGCGCAGCAGCTGTGCCGATATGACCAACGCGTCGTGGAGGCGCTGTGGACGATCCTGCGAGATCCCAATTCCCTCGTGCCGGCAGACGAGCTGGCAGCATCGCTCGGGATGTCCACAAGTCGCTTCTTGCACCTGTTCCGTTCGGAGCTAGGAATCACCTATCGTCGGATGGAAATCTGGATACGTCTCGCGAAAGCCACCGCCGCATTCGAGCAGTTTGGCTCACTCACGGACCTAGCCCACGAGTTCGGGTTCTCCGACAGTGCGCACTTCTCCCGGGCCTTCAAGGAGACCTTCGGCTATAGCCCCTCGGCGTACTACGCAGATAGCCAGTTCATTCAAGCCGGCTACGACACGGCTGAGTAGACTCTGCGGAGAGCCGATCGTTTCGCGCTCCCGAACGGTGCCTTCACGCGCCGGGCGGCATCCAGTGCTCTCTTTGGGAGGCAGCATGGTCACGTCGAGCACAGCCGATTTCGAGTTCCCCGTCGGCTACCGCCGATTCCACCCAAAGCAGCTCTACAACTTCCAACTGAACCGCTGGTACTCCCTTGGCTACCTGTCTCTTGAGGCCATGACCGCTGCCGGGCGAAGTATCAAGGACTTCCCGTCCTGGAGGTCCGAGATGCGGGCTCTCGGGCACTCCGCTCTGGACTCGGGTTCTCTCATGCAGGCCGCCTTCTTCTATCGTGCGGCTGAGTTCTACACCATCGACCAACAGGAGCGCGAGGCCCTCTCGACCCGGTTCGCCCAGCTGTTCTACGAGTCACTGCCGCCCGATGCGGCTGAGAAGCACGAAGTCCCGCTGGATGGTTCCAGGATGCATGCCATCAGGGTTCCGGCCGCTTCGAGCCAACCGGCGCGCGGAACGATCGTGCTTCACGGCGGCTTCGACTCGTTCATCGAGGAGTTCTACTCGCTGATGCGGTATCTGGCTGGCGCGGGCTATGACGTGATCGGGTTCGACGGGCCCGGCCAGGGAACGACGCGTCGCAGTCATGGGCTTCTCTTCGACTATCGTTGGGAGACCCCCATGGGCGCCATCCTGGACCATTTCGGTCTCGACGATGTCACGCTCATCGGCCTGTCGCTCGGTGGTTGGCTGGCTCTGCGGGCAGCTGCGTTCGAGAAGCGCATACGCCGAGTCATCCCGAACGGCCATGCCTACGATCAGTACAAGATACCGTCGGCGTTGGCCCAGAATCTGATGACGTTCTTCAACGGCAGATTCAAGGAGTCCTCGAACCGCATCGTTGAGAAGAACATCAAGAAGGGTGGGATGGAGGGCTGGCAGATGAGCAACCTGATGTACATCACGGGAATCGAGCCGCCCATGACTGCATTCGACTACGCGATGCAGATGAACGAGGAGAACCTGCACTGCGAATTGGTCGACCAGGATGTACTCCTGATGACGAGCAGGAACGATCACTTCGTGCCCTACAAGTTGCATGACCGTCAGGTGGAACTCCTCGGCGGGGCGCGCAGTCTGACCGATCGCGTGTTCGTTGAGTCCGAGTCGGCGCAGAACCACTGCCAGATCGGCAACATCGGGCTCGCGCTTCGAACCATGGATGGGTGGATTCAGAAGACCGCCGGGTCGTAGCGTCGGCGCCATGCCATCCTGAACTGAGAAGCCCCGAATCTGACAGTGGCACTCATCTGGGACTGCGCCCCGGATTTGTCGCCCGATTTGTCGCCCGATTTGTCGCCCAAATACATGGTACTTGTTGGTACTCGTTGGGACCTATTGGGACTCACCGCAGCTCTTGAGTACCAACGAGTCCCAACGAGTCCCAATAGTCACAAGCACAATCAGGATTTGTGAGGGCCCCAACCTCGGTTGACGCGTGTCACGACGCCATCTTCTCACGAAGCACCTCGTAGGGTGTCTTTCCTCCGAGACCCCCATGCGGTCGGTGCACGTTGTAGAACTCCTCCCAGACGACGAGCTTCTTCCTGAGATCGACGTCGTCGGTGTAGTCGAGCAGCTGGTAGAACTCGAGCTTGTCGGTCAGATGCGAGCGTTCGACCTTGCCGTTGAGGTTGGGGCTCGCCGGCTTGATGTAGACGTGCCGGATACCGCGGTCCTCCACGTGCCAGTGGAATCGGACCTGGAACTCGTGACCGTTGTCCGTGCGGATCGTGTGGATGCGGAAGGGGAAGCGTTCGATCACGTGGTCGATGAACTCGATCGCACTGGCCTGGGTGTGCTTGTCGTAGATCTGGAGTGCCCGGATGCGCGTCGCATCGTCGATCGCTGTGTACTGGAAGCGTCTGATCTTCCGCCCGCCGGGGTCCACGAAGTCGAGGAACTTCACATCCACCTGGACATGGTGTCCGGGCACCTGCTTCTCGTAGCGGATCACACTGGGCATCGAGCGCTGACGGCAGTTGGCGGGCAGACGGTTGATCCCGTTTCTCACGAGCACGTTGTGGACCCCGTGCGGCGAGATCGAGATGTCGTGATAGCGGCCGAGGTACCAGGCGATCCGATGTGGGCCGAAGTGGTACTTGAGGCGTAGGTGAATGATCTTGTCCTCGATCGGCTTCGGAGTACGGAGTTTGTGGTTCTCAGGGCAGGGTCTGCTGTCGACGAGCCCCGCTTCTCCTTCGCGCTCGAAGGCGTGCAGCCAGTTGTAGTAGCACTGACGTGAGATCCCGAAGTAGCGGCAGGCCTTGGCGATGTTGCCGCATTCCCGCGCGTACTCGAGAACCTTGAGCTTGCGTTTGATGTCCCGCTGCGCCTGTGTCATGTCTGACCTCCCATCGACGATTGGACTATGCCCATTCGTCAAGCGAAGTCGGGAATCTCAAAATTCGAATTCCCTTGGGGGCACCATTTGTTCGCAGGTCAGAGGCCTGAGTAGCCCGATTTCGAGTGCGAAATCGGGCTACAAATGTCTTCCGGCTGAAAGCGGGCGCCGGGTAAAGGCGCAGCTCAGAGTGGGTGTAGATGCGTTCATGCGGCCCAATAGCATTCCCTGTTGCTCGGAATCGGCGTTCGGCTGAGTTGTTGCCCGATTTGTTGCCCAAAGTGAGTTGGCATAAAGGTGGACACAGTTGCCGACAAGTGCGGTAACTCTTATGCCACGCGGGCCATCACGCCGGCGCTGAAACGCCTCCTATTCGGAGGCGGATCCAGCGAGATCGTAGACGGCACTCAGCAACAACCGCACGTCTTGCAACGTCATCCCGATGACCCCGAAGACCCTGGGCTCGGCACCGTCGTGCAACGCCCGCGCCACGAATGCCTTCAGGTCGCCGCCGATAGCATCCGGCAGTGCGATCCGTGCTCCCGGCGATATGAGCTGGCTCAGGCGAATGATGTCGTTGCGGTGCTTCTTGATGTCGCCACTGGAGACGTCCTCTCCGCGCTCGTGCCGCTCGGTCAGGTCGATCCACGCGCGCGCCTTCAGTGGCACGGTGTACTCTGGCGCGAGCACGGACAATCCGCCATCCGCCCGGGTGCCCTCTTGGACGAAGTCGCAGTAATCGTCATCGAGCAGGATTGCCGAGAGGGTTGCTGACTTCACGTATGTGCCGACGGCGGCCGGCTGCTCGAGCGGTCTCTGGAGGACTCAGCCCTTAGCAAGCAGGAAGTCCGTCGGGAATCTTGACTAACTTGTCAAGGAGCCTGACGATACTCCGAAGGCCTCTTGCAGGCCACAATTGCTCGGCTGAGGAGCACGCGGGAATCGCGGCATAGAGGGGGATCATTCTTGGAGACCGAGCAGGACATCCGCACGTTGACTGGGCTCTCGGAAGACGAGGCTGCCCGGCGCCTCGACTCCGAGGGCCCCAACGAGATCGCCTCGGCGAAGCCACGTAGCTTCTTCCGCATAGCATGGGAAGTGATCAAGGAGCCCATGCTGTTGCTGCTCGTTGCGGCAGGCACGGTCAACCTCCTCATCAGCTTGCAGGAACCCGAGCGCATCAGAGAGGCGCTCCTGTTGTTCGTCTTCGTATTCGTGGTCATTGGCATCACGCTGTATCAGGAACGAAGGACCGAGCGAGCATTGGAGGCTCTGCGAGACCTCTCGAGTCCGCGCGCGCTCGTCGTTCGCGACGGCGCGCAGAGGCGCATCGCCGGACGTGACGTGGTCCGAGGCGATTTGATCTTGCTTGTCGAGGGGGACCGTGTCCCCGCCGATGCGATCATGCTTGAGTGTTCGAACCTCAGCGTCGACGAGTCACTGCTAACTGGGGAGTCGGTGCCGGTCCGCAAGGCCGGATGCAGGCCTGACGAGCCGCGCGTGCTGGGAGCGCCGGGCGGCGACGGGACCGTGTGGGTCTTCTCGGGCACGCTCGTGGTCAAGGGCCAGGGCATGGCCGAGGTGCTCGCCATCGGCGGCGCCACGGAGCTGGGCAAGATCGGCTCGGCACTCAAGTCGCTCGAGCCTGAGCGGAGCCTGTTGCAGCGCGACGTGAGCAAGCTCGTGCGAAACCTCGCGATCCTGGGGATCTCGCTCGCGGTGATCGTCGTGATCATCTACGGGCTGACGCGCGGCAACTGGCTCGAAGGCGTGCTCGCCGGCATCACGCTGGCGATGGCCATGCTGCCCGAGGAGTTCCCGGTCGTGCTGACGGTATTTCTCGCTCTCGGCGCATGGCGAATCTCAAAGAGCGGCGTGTTGACTCGGCGCATGCCGGCGATAGAGACGCTCGGCGCCGCCACCGTCCTGTGTTCGGACAAGACGGGCACCATCACGCAGAACCGCATGACGGTCAAGGAGCTCGGCACGGCCAGCGGACGGTTCCGCGTCGACGGACAACCGCTCACCGAGGAGTTCCACGAGATCATCGAGTATGCGGTCCTCGCCTCGCCGATCGACCCGTTCGACCCGATGGACACGGCATTCAAGGTGCTAGGCGAGCGGTTCCTCGCTGACACCGAGCACATCCACGCCGACTGGACTCTCGTGCGCGAGTACCCGCTCTCGGAGCATCTGCTTGCGCTGAGCCACGTGTGGCGCTCGCCGGCGGGCGGCAACTACGTGATCGCAGCCAAGGGGGCGCCCGAGGCCGTTGCCGACCTGTGCCATATGACCCCGGATGAGGTCAAGGCGGTCGTGGCCGACGTGTCTCGTATGGCCGGCGAGGGGCTGCGGGTGCTGGGCGTCGCACGTGCCAGGTTCCAGATGGTGGGCGATCTGCCGGAGGTCCAGCACGATTTCGCGTTCGAGTTCATCGGACTCGTCGGCCTGGAAGACCCGATTCGCGAGGACGTCCCCGACGCGGTCGCACAAGCGCGGGCCGCGGGCATCCGCGTCGTGATGATCACCGGCGACTATCCGGGAACGGCCCGCAGTATCGCCGAGCAGGCCGGGCTCGACACCGAGACCCACATCCTGACTGGCCCCGATCTCGAGGCGCTGGACGACGCTGCACTTGCCGCGCGAATCGACGACATCGACGTGTTCGCCCGAGTCGTCCCCGAGCAAAAGCTGCGAATCGTCCGCGCGTTGAAGGCTCGGGGTGAGGTCGTCGCTATGACGGGCGATGGCGTGAATGACGCGCCTGCGCTCAAAGCCTCCGACATCGGCATCGCCATGGGCCAGCGAGGCACCGACGTTGCGCGCGAGGCCGCCGCACTCGTGCTCACCGACGACGCGTTCTCCTCCATCGTCAGAGCCGTGAGAATGGGTCGCCGGATCTACGACAACCTCAAGAAGGCCATGGCATACATTCTCGCGGTGCACGTGCCGATCGCCGGCATGTCACTTCTTCCGGTGCTTGTGCCCAGACTCTTCGGCGTGGAGATGCCGCTGGTGCTCATGCCGGTGCAGATCGCGTTCCTTGAGCTCATCATCGACCCGGCCTGCTCAGTGGTATTCGAAGCGGAAGCCGAGGAGCAGGGCATCATGGACCGCCCGCCTCGCGGCATCGACGATCCGATGTTCAGCCGGCGGATGATCAGCGTGAGCCTCATACAAGGCGTGTTCGTGTTGGCCGCGGTCCTGAGCGTGTATCTGTGGGCGGTCTTCACAGGGCATCCAGCCGGGGACGTGCGTGCCATCACGTTTGTCACGCTCGTGGTCGGCAACCTCTCGCTTATCTTCGTGAACCGATCCTGGACTCACACGATCGTGGGCGGTCTCATGAGCAAGAACCCAGCGCTCTGGTGGGTGACGG
>JALHJB010000026.1 GCA_022839745.1 Actinomycetes bacterium
GCACGGGCTCATCCAGGCGTACTCGCGCACCAACCGCATCCTGAACTCGGTGAAGACCTACGGCAACATCGTCTCGTTCCGCGACCTCGAGCAGCAGACGAATGACGCCATCGCCCTCTTCGGCAACAGGGACGCCTGCGGGATCGTGCTGCTCAAGCCGTACGTCGAGTACTACGCCGAGTACTCAGATAGGGTGGGTGAGCTGCTCGAGGAGTTCCCGCTGGGCGAGCCGATAGTGGGTGAAAGCGCCCAGAAGGCGTTCATCGCGCTCTTCGGCGCGATCCTGCGGTTGCAGAACATCCTGACGGCCTTTGACGACTTCGCCGGGAGCGAACTGCTCTCCGAGCGCCAGGAGCAGGACTACCGGAGCGTGTACCTCGACCTCTACGCGGAGTATCGCGGGCGGACCGAGAAGGAGTCGATCAACGACGACATCGTCTTTGAGATCGAGCTCATCAAACAGGTCGAGATCAACGTGGACTACATCCTCATGCTGGTGGAGAAGTGGCGCGCCGCACATGGCGATGGCACCGACACCGAGATCCGCGCATCGATCACTCGCGCGATCGATGCCAGCCCGAGCCTGCGCAACAAGAAGGACCTCATCGAGGCGTTCGTGGACTCGGTCACCGTGAGCGGCGATATCGACGAGGAGTGGCAGGCGTTCATACTCGCCCGGCGTGAGGCCGAGCTCGCCGCCATCATCGAATCCGAGAACCTACGGCCCGAGGAAACCCGCGCGTTCATCGAGACCGCATTCCGCGACGGCGCGATACGCACCACGGGAACGGCGATCACCAAGGTGCTGCCGTCGGCATCACGCTTCTCTCCCGATGGCGGTCATGGCGAGAAGAAGCGGCGTGTGCTCGCGAAGCTTGGCGAGTTCTTCGAGCGGTTCTTCGGTCTCGGGGTGGGCGCGGGCATCGACTAGAATGGCTCTGAGCGATGTTGTCCAGGTGAGGAGTCATGTATGGAACCGAGGATCGCCGAGGTCGCAGGCAGGATCCGCGCGTTGCGCGAGGACATGGACCTCACCATGCAGGAGATGGCCGACGCCACTGGCCGCAACGTGGCCGAGTACGCCGCGATGGAGTCCGGTGAGGCGGACCTCTCGTTCACGTTCCTCTACCGCGCCGCCGAGCGTTTCGGCGTTGACATGATCGAGCTGCTGACCGGAGAGAACCCGCACCTCACGGGCTACTCGGTGGTGCGCTCGGGCGAGGGGCTCGCCATCAAGCGCCGTGAGGGCTTCGAGTACCGTCACGTCGCCCCCACATTCAAGGACAAGCGGGCCGAGCCGTTCATGGTGACCGCGCCGTACATCCCCGGTGCCGAGGATGAGCCCATTCATCTCTCGCACCACGCGGGCCAGGAGATCGATCACGTGATCAGCGGACGGCTCCGCTTCGCTTTCGAGGACCACGTCGAAGACCTCGGCCCCGGCGACACCGTCTACTACGACTCCGGCCGCGGGCACGGCATGATCGCGATCGGCGGCGAGCCCTGCACGTTCCTGGCCGTCGTGCTCCACGACGAGACCGAGCGCTGAACCGCCCCTGCCGGTATCGGCACCCACCGAGAAGGGCCCGCTATGCGAGACATCAACCTCCGTTACGTCGAGGAGACGTTCGATGAGAACGGCATCCTCTCCCGCTTCGGCCTTCACTACCCGGACGACTTCAACTTCGGCTACGACATCGCCGACGACATCGCGAATGCCGAGCCCGACCGGCGCGCGATGGTGTGGTGCAATCCCGAGGGCGAGGAGCACACCTTCACCTTCGGCGACATGAAGCGCTGGAGCGACAAGACCGCCAACTACCTCGCCTCGCTCGGCATCGGCCGCGGCGACATGGTGATGGTCATCCTGCGCCGCCACTACCAGTTCTGGTTCGTGGCCACCGCGCTCCACAAGATCGGCGCCGTGATGATCCCCGCTACCTTCATGCTCAAGGAGCACGACCTCACGTACCGCCTCCAGAGCGCGGGCGTCAAAGCGCTCATCTGTACCTCGGCGGGCGATATCGCTGCCACCGCCGACGCGGTCGCTGCCGAGTGCCCCACGCTCGAGACGCGCATCCTCGTCAACGGCGGCGGCGGTGGCATGTTCGCCGGACAGGAGACCGATGCGGAGGGCAACCGCATCGGTGCCGCGCTCTCGGGCCCCGACGGCATCTGCACGCTTGGGGCCACCCGCAGCGGCTGGCACGACTTCAACACCGGCGTGCGCGAGGCATCCGCGAGCTGGGAGCGCGTCCCCACGCTCGCGGCCGACCCCTTCTTGCTGTACTTCTCCTCGGGCACCTCGGGCAACGCCAAGATGGTGCTCCACGACAGCGGCTACGCGCTCGCGCACACGGTCACGGCCAAGCACTGGCACAACGTGGTGAGCGACGGCGGCATCCACTTCACGATCGCGGACACCGGCTGGGGCAAGGCCGTATGGGGCAAGTACTACGGCCAGTGGAACATGGAGGCATGTGTCTTCACCTACGACTTCGACCGGTTCGACCCCGCTGAGATCCTCTCGCTCATCGAGCGGTACGGTATCTCCACACTCTGCTGCCCGCCCACGATGTACCGCCTCATGATGCAGGCCGGCGTGGACGGCTACGACCTCTCGTGCCTCTCCTACTGCACCACCGCCGGCGAGGCGCTCAACCCCGACCTCTTCGACGGCTGGCGCGAGCACATCGGGCTCCCGCTCGTGGAGGGCTTTGGCCAGACCGAGTCTCCCCTCCTCGTGTTCAACTCCATCGGCATGACTCCCAAGCCCGGCTCGATGGGCAAGCCTTCGCCGCACTACACCGTGCAGATCCAGGACGAGTCCGGTGCTGAGTGCCCGCCGGGCACGACCGGCGAAGTGGTGGTGGCGATCGACCCCCGGCCCGATGGCATCCTGCTCGAGTACTTCCGCGATGAGGAGCGCACCGCCGAGGCGATGCACGACGGCTGGTATCACACGGGCGACACTGCGTGGGCCGATGAGGACGGACACTACTGGTACGTGGGGCGCAACGACGACGTCATCAAGAGCAGCGGCTATCGCATCGGTCCCTTCGAGGTTGAAAGCGTGCTCCTGGAACACGATGCCGTACGCGAGTGCGCCGTCACCGGCGTGCCCGACCCGGTGCGCGGTCACGCCGTGAAGGCGACGATCGTGCTCCACGACGGCTATACCGGCAGCGAGGAGCTCGTGCGCGAACTGCAGTCCTGGGTGAAGAAGCGCACCGCGCCCTACAAGTACCCGCGCATCGTCGACTTCGTGGACGCACTCCCCAAGACGGTCAACGGCAAGATCCGCCGCGCCGCGATCCGTGACAACGACGCGGGCAACCGCGAGGAGTAGCCGCTGGACCAGCGGCGCCGCCGCCGCTGACAGACACGAGCATGGAGGCCATCCCCCGAGGGTGGTAGAATCCCCTACGCGCCCTCTTAGCTCAGGGGATAGAGCACAGGTTTCCTAAACCTGGTGTCGGAGGTTCGAATCCTCCAGGGGGCACCATAGCGAGAATCGAAGGAGCGGGTCGTCCGCTCCTTCTGCCTTTCCCGGGCAGAAGGGCCCACATCCTCAACGACCCGGCAGGAATCCCCGCAGCGGAGTGCGAATAACGTGGTGGTGAGGTGTGTCCGCATCGAGGGGACGGCTATGCCCGCAGACAAGGATCGGCGCTGCTTCTCGCACATCCGGGCGTTCATGGCGGGGACCCGGGAGGGGATGATCGCGATCTCTCCCGACCGCACCGTGCGCATGCTCAACGAGCCTGCCGCCGGGATGCTCGAGGTGACCCGGAACGAGTGCGTCGGTTCACCAGCCGAGGCGCTGGGCGTGCCTGAACTGACACAGAGCGTTGAGACCGCGCTCGCCGAGAAGGAGATAGTCAAAGGCAGCTTCGAGCGCAGGAACCGCTGCTACTCGTTCACGATCACGCCGTATGAAGACGCGGACGCCACCGGCGCAGTCCTCAGCCTCCGAGACGATACCGAGATCCTCGCGGCGCGGAAGCGGTCGGAGGCGATTCTCCTCTCCACCAGCGACGGCATCCTCGTCTTCGACGCGGACGACCGCGTGACGTTCGTGAACCCCGCCGCCGAGACGCTCCTGGGCAAGGGCGCGGAGGAACTCGTGGGACTCGTCACGGACATCTGGACGATCTTCGGCCTGGCTACAGATCCTGAGGGGCGCGTGCAGGAAACCGGCACGCAGGCCCGCGAGGTCCGCATGGAGGAGCCCGAGCACCGCATCGTGGATGTCCGCGTCGATCCGGTGTTCGACGACCGCCAGACCTACCTCGGCTCGGTCAGCACCATCCGGGACGTCACGGTCGAGCGCGAAGCGATGCAGATGAAGAACGAGTTCGTCTCGACGGTCTCGCATGAACTCCGCACCCCGCTCACATCGATCAAGGGCTACATCGACCTGATCCTCGATGGCGAGGCCGGTGAGGTCAACGAGATCCAGCACGAGTTCCTCTCGATCGTGAAGGAGAACTCCGACAGGCTCGTCGAGCTCATCAACGACATGCTCGACATATCCCGCATCGAAAGCGGGCGCATCGTCCTCAAGGTGCAGCCGCTCGATGTGGCCGAGCGGATCGCGGGCGCCGTCAACACCTTCAAAGCCGTCACCGACCAGCAGGGCCGCGCGATCCACGTCGAGATCCCCGGCGATCTCCCCAAGGCCGCCGGCGACCCCGATCGTGTGGGACAGGTGCTCATCAACTTCATCAGCAATGCCATCAAGTACTCGCCTCAGGGCGGCGACGTCTTCGTCAGGGCGGAGCTTGCGGACGACCGGGTCAGGGTAGGCATCAGCGATGAGGGCATCGGGATCTCGCCCGAAGACCAGGCGCGGCTCTTCACCAAGTTCTACCGGGTGGACTCGTCGCTCACCCGCGAGATAGGCGGCACCGGACTCGGCCTCTCCATCTGCAAGAGCATCATCGAGCTCCTCGGCGGAGAGGTCGGCGTTGAGAGCGAGCCCGGATCCGGATCGACCTTCTGGTTCACCCTTCCGCTCGCCTCTGATCGGCACGTGCGGACCCCTTCGCTCGAGGGACCGCTCGGCTCACCCGGAGGACGCATCCTGGTGGTGGACGACAACAGCGACGTGGCCAACCTGATCGCAACGTACCTTTCGCGCCGAGGATACGAGGTCGTCAAAGCGTTCAATGCCAGCGAGGCGCGGGAGCTCGCACTCGAACTCGAACCCCGAGTGATCACACTCGACGTGATGGTGGATGAGGGCGCTGGCTTCGGATTGCTCGAAGAGCTCAAGGCCGACCCCCGAACGCGCGACATCCCCGTGGTGGTGCTCTCGATCATCTGCGACCAGGGCAGGAGCGAGCGCAGCGGATGCACCGACTACCTCGAGAAGCCGATCGACAAGAACCGCCTGATCAGCGTCATCGACGGCTTGGTGGGCTCTATCGCCTCGCCGGTGGTGCTCGTGACCGACGATGATCGCAGCATCGTGGAGCTGCTGACCCGCACGCTCAAGCAGCGAGGATACGCGGTCATGGCGGCGTACGACGGCAAAGAGGCGATGGCGGCCGTGGCGCGAAAGCGCCCCGACGCGATCCTTCTCGACATCCGCATGCCGGTGATGGACGGCTACGAGGTCCTCGAGGCGCTCAAGACGAACCCTGAGACCCGCGACATTCCCGTGGTCATCATGTCCGCGTATCAGATCGACCGCGACCGCGCCAGCGTTCTCGACCTTGCCACGCAGCTCATCGGCAAGCCGTTCGATGTCGAGGAGTTCGTGGCCCATATCGAGGAAGTCATCTCCGAGAGCGAGCCCGCTCCGGCCTCCGTCGGGGAGGGCGAATCATGAGTCGCATCCTCATCGCCGACGACGAGCCGCACATCCGCAAGCTTGTCTCGTTCACCCTCGGGAATCGCGGGTATGAGGTCCTGCAGGCCGAGGACGGCGGTCAGGCGTTGGAGATGGCGAGGGCCGAACAGCCCGACCTGATCCTGCTCGACGTGATGATGCCGGTGATGACCGGGTATGACGTACTCGACAAGCTCAAGGCCGACGAGCAGACCGCCGCGATCCCGGTGATCATGCTCTCGGCCAAGAGTCAGCGCACTGAAGTGGAAGAGGGGCTCACGCGCGGCGCCGAGCAGTACATCTGCAAGCCGTTCACGCCCAGGGACCTGGTTCAGCAGGTCAGCGAACTGCTCGATACCGAGGGGAAGGAACCATCGTGAACAAGAAGGTCCTGGTCGTCGATGATGAATCTTCGATCCGCAAGCTTCTGTCTGTCGCACTCGGCAACCGCGGGTTCGAGGTCATAGAGGCGGAGGATGGCATGGTTGCGCTCGCCGCAATCAAGGCCCACAACCCCGACCTGGTCGTGCTCGATGTGATGATGCCGGGCATGACCGGACATGAGGTGCACGAACGGCTGCGCAGCCGTCCTGAGACCAAGGAGCTGCCCGTGCTGTTCCTGTCGGCGGCCGGCACATTCGAGGAGCAGCATCGCAGCATCGCGGCCGACCCGTTCGCCGACTACCTCCCCAAGCCGTTCAAGCCGTCCGAGGTGGTCGACCACATCGACGCGATGCTCGATCCGGCCAAGCGCGCCGAGTTCGAGCGCGAGCGTGGCCGTCGCGAGGCGAAGCTGTCCAAGATCGTCGAGATCATGCATCGCGACCGCGACTGAGAAGCGTCACGAACCAGACCCTCCGCCGTCGCGATAAAGGGGCATCGGGACGATGGCACAACGGCTCATACTCACGGCCGACGACAACATGCAGATCCGCATGCTTGTGAAGGCCGCACTCCGTTCACTCGGCCATGACCTCATCGAGGCCGTTGACGGAGAGCAAGCGCTCGAGATGGCGATCGAGCACAGGCCCGACCTGGTGCTGCTCGACGTGACCATGCCCAAGCTCGACGGGTGGGAGGTCCTTCACTTCATGCGGCAGCGCCCGGAGACCGCCGAGGTGCCCGTGATGATGCTCACCACCGCCGCGCAAGGAAGCGATCTTGCTCACGCGGCAGCACTGGGCTGCAACGGCTACCTTACCAAGCCGTTCACGCCGACCGATCTGCGGCAGCGGGTAGAACAGCTGCTGAGCGGCTGAGCCCCGATCAGCGGCCGATATCGAGCGCTCCGCCACGAGCGGCGACAGCGCCTCGCCACCCAAGAGGACACCGAGCGTGATTGCGTCGGGCTCCACGTTCTCGAACGCGGGCCCGCCGTCCCCGGCAGCGCCCCTTTCGGTCTGTGGATCAGAGCGGGCAGACCGAGCGGCGAAGCCTGATCTCGTCCCGCACGGGGATGCCGGAGAAGCCGGGCTCGGCCGAGCCGTAGCGGTCGGCGAGCAGCCCGCGAGCCACCGAGTCGATGGCGAACCCGTGGCGCTGGTAGAACGAGAACGACGGAACATCATCGTTGCTGATGGCGGCCTTCACCGCGGGGAGGCTGCGGCTCGCCGCAAGCTCGACCGCGACCTTCACGAGCGCCCGGCCAACGCCATGTCCCTGGAACTCCGGATACACGCTGAGCAGGACGATTGCAAGGTCGCCGCCGTCAACCGCAAGCGACGCCAGGCCGGCGAACCGGCCATCAGAAACAGCGATGAGGTTCTCCTGGGCCAGCACGTCGAACGAGCGCCCGAACGCGTCGACGTCGGTCTCGCCGAGCGCCTGGTCGCAGATGTCCTCGATGTCACGCCGGTCATCACGGGTGGCCGGTCGCACGCTCACCTCGACGTCGTCGCCCTCACGACGGTGGTCATCGCACGTCACCGCAAGACGCGCGCTGGTGAGCGGGAGCTCCTTCCCGCACTGCGCGCAGCGATACTGCGGGTACGGGGTCTGTGGTGAGTCGATCACGGTGAAGCTCCTTCGGCGGTGCAGGGGCGCGTTGAACGGTTGCCAGTATAGCCCGACCCCGGACCGTTGCAGCATCGGTGCTCGGCGAGTGGTGCGGTGCGTCGGCAAGCGGACGCATCTGAAGCAGCGCGATCACCGTACCGCGACCATCCCCTACAATGGAGGCGCCGAGCGAAAGGACCCCGATGGCCCCCAACATGCCCTCCCTCACCACCGATCCCCGCGCCGCAGACGCGCTCTCACGCGTGCGCGTGCTGTACACCGACCTCGACGGCACGCTCGTGGCCAAGGGCGGCAGCGTGCTCGCCGATGCCTCCGCGGCGCCGAGCCTGGTGGTGGCCGAACAGATCGTGGAGCTCAACCGCGCGGGGCTCAAGGTGGTGCCGATCTCGGGCAGGGGCCGCATCCAGCTTCGAGAGCTCACCCAGCTGCTTGGGTGGGACGGCTACATTGCCGAAGCCGGCGGCATCATCGTGCACGGGACCGGCCTCGACTTCTCGGACCGGGTGGACCTCGGCGAGTGGCCCGACGACGCCATCCCCGAGGGGGTCACACCCTTCGAAGCGATCAACGACGTGCGCGCCGCCGAGACGCTCATGGAGGCGTTCCCGGGACGGATCGAACACTACGCTCCGTGGCAGCTCGACCGCGAGGTCTCCCTGCTGCTGCGCGGCTGTCTCGACACCGCCGAGGGGCAGGCGGTCCTCGACGCGCTCCCGCTGCCACTCGACCTCGTGGACAACGGCATGCTGCGCAGTTACGGAACGCTCACCTGCCGCGACATGCCGCCGCACGCGTACCATGTGGTGCCGCGTGGCGTCTCCAAGGCGCGCGCAATCGAGCTCGACCTCGCCTGGCGTGGCCTCGCTCGCGATCAGGCCGCGGCGATCGGCGACTCGGCGACCGATCTGCAGATGGCCGACGCGGTGGGCGTGATGGCGCTCGTGGCCAACGCCTTTGGCAGCAACGGGGTCACCAGCGGCCTTGCAGGCACGCCGCGCGATAACGTGTGGCGCACCGAGGGCGAGCGCACCGAGGGCTGGGCCGAGTTCGCGCGCGCCTGGTTGGCGGCCGCCCGGTAGGGTCCGTGCACGGAGCTACCCCGATACCGGCGGGCGGGTATGGGTGAACAGGCCTCGCCTACCACCTCCTCGATGCGCCTGATGATGTCCTGCTTGGGCTCAAGCTCCTCCACGATCGCTTCGATCACGATGTCGCACTCTGCCAGGGCGGTCGTTGAACCCGACGTGACGAGTCTGCCAAGGGCTTCGCCCGTTTGATTCTCGTCCATGGCCTTGGCGAGCCGTTCGACGACCTTCTCGCGTGATGCATCGAGTCGCTCAAGGGATCGCCCCACCCAAACGACCCGATGACCGCGCGAGAGCATGAGCTCGACGAGACCGCGCGCCATCACCCCGGAGCCGACAATGCCGACCGCCTGTATGCATCCGGCCGGGGCGGCAGCGCCCTCTGTCAGCGTGTCACCCACGGACACAGCGCGAGACGACTTCACCACGCAACGATGACCACCTTCGGCCTCTGCGAGCACACACCAGTAAGGAACGTCTCCATGGCCGATGGAGGGCGTGGCAACTTCGGTGACAGCCAACGCTACGCGGCGACTCACGCGCAGCGGTTCCAGCATGCTTCCACACGACGTGCACACCTCAAGGTCGTACGCATACGTCAACCCGCAGGTGGGGCATGAACCTCCGCTGCTCACATCGACCTCCTCAGAACATGGACAGCGCACGTCCCTCCGACGCCACCAACGTTGTGAGTCACCACGTATGTCGGATCGACGACTTGCCGGTCCCCCGCCATTCCGCGGAGCTGCGTGACGGCCTCGCATATCTGTCCCACGCCCGTCGCCCCTGTCGCATGTCCGCCGGCCTTGAGTCCCCCGCTGGGATTCACCGGCATCCGGCCGCCGATCTCTGTATCGCCTGTGCGGATCAGCTTCACGGCCTCACCGGGTGTGGCGATCCCCAGGTCTTCCATCGCAATGATCTCCGCGATGGTGAAGCAGTCATGCACCTCGGCCATATCGATATCCGAAGCCGTGATGCCCGCCTCCGAGTACGCCGCTGCCGCTGCCTCTCGGGCGGCCGGAAAGGTCGTACAGTCGGCCCGCTGAGCCAGTGAGATGACATCGCTTCGAACGGCACTACCGGCGATCGGGATGCTGTGGTCGCCAAGCGGCTTGGATGAGAGGATCACCGCCGCGGCTCCGTCCGAGACGGGGCAGCAGTCGAACAAGCGGAGCGGCGAGGCGACCATCACACCCGCGTCGATGTCAGCTTGCGTCACCTTCTTGTGGTGGAAGTGCGCCTTTGGATTCTTGGTCGCATTGGCGTGGTTCTTCAGGCTGATCAACTCGAGGTCTCTGGTCCGTGTCCCATACCGCGCCATGTGCTGCTGCGCAACCAGTGCGTATGTAGCGGGGAAGTTGAGATCCTCGGCCTGGTCTAGGATCACATCTCCGGCCATCCCGATGTTCCGGGTCAGTTCAGCCCCGGGTAGACCAGAGAGACGCTCAACGCCCACGACCAGTATGGGATCGTACGTCGCAAGCAGTCGGACTGCCTGATGGACTGCGACTCCGCCGGATGCGCATGCGGCTTCAACCCTCCAGCCCGGCATTCTCGTGCCAGGCATGAGACCGGCGATCACGGCGTTCAAGTGCAACTGATGCTCGTTGGGGCCGCCGAGGAAGCTCGCCACGATGAAGGCCCTGAGGGTCGTCGGGGACGAGTCCTGCGTCAGCGAGCGCGCCCATGATGGCCTCTTGCGCCAGGCGAGGCAGACCGTACGATGACGGTCCAAAACGCGTCTTGGTCGCACCGATCACATATGCAGGCACAGAATCTCCGTTCGGTTGCAGCCCAGAACCACGCCGATTGATTCCACCGCTCCTCGGATTGGAGATGTTCTGCGCATCGGGGACTCCTCTCAGAGCCGGGCTGAACACCACGACCGGAGAGCGAGACCCGCCTCGTGTCAGAGCTCCCCAGGGATGCGGACGCCGCCACATCCGACTCTCGGCTATTGCCGTTTGCCCAGGTCATGCCTACAATGCAGGTGCACCGCGCTGCGGTGCGTTGACAACGACTGAGAGCGCTCCATCTGTTACGGTGCGGCTCCTGTTCGAACACAGGCCACTGCCCGGAAATGTCGAGAGACGCCAATGGGTAGAACAGCCCTCCCCGGCTTAAGGGGACGGCTAACGTGGCTGGGACTGCAAAGGCGGGCGTGCCCGCCGCACGGCACAGCCGTGCGCCCTACGTCGGACAGTGCCAAATCCGCAGACGAGGGACGGAGCCACGAAGCGGACAGCGGATGCTGCCGTTTCATTCGCGGCGCACGCCGCGCACCGGGCCCCCGTCGAAGCCGATGTGGGGCTCGTATTCGTTGTTGGACCTGCTGCCCAGAGAAACGGACCTCAGTGACACCATCAAGTCCCTAGGTCCCGGCTCCCGCTGATCGTACGTGGGGTCCGGGACCCCCGTCACGATCGACCTGCCGGTGCCTGCGCCGGGAGGAGGGAGCCATATGTTCTACCTGACCCAGATGCTGGGCAAGCCGGTTGTGGACGCAGCCGGCGAGATCATCGGCGAGATCAGCGACATCGCGATCGCCACAGGCGAGGTCTTCCCGCGTGTGACCTCCCTCGCTTTCCTCGGCCCCGAGAAGACGCCGTTCATGCTCTCGTGGCGCAAGTTCGTGGCCACCCTCGGCGAGGACCGCATCGAGCTCAACGCTGAGCGTTCCGCGCTGCGCTTCAGCTACCTGCAGCCCGACGAGGTATTGCTGGCACGCGACCTGCTCAACAAGCAGATCGTCGACACCCAGGGGATGAAGGTCGTGCGCGTGAACGACCTCAAGCTCTCCGAGAGCCGCAACCAGCTTCGGCTCCTCGGCGCCGAAGTAGGACTGCGCGGGATCCTGCGCGGCATACACCCTGTGGTGGAGCGCGGCGTCGCCTCGGTGCTCAAGCTCTTCGGCCGCGAGCTCAACGAGAACCTCATCGCGTGGAACTACATGGACCTGCTCGACCGCGACCTCTCGCACGTGCGGCTCTCGATCACCCACAAGCGGTTGCACGAGCTGCACCCGGCCGATGTGGCCGATGTGCTCGAGCAGCTCGGCCCCTCGCAGCGGGCCCGCGTGTTCGAGCATCTGGACAACGCCCAGGCGGCGCTCACGGTCGCCGAGCTCGAGGACGAATTCCAGGCCGACCTCATCGACGACCTCGGCGATCAGCGGGCGTCGGACATCCTCGAGGAGATGGACCCCGACGACGCCGCCGACATCATCGGCGACCTCTCGTACGACAAGGCCGAGGCGCTCCTTCGGCTGATGGGCGTGAACGAGGCCCGCACGATCCGGTCCTTGCTCGGATACCGCGAGAAGACCGCCGGCGGCATCATGACGCCCGAGGTCACCACCGTGACCGAGGACATGAGCGTGCAAGAGGTCATCAACCATCTGCGCGAAAACGCCTCTGAGCGCGAGGGCATCTACTACATCTACGTTCTCGATACCGACGGCAGCCTCGAGGGCGTCATCTCGCTTCGCGACCTGGTGATCGCGGAGCCGCACACCCTCGTTGAGGAGCTCGTGAGCCGCGAGGTCACCACCGTTGGGCCCGACGACGACCAGGAGCTCGTGGCTGAGATGATGAGCAAGTACGACCTGCTGGCGCTGCCGGTCGTGGACGAGGCCGGCAAGCTCCTCGGCATCGTCACGGTCGACGACGCGCTCGAGGTACTGGAGGAGGAGTCCGCCGAGGACCTCGCCATCGCCACCGGCGCCACTCGCGAGCACGGCCCGCTGGCCGGACTCTGGTGGTGGCTGGTACGCCGCCACGCCTGGCTGCTGGTATGGGGCATCGCATTCCTCGCGGTCATGGGCATCCGTACGCCTCTGCTCGGAGCGGCCACACCTGCCGCCGATGCCCCCCGCGTGGTCGGCATGATGCTGGCTGTATGGGCGCTCATGCTGCTGCCGCTGCTGCTTCGCACGGCCGAGGACCTGTCGTCACGCACGCTCGCGGAGCTCATCGAGGACGAAGACGAGGATGAGCGGATCCCGCTCGGCAGGCGGTTGCTGCGCGAAGGCGGTATCGGTCTGGCCTCGGCGGTTTTGAGCGGCCTCGTGGCCTTCGGGTTCAGCTTCCTCATCATCGGGGAGCTGCATCCGTACACGACGCCGTTCGTGATCGCCACGGCCCTGGCGACACTGCTCACCGTGCTGCTTGGTGGCGTGCTGGGGCACGTCGCACTGAGGCGCAGCGCACAGGAGAAGCCGGTCTCCGGCGCCGGGCTGGCGCTCGCCGCGATGGTCATGGGCACGGTGATGTATCTGGTTCTCGCCTATGCGGTGGGTCACGTGTGGGCCGCCGGTTCGATCGCCTCAGGAGGCTAGCCGTTGACGCCGGCCCCCGACAAGAAGAAGCGGCTCCCGCTCTTCGCCATACTCGCGGTCATCGGACCGGGCATTATCTCCGCGTCGGCCGGTAACGACGCTGGAGGCATCTCCACCTACTCCGAGGCCGGTGCCCGGTACGGCTACTCGATGCTCTGGATGATGCTCGCCATGACACCCGCATTCGCGATCGTCCAGGAGATGGCGGGCCGCATGGGTGCCGTCACCGGCAAGGGCTTCTCGGCACTCATCCGAGAGCGGTTCGGGGTACGTCTCACCTTCGGCGCGATGCTGATGCTCCTCGGCAGCACCGCGGCCACCACCGTGGCCGAGTTCGCCGGCATCGCGGCGGCGATGGAGCTCTTCGGGGTGTCGCGGTTCATCTCGGTGCCGCTCGCCGCGCTCGTGGTGTGGATCCTCGTGGTGCGCGGAAGCTTCCAGCGGGTGGAGAAGGCATTCCTCGCCTTGTCCTCGGTGTTCATCGCCTACGTGGTCGCCGTCTTCCTCGCCCAACCCGACTGGGCCGAGGTGGGACGCGCGTTCGTTGTGCCGCAGATCGTGCCCGATCGCGGTTTCGTTGCGCTCGCGATCGGACTCACCGGAACCACGATCGCTCCCTGGATGCAGTTCCTGCTCCAGAGCAACATCGTGGACAAAGGAACCACCGTGCGCGAGTGGGCGCTCGCCCGCTGGGACGTGATCATCGGCGCTATCGCCGCCAACCTCATCGCCTGCGCGATCATCATCACCACCGGCACGGTCCTCTACCCCGCCGGCATCGAGATCGCCGGCGCCGAAGACGCGGCCCGGGCGCTTGCCCCGCTGGCGGGCCCCTATGCGGAGATGCTCTTCTCGATCGGCCTGCTGTCCGCGTCGCTTCTCGCCGCGGCCGTGCTCCCGCTCACGTCGGCGTACGCGATCTGCGAGGCCTTCGGGTGGGAGTCGGGGCTCGACCGCAACTGGTCTGAGGCCCCGGTGTTCAACGGTCTCTACACCTTCGTGATCGTGGCGTCAGCTGCGATCATCCTGCTGCCAGGACTGAATCTCATCGCGATCATGCTGGTCTCACAGGTGGTCAACGGCATCCTGCTTCCATTCCTCCTGATCTTCATGATGGTCATCGTGAATGACCGCAGCATCATGGGTCGACACACCAACAGCCGCCTCAACAATGTGTTGGCCTGGAGCACGATCGTCATCGTGATCGCACTCACCGTGATCCTCATGGGGATGACAGTGCTTGGCATCGGCTGAGGCCGCCGACCTCGGACGGTGCTATTCTTATGGCATGAGCATGATCCAGGGGGGCACGTCTGATGCGGATCTCAGCCGCGCGAAGTCCATTCTCCGGCTGAAGGCGCGCGCTGCGCGTCGTTCGGTGCTGCCTGAATTGCGTACCGCATACGCGTACGCGATCGCCGAGCGGGTCCTGAACATACCAGCCATCGCAGACGCAGCCGCCGTGATGGTGTACGGCGCTTCGCCAGAGGAAGTCGATGTCAGCGTGCTGGAGTTCGCCCTCCGGGAGCGGGGCGTGCGCATCGCCTACCCGCGCGTGGCAGGATCCCGCGCTCTCACACTCCACTGGGTCGAGTCGTCCTCAGAGTTGGTTGCGGGCTCGTTCGGCCTCCGGGAGCCATCGATCACCGCACCGGTGGCGAGTCTGGATGACCTCGATGCACTGATCGTCCCGGGCATCGCATTCGATCCACATGGCAACCGCCTCGGCTTTGGCGGCGGCTACTACGACTCCTTGCTCTCATCAAGCGAGATCGTACCGCTCACCGTAGGCGTTGCGTACGACGAGCAGATCGTGGCCGAGGTGCCCCGCCACGATCACGACCAGCCGATCGACATGGTGGTGACGCCCACACACACCTATCGGCGCGTCACCAGTTCGCCCTGACCGACGGCATCTCATCGAGGGTCACGAACTCGTAGCCTGCCGCCCGTAGACGGTCGATGATCGATGGCAACGCCGCGATGGTTGCGCTGCGGTCGCCGCCACCATCATGCAGCAGCACGATCGCGCCGGGACGTGCCGCGCTCACAACGGCATCAGCCAACTCCGCGGAGGTGATGTCCGCGCGCCAATCCCCGGGATCGATGGTCCAAAGAGCGGACGCCATTCCCGACGATGCGATGTACCGGGACGCGGGGCCCTCCAGACGGCCTCCGGGCGCGCGCAGCCAGCGTGTCTGCATGCCGGTGGCCCGTCTGATGGCCCGATTCGTTCCACGGATCTCCCGCTCGGCTATCTCGGGCGGGGCGGTGTCCAGCCGGATGTGCCAGTAGGTGTGGTTCCCCACAACATGCCCGGCCTCGGCCACGGCACGGGCCACAGCGGGACGCCGGTCCACGCACGAGCCAAGCATGAAGAACGTCGCGGGCACGTCCCGTTCAGCCAGCACCTTGAGGATCGCCTCGGTCTGCCTCGGCCAGGGACCGTCGTCGAACGTGAGGGCCACAACCGGCGTGCCCGCGGCAGGCACAAGACGATAGAGTCCGGGCTGTGGCTGCACCACCATCGTGGTCTCCACCACATCCCCGGAGACCGCCCCTACTGCGCGTTGTTCCACGCCAACCACACCGGGCTCGACGGTGATGGTGGTCACTCCCCGCCCCAGCACGCGCGGCGCAGCCTCCACAGTCCGCGTCTCCACCCGTGTGGGCTCGACGACATCCCCGGCGACGCGAACTCGGATATGGTCGCCCCACTCGATGCGGGAGCCTTCTGAGGCCGGCGTGCCGTTCCTCAGGATCACCGCTTCGATGTCGTCCGTGATGCCTACGACTCGCCGGTCGGTGGCGGCGAGGATCTTGGGCCGCTGGTACCCGCCGGCGGACTCGATCACATCGCTCACGGTCTCCCCCGGCCGTGCGCTGACCATGACCTCGTTCACGGTCACCGGGATGCGGGCATACCAGCCATGAGCGAGTCCAAGCAGGCAGACAGCGGCCGCGCAAACGAACATCGCGCGCAGCAGCGCGTGTGCCGCCCGCTTCACACCGATCACCGACGCGCCTTGGAGAGTGTGACCGGCTCGCGCCGCGGGGCCCGAACCGGCAGCCGAAGCGAATCGAGCACGGCCTCGAGGTTATCCGTCCACGAAACGAGCGTCTTGAGGTCGACCCGGAGCAGCGGCACCTGCGGATGTGGCTGGGCGACCGTGAAGCCACGCCGCAGCAGGAACTCCACGCCCACCACCGGAACATGCGTCATGTCTCCGCGCGCCGTGGTCGCGTATGCCTGCACGGTCCGCTCGCCACGCTGGGCGAGATCGCGCATGGCCGCACGCAGCAGCAGGCCACCCACACCTTTCTGGCGGGCGTCCGGGTCGATGTGCATGCAGGTGATCAGCGGGACGCCGGCCTCGGGCGGTCCGGCGGGCAAGTGTCTCGCTTGCGGAGCGTAGATGGGTAACGCGTACTTGATGAAGCCGAGGACCTCCCCGTCTTCCAGGGCAACGCGCCCACACTCGCCCCACTCGGCGGCGATGACCCGAACGTTCTCGGCCGCCCGGCTATCGTCGCAGCGCGCGCCGCACTCGAACGGCAGCGCATCTGTGCTCTCCCAGTACAGGCACCCGGCACACCGCGACGGAAGCCTGTCACGGTCGACGACACTCAGGCCGATGATCTTCCGCACGATAGCGCCTACTCCTCGTCTTCCATGAGCGATTTCATCTTGTCGAGGGCCTTTCGGCCGATGCCGCTCTTCAGCGAGCGGCCGAGCGCTCCCGCGGCGGCAACGCCCACCTCGAGCATCCCGTCAGCCACCTGGCCGGTGCGCTCCTTGATAGCGGCGACGCCACTCGCGGCTGCCTTGGCGGCGCCGCCTGTGGCCGTAAGGTCGGCGTATCCCGCCTCGACCACCACAGCCTCACCGTTGAATCCGCGAACCAACGCGGACGGCACATCGAGCCTACCCACCGCCACATCACCCACGGCACCCGTTGAGAGGCGAAGCGACGTGAGCTCACCAGTCGTGGCATCGAACCCGGCATCGTGTACGTGTCCTACCTCGACACCCGCGGCGGAGAGCACGGGCATGCCGCGCCACACAACGGTGGCCTCCCAGCTGTATCCCAAAGCACGCTCACCGGTCGAGTCCTTGGGGAGCGAGTTCCCCT
This sequence comes from Actinomycetes bacterium, assembly GCA_022839745.1. GTDB lineage: Bacteria > Actinomycetota > Coriobacteriia > Anaerosomatales > Anaerosomataceae > Anaerosoma. The sequence goes on from JALHJB010000026.1 coordinate 17,410, forward strand.
CGATCACGAGGTCGCCCTCCGCCCCAACGCGCACCTCATCCAGGCGCACGAAGCGAGGCTGCTGGTCGATCACGCCCAGCACGGCGCCGCGATCGACCTGGAGTCCCACGACACGCGGCTCCTGTGGGTGGAAGAGCACAGCCGCCACACGCCCGAGCTGTCGCCCGTCTGTGCCCACAACGATCCGGCGCTCGTACTCCGTGATGGCTGGCATGCGCCCGCCTCCCTCTGCAGTGCTCCATGTAGCGAAAGGGCCGGTCGCACCTGCGACCGGCCCTTCAATGATACCGCGAGTCGGCCGGGGCTTACTCCACGACCGGCAGGTCCGTGGCCGCGACGGCCTCGTCAGCGGCAGCCGGTGCCGTCTTATCGGCAAGCTTGTCGAGGGCGGCCTGCGCCTTGTCCTCAACGGTCCCGAGCCCGGTGCGCATCGACTCGCCGGCCTTGTGCACAGCGTCCTTCGCGACCGGAGCGACCTCCTGGATCTTGCCCTTGGCCTGCTGTGTGACAGTGTCGACCTGCTCCTTCAGACGCTCGCGCGCGGCGTCGATCTTCACGCGCATCTCCTCGGTCTCATCGAGCACCTTGGAGCGGCTGGTCTCGTAGAACTGCTTGCCTTCTCCCCAGTATTCGTCGGCCTTGGCCGCGATGAACTCGCGGTTCTCACGACCGGAGCGCGGTGAGAAGAGCAGGCCGAGAACAGCGCCTACGATGCCTCCGAGCAGGAACGCACCGAGAATGCTTTCACCTCTGCGATAGTCGTACATCGGGAACACACCTCCGAACTAGCGGTCGGACAGTCCGTACAGGCGACGACAATGATTATGTACCCAATCACCGCGCCGCATCCAGTGTAGAGCGTACCAGATGCGCTACCAACTCCTGGAAACCGATGTCCTCGGCAGCCGCGGCCATCGGCAAGAGCGAGGTCTCCGTCATGCCCGGTGAGGTGTTGACCTCGAGCACGTACGGCGCTCCGCTGGAATCCACCACCATGTCGACCCTGCTCACTCGCTCGCACCCGAGCAGGCGATGCACGCGGGCAGCCAGACCGGTCACCACCTCCATGGTGGCCTCATCGAGCCGGGCGGGCACGTAGTAGTCGGTCTCGCCCTGGGTGTACATGGCGGAGAAGTCGAACAGCCCGCTCTTGGGCTCCATCTCCACCGGCGGGAAGACCCGGGCTTCTCCCTGAGGGTCCGCCACCACCGAGACCGCGAGCTCACGCCCATCGATCCACTTCTCCACGATGGCGGTGTCCCCGTACGAAAGCGCCGTGAGCAGTGCCTCGGCAAGGCCGGACGCGTCGTCGACTTTGGTGAGGCCGAGCGCTGAGCCCTGCTTGGAGGGCTTCACGACCACCGGGAACCCGCCGACTGCCTCAGGCACCAGGTCGAGTGCCGTAGCGGCGCCCATCTGCTTGAACGCGGCCGCGGTGAAGGTGACCCACGCGGGAGTGGGGACGCCGTCGGCCATGAACAGCCGCTTGCTCAGCGCCTTGTCCCATGCGAGCACCGACGCGACCACGCCGGGGCCCGTGTACGGGATGCCGAGGAACTCCAGCAGCTCCTGCACGGTGCCGTCCTCACCGAACTTGCCATGAAGCGCGATATACACGGCGTCGGGGCGTTCGCTGCGCAGCGTGGCCGTCAGATCGGGGGTCACGTCCAGCGCCAACACCCGGTACCCCTCGGCCTCGAGCGCGTCGCACACACGCTTGCCGCTCATGAGCGAGACCTCGCGCTCAAGCGACTGGCCCCCCATGAGAACCGCGATCTTCTCCTTCACGCGATCAGCCCCTCTCATCGGCGTCGGTCGCGGGCAACGCACCCGCGGCGGCGAACGCCCGGTACAGTATGAGTCGGTCTTCGAGCACTTCAGCGAGACGACGGATCCCTTCGCGGATCGCATCGGGCTCGGCGTAACAGAAGCCGAGGCGCATGCAGTTGCGTCCACGGCCGTCCGGATAGAAGGCGTCGCCCGGCACGTAGGTCACACCGCGCTCCACGGCCTCGGCGAGGATCGATTTCAGATCAAGGAAGGTCGGCATCTGCACCCACACGAAGAACCCGCCCTCGGGAACCGTCCAGCTCGCCTCGGCAGGGAAGTGCTCGGAGAGCGCCTCGACCATCGCGTCGCGCCGCTCGGCGTACGCGCGGGTGAGGTCCTGCAGCACCCTGCGCCAGCGTGTATCGGCAAAGTAGCGTTCGGCTGTGGTCTGCGCGAATGCGCTGCCGCACAGGTCGGCCGCCTGCTTGGCGAGCAGGAACTTCGCCAGGATAGGCCGCGGCGCGATCACCCAGCCGAGTCGCAGACCGGGCGCGAAGATCTTGGAGAACGTGCCGAGGTAGATCACCTCGTCGTCGAGCGCTCTGAGCGGCAGACAGTGGCCGCCCTCGAAGCGCAACCGGCCATACGGGTCGTCCTCGATCACCGGGATGTCGTACTCGCGGGCAAGGTCGAGCAGTTCGCGCCTACGTTGCGGGGTGAGCGTGACGCCCGCCGGGTTCTGAAAGTTGGGGATCGTGTAGATGAACTTGGCGCCACGCGGGCCAAGGCGCTTGAGCTCGGCGGCAAGCACATCGGTGCGCATGCCCTCGGCATCCATCGGGATGCACACGACATTGGGCTGATACGCGGAGAACGCCTGGAGCGCGCCCAGATACGTTGGACCCTCCGTGATGATGGTGTCACCGGGGTCGAGGAATATCTTCGCGATCAGGTCGAGCGCCTGCTGCGCGCCCGCGGTGATCACCAGATCGTCGGGCTTCACCCGCACGCCGATCTCACCCATGAGATCGACGACCACCTGCCTGATCTTCGGGCGGCCCTCGGAGGAGCCGTACTGCAGCGCTTCGGTGCCGGAGTCGCGCAGTGCGGAGGTCGTTGCGCTGATGACGGAATCGATGGGCACGCGCCGGATCTCGGGCATGCCGCCGGAGAACGAGATCATGTCGGGTCGCGTTGCCGCGGCGAAGAGGTCGCGGACGGCGCTCGAGCGCACGTCGGCCATCCGCTGCGCGTAGCGGTCACTCCATCGGTCGAACACCACTCGTGCGGTACCCATCACTGCTCCTCAAAGACGCATACACGTCCCCAGACGACAGAAAACGACCCTGCCGACAGGGCGAGGGTCGTCGCGGTACCACCTGTCTTCGTCCGGCGCTCGTGCGCGCTCGCCGGACCTCGGCCCCGGGATAACGGCCCGGGTCGACCGCCCGCTTCCGCCGCTCACAGGAGCGGTGCTGGCGGGGGACCTGCGGAGGGGTGGCCGGGCCGATGACGCCCTCTTCCCTCACGTCCACCACGTGTGTACCCGGCAAACCGGGGATGCCAGGTACCTTAGCACCGGGCCTCAACGAGGGTCAATCGCACCCGGTTGACGGTTCGGCTTCGCGCGGAGCGCCGCCACGTCGGCAATGCGGGCGTGGACATCCACCGGGGCGCCATCTCCCAGGGCGTGCTCGATGAGGGAGAGCGCGAGTCGTGCCGCTCCCGCGCACACGGCGTCATCGTCGTCGAAGATGGAGACGCGGAACACGTCTTCGCCCCTACGCCACACCGTGTGTCCGGCCACGGTGCGCGGCGACCCCGCACACGCCATCACCTCAAGGACCACATGCTCGAACAGATGCGGCATCTCTGTGTCCCGCATCTCCTGAGTGAATGGACGATCCACCTCCGTGGAGCAACGATGACGCGCGAGTCCGGGGAGCCACTCGAGCAAGCGCTCCGCGGCCGCACCACGCCGTGCGACATCAGGCGCGTCTTCGGCATCGAACGCCAGCACGAGGTCAACGCGCTCATCGAGAACCCGCACACACCGCAGCCGCAGCACGCTCACCCGAGGTCGTTCACCGCATCCCACCCGCGACGGGTGCCCAGATAGTACGCGAGCGAGACGATCGCCACCACAGCAACCGCGCCCACGATGAGAACCCTCGTGGTGTCTTGCTTGAGCGTGGTGCGAACTCCGGACTCAGCGATGTCGCGAACGTGTAGAGCCTTCTGCTTCAGATCCTCCACTGTGAGCTGGCGCGGGGCCAGAGCTGTATCCCGTGCTTCGTTCACTTCTGCATCGACCTCACCTTGATGACGAGGAACACGACCGACCCGAGCATCAGGACCGCTCCGATGATGAGCAAAGCGCCCGGATAGCCCACCCACTCGGCGAGCAGCAGGAAGAGGGCTACCGCTACGAAGGTGAGGCCCAGCACCAGCAAGGCAGCGGCTGCGCTCGCGGAGGCAAGCGTGAGACCAAGGCGCTGGATGGGGGCGACGATCTTCTCCTGCACCACGCTCGCGGCTTCCTGGCGCAGCCAGTCGACTGCGGTCTGCAACAGGTCGGCCACCGCATCGATGACCGCCTCGAACCCTTCGGTGGTGCCGTTCGGCTTTGCGCCAGGTGCGGCCATGATGTCCTCCTCGTGAACCGCCATGCCACTTCTGAAGATACCCCAAACCGGCCGACCCTACGAACGCACACGGCGGCGCCTCCACCGGAGACGCCGCCCGAGAATGCCTTGCATGTGGTTCTAGAGGATGCGGTAGCTGACCGTTCCCACACCGGAGAAACCGAGCGCGCGTGCCGTTCCCGGACCGAGGTCGAACACGCGACCAGCGGTGAACGGACCTCTGTCCTGCACCACCGCGGTGCAGGTCCGGCCCTTGTACGAGAACTCGACGCGCGTGCCGAACGGCAGGCTACGATGCGCGACGACCATGCTGCTAGGCGTCAAGGTCCCGCCACCAGCCATGGTGTTCCCGTAGAAACCAGGACCATACCAGGAGACCCTGGCGGACTTCCAGCCGCTTCCCGCTGGAGCGGTGCTCGCGGGCCTGGGCGTCGCGGCGCGCGGGGTGGTCGCCTTACGGGGCGCACTGGCAACGGGCTTGACGATGGCCGTTGCGGTGCGCGTTCCGCTCGCCTTCGCCTCGATGGCCCCAAGGCCCGAGGGAGTGCGCAGAACATCCGGATCCGGACGGCTCTCCGCGACAACGAGGCTGTGCCCCACATCGGCGATGACCATCTGCTCGTCTTCCGCCATCTGGGCGAACGCAACGAACGTTGGTACGGATCCCGCTCCTATGAGCGCCGTGATCGCGAGCGTCGTACCGGCGAGCGCGAACTTCGAAGGCCGCTTCCTGGAGCTACATCTACTGCTTACCTTCACACTGTCCTCCATGGACGGGTACAGGACAGACGGCAGTCCAGGCATACGACGACTAAGGAAGATGGTGAGAGGGGAAGCATGTCGCCGCGCTCCTGGCCACGCAGATCGGACGCATCCGCCGCCTTGGCCACCCAGCACGTGCTCTGCTGTTCGTGGTGTGGACCGTGATCCTCGGGCCCCGCGCACCCTTGCGCAGTCGGCCTGTCTTATATCGCCGGGCAGTCTGGTGTCGCCGGTCCCGCGCAGAGGCCCTTCGGCCCGCTGACGCACGTCACACAGACTCCTCTTTCCAGCAAACGAAGCGATAGGTTACCACAGGTCACCCACAAGTGGTAGCGCGCCTCACGGGAGACCCACTACAGCCAGAGGGCCGGGGTCGCTCGTGCACGGTCCTCAGCGCGATGCCGGGACCCCGGAAGACCCCCGGCCCCTAGGGGGCCGGGGTCGCTGTGGCCTCGCCTGCGAGCGAGTCCAGCACATCTCCGAGCTCCTCGATATAGCGCCCGTAGGCCGCCCAGTCGCCCGCCTTCTGCGCCTCCAGGGCCTGCTCGTACAGCGCACGGGCGGCGGCTGCGTCCGCGGGCCGGTCACCGTCATCGGCAGGCGCACCCTCGCCGAACACGCTCAGCAACGCGGCGTCGAGCGTGGGCTCCATCGCGATCTTGTCGCCGTACGCCACCACCACACGGGTGAGCTGTGGCATCGAGGTCTGCTCCGACTGGAGGTAGAGCGGCTGCACGTACACGATCGAGTCGTTCATCGGAATCACCAGTAGGTTGCCCCAGCGCACCCCGCTCCCCCGCTGGCTCCATAGGGTCAGTTGCTGTGAGATCACGGGGTCCTGGTTCACGCGCGCGACGACCTGCTCGGGGCCGAGGACGAGCCGCTGTTTGGGGAACGTGTAGACCACGCGCTCGCCGTAGTTGTCCGGGTCCGACTTCGCCGCCATCCAGCCGATCATGTTCGCCTTCGTCCGCGGCGTGAACGGCATCATGAGCATGAAGTCCTCGTCGGTCTCCTGGGGGAGCTGCATCAGCACGTAGAAGGGGTCCATCGGCGTACCGGAGCCATCACTGCCCTCGCCGGGGAGCGCCCACTGGTCCTCGCTGTTGTAGAAGACCTTCGCATCACGCATGTGATACGTCTTGTACACCTCGGCTTGCAGGCTGAAGAGGTCGGCCGGATAGCGCAGGTGCGCCGAGATTCCCTCCGGCATCCGCTCCGCCTTCGTGAGAAGCCCCGGGTAGATCTTCGACCATGCGGCAAGCAGCGGGTCCTGCGGGTCGAACGCGTACAGCGTGGTGGTGCCGTCGTACGCGTCGACCGTCACCTTGACCGAGTTCCTGATGTAGTTGATGCCACCGTAGCGCTCGGAGTACGGGTACCGATCCGAAGTGGTGTAGCAGTCGACGACCCACACGATCCGCCCGTCGGAGATGACGGGGTATGGGTCGGAGTCCTGGTACAGCCATGGAGCGAGCGCGGTGATGCGCTCCGAGATGTTCCGGCGGAACAGTACCTTGCTGTCGGCTGTGATGTATCGGCTGAACAGGATCTGGGGCGCTGAGAAGCGCGTGGCGAACGCGGCCCTGCGCAGCGGGCTGCCCACCGCGATCCCGCCCGAGCCAGCATACGAGGTCTCGGCGTTGGAGTCGCCCACCGGGTAGTCGAACTCCGCCAGGCCTGTCGCCGCGATCACGTAGTTCGAGGCGAGCTCGCCGAAGTACAGCGCAGGCTGCTCGAGCGCAAGGTCGGTTGCGGTCGCGGGCGGGATGTCCTTCATGATGAAGTGCGGATAGCCCTGGCCGGTGCTCTCGTTCACGGGACTGATCACGACACCGTAACCGTGAGTGTATACGAGATGCTGGTTCACCCAGGTCTGCGCCTGTGACGCGAGCCTGCTCACATCGAGCTCGCGGGCCGAGATGAGGACCTGCTGCTCCACCCCGTCGAGCACATAGCGGTCGATGTCCACGTCGGTGAAGTCGTAGTAGGGACGCATCCCCTGGAGCTGCCGGTAGGTGTCGGGAACCACGGAGGGGTCCCACAACCGGATGTTCTCGATGGTCCGCTCGTTGTCGGGCAGATCGTCGGCCTCAAGCGTTTCCTCGGCCGCAAAGGCGCGCACCTCGATGTCGCTCAGGTCGAAGGCCTCTCTGGTGGCGTCGATGTTCCGCAGCAGGTACGGCGACTCGGCCTCGACCTCGTTGGCGGCCACCGCCTCTACCGTGCGGTGCCCGCGCGCGATGACGATACCGCACGCCTCGTCCAGGAAGGCGTACAAGGATCGCCGGGAGAGGTCAACCTCCAGCAGGGTCGGGCAGACAGCGTGCGGGATGTAGGTGGTGACAAGCTGGATGGGTTCGTCCTGGACGAAACGCAGGCGTTCGATAACGATGACCGGCGTTTCGGGCGCGATGCCCAGCCGCTCGGCGATGCGGCGGCTGGCTGGGGCGACTTCCTGGCACAGGACGCGCGC
>JALHJB010000040.1 GCA_022839745.1 Actinomycetes bacterium
GGATTGATGGATTTAAAGCCTGAATTGTTACGTTACCCTCAGAAATCAGGGTTAAATTTTTATTCATCACAATATTTTCAACGTAGGTTCCATTGGTAATCAGGATAACATCACCATCAACGGTCAAAGGATCACTAACCGCTGCCTGAACACTGTTAAATGATTGATGGAATGATTTAGAAACTTGCTGATCGTTTAAAGTAGCGGTGACCGTTGTTGCACCATCTGATGTATTGGAAGTTAGTTTTACTGTTGATCTACCATTTCTAGTGGTTCCTGTACTGTTTATAGTTCCCAGTGTAGTTGTGAAATTCACTGGTAAACCATCAGGTATCGTTCCAGATGAAGAAGTATCATCTCCGTGATTGTTTTGAGTTAAATCTGCAGTTATCTCAGAGTCAGAAGTACTGTTATGCGTCACTGTGATGGTGGAACCAGTTAAACCGAGCACAAGCCAGGGATCATAGGTAACAGTTACCCCAACAATATAAATATCACTTCCACTACTTGAAGAAGCTATGGGATTGTTAGTGCCCCACCAGTTGTTTTCTGCATTGATCGTTCCATTGCCCGTACTATAAAGCCCGTGAATAGTGTTTCCTGTGATTACGTTGAAGTTAATATCTGCAGAGGAGGAAGTGGTTTTAATTCCATTTTCCTGATTATCGGTTATGGTGTTTTCGTAAATAGTAGTATTACTTGAATTATTAAGTTCAATTCCGTTCATTAAATTGTTTTGGATAGGGTTTGCCATTATTAAAGTGTTCTGTGAGTTGTAGAGATAGATTCCGTTACCAGAATTATTATTTATGTCATTGGAGTATATTGTGTTATCGTCTGAGCTATTAAGTCTAATTCCATCCATTAAATTGCTGGTTAGGGTGTTGTTAAGTATTGTATTATTTGCTGAGTTAGTTAGGAGCAGTCCATGGTAGTTGTTGGTTAGGTTGTTGCTGTAGATGGTGCAGTTACTGGCCTGGTTGAGATAGATACCCGAAGATGATGTGCCAATAGCTCCAGTTATAATGAATCCTAGAATAATGGATCCACTTCCACCTGAGTTAATGGTAATCACGGGGTTGTCTGAGTTAGCGGCTTGGATGGTTACATTTCCATCAGAAAAAGGTTTTAGTGTAAGATTCTTATTTAATATTATGTTTTCGGTGTAAATTCCAGTTTTAATCACGATAATGTCACCATCAACGGTTAATGGATCATCGATAGCGTTTTGTATGGTGGAATAGCCTTTACCTGTGTTGAGATTTGCTACTGTCAAAAAGATATAATGTTCAGTTGTAACGGGTGATTGGTTACCTGCAGAATCAACTGCCATGAACTTCAACGTAGTAGTTGTACCTATACTAATCGGAACAGTATAGATTGCACTCGAAATAGTGGGAGTGCTACCATCAAGAGTATAATAAATGATAGGATTAGAGTCAAGGTTATCCGATGCTGTTAAATTCACATACTGGGTGGTATTGTAAAATCCACCTGTAAGACCTGCATTTACAGTTGGTACAATTTTATCAATAGTGATGTTTATTTGCACATTCTGATTATCGAGTGTAACGGTTATATTGGCTGTTCCTGAGGTGGCTGTTTTTGAATTTAATGTTGATATAGCTTTTCCATTTTTGGTATAGCCAGTACTGGTGATTGTACCCCGAGTAGTGGTGAAATTCACTGGAATGTTATCTGGAACATGGCCTCCAGAGGAGGTATCTTCACCATTACTATTATGAGTTAAATCAGCCGTGATGGTGGATTCTTCATTAATAACTGTAGGTTCGCCACTTACATTCAAAACCAGCCAGGGACTGTAAGTTACTGTTTCGTTTGGATCATAAATATCACTTTCATAATTTGGACTATCATTGGAACCCCACCAATTATTTATAGCATTTATGATCCCGTTACCATCAGTATAAAGACCATATAGATTTCCAGTGATACTATTGAAGTTAACCGTGGCTGAGGAATTATAGAACCGAATTCCATAACTATTATTTTTTATGACATTTCCAGAAATTATTGAATTACTTGATAAAGAAAGGAATATTCCATCATTACCATTTGTTATGGTATTACCAGAAATTATATTATTTGAACTAGTTTGAGAATATATTCCCTGATGACTACTATTTGTTATAACATTATCCGAAACTGTATTGTTATTTGAATGGTAAAGTTCGACTCCTTCTATATTGTTTGTCAGGATGTTTCGGGTTATAGTGTTATTATCTGAATAATTAAGGTAAATCCCCCACATATAAGTTATAATATTCTCGCTTATCGTGTTATTATGGGAATCATGAAGTTCAATTCCACATCCATCTTCAGCAGTTATATTATTTCCTAGAATAGAACAGTTATTAGCGTTTTCTAAGGTTATCGTGCCATTTATTATGAATCCTTGAATAGTAGAACCACTTCCAGTACTAGTTATTAGAAATACAGGTTCATAAACTACTATCACTGGACTTTCCGGATCCCCTGGAATAATATGTGTAGATGAAGTTACAGTTTGGAAAGTTACATTGCAACCTAGAGATGGTATTATAGTCAATTTTTTATTTATAACGATACTTTCTGTATAGGTTCCACTTCCAATCTCAATAACATCACCATCAGAAGTGGTTGGATCATCAATAGCTGCCTGTATGGTTTCAAATCCTTTATGAGTTATAGTATTATATATTTTAAATATGGTAACTGTTGTAGAAACTATTTGATTATCCAAAGAAACTGTAACGTTGGCAATACTGTGCATCGTATCTGAATTTAGTTGAGAAATTGCTCTTCCATTGATTGTATTTGCAGTTGCTCCAATGGTTCCGTAATCTGTGGAGAAATTTATGGATATTCCATCTGGAACATGTCCTAAAGATGAAGTATCATCTCCTTGACTGTTTTTTGTTAAATTAACGGTGATATTATAAATCCCATTGCTGTTATAAACAGAATGTACAGTCAAAACGAGCCAGGGATTGTAGACAATATTTCCTCCCAAATTAAAAATATCACTGGCCTTGCTTGAAGAAATAGTAGGAGTATTGGAACCCCACCAGTTATTAGTTGCATCTACATAGTTACTATACTGGTTATAAAGTCCACTGAAACTATTTCCGAAAATCCTATTGAAATTAACACTTGCTGGAGAAAAATTGAGAAGTATACCATTTCGATTGTCTGTTATTGTATTTCCAGTTATTTCACTATTAACTGAATTATCAACAACTATTCCCTCATGAGTGTTTCCAATCACATTATTCCCATATATGGTATTATTATCTGAATAGGTAAGACCAATT
>JALHJB010000041.1 GCA_022839745.1 Actinomycetes bacterium
TGGTAGCGCCGCCGAAACGCGGGCCACACCCGCGTCGCCCGGGCGCGAGAGACCCGGGCCTGACGAGGCACGCTGCGAAGGAGCACGACGATGAACAGCAGAATCGGCAAGCGCGTTCGAATCCTGGGCGGGATGCAGGAGTTCGTGGGCAAGACCGGCACCATCGTCGACGTCGAGAAGCACAGCCACGAGCCCGCGTACTACCGCGTGCGGCTCGACGAGCCCGTCGAGATCCCGCTGGTCGGCCTGGTGCACGACGATCTCTGGCAGGGCCGCATGCTCAAGACAATTCGCGAGCGGTAGCGCCGCCGAAACCCGCCGCGGCGGGTCGCCCGGGCGCGTGAGACCCGGGCCTGACGAGGCCACATGAAAGGACCAGCCATGAAGAAGGACGAAATCAAGATCGGGCAGTGCTACGAGGCCAAGGTGAGCGACCGCGTCGTGAGCGTGCGGATCGACTCGGCGAGCATCCACGGCGGGTGGAACGCGACGAACACGGCCACCGGCAAGCGCATCCGCATCAAGAGCGCCCAGCGCCTGCGGCGGGCGGTGCCGGCTGGCCGCAAGACGAAGCAGGCCGACGCGACGCCCGAGCCCGAGGTCAACCCAACGGTCGAGGTCATCACCGGCCAGCCGCTGCCCGAGAGCGACGGCGAGAAGGCCGCTAAGCCGCGCCGCGCGAAGAAGGCCGCCGGCGAACCGAAGCCGAAGCGCGTCAGCGCGCTGGACGCCGCCGCCCAGGTCCTGGCCGACAGCGACAGGCCGCTGCGGGCCAAGGAAATGATCGAGGCGATGGCCGAGCGCGGCCTGTGGTCGAGCCCCAACGGCAAGACGCCCGAGGCCACCCTCTACGCCGCCATCCTGCGCGAGATCAGCACGAAGGGCGACGCGGCCCGCTTCCGCAAGGTCGAGCGCGGGCAGTTCACGCACGCCGCCGTCGCGAGGAACTGAACCATGCTGCCGTACCTCCAGAAACTCCACGACGTACTGAATGCGGCCAAGGCGGTGCTGGCCGCGCGCGAAGCCGCGATGCTGACCAGCGACGAATGGGATGCGCTTGCGCACGCGGTGGCCGCCGCCACCGAGCCGCCGCCGGACGAGCGCGACGAGACCTTCATGGTCGAGAGCGGCGCGCTGGTTCGCCGCGTCGTACCGCGCAAGGGGCAGCCCTACGAGCACCGCTGCCCGCAGGAGGCCTTCGAGGCGATCGCCGCCGCGGCCGAGGAGGCTGCCAGCGGCTTCGTCCTCGATGACCTCCGACGCGCCACGCAACTGCCCTGGACGCAGGTGGCCGTCGCGTTCCTGAAGGAGCGCGGCTGCGTCGTACCCGCCGGCGCCCGCAAACATGCCGCCGCGTCCACGTGCGTCTACGAGGACGCGCTGACCGAGTACCACGCCCTGCACGAAGAGAAATGACCCATGCGACTGACCCTGACGAATAACGACGGCGAGCTGCTCGCCGCCTGGACGATGCCCGACACCGTGACCGAGGCCGAGGTCGACACCCTCATCGGCGAAGGCCTGTGGCAGAAGTGCCGGCTGGACCGCTGCGACGAATGCGGCGCCTTCTTCCCGCATGCCGAGCTCGTCGAGCGCCATGACGCCCACGGCCCCAACTGCCTGTGCCGCGCCTGCGGCGGCGAGAGCGACGACATGCCGAATCAGCCGTAACCACCCGCCCATCATGCACCCTCCACCGACGCCTCCGCGAACGCGGGGCCGTTGCTTCGGCCTGAGATTCGCTCCGCTTTCCGGCCCGTGAACTTCTCCCAGCGCTGGACGATCACATCGCAATACAGCGGGTCGAGCTCCATCAGGTATGCCCGCCGGCCCGTCTGCTCCGCCGCGATCAGCGTGGACCCGCTGCCGCCGAAGAGGTCGAGCACGTTCTCACCGGCGCGCGAGGAGTACTTCATCGCACGCACCGCCAGCTCAACGGGCTTCTCAGTCAAGTGGATCTTCGATTGCGAGTTGACCTTCTTGATACTCCACACGTCCGGTACGTTGTTCGGACCGAGGAAAACATGCGCCGCGCCCTCGCGCCAGCCATAGAAGCACCACTCGTGGTTGGCCATGAAGTCCTTGCGCGTCAGCACCGGGTGCTCTTTGACCCAGATGATCGGCTGGCTGAAGTACAACTTGACCGCCTCCATCGCCGACTGGTACTTGACCACGTTGGCGTAACCGCCCCAGATATAGAACGCCCGCCCCGGCAGCAGCACGCGGGCGATGTTGCCGAACCAAGCGTGCAGCAGCTGTTCAAACTCCTTGTCGCTGACAAAGTCGTTCGCTAGCGGCCGGTCCTTCGGTCGCAGCTTCGCGTGCGTGGGAACCGCAGAGCCCGGATTGCAATGCATGTCGCGCCCCGGGTCCGTGTTGCCATAGGTGACGAACGACGACAGCCCCGCGGCGATCGCGTTGTTGCTGCGCGGCTCGACCCGCACGTTGTAGGGCGGATCGGTATTTACGAGATGTACTGGCAGCAGCTTTGGCTTGATGTCCGAGCCGGCCGGCAGGTCGAGCGTCTTCACCGGGGCCACGGCGAGCAGCAGGTCGACATCATCGATGCTGCCACTGTCGCCACACAGCAGCCGGTGATCACCCAGCACCCACAGGTCGCCGCGCTGCGTGGTAGCCTCATCGGGTGGCGCCGACACATCATCGGGATCGGTGAGGCCAGGCTTCACGCCGGGGTCGAGCAGCTGCGCCAGCTCGTCGCTGTCGAAGCCGAGCAGCGACCAGTCGATGCCGACGCCCTGCAACTCGGCCAGCTCGATGGGCAGCAGATCGAGGCTCCACTCTGCCAGCTCGGCGGTCTTGTTGTCTGCGATGCGATACGCGCGGATCTGCTCCGGCGTCAGGTCGCGTGCGACATGCACCGGCACCTCGGCCAGCCCGAGCTTCTGGGCCGCCTTCCAGCGCGTGTGCCCGCAGACAATCACGCCAGCTTTGTCCACGACGATCGGCTGGCGGAACCCGAACCGCCGGATCGACTCCGCGACGGCGTCCACCGCCGCATCGTTGTCCCGCGGGTTCTTGTCATACGGTTTGATCTCGGCCAGCGGCCGGTACTCGATCTTCATGTGATTGCATCCTCCAAATAACGAAACTCGATCCGTGTCACGAGCGTCCCCGACTTACACTGCATCATCTCGCAGTAGAACGCCACGAACGCCGCGGCCGTCAGAAGAGAGAACCCCTCCCGCCGCACATCGGCCTCGTCGATGGCATTCAGTCGCTCGCG
>JALHJB010000124.1:0-505 GCA_022839745.1 Actinomycetes bacterium
GGCGTCGTTCCTGCAACAGGCGTTCCAGCTCGGGGAGGACGTCGGCGGGATAGGGAGGGCACATGATTTCGGTCAGGGAATCCATGGACGAATTTCGCCACGACAAGGCGCATCGCCCGCCATCGTAGGCGAGCTGTGTGACGAGGATGTGACGCCGACGCCGTTGCTGCAAAGAGGCTCAGGCATGATTATTGCTGGTTCTAGTGGGCATGCCGCACGGTGCGGTGGAAATCGGAGGAACCCCCAATGCGCGAGCACGACGCGCCGGAATGCCTGGAAACATCGGTGCGCTGGCACCGCCATCCCGAGGACACGATCCTGAGCTATCGTGATTGGCAGCTCATGAGCCATTTCCAGCCGATCTTCAGCATCGCGCACGGGCGCATCGTCGGGCTGGAAGCCTTGCTGCGGCCACAGCACGAGGGGGTGGAGGTGCCACCGCTGCGGTTTTTCACCTCGAGTCTGCACCCCGAAGAGCTCATTCTGCGCGACCGGCTCGCCCGTC
>JALHJB010000124.1:519-1009 GCA_022839745.1 Actinomycetes bacterium
CCGTCGGTTGCACTACGAAAACTTTCGGCCGCTGGCAGGCGACGATCTGTGGCTTTTCGTCAATCGGGCACCGCAGGCACAGCTCACCGAAGAAGACGATCTCCCGGCCGGGCTCGATCCGCACCAGGTCGTGGTCGAGCTCACCGAGGACGAGAGTACCGATTCCGGGTGGCTGCGCGAACTCATGGCCCGCTACCGGGCGCTCGGCTGCCTGGTCGCGCTCGACGACTTTGGTGCTCGTCATTCGAACCTCGACCGGCTCTTCACGCTCGCGCCCGACATCGTCAAGCTCGATCGCACGCTGATTTTGTTCGCGGAAGAGGACGCGCGGGTGCGCCGCAGTCTCCAGCGGCTGGTGGCGCTCATCCGCGACACCGGTGCCTTGGTGCTCTTCGAGGGCGTGGAAACCGCGGCGCAGGCGCAGCTCGCCGTGCAGGCCGAAGCCGATCTCGTGCAAGGTTTCTACTACGCCCGGCCGCAGCCGCGCGCT
>JALHJB010000027.1 GCA_022839745.1 Actinomycetes bacterium
CGCGACCGGCGAGGGCTTCGCCGACGCGCTGTGCGCAGGCCCGCTCCTGGGCTCGAAGAACTCGGTCATGCTCATGACCCAGGGCACCACGCTCACCTCGGCCACCAAGACCAAGCTCGAGGCGCTCAAGGGCGACGTGGACACCTACTACGTCTTCGGCGGCACGGCCGTCATCGCCGCTCCCGTGCGTTCGAGCATCCAGGCGGCCCTCACGCCCGCGGCTCCTCAGCCCGAGCCTGTGGGCGCGCACGCGCTGCCCGACGTGTTCTGCACGGGCGCAGGCTGCCACGACTCCGACCTCGCGATGATCCACGTGAACCTCGCTGGGGGCAAGATCGGCTGCAACTACTGCCACGGCATCGCCGGCGGTCCCAAGAGCGACTGCGAGAGCTGCCATACGGACGCACACGCCGGCAGCCATCCTGAGGTCGCCAGCGAGAGCGCCGAGGCCTGCACGCAGTCCGGTTGCCACGCTGATGGTGTCGTTGCGATCCACGCCGACTGCACCAGCTGCCACAACGCGACCACTGATGTCACCGACGCCACCTGTGAGACGTGCCATGAGGCCACCGAGGTCCAGCACGCGGCTGTCCCGGCGCACACCGTCGTCGACAGTGGCGGCGGCTGCTTCGGGCGTCTGTGCCACGGCACGGACGTGACCAAGATGCACGGCACCGACTTCCGCATCTCAGGCGAGGAGCCTCCGGGCTGCGCCGCCTGCCACGCAGAGGGCGTCACGCCGTCGACCACATGCCTCGGCGCCTGCCACTCGTCTGCCAATTTCGGCACGTGGCACAACGATCAGGTCGGACACCAGTACTTCGTCGGTCAGCTTGAGGCCAACAGCGCCGGCTGCGTCTCTTGCCACGGCAGCGACCTGATGGACGTTGCGCCTGGCGAGCACAAGGGCTGCAGCTGTCACGCCTACGGCGAGCCTGCCACGGTGGACTCCTGCGAGAGCTGCCACGCTGATCCCATGGATCCGGACGCCGCTCACCCATACCACGTGGGCGCGCATGACGCGTTTGAGGCCACTGTTGCTGGTGATGAGAGCGGCGCGTGTGTCGACTGCCACACGAGCGACCTGCTCGGTGTGGGCGGCATCGATCTGCACGTCAAGGATGCTCACGCCGGTTGCGTGTGCCACCACTACGACAAGCTGATCGATGACGGCTTCCCGCTCATCGGCGCCAAGACCACTGAGGCCGGCGAGTGCATCGACTGCCACAGCGGCGCATTCGCACCGCATGGATTCGCCACTGAGCCCTCCGTGCACCATTCCGAGAGCTGGGTCGCGGCCTCCGGTCACAACACCACCGCCTTCGGGACGATCGGCGCAGTCGAGGACTTTAGCGATCTGCTCGTTGGTACTGATGGCAACCCTGTGACCCCCGCCTGGCCGTTCCCGACCGTCAACGTCTTCTGGGAAGACGGCGACACCGACGCGCCGGAAGGTGCCATGTTCCTTCAAGCCGACTCGGTCGTCACCTGCGAGGACTGCCATACGGGCTTTGAGCTCGCTGGCCCCCACGGCGCCGACGACAACTGGGGCATCGATCCCGCTTACAGCGCGGACTTCGCCTACGCTGAGTTGACCAAGAACGTCGTCGAATACCCGTCGGGCATCAAGATCCGCACGAACCTTACTACGCAGACCGCGTATGAGGACGGCAGCACGATGACGATTTGCTCAAAGTGCCACGACCTGCAGAACTACAGCTCGGGCACTACCTCGGGTACCCCGCTGCCGGAGATCTCCACCGGTAGTGCTGCGTACTACCACGAGGGTTATGAGACCACGTTCACGCCGTACTACACTACAATCCCCCGCAATACCGGCTGGAGTGTGTTCCTTGATCCGGCCGGCGACCCGGCAGACGCTGCTGATGCGTTGGCGAACGATTCGACACTCAACAGCGGCTACAAGGTGTTCACTCAGTCTGCCACCGGCACTGTGAACGCTGCGGCCATCGGTTCCTCCAACACGGCTCACTCCAGCCATCACCAGGACACCAAGGATGGTTCGGCGCAGTGCGTGAACTGCCACATCGCTGTCCCGCACGGCTGGAAGGCACCGCGCCTGCTCGTGAACACGGGCTGGGCTGGTGGCACCAACGGCATCCACGCTGGCAACATCGAGGGCGATCGCGCACCGTACCGTTCACCGTACGTGCTCGGCACCAACGTCACCGAAGGCAGTGGCATGCTGCTTGACCCGGCCACCGGGTACAACGGCATGGGCGCGCTCACGTGGCCTGCCGCAGGTCCGATGCGTCTGACCGACGGCGCCGCTGTCTGGGACCGCTACACCTGTGAAGGCTGCGGCCACCACTATCACGCGGTGCTTGAGCGCAACGTGGTCAACGGTGCAGCCGAAGGTGATCCGCTCAACGTCCGTATCATCACCAACACGTCCGATTACATGGACGACTACGTAGCACCGGCAGGAGATTAGTCGCCGTAGAGCCCGAAGGGGCGGGACCCCGCCCCTTCGGGATACGGAACGCGGACTGAAACGACCGGGTCCCCTGTGACCGGTCACGAGAGGAAGAGTGAACATGGAAGGAATCAAGCTTTCCCGCAGGCAGTTCCTGGGAGGAACTGCAGCGGTGGCGGCTGTCTCGGTGTTCCCTGCGGTCTCGTCGGTGGCACCGGCGATGGCAACGCCAGCCGGCAAGTTCCCCGATGCGTCGATCAAGGCGGGCCTGGCTGCAACTCCGCTGGACCCCGCTGCGATCGCGCGCCATGGCTATGAGATCTACAAGGGCGTGCACTCCGCCCTTGGACAGTCCGGTTGATGCGAGGGTGCCTTCTGGCCCGTGATTGGCCAGCTCGCAACGCAGTTCCCGGACTCGCTCTACAACCAGATTCCACGTGGCATCTTCAACTACGGCGGTGGCGGCATCAACGCCTGGCGCAACGTGTGTGGTGTTGCGAACGGTGGCGCGGCAATGCTGAAGATCGTCACCAATGATGGCAATGCCATCGACCAGTACCTCGCATGGTTCGAGAAGACCCCGTTCCCCTCGAACGCCGCGTATGAGGACTTCGCCGATGGAGGTTGGACGCTCACCGGCAAGCAGGTGCCGAAGGACAACGCGCCGAGCAGCGTGGGCAAGGGTCTCCTCTGCCACTCCACCCACGGTCGTTGGCTCGAGGCCGCTGGCGGCGCCGATGGCGCATGGGTCACCACTCAGTTCGCCGGTAGCGTCGGCGATGCGGGCAGTGACCGCTGTGCCAAGCTCGTCTACGACTGCGTGTACAAGGTATGCGAGCTCGTCAACGCCTGGGCAGCCGGCTCAATCGCAGCCGCCACGTTCGATCCGAGCGTTGACGCGTGTCTTACCTCCGGTTGCCACGGTGGTAAGGGTGCGTATGACCAGAAGATCATCGACTGCGCACCGCACGTCTCTGGCAAGATGAAGTGCGACGAGTCCTGTCACATGTAGGATGAGTCGGGTACCTCAGGGGACGTAGGTGGTCCTCCCCGCGTGCGAAGAAGCGTTTTGAACGTGTACGATGAGGGGGCGGGCAGCGATGTCCGCCCCCTCATCCACTCTCGATCAACAGGGGATCACGATGGCTGCTGTCACAGTACGCGTCTTCCGGAACTGCATCGACACATCGAGGGGGCTGGGGGCCGCGGTCCGCCGCAGCCACTGCCACAAGCGCCTCCGGGTCGTGTTCGTGACGGCCCTGGTGCTAGCGCTCCTGGCGCTGACCGTCCTCGGCGGCTGCACGAGCGATGCGCAGGACCGCTCCGAGATGCGCGACTCTCTGGAAGGTCCAGCGCTTGCGGTCTTCCAGCTCGCGGAAGCCGCGGAAGCAGGCGATCTCACCGCTGTGCGGACGCACATGGACGCGCGCGCGGTGAGCCTCACGTTCGCCAGGGCGACAATGGCACAACTGGATAGCATGGGAGAATCGAGCACGCCACAGCACCCCACATCGGGTCACAGCGGCAACTTCAACCCGACAGTGATGGAGCAGACATTCGCGGAGCGGTTCGACGAAGCATTCCAGGCCGGTGTAGCGGATGGCACCGTAGTCGCTGAAGGCACGTTGTTCTCGGCGGTTCTCACCCACGGGCCGGGCGGGGTCGAGATGGTGAACGACTCGGAGGCCGTCGTGCAGGTGACGCTGCCTGCGGCTGGAGAGAACGGAGATCGCACGGTCGATCTGCGTTTGTCGATGGCCGGCCAGCGCTGGATACTCGTAGCGATTGAGAATACGACTGATCTGTATGGGTTGTTCTTCTGACGGACAGTGATCAAGCAGGGATGGTACACATGGTTGAGTCTGCTCGCACCCCTCTCGATTCCGATGAGCCCGCTGATGGCATGGACCGGGCAACACCGCCTGCCGCCGCACCGAACTGGCGCGTGCCCGCTCTCGCGGGCATAGCGATAGCCTTGCTGGTTGGTGTTGTCTTCATGGTGACGCGTTCAACCGGCAACGACGGGCCCGATGCTTCGGCTGAGCCCTCGGCCACTGTCGGTTCGGCCATGGCCGGCCCGGTGGCCGATGTGGTCGTCTCAAAAGAAGCGCTTGCAAGCGTTCCAGACTCGGTGGATCTCTCCACGCCCGAGAACGCGGTGCGCTCATATCTCGACTGGTCATCGTATGCGTACCGGACGGCTCAGTCGAGCGCCGCCATCCCCACTATGAGCACCTATCAAGAGGTGAGGGTAGACGCTGGCATCCAGGGCTATATCCAGAAGGGATGCCTTCTCGATATGAAGGTCGTCTCGCTGACGTTCCGTGAGCCACGCGAGGACGCGGAGCGCGTGCATGTACCGGTGAGGGAGAGCTGGGAGTACTCGTACGTCTCCATCTCTGAGCCCGGAAAAGTGATCAGCGGCCCACATGAGGTGACCTATGAGGCCACATACACGGTCATCCCGCAGGGTGATGATTGGGTCGTGGATGAGGTGAAGAGCACCGCGCTCGACCCAGTCGTTGCCCCGCCCGATTCGTCCAAGTGACGGATAACGTCATGCGGAGAATCGTACGGTTCCTTGCCTCGCCACGCCTGGCGGCAGCCCTGTTGCTGTTCATCGGTGCCTGGGTCACGATCGCCACATTCGTGCCACAGAGCATCACCTCCCCCGGGGAAATCGCGGCATGGGATGCAGCGAACCCGGCGCTTGCGACTGTGGTGAATGCGGTCGGATTGCACGACGCGTTCACAGCTCCGGCTTTCATCGTCCCCAGTCTACTCCTCGCGCTTTGTACGGCCGTGTGCGCATGGCAGCGAACGGGAGTCGCTCGCAGGCGCGCTCGTGTGCTGCGTGAGGTCTCGGCTGCGGGCTTGGCAAACGATTTCGCTTTGGCCGAGCTGTCTATTCCCGTTGCATCAGATGTCGAGAACGACGAGGCCTACAGGAGGGTCGTTGCCACGCTGCGTGAGCTGGGCATCCCGGGCAGCCGGGTAGGCGACAGGGTCGTCTCGGTCTCGCCGTGGTGGACGGTATGGGGTACTGCGATCTTCCACTGGGCGCTCGTGGCTCTGATCGTGCTCATGGCGCTCGGTAGTCTCGCTCGTGCCTCGGGTCAGATGGGCGTGGCGGTCGGTCAGACACGACCCGATCAGCCGGAGTCGTACGGCGAACTTACGGCTGGGCCGTTGTACCGATGGGCATCAAACGACCGCTCGATCCGCGTGGACGACTTCCATCTGGACTACATGGCTGGCGGCATCAGCCGGGGGCCCACGCCAACAGTCGCGGTCCTCGACGGCGATGGCGAGGTGCTCGAGTCTCGCATCGTCTACCCGAACCACATCCTCAGGCACGGATCGCTGTCCATATATCCGGTCGACTACGGCTTGTCGGCGGAGATTGCGATGCTCGACGACCAGGGTGCCGAGATCCAGCGGACTGTGCAGCTGCTGGATTTTGACGGGACGAGTCCTGATGGGACAGCGCCGGTCAGCGAGATCGGTCTGTACGGCTCCAATGGCCAGGTGCTGAACAGGTTGATCGTGTCGGTGCCGCTCGACAGTGTGCCCGAGGGTTTTCTCGGCCGGATTCCGAAGGACCCCAGCGCCCATGTGGTCGTTGCCGATCTGACTGGCGCAGTGCTGCTCGATGAGGTCCTGAGGCCTGGAGAGGAAGCGGCCCTGCCACTCGGCGGATCGCTTCGTCTGCTTGGTGTCGACTACTATGCCAGACTGCAAATCGTGGACGACCCGACCATCACCTTGCTGTATATCGCCGGTGCGATCGCACTGGTAGGCCTGGGAATCGCCACGCTTGCACGCCAGATGATATTCACGGCTGGCATACTGACCGAGAGTGAGGCGCGCATCATGGCGGTGCGCATGCGGCTGTGGCGGATTCACACCACCAGCAAGAGTGAGATCGAGAGCGAGCTGCGCCGGGCGCTCGGCGCCACTGAAGGGAGTGCGTGATCGTGGAGATCATCATGACGTGGGTGACGCTCTTTCTGTATGCGGGCGCAACGGCACTCTCAGCGATCGGCGTTGTCTTCGGCAAGGACAGGCTTCTTGGGAGGTCGGTCCTGGTCGCCGCCGTTGGACTCGCGGCGCAGGTCGCTTCACTCGGCTTCCGTTGGGTCCGCGTCGGTCACGGTCCATACCTGGGCTTCTATGAGGTTTCCGCGGCGCTGGTGCTCTTTGTCGTGGCGACGTTCGTGTACGCCGCATGGCGGCAGCCCCGGCTCGCCAGTGCTGGGATCGGCGTGATGCCCGTGGCGCTCTTGCTGCTGGGTGGCGCCATGCTGGCACAGGGCACCGAGGTGCCGATGACCGGTAAGCTCACGAGCTTCTGGCTCGCTATACACGTGATCTTTGCCAACCTTGCGTTCGGCGCGTTCGTGATCTCGTTCGGTCTCGCCATCGCCTACATCGTGCGTGAGCGCTCCAGCTCGGGTGCGTGGGCGAAGCGGTTCGAGAAGCTCCCGGCGCAGGACGCCCTTGAAAACCTTACCGTGCGCTACGTGCTGGTGGGGTTCTTCTTCTGGGGCATCATGATCATCACCGGCGCCATCTGGGCCAACGAGGCCTGGGGCAGGTACTGGGGATGGGATCCAGTGGAGACGTGGAGCCTCATCGTCTGGATCATCTATGCCGTGTACCTCCATCTGCACTACACGCTGCGGTGGCACGGACAGCGTCTCGCGTGGGTTGCGATACTTGCGATGCCACTGTCGCTGTTCACTCTGGTTGGCATTCCCGCCGTGTTCGACACGACCCACGCCGGCATCGGAGGGTTGGGTAAGGACCTCTGATGCACGAGGTGCACGGTGCCTCCTGCGCATCGCTCTAAGGGGGATGCACTCAAGGTGCGCCCGTTTGAGTATGGTCTGGTCGAGAATCCGGTGAGCAGCCTACCGGCCGTGGGGCATCTTCAGCCGATCTTATGCAAATGACCGTGCTTGTGGCCGTGAGTTGCGGGTTCTTTCTCGATGCCGATCGCGCTCTTCTGCCTCGTGGGCATCCCCACGGTCTACAACACCATCCACGCGGGTTACATCGGCGGGGTCGAGGGCCAGCTCTGGTAGAGTGGCACCGGCCGATCACCGCACCTGCAGTCCGCATACGGCGAAGGGCGCCCCGCGGGGCGCCCTTCGTGCATTCGCCGGTGATTGCGGCAGCAGCTACTCGGCCGCCGCCTCTTCTCGATTGTCCGCTCCGGAGAGCCGCTTCATGGCAGCCGCCATCTTCTTGGGCATCTCGCCGATCTTCTCTTTGCCGATGCCAAGGAAGTCGAACTGCTCGCCATAGTCGCGCATCATGACCTTCATGGCGGAGAGCATATAGCTGCGCTTGAAGCCCTCCGGCAACGCCAGGATCTCGTTCATCTTGTTCGCGTAGAACGTCATGTAGCAGCGCCCGAGCGCGATCGTCACGTCGGTGAGCGACATGTTGTACGGCTCGATGATCGGGGTCGAGATGTTGTACTTGGAGTAGTCCCATACGCGGATGCGGTCGTGCACATCGTCCCAGAGCCCCGTGTAGGGCATCGGGGTGAGCACCGGGAACACAGCGATATCCGGGTTGAGGCGCGCGGCCATCTCGGCGGTCGCCTTGATGGAGTCCCATGTCTCTTCCGGGAAGCCGATCATGAACGAGGCTTCGATCATGATGTCGTGCGCCTTGAGGATGTTCACCGCGCGCTCGTTCATGTCGATCGTGGTGCCCTTGTTGAGGCTGTTAAGGAGCTCGTCGGTGGACGTTTCGAGGCCGAGATAGATGTGCATGATGCCGGCGTCGGCGTACTTATGCAGGATGTCCTCGTCGCGGATGATGTCCTCGACCCGGGTCTCGATGAGCAGCTTGGCCCCAAGATCGGCCTCGATGAGCAGGTCGAGGATCTTCTCCCAGCGATCGCGATCCCGCGTGGGGTACGCGTCGATCATGGTGATGAACTCGACGTGGTACTCATCCACGAGGTGGCGGATCTCATCCACCACCTTGTACGGGTCGCGTGCGCGCCACTCGCCGCGCCAGAACACGCGCTGGCTGCAGAACGAGCAGCCCATCATGCAGCCGCGGGAGGTGAGGATCGACGCCATGCGTCCCCACGGGTCGATGTTGTAGTGATAGTCGTCCCACTCCAGCGCATCCCAGGCGGGGGTCAGCGTGTCGAGGTCCTCGATGTGCGGTCGCTGCGGCGTTGCCACGATCTCGCCGTCACGCACGAATGCGATGCCCTTCACGTCCTCGAGCGCCCGTCCGTCAGCGAGTGCGCCGAGGAGCTCGGCGAGCGTCTCCTCCATCTCGCCGCGCAGGATCACGTCGACGGGGTTGTCCTCTTCGTTGAGCATCTCCTCGTACATGAACGTGGGATGCGGGCCGCCGATGAGCGTATGGATCGCAGGGTCGACCTGCTTGGCCACACGGAGCGCTTCAACGGCCGCGGGGACGGTGCACGTGCTGATCGCGCCGGTGACCGGGAGGTAGTCGATGGACATGACAACGTCCGGCTTGTAGGTCTCGATCTGGTGCCGGATCTCCTCATACGATGTGTCCTTGTACATCGCGTCGTAGATCTTGGCCTCGTGCCCGGCGTTGATGGCGGCGCCGGCGAGGTAGACGAGGTGCAGGGGTGGCCAGTTGCCGATCATCTGCTGGCCCCAGCACTTGTACGGTGGTGTCACGAACAGGACTCTGCTCATACGGATATGTCTCCCATCGGTTGCACGTGTCGAGCATTGGGACAGCAAGCATGGTACCACTGGTAGGAGAAAGGTTGCTTCACATATCCTTACCCGGCAGCCGAGGCGCGCCGCGCGTGGTACCCTCGCACGATGGCACGAGAGAAAGGTGCGATCCGCCCGATGGCTGACCATTACCAGCTGCTACAGGTCCGTCGCGACGCCTCCCCTGAGGTGATCGCCGCGGCGTACCGGCGTCTCATGCGGGACGCCCATCCCGATCATGGTGGGAGCGCCGAGCGGGCCACGAGGCTGAACGTGGCGTACGAAACGCTCGCCGATCCCGCGGCCCGGGCCCGGTATGACGCGGCGCTTCCGCCGGAGAGCTGGCGAGGCCGGTCGCTGGCTCCCGAGATCGCGTACAGGCTCGGACGCTCGCTCGGGCGGTTCGTGCGCTCCGTCCGTCACGATTCTCTCTAGACACCGGCAACGCGGCCCCAAAGGACCGCGTTGTGTGTCGGTGCATGTGAGGGCGGCAGGCCTACAGGTACTGCCACACGTCGTCGATGCCGGCGTCGCTTGCCGGGATGCACTCGGTGATCGTGAGCGCATAGGTGCCGGTCTCGGGGTCGATCAGGCGCAGGTCGACCGTCTCGGGCTCCTCGTACCAGCGGCCCTGAGGGTCGATCAGCCGCTTCACGCGCGGACGGAGCAGGTCGTCTTTGTTCACCCGGAACACCACGGCCGTCGACCCGTCGTCGATGGTCACCACGGCACCCATCGGATAGATGCCCAGCATCGCCACAAGCGCCTTGGTGACGCTGGGATCGTACGCCTTGCTCCGGCCCTGCATGAGCACCGCAAGCGCCTTGTCGGGCCGTATCTCGCGCCTGAAGGGCCGCCGGGTGGTCATTGCGTCGTACGCGTCGCATAGCGCCACGATCTTCGAGAACAGGTGCTGCTCCTGCGGCGTGTCCGCCGGCGGATACCCCTGCAGGTCGTGGCGCTGGTGGTGTTCGTAGGCCACCACCATCGGCATCTGGTCGACGAGCTGGATCCGCTTCAGCAGGTCGGCGCCCTCGATGGTGTGGCTCTTCACGATCTGCCACTCGTCCGCGGTGAGGGGGCCTTCCTTGTTGAGGATGTCCTCCGGGATGCGCACTTTGCCGAGGTCGTACAGAAGCGCCGAGAGGCCCAGCGAGCGCAGGGTCTCCTTGTCGAGCCCGATGGAGGCGCCGAGCGCGAGGGAGAGGATGCATACGTTGAGCGAGTGGTTGAGCGTGTAGTCGTCGTGCGTCTTGATCGCGGCGAGCCCCAGGATCGCGGCCGGGTCCTTGAACAGCGTGTCCAGCAGCGCGCTGATCATCTGCTGCAGCCCGTCGACCTCGAACACCTTCCCGAGCTTGGCTTGCGTCTCCACATCGCGCATCAGCGCGACGCCCTGGTCGTAGATCTCGCGTCCGTGGGCTTTGTTCTCGCGCTCCTCGGCGGCGCGTACTTTGTCGTCGAGATCGCTCGTCTCGGCGAGTGACACCGTGACCACGCCGGCGCGCGTCAGGAAGGCGGTGGCGTCGTCGATGGTGCTGATGGATGTGTCGTTCAGGAGCGAGGCGAGAGCGCCCGCATCGCTCTGCGAGAAGCCGAGGGTGAACGTCACGGCCGAGACGCCGCGCGCGAGCAGGTCTTCGATGAGCTTGCGGTAGGTCACGCTCTCCTCGGGAAGCACCTGGTTCTCGATGAACAGCGTGGCCTTGTACACGTTCAGCGTGACGTTCTCAAAGCCGAGCTCGGCGAGTGTGGCCACGGCCTCCGAGAGCTCCCATGTCGACTGCTCGACCAGGGGATGCGTGGCCGGGTACAGCGCGTCGTTGTTCTGCGCCACCGCGATCGCCCGGGCCAGCGCCCGTGCCGCGTTGAGGCGCTTCTCGCTCGAGAACGGCGGCCGCGCCGCCGGACCCGCTATCGAGGCGAGCTCCTCCGGCGTCTCAAGCCTCTCATCGTCGATGGGGTGATCGGTCACTCGACTTCCCTCCTTCTGTCGGTGCGGCTCCGGCCCTCTATGGAGTCCAGGACCCTTCCCGCCAGGTATCGAAGCTCACGGTTCTTCTTTCCGAGCACAAGCCGTCGCGAGGCGATCCGCTTGAGCGCCGGTATGGCGCGCTCAGAGCCGATAGCTTCGAGACTCTTGAGTACTTCTTTCTTGAGCTCGTAGTTCCTCTCATTCACCTCGGCGGCGGCGATCACCTTGAGCAGCGCGGGGACGGCGTCCTCGATGCGGGCGGCGCCGATCTCACGTGCCGCGATGCGGCGCGTCTCGGGGTCCCAGTGCGCCAGGCACTTCTCGAGAAGCTGGACGCTCTCGGTGCCCGGCGTCCGTGCGATGACCGCGACCGCGGCCTGCCGGACGCGCGCGTCGAGGTGCTCGAGTCCAAGCGCGACGGTGGGGGTGAGCCTCCGTGAGCCGATCGCTCGCAGCATGTCGAGGACCACCAGCGCCTCCGCGGGCTCGCCCGAGCGCAGCACCCTGCCGGCCACGGGCGCCATCGATTCCGAGATCATATCCGCGAGTGCGACCAGCGTGTCCCGGGAGACCTGATCGCCGTGCTGGTACGCGTCGATCACCGCTTCTGCGCCGGTTGCTCCTGAAGCAAGGAGCAGGGCGCGGGCGGCTTCTGACGTGTGGTCGAGCAGGAGCTGGCGCACGCACTCATGCGCCAGGACCGGGTCCGACAGCGTATGACGGGCCGCCGCGGCCGCAGCCGACGTGGCGGGGTCGCTCCCCGCGTCGTCCAGCAGTACCGCGGCATCCGCGACCTGCGGCAGGGCACCGTGCTTGGCCGCTGCCGGGATGGCCTCGGCAACCGCCCGCACGGCGTCTTCGGTCAGCCTGAGCCGGGCAACCCTGATCGCCGTGGCAAGCCCGCGCGCGGCCGTGTCCCGCGCGGTGGTGCCGGCCACCAGCCGGTCGAGCTGCAGCACGTCCTCCTCGTCGGTGCCGCTCACCTCGGCGGCTATGCCCGACACGTCGGCCTCCGCGGGGATGCCGCGCTGCTCGTCCGATGTCGGCGAGGGGCGCATCAGGGCGGCTACCTCCGCGAGGGCCGCGGGCGGGAGCTCGAGCGCGCCGAGCAGCGTGTCTTCGTCCTCGGAGCGCATCTGTGCGGTGAGGCGGAGCAGCCGGGCCAGGGCGGCAGGCGGCATGTGAGCCACAACGCCGAGCATGCCCGTCATCGCGTCGCCCGCCGGTGTGTGCTCGAGCGCCGCACTGAGGAGCGCGAGCCGCGACTGCTCGTCGAGGAAGCGGAGCGCCTCGGCGCATCTGGTCCTGGCGAGGTCGCGCGCCGCGGGCTCGAGCCGGTCGATGGCCTCGGCCACCGCGTCGTGCGGCTCGCCAGCGCCGCCGACCGACGCACCCCATGCCTGCGCCGCCCGTGCGAGCTTGGGCGCGATCTCATCGAGCGGGGACGCCGTGAGGTCCAGGCCGAGCAGCCCTTCCTCGGCCGAGGCACGCAGCGTGACCTCGACCACGGCGATGTTCGCGACGCCGGCGTCAAGCAGCGCCTTGCGGAAGCCGCCGGACCCGCGCAGTGCGACCGAATCGCGGCTCAGCGTCTCAAGGAACAGGACGGTTTCTTCGTCGGTGACCTCAGGCGCGATGATCAGCTGACCCACCTGCAGCCCGTGAAGTGTCTCGCCGAGTGCGGCGATCTGTGACACGCCCTCGCCCACGGCGGTATCGCCGAGGATGAAGCGGCTCCGGTCGACCTTGAGCTGGATCGGGCCGGTTGCTCGCGTCACCGTGCGGACGGCGCCGGTGAACCGGGTGATCGCCTCGCCGCGCATGGGGCTCGCCGCCGGGTAGAGCCGCACCGCGTTCATGGCCAGTGCCAGCGAACGGAGAAGCGCTTCAGCATGCGCGGCGGTCGTACTGGCCGGATGCTCCATCGCTCCTCCTCTCGCGCATTCGAGCGGTTCGGGTATATCGTCAACAGTCGAAGCGTGGCGTTGAGCCTGACGCACTGCCATCCGGTCACGTATATCGTATTCCCTAATGGGCGATACTGAAGGAGATTCGTGGCACTTCGTAGTGACGCATACTACCGGCAGCTCGTTGAGTCGGAGCTCAGGGCGGCCGGTGTGAACGAGCCACCGGTGTCGCTTGAGGCCGTTGCCGCGCATCTCGGCGTTCCTGTCCGTTCGATCCCGCTCCCGCTCTGGTTCACCGCCGCGCTCATCTACGAGGACGGCCTTCCGGCGGTCCTGCTCAACGCCAGCAGGCCGATGCTCGTCAGGCAGGTGGGTCTTGGCCATGTGTTGGGGCACATCCTCGTGGTGCTCGACGACCCGGAGGCCACGTTTCCCCGTGACAGGGAGGACAAGCATCGCATCGCCGACATGCTGGCCGACGAGTTCGTGACGCCCGGCTACCTGGTGCGCGACCAGGCGCAGAAGTGGTTCAACGACTATCGGTACCTCGCCGGACTGTTCGGCGTCCCCGAGTCGCGGATGTTCGAGGCCATGCGCGACCTCGGCCTTATCAAGAGCCGGGGGGTCGTCTGGGACTACTGACCGTCGTGTCGTCCCCGGCTGGTATCATCGACATGCGGCCGGAACCGGTACGCTACAGCTCGGGAGGTGATGCGCATGCGGACGTCTTACGCCATCGGCGTCGATGTCGGCGGCACCAGAGTGGCCGCAGGTCTTGTCGATCGCAAGGGCAGGATGCTCAAGGAAGTCCGGACCCTCACGCCCCGGGACGCGGGGCCGTTCGCCATCGTCGACGCGATCATCGAGCTGATCACGGATGTCGCTTCGAGCGTGCACCCGGCCGAGATCGCGGGCATAGGCGTGGGACTTCCGGCTCAGATCGACTTCCTTCGGCAGTCGGTCGAGTTCTGTACGAACCTCCCGCTGACCGGTGTCGACATGCGCTCCCTCATCATGTCCCGGGTACGGCACTCCGTCACGATCGACAACGACAGCAACTGCGCCGGCATCGGTGAGAGCAGGTTCGGTGTCGGCAAGGGCGTGCGCGACTTCGTGATGATCACGCTCGGCACAGGCGTGGGCGGGGCGCTCTTCCTCGATGGACAGCCGTACCGGGGTTCGCGCGGTCTCGGCGCCGAAATCGGTCACATGGTGGTGCAGCTCGACGGCCCGCCATGCCCGTGCGGCGGGGCGGGTCATCTCGAGTCGTACCTCGGCCGTCCGGCGATCGCCGCGCGTGGCAGGGAGGTCGCCGCCACGTTCCGGGCGTTCGATCTGCGTGAGGCAGCCGGTGGAGACGCCGAGCAGGTCACGGCGGAGCACGTGATCGTCGCGGCGCTCAAAGGCGATGAAGACGCACGCGGCATCCTGCTCGACGTGGGCGAGATCCTGGGGCGGGCGCTCGTCAGTATCGTGAACATACTCAACCCCAAGCTCATCATCGTCGGCGGTGGCGTGGGCGAATCATGCGGCTTCCTCGTTGAGCGCGCTGCCGAGGTCATCGATCACGAGGCCCTGGCAGGACGCAGGGACGTCCGGGTGGTCCAGGCCGAACTCGGTAACGACGCGGGAGTGCTCGGCGCGGCGGCGCTCGCCTTCGATGAGTACGATTCTCGTGAAGGGATACATCGGTGAGTGAGCAGGGATCCACCACACCAGCCAAGGTCTACTTCGCTCCGATGCGCTCACCGATGAAGCGCAGCATGGTCGCTCGGGTCGGCGGATTGCTGGGCAGGGCGGGGTTGGCCGATGCCATCGCGGATGGCGACCTGGTCGCCGTGAAGCTGCACTTCGGGGAGCAGGGAAACACGGGATTCGTGAGCCCCGTGTACCTGCGCGAGGTGGTCAGACGCATCCGTGACGCGGGCGGGAAACCGTTCCTCACGGACGCCAACACCCTGTACCGCGGCGAGCGGGCGAACGCGGTCGAGCACCTGGCGTGCGCGATCCATAATGGGTTCTCCTTCGCCACGGTGGATGCGCCGCTCATCATCGCCGACGGACTCGACGGCCGCGACGCCGTGGAGGTCCCAGTGAACGGCAAGCACTTCGAGTCGGTCCGCATCGGCTCGGCGGTCATGCACGCCGACGCGATGGTGGTGGTCACGCACGTGAAGGGCCACGAGGCGACCGGGTTCGGCGGCGCCCTCAAGAACGTGGGCATGGGACTCGGATGCCGCTCGGCGAAGCAGCGCATGCACTCCGACTTCAAGCCCGAGGTGACCCCGGAGACCTGCACCGCGTGCGCGCGGTGTGTGCGCTGGTGTCCGGTCAAGGCCATCACGATCGGGCCCGATCGCTACGCGGTCGTCGACTATGACGTCTGTTACGGCTGCGGCGAGTGTGTTGCCGCGTGCCCGTACGGCGCGATCGCCACGCAGTGGAAGACCGACGCTACGAGCATCCAGGAGAAGATCGTGGAGCACGTGGCTGGAGCGCTGGACGGCAAGGACGGCAAGGCCGTGTACCTGTCGTTCGTCACCGCCGTCACCCCGGATTGCGACTGCTTCTCGTTCTCCGACGCGCCGATCGTCCCGGACATCGGTGTTCTTGCCTCCACCGATATCGTCGCGATCGAGCAGGCGGCGTTCGATCTCGTCACCCAGGCGCAGGGTCTCACGGGTTCTCGCGGTGAGGGCCTCAGCGCTGGCGCCGACAAGTTCATCGCCATCACCGGTGTGGACGGCACGCATGCGATAACGTATGCGGAGGAAATGGGACTGGGAACGACCAGCTACGAGCTGGTTCGGGTGGACTAGCGCGTGCAGTCACGAGCCGACAGGAGCATCCAGTGGACTACTTCGACCTTCTGAAGCGCGCATGGACCATCACCTGGCGCTACAAAGCCCTCTGGGTGCTTGGGCTGTTCGTGGGCGCGGTGAGCGGTGGTTCCACTGGCGGTGTTGGCAGCAACTACTCCATGAGCTCGCAGGACTTCTCGGGAGACGTCGGGCAGGCCTTCACGCAGATGGAGCGCTGGGCCACCGACAACCTGGCGCTGATAGCCGTGGTGGCCGGCGTGCTCGTGATCATCTCGCTCGCGCTGTGGGTCCTGTCGGTCGCCGCGCAGGGCGGGATCGCATACGGGACGAACGAAGCCGCCGAGGGACGCGCGCCGTCGCTCGGTATGGCGTGGTCCGTGGGCTTCTCGAAGTGGGGCCGCACCTTCATGATCCAGTTCGTGCTGGGGCTACCCGTTCTGCTGATGGTGATGATCATGGGCGGCGTGCTGGTCGCATCCGGGCTGGCTGGCGTATCCGGTGGCGAGGCGGCCGCGGGCGTGGGCATCTGTCTGTTCTTCCCGATCCTGCTGGTCGTCATTCTCGCGGCCTCGTTCATTATCGGTATCCTCCTGCCGATGGCTGTTCGCTACGGCGTGCTCCTCGATGTGAGCTTCGGCCAGGCCATCAAGCGGGCGTGGGACGACCTGTGGGGCAAAAAGGGCCTGTTCGTGTTCTGGCTCGTCATGCTGCTTCCCGGCCTCGCGTATGGCGTCGCGGTCACTGTCATCGCCATCCCGCTCGCGATCCCGCTGGTGTTCCTGTTCATCGCCGAGCAGTTCGTGATGGCGATCGCGCTGATCGTGCTCATGGTCCTCGTGCTCATGCTCCCCGGCGCGATCTACGGCACGTTTGTCAACGCCGCATGGACGCTCTTCTTCCGCCGCGTCGCCGGTCTCGACCCGGATGTGTCCTCCGCGGCTCCCGTGTACGACGGACCGCTGTCCGGCGGCGACGCGGGGGCCTACGCGCCGCCCGCACCTCCCGTCATGCCGGATGGCGGATACGTGCCGCCACCACCTCCGGCGTACGTGCCTGGCGGAGCGTCCGGTGAGGGGCAGGGCCTTCCGGTGGGATCCGAGGACGTCGAGACAGCCGGCGAGGACATGCCGCCGTCAGATGCCTGAGACGAGCGGAGTCCTGCTGGTTTGCGCAACGCCCATCGGCAATCTGGGCGACGTGACCCTGCGCGTGCTTGATGCGCTCCGGACCGCTGACGTGATCGCGGCCGAGGACACCCGCGTGACCCGCAAGCTGCTCGCTCGCTACGAGATCCGTACGCCGCTCGAGTCCTACCACGAGCACAACCGTGCCGTTAAGACACCCGAGCTGGTGGACCGCATCGAGAGGGGAGAGAGGATCGCGCTGGTCTCCGACGCCGGCACGCCCGGCGTCTCCGACCCCGGCGAGCAGCTCGTCGACGCGTGCCTGGAGGCCGGTCTCACCGTGGAGGTCCTGCCCGGCGCTTCGGCCATCCTCACGGCCCTCGTCGCCAGCGGCCTGCCCGCCCACGCGTTCTACTTCGGCGGCTTCCTGCCACGCAAGCAAGGCGAAAGGTTCCGCGCGCTTCAGAAGCTGGCCGACCTGGACGCCACGCTCGTCTTCTACGAATCGCCCGGTCGGACACCCGCCACGCTCGCCTCGATCGCTGAAGCGCTCCCGGGTCGTCGCGCGGCCGTTGCACGCGAGCTCACAAAGCTGCACGAGGAGATCGTGCGAGGCGAGGTGGGGGAGCTTGCCGAGCGCTACGCCGACCGTGAGATCAGGGGCGAGGTCGTGCTGCTCGTGGGGCCTCGCGAGGAGCCCGTCCAGCTGCTGATCGATGAGGAGTCGGTCCGCGAGAAGCTCGCGGCGGCCATCGCCGCTGGTGCCACCCGCCGCGACGCGGTGCGTGACGTGGCCCGCGAGATGGGGCTTCCAAGAAACGACGTCTACCGGCTGTCGCTGGGGCTGTAGAGCGGCGCCTTCACGGCACGGCTACAGGCCCTTGATCTCCGTGACGCACGCCGTGCACACCGTGCGGCCCCTGACCGGCTGCACCCGCTCTTCGCTCCCGCAGATCACGCATGACTCCCGGTACTTCTCCAGGATGATGCGCTCTCCGTCGACCGATATCGAGAGCGGATCCTTGACGTGTATGCCGAGGGTTCGCCGCAGCTCCATGGGGATGACGATGCGCCCGAGGTCGTCGACCCGGCGCACGATACCGGTGTCGTTCATGCTGCGCCCCTTTCGAGCAACTGCTCTGATCGCGCGGTGCGGTATCATGTGGGACTGTCCGGAACATCCGGCGTCGCTTCCATAAATACCCATATTGAAGACGAGGTAACCACCGGTGAGCAAGCCGCCGTTTTACGTCACCACGCCAATCTACTATGTCAACGCTGAACCGCACCTGGGCACAGCGTACACAACGATCGCGGCCGACGCCGTTGCGCGGTATCGCCGTATGACCGGACACGACGTCCGCTTCCTCACGGGGCTCGACGAGCATGGACAGAAGATCGCCCAGGCTGCCGAGGAGCACGGGGTGTCTCCGCAGGAGTGGGTGGACTCGATCGCACCCACGTTCACGAGCGCGTGGGAGATGCTCGGCATCACCTACGACGACTTCATCCGCACCACCGAAGATCGCCACAAGCGTGGTGTGCAGGCGTTCTGGCAGAAGCTGCATGACGACGGTCACCTCTATCAGGGCAACTACGAGGGCTGGTACTGCGTGCCGGATGAGACGTACTGGACCGAGGACCAGCTCGAGGAGCCCGGCGTCTGCCCGCAGTGCGGGCGCGAGGTGAAGTTCATCCGCGAGGACAACTGGTTCTTCAAGCTCTCCGAGTTCCAGCAGCCCCTGCTCGACTTCTACGCCGCAAACCCCGAGTTCGTGCAGCCGGAGACACGGCGCAACGAGGTCGTCTCCTTCGTGCAGGGCGGCCTCAAAGACCTCTCGATCTCGCGCACCACGTTCTCCTGGGGCGTGCCCATCCCGTTTGCCGAGGGACACGTCACGTACGTGTGGATCGACGCCCTGCTCAACTACATCACGGCGCTCGGCTACGGCAGCGACGACCCGGCGGATCAGGAGCGTTTCGCGCGGTACTGGCCGGCCGATATCCACTTCGTGGGCAAGGACATCATCCGCTTCCACTGCGTGATCTGGCCGGCCATGCTCATGGCTGCGGGCATCGAGCCGCCAAAGAGCGTGTTCGCGCACGGCTTCCTGCTCACCAAGGGCGA
Source organism: Actinomycetes bacterium (assembly GCA_022839745.1). Taxonomy (GTDB): domain Bacteria; phylum Actinomycetota; class Coriobacteriia; order Anaerosomatales; family Anaerosomataceae; genus Anaerosoma. The sequence goes on from JALHJB010000027.1 coordinate 19,122, forward strand.
GAAGATGAGCAAGTCCAAGGGCAACGCGCAGACTCCTGCCTCGCTGGTGGAGCGCTTCGGTGTGGACGCGTACCGTTACTACTTCCTGCGCGACGTCTCCTTCGGCCACGACGGTTCGATCTCGATCGAGGGCATGGTCCAGCGATACAACGGTGACCTCGCCAACGACTGGGGCAATCTCTGTTCGCGGCTCTTCAACATGACCGAGAAGTACCTCGACGGCGCGGCGCCGGCGGCGCCGGATCTCACGGCTGAGGCCGACGATGACGCCACGATGCGCGCGATCGCGGGCAAGCTCCCCGAGACCTATGAGGACCACATGCGGCGCCTCGACTACTCGGCAGCGCTCGAGAGCGCATGGGAGCTCATCAAGTTCGCGAACCGCTACATCGAGAACAGCGCGCCGTGGACGCTTGCCAAGGAGGGCGATACCGTCCGGCTGGCGGCCGTGCTCTACAACGCGCTCGAGGCCGTGCGCATCTCGGCGCTCTTCACGGCTCCCGTGATGCCGAACACCTCCGCCGAGGTCTGGCGGCGCCTCGGCCTTGGCGATATCACCGCGGTGACCGATGTGTGTGCCGCCGCCGAGTGGGGCGGTCTGCCCGAGGGCTCGCGTGTGACCAAGGGAGACGCGCTCTTCCCGCGTATGTACGACGAGGTGTAGCCGCGCCGAGCCCGGAAGGAGGGAGTCGACTGTGGTCGAATCGCTGCCTGCACTGCCCGATCTGGGCGTCCCTTCGGTCGACGCTCACGCGCACCTTGCGATGCTCGAAGACCCGGCCGCGGCGCTTGTCCGCGCGTCGCGTGCGGGGATCGCGCTGGTGGCCACGGTCGTCGACCTCACCGAGTCGCCTGAGGCGACACTGGGCGGGCTCGAGGGCTGGATGTCGGCTGCAGGACGGTATCTCGAGCCCGAGGGCCTCGCTGTCCCCGAGGTGCGGCTGATCGTGGGTTGGCATCCGCACAACGCGAGCGCGGGCGATGACGCGCTGTTCGCACGGCTCCGTGAGCTCGCGGCCGACCCGCGCGTGGGCGGCTTCGGCGAACTCGGCCTTGACTTCCACTACGACCACTCGCCACGCGACGATCAGCGCGCGTGGTTCCGCCGCCACCTCGAGCTTGCGCGAGAGGTCGGTCTTCCGGTGGAGATCCACCTGCGCGAGGCGCACGACGAGGGTCTGGCACTGCTGCGTGAGGTGGGCGTTCCCGAGGCCGGCTGCATCATCCACTGCTTCACGGAAGGCCCGGAGCTGGCCGAGCGGTTCCTCGAGCTCGGCTGCCACATCTCGTTCGCCGGACCGGTCACGTTCAAGAAGGCCGAGGCGCTCCGCGAGGCCGCGCGCATCGTGCCGCTCGACCGGCTGCTGGTGGAGACCGACTGCCCCTTCCTGGCACCGCACCCGTATCGCGGGCGGCCGAACGAGCCGGCCTTTGCGGTGCTCAACGCCGCAACAGTGGCCGACGTGAAGGGCGTCGCGCACGCCGAGGTGGCCGCGGCGGCTCTCGAGAACGCCCGGACGTTGTTCGGGCGGCGGCACGTACGGTGAGCGGCGATGAACGGACCGCGCGCGACGCCGTGGCGAGCGGCGACGCACTGATCGCGCCCGATCCGGTGACCGCGCCTCGTCCGCTCGTGCTCGGCATCGCCGGGAGTCCGCGACGAGGCGGCAACAGCGACACGCTGCTGGCGGCGGCACTCGACGGTGCCGCGGAGGCCGGGGTCGCCACCGACACCCTCGCGGCGGCCGGGCTCGGCCTTGCGCCGTGCCGTGGCTGCAACACCTGCTCGCGGACGGGGGAGTGCATCCTTTCCGACCCGTGGCGTGACGTCTTCGAGAGGATCGACCGGGTCGACGCGCTCATCGTCGCGTCGCCCGTCTACTTCGCCACTGTGCCTGCGGTGCTGAAGATCCTCTACGACCGCATGCAGCCCTACTGGGCGCGCACGCACGTCCTCGGCCACCCCCGGCCCGCTCGCCGGCCGGGGGCGATCCTGCTCGCCCGCTCCGGGGGAGACCCGTACGGGTTCGACGCCGCCGAGGCGACCACGCGCAGCGTGCTTGCGGTTCTCGGGATCGATGTGCTCGATGTGCTCAAGGTGGCAGGGCTCGATGCCGGGGGCGACGTGGCACACCATCCGGAGGCGCTCACCGGCGCACGGCTGCTGGGCAGCGCGGTCGCGCTGGAGGCGATCCGCCGCCGATCCGGTTAGCGCGCCGGTCGTCGTCACAGCGGGTCCGTTCGTACGTCGTGCCGCCAGCCGTGGCCCGAATCCGTCCACCGGGCGTCGCCGTTCGTCGGGTCGCAGGTCAGAGCGCGTGGAACGTTTCCGGGCGACTGGGCTATACTTTAAAGGTCGCGTCTGTGACAGAACTGTAACCGGTCGAGAGGCTTGTATGCGTACGCCGGTCCGTCCGGCCCGCTTGCTGAAGAACCATCACGTCGCAGTAGTGCTCCTCGCAGTCGTCGTCGCAGCCAGCACATTCGTTGCACTTGCATGGGCCGATAAGGGCGTCACCGTCGTTGTCGACGGCAAGGTCGCCTATCACAAGACTGATGCTGACACCGTTGCCGACGTCCTCGCCGAGGTCGACATCGACCTTGACGACGGCGACCTCGTGTCCCCGCTACCCGAGCAGCCTGTGGCCGATGGCGCCGAGATCGTCGTTCGCCAGGCGGTTCCCGTCACCATCGAGTGCAACGGCACGCAGGTCGATGTGAACGTCATCGGCACCACCGTGGCGGACGCACTCGTCACCGTGGGCCTCGATCCCTCGGCGGGACTCGCGGTCGACCCTCCGATCGACGCCATGTTGTCCGAAGAGATGACCATCACCGCTACCGACGTCTTCCTCCGTGTGCTGAAGGAGGACGCTGTGGTGGCGTTCGAAACGATCGAGGAGCCCGACGCCGACCTCTACGTGGGGCAGCGCACGGTCGTGCAGGAAGGTGCCGAGGGACGTGCGATCCGCGTGTATCAGCTCACCATGCAGGGCGAGGTCGAGGTGGCGCGCACGGTGAAGGCCGAGGAGATCCTCGTGGAGCCCGTTCCCGCGATCGTGCGGGTCGGAACCAAGCCCAAGCCGGAGCCGCAGGTGCCGAGAGTCGCCCGCCAGCCCAGGATGCCCGGCGGGGCCGATGCGGGAGCGGCGGGTCCGGACGAAGGCCGCACGCTTCGTGTGAGCGCCACGGCATACACGCCCTGGGATCCCGGTTGCGGTGGCCTGAGCGTTATCGAGCGCAAACTGGCGGCCTATGACGCACCTGCGGGATGGGGCATCGTTGCCGTGGATCCCTCGGTGATCCCGCTTGGCACGAAGTTGTACGTTCCGGGGTACGGCTACGCATACGCGGCTGATACCGGGGGCGCCATCAAGGGCGCCGAGATCGATGTGTGCTTCTGGTCCGGGGGATCCTCGGCAGCGCATGCCCGGGCGGTCGCCTGGGGCCGACGCACCGTCACCGTCACGATCCTCGACCAGTAGGCCCGGGAAGCGCGTGCCGTACTCGAGGCTGGCCAATCCGTCGGCAACGATCGCTGTCCTCGAGCGCCACGGCCTCCGCACCCGCAAAGCGCTCGGCCAGCACTTCCTGATCGACGACAACGTCGTTGGCCGCATCGTGCGTGAGGCCGGCATCGCGCCCGGCGAGCGGGTCCTCGAGATCGGCCCGGGTGTCGGAACCCTTACCGACGCGCTGCTCGAGGCGGGGGCGGACGTCGTTGCCGTTGAGTTCGACGATCGTCTGTTGCCGGTGCTGGCCGATCTCGCCGAAGAGCGCGGCGGTCTCACCGTGGTGCACGCTGATGCCGTGAGTGTCCCGGTCGACGCGCTTGGCACCGGTCGCTGCGCTCCGCGGGCGCTTGTGGCCAACCTCCCGTACGCGGTGGCGGCCACCGTCGTACTCCGCTTTTTCGAGGAGATGCCGTCGCTCGAGCGGGCGGTGGTGATGGTGCAGGCCGAGGTTGCCGAGCGCATGTCCGCGCGCCCAGGCACCAAAGCGTACGGGGCGTACACGGTGAAGCTGGGGCTCTATGCGCGCGCCGCGGGCAGGTTCCCCGTCCCCCGGTCGTGCTTCCTGCCGCCACCACGCGTGGATTCGTCCGTGATCACGCTGGTCCGCCACTCCACGGCCGCTGACGCGGTGCTGCTTGCTTCGGCGGCGCGGGCGGCGGACGCTGCCTTCTCGCAGCGTCGTAAGACGCTCCGCAACTCGTTTGCCGCGGGCCTGGGTATCAGCACCACCGAGGCGACATCCCTGCTGGAGGCGGCGGGTATCGACTCCGGCGCACGGGCCGAGACCCTCGATGTCGACCGGTTCCTCCGCCTGGGAGCGGCGCTTCACGAGCACGGAAGCATCCCTAATCCTGGGGAGCGTTGACAACAAGCAGGGACTCGCTCTCTAGTCGTGGTGTCCAAGCCCGACTGTGAGAGGAGTCCCCGATGCA
>JALHJB010000008.1 GCA_022839745.1 Actinomycetes bacterium
CGCGACCGGCGAGGGCTTCGCCGACGCGCTGTGCGCAGGCCCGCTCCTGGGCTCGAAGAACTCGGTCATGCTCATGACCCAGGGCACCACGCTCACCTCAGTCACCAAGACCAAGCTCGAGGCGCTCAAGGGCGACGTGGACACCTACTACGTCTTCGGCGGCACGGCCGTCATCACCGCTCCCGTGCGTTCGAGCACCCAGGCGGCCCTCACGCCCGCGGCTCCTGAGCCCGAGCCTGTGGGCGCGCACGCGCTGCCCGACGTGTTCTGCACGGGCGCCGGGTGCCACGACTCCGACCGCGAGGACGACATCGCGATGATGCATGTGGATCTAGCCGGCGGACAGACGGGATGCAACTACTGTCACGGCATCGCCGGCGGTCCGACGAATGACTGTCTCGGCTGTCACACTGGTGAGAATGCCGTGCACGAAGACAGTCATCCGGCGGTCCCGTCCGAGCAGGGGTGCACGCAGTCCGGTTGCCACGCTGGTGGTGTCGTTGCGATCCACGCCGACTGCACCAGCTGCCACAACGCGACCACCGACGTCACCGACGCCACCTGTGAGACGTGCCACGAAGCCGCCGAGCAGCACGCAGGTATCGCAGCGCACACCGTCTCCGACGGTTGTTCAGTGTCCGGTTGCCATGGTACCGACGTCACCCGCATGCACGGCACCGACTTCCGTCTCTCGGGCGAGGAGCCTCCTGGCTGCTCGGCCTGCCATGCTGAGGGCGTCACGCCGTCGACCACATGCCTCGGCGCGTGCCATCCGTCGGCCGGATTCGGGCTGTGGCACGACTCCCGGGTCGGACACGGTGCGCTGGAGGCCAGCATTGCCGTCAACAGCCAGGGTTGCATTTCCTGCCATGGCTCCGACCTGTTCGCTGTAACGCCGGAGGGGCACGCTGGGTGCAGCTGCCACGGTGCTGCGCGGGGAGGCGGAAGCGACTCATGCGAAGGTTGCCACACCGACCCGATGGACCCGCTTGCCGAGTATCCATACCACGTGGACTCACACGCGGTGTGGGAGCAGACGGCTCGGGGCACGCAGAGCGGGCAGTGCGTCAACTGTCACGGCCCGCAGCTTGTTGCCATCAGGCCGGCTTTCGGCTTCGAGTTCAAGGCAGACCACGGCGGCTGTGTCTGTCACTACTACGACACCCTATTCACCGAGGAGTATCAGCCTATCGGTGCCGCGACCACCGAGGCGACAGAGTGCGTGAGCTGCCATGGGGGAGTGTTCGATCCGCACGGCGGCGTTTTCATCGGGAGCCGGTAGCGATACCCGGGCAGCAGTCCGGAATGCGGCACCAGCAGTGGGATCTCCACGCCGTTGCCGAGGATTCCGTGCGGGACACCAGGCCGACCGCTTGTCCTTGCGACTCCTCGCGGTTCCGCATATACTCGCACCCTTACCAACCGCAGAGCACTATCGGCGTTGACGGGGATCAGTAGAGGTCAATCCCAGCTGTAGAGAGTCGGGGACGGTGGAAGCCCGGCGCGGGACGCTTCGAAACTCACCCCAGAGCCACCCGGAAGAACGGTGCGGCGCCCGAGGCGGACGACCTCCGCAGGGGCCAGCCCAGTAAGACGGGTCGGTGGCATCCGTTACCTGCCGCATGAGTAGACGCCCGTGCATCAGGTCGGGTGTCGTTCTCGGACAGTCCGCAACGGATCCCGGAGAGCGCATACAGCCGCTCTCCGTGTCGTCATCTCCGTGCATCCGGCTGTCCCTCACTCGCTCCATGCGGCACAGCGGATCCCCGCCCAGAGAGGCAGGGCCAGAGCATGGAGCATCGAAGCGATCGGATGAAATCGGGCCCCTCGAGGGCTCCTCATCGCAGCCTTCTCAAGGCCGACGGCCTCACAGACGAGGAGATATCGCGCCCGCTCGTTGCCGTCATCAACTCCGCGAACGAGATCATTCCCGGTCATGTGGGGATGGACCGTATCGCCGAAGCGGTCAAGACCGGCGTGCGTATCGCTGGGGGCACCCCGCTCGAGATATCCACGATCGGCGTCTGCGACGGCATCGCGATGGGCCACGACGGCATGCGGTACTCGCTCGCAAGCCGTGAGGTCATCGCCGATTCGGTGGAGATCGCGGTCTCCGCGCACGCATTCGACGCGGTCGTGCTCATCCCAAACTGCGACAAGGTCATCCCGGGCATGCTCATGGCCGCCGCGCGTCTCGATCTGCCGACCGTGGTGGTCTCGGCGGGGCCCATGCTGGCCGGTCGCTGGGAGAATCGGCATGTGGATCTCGACACTGTGTTCACCGCCGTTGGCGCACACGCCGCAGGCGAGGTCAGCGACGCGTCACTCCTCGAGCTCGAGAACAACGCCTGTCCCACGTGCGGCAGCTGCGCTGGCATGTTCACCGCCAACTCGATGAACTGCCTCACCGAGGCCATCGGCCTCGGTCTGCCGGGCAACGGCACCGTTCCGGCCGTCTACTCGGAGCGCATCCGCCTCGCCAAGCGCGCCGGCATGCAGGTCATGCGGATGCTTGAGCGAGGCATCACCGCCCGTCAGATCATGACGCCCGCCGCCATTGGCAACGCGATGACCGTCGATATGGCCTTTGGTGGTTCCTCGAACACCGTGCTGCACCTTACCGCCATCGCCGCCGAGGCCGGTGCTCCGATCACGCTCGACGACTGGCAGGCTGTCTCCGAGCGCACGCCCAATCTCGTGCGTGTCTCCCCGGCGGGCGAGATACACATCGAGGACCTCTATTTCGCGGGCGGCATCCCCGCCATCATGGCCGAGCTCGCCAAGGCCGGGCATATCGACACCGCCGCGCTCACCGTCACCGGCGGCACGGTGGCCGAGAACCTGGCGGCCGTGTCAGGGGCCGACGGCCGCGTCATCCGCACGCTTGATGACCCGTACGCGCCCTTTGGCGGGCTGCGCGTGATGAAGGGCAACCTCGCTCCCGCGGGCGCGGTGGTGAAGCAGTCAGCGGTGGCGCCCGAGATGCGCCAGCACAGCGGCCCCGCGCGGGTCTTCGAGTCCGAGGAAGCCGCGAGCGCGGCCATCCTCGGCGGAGAGATCCGCGAGGGCGACGTGATCGTCATCCGCTACGAAGGTCCCAAGGGCGGACCGGGCATGCGCGAGATGCTTTCGCCGACGGCGTCGGTCAAGGGCCGGGGGCTTGCCACGAGCGTTGCGCTCATCACCGACGGGCGCTTCAGCGGCGCCACATCGGGTGCGTCCATCGGGCATGTGAGCCCCGAGGCGGCCGCTGGCGGGCCGATCGCGCTTGTGCGCGAGGGCGACACCATCTCTATCGACATCGACGCGGGGGCGCTCACGCTCGACGTCGACGAAGCGGAGCTCGACGCCCGTCGTGCCGCGTGGGTGGCGCCCGAGCCCAAGGCGAAGCGCGGCTACCTTGCCCGCTATGCCCGGTTCGTGACCGGGGCCGAGCGGGGGGCGGTGCTCGAATGCTGAAAGCGCACGGAACGCGGCCGCGGGGCAGGGATGTCGATCAGGCACGACGAACCGATCGGGAGGTGAACGCATGAAGATGACCGGCGCACAGGCCATGGTCAGATTGTTGCAGAAAGAGGGTGTCGAGGTCGTATTCGGCTACCCGGGCGGTGTGGTGCTGCCGTTGTTCGACGCGCTCTACGAAGCGGAGGGCATCAGGGTCATCCTCACGCGCCACGAGCAGGGCGCCACGCACGCTGCCGATGCGTACGCGCGGGTCACCGGCAAGCCCGGCGTGGTGATCGTCACGAGTGGCCCGGGGGCAGCCAACACCGTGACCGGCATAGCGAACGCCTACATGGACTCGGTGCCGATCGTGGTGATCACCGGGCAGGTGGCCACGCACGTGCTGGGCACCGATGCCTTCCAGGAGACCGACATCACCGGGATCACCATCCCCATCACCAAGCACAACTACCTTGTCGACGATCCTGCCGACATCCCCTCCATCATGGCGGAGGCGTTCCATATCGCATCCACGGGTCGTCCCGGCCCGGTGCTGATCGACTTGCCGGTCGACGTATCACGCGGCGAGATCGACTTCACGTATCCGGAGCGTGTGAACCTCCCCGGCTACAAGCCCACTGTGAAGGGGCATGCCAAGCAGGTCCATCAGGCCGCTGCGCTCATCGCCAAGGCCCGCAAGCCGCTGCTTTACGTGGGCGGCGGCGTGCTGTCGAGCAACGGCGCGAAGGAGCTCAAGGAGCTTGCCGAGCTGATGCAGCTTCCCGTGGTGACCACGCTCATGGGCAAAGGCGCGTTCCCTGAGGACCACCACCTGTTCGTGGGAATGCCGGGCATGCACGGCGGCAAGTTCACCAACTATGCGATCACGGAGACCGATCTGCTCCTGGGCGTGGGTGTTCGCTTCGACGACCGGGTGACCGGCAAGCTCGCCACCTTCGCGAGCAAGGCCAAGGTAGTGCACGTGGACGTGGACCCGGCCGAGATCGGCAAGAACCGTCCCGTTGACGTGCCGATCGTCGGCGACGCCAGGGCGGTGATTTCGGCGATCACCGCCGAGCTTCGCAAGATGAACGCCGAGCCACGCACCGACGCCTGGATGCACGTGATCGATGACTGGCGGGCGCGGTATCCGTTCCACTACCACACCAGTGAGACGGCGATCATGCCGCAGTACGTGGTGGAGCGCGTGCGTGAGCTCACCAAGGGCAGGCCCACGGTGTTCACCACCGAGGTGGGGCAGAACCAGATGTGGGCGTGCCAGTACCTGCGCATCACCGAGCCGCGCACCTGGGTGTCCTCCGGCGGCCTCGGCACGATGGGATTCGGCCTGCCGGCTGCCATCGGCGCTCAGCTCGGGCGGCCTGACCACCTGGTCATCGACATCGCGGGCGATGGCTCCATCCAGATGAACTCGCAGGAGCTTGCCACGGCGGCGATCAACAAGCTGCCGGTGAAGGTGGTCATCCTCAACAACGGTTACCTCGGCATGGTGCGTCAGTGGCAGGAGCTCTTCTACGAGCACCGCTACTCCTCTTCCACGCTGCCGCAGGACTGCCCCGACTTCGTGAAGCTGGCCGAGGCGTACGGGTGCTTCGGTATCCGGGCCACGACGCCCGCCGAGCTCGACGATGCGCTCGTGGCTGCGTTTGCCTACGACGGGCCGGCCATCGTGGACGTGCGCGTCGAGCGCGAAGAGAACGTGTTCCCCATGGTCGCGCCGGGCGGCTCGATCGACGAGATGCTTGGCGGCATCCCTGGAGGCCCGGTCTCCGAGATGCTGGATGAGGAGCTCTTCGAGGAGGTGTGGGAGTAGATGAAGCACACGCTTTCTGTGCTCGTGGAGAACAAGCCGGGCGTGCTCACGCGTGTGGCATCGCTCTTCGCGCGCCGCGGCTTCAACATCGACTCGCTGGCGGTGGGCACCACCGAGGACCCGACGATCTCGCGCATGACGATCGTGGTCTCGGCCGATGAGACCGCGCTCGAGCAGATCACCAAGCAGCTCTACAAGCTCATCAACGTGCTCAAGGTCCAGGACCTCGATCCGGAGGAGATGATCGACCGGGAGCTCGTGCTCTACAAGGTGAGCGCGGCGCCCGAGCGGCGGCACGAGATCATCGAGATCGCCAACGTGTTCCGCGCCAAGATCGTGGACGTTGGGCGCGCGAGCCTCACGATCGAGGCCACAGGTACCGGCGACAAGCTCGCGGCAATGGAAGACCTGCTGCGGGCGTACGGCATCAAGGAACTGGCCCGCACGGGAAAGATCGCGCTGGCGCGCGGCTCCCGGGACGCATAGGAGGAGAGACCATGGCGACCGTCTATTACGAGAACGACTGCGATATCTCACTGGTGCGCGATCGCAAGATCGCGGTCATCGGCTACGGCTCGCAGGGGCACGCGCACGCGCTGAACCTGCACGACAGCGGCTGCGATGTCCGCGTAGGTCTGCGGGCAGACTCGAAGAACTGGGAGAAGGCCAAGGAGGCCGGCCTTAAGGTGGCCACGCCGCGCGATGCGGCTGCCGAGGCGGATATAGTCATGATGCTGACGCCGGACGAGACCACCGCGCACATCTACTACGCCGAGATCCACGAGTCGATGACCCCGGGCAAGGTGTTGGCCTTCGCGCACGGCTTCAACATCCACTTCCAGCAGATCGAAGCGCCTGCGGGCGTGGATGTCATCATGATCGCCCCGAAGGGCCCGGGCCACATGGTGCGCCGCACGTTCACCGAGGGCTCGGGCGTGCCGTGCCTGATCGCGGTGGCGCAAGACGCCAGCGGCAAGGCCAAGGACATCGCGCTCGCGTGGGCGGCCGGCATCGGTGGCGCCCGTGCGGCTGTGATCGAGACAACGTTTGCCGAGGAGACCGAGACGGACCTCTTCGGCGAGCAGGCCGTGCTGTGCGGCGGCCTCACGCACCTGGTGCAGGCGGGTTTCGAGACGCTCGTTGAGGCTGGCTACCAGCCGGAGATCGCGTACTTCGAGTGCATGCACGAGGTCAAGCTGATCGTGGACCTCATGTACGAGGGCGGCATGGCGAAGATGCGCGACTCGATTTCCAACACGGCCGAGTACGGCGACTATGTGACCGGTCCGCGGATCGTGACCGACGAGACCCGCAAGGCGATGGCCGAGGTGCTCTGGGACATCCAGAGCGGCAAGTTCGCGCGCGACTGGATCCTCGAGAACCGCGCCGGGTCGCCGCACTTCAAGGCCATGCGGCGCATCCACGCCGACCACTTCATCGAAGAGGTGGGCGGCGAGATGCGCGGGATGTTCGCCTGGTTGCGACAGGACAAGGAATAGGCATCACCGCCGCTTCATGCCGGGAGCGGCGTTAGGCACCACAGCGTCGTCCATGGGGGGCGACGACACCCCTGAGAGGAAGAGAGCAACGATGCAGAAGAAGTACCTGATGACCCCGGGCCCCACACCGGTACCCGCGGAGGTGCTACTCACGCAGGCCGCGCCGATCATCCACCACCGCACGCCCGACTTCTCGGCGGCCTTCAAGCAGGCGATCGAAGGTCTGAAGTACGTCTTCCAGACCGAAGGCGACGTGCTGTTGTTCGCCTGCTCGGGCACCGGCGTGATGGAGGCCGCGATCGCCAACAGCTTCTGCGCTGGCGACAGCGTCATCGTGTGCCGCAACGGCAAGTTCGGTGACCGCCAGAAGAACATCGCCGAGGTCTACGGCCTGAACGTCATCGACCTCCAGTACGAGTGGACGAGCGTGGTCGATCCCGCCGATGTGGCGACAGCCCTTGCCGAGAACCCCGGCGTTCGCGGTGTCATCGTCACGCAGAGCGAGACCTCCTCGGGCGTGCTCAACGACGTGAAGGCCATCGGCGCTATCGTCAAAGAATACCCCGACACGATCCTCATCGTGGACAGCATCACCGGCATCGGCGCGGTGGAGTGCAAGACCGACGAGTGGGGCCTCGACATCGTCATGACCGGCTCGCAGAAGGGCCTCATGCTCCCGCCGGGCCTGGCCGCTTGCACGGTGTCCGAGAAGGCGTGGAAGGCCTACGAGCGCTCAACGCTGCCCAAGTTCTACTTCGACTTCATGAAGTACAAGAAGAACATCGCCAACGACACCACGCCGTTCACGCCCGCCGTGTCGCTCGTGCTCGGGCTCAACGTCGCGCTGAAGATGATCATGGACGAGGGCCTGGAGAACACCATCGCCCGTCACTCGCGCCTGGCCGAGGCCACCCGGCGCGGCTGTGAAGCGCTGGGCCTGAAGCTCTTCGCGCCTGCAGAGGGCCGCGGTTCCGCGGTCACGCCGGTGTGGGTGCCCGAGGGCGTGGACGGCAAGAAGATCGTCAGCATCCTGAAGAACAAGTACGGCATCACGATCGCCGGTGGGCAGGACGACTACGCGGGTCGCATCTTCCGTGTGGGACACCTCGGCTACTTCGGCGAGTTCGACATCATCACCACGCTCGCCGGTCTCGAGATGACGCTCGCCGAGCTCGGGTATGAGTTCGAGCGCGGCGCGGGCATCGTGGCGGCGGAAGCCGTCTTCATGGGGGAGTAGGGGCGATCAGACCGGAGCCGCCACCGCACACTGAACCGCGGCCTCGCCGCCGCGAAAGGGGAGTAGAGAGAAGACATGAAGGTACTTGTAGCTGACAAGATCTCGGACACTGGTATCGAGAAGCTGCGCGCCGGTGGATACGAGGTCGACGTGAAGACGGGTCTTGCTGAAGACGAGCTCGTGGCGATCATCCCCGAGTACGACGCCATGATCGTGCGTTCGGCCACCAAGGCCACCCGCCCGATCATCGAGGCGGGCGTGAACCTCAAGATCATTGGTCGCGCCGGCGTGGGGATCGACAACGTGGACGTGGCAGCGGCCACCGAGCGCGGCGTGATCGTGTGCAACGCGCCCACGTCGAACGTGGTGTCAGCCGCCGAGCAGACCATCACGCTGATGCTCGCGACCGCGCGTAACACCGCGCAGGCCAATGCGAGCATGAAGCAGGGCAAGTGGGAGCGCTCCAAGTTCACCGGCACCGAGGTGTACGAGAAGACACTGGCGATCATCGGCCTTGGGCGCATCGGCACGCTGGTGGCCGAGCGTGCCCGTGGGCTCGGCATGAACCTCATCGGGTACGACCCCTACATCAGCGAGGAGCGCGCCGCGGCGCTTGGCGTGACGCTCTATGACACGATCGACGAGCTCCTGCCGCTGGCCGACTTCATCACGGTGCACCTGCCAAAGACGAAGGAGACCATCGGCATGTTCGGCGCCGAGCAGTTCGCCAAGATGAAGAACGGCGTGCGCCTCGTGAACACTGCCCGCGGTGGCATCTACCAGACGGACGCGCTCGTGGAGGCTCTCAAGAGCGGCAAGGTGGCCTCGGCCGGTATCGATGTGTTCGAGACCGAGCCGTGCACGGAATCGCCGCTGCATGAGCTCGAGAACGTGGTGCTGACGCCGCACCTCGGCGCCTCGACCGAGGAGGCGCAGGACCGCGCCGGCGATCAGATCGCCGACCTCGTGGCGGCGGGGCTGCGTGGCGACATGGTCGATACCGCGGTGAACATCGCGCCGGTGGCGCCCGAGGTCATGGAGGCTGTGGGGCCGTATCTGCCGGTCGCGGAGGCGCTGGGCGCAGGCATCGGCCAGATCGCGCGTGGTCCGGTGAGCGAGATCGAGGTGCACTTCATCGGGCACCTCGCCGAGCAGGACACGCGGATTCTGAAGACCGCGATGCTCAAGGGGTTGCTGACGGTGGTCGGCCAGGACGCGGTGAACTTCGTGAATGCAAACCTCTACGCCGAGCAGCGCGGGATCTCCGTGACGGAGAACAAGCGCGTTGAGAGCATGGATTACGTGAGCCTGATGGTCGTTGTGGCCAAGAGCGGTGACCGCGAGTTCAAGCTCGGTGCCACGCTCATGGGCAAGAAGAACGAGGCACGCCTCGTGGTGTTCAACGACTTCCCCATCGACATGGCGCCGTCGCATCACATGCTGTTCCTCGAGTACAGCGACGTGCCTGGCGTGGTGGGCAAGGTGGGTACTGCGCTTGGCGAGAACGGCATCAACATCGCGTCCATGCAGGTGGGCCGCACGGGCGAGGGCGGTACGGCGCTCATGGCCCTGAACGTAGATTCGGCGATCCCCGATGCGCTCATGGAGCGCATCAACGCCAAGGCCGAGGTGTCCGAGGCATGGAGCGTTGAGCTGTAGGCGGTAGACACACGCGTTGGCTCGAAGAGGCTCCGCTCAGCGGGGCCTCTTCCGCTCGTGTCGCCCACTTTTGGCGTGCTGATGCAGCGGGCGTGCTGATGCTGCGGACGCGTGGCGGCACGCCCCGGCCGTATGCTGGTTCGCAAATCTGAGCTGTGGACCACGGGGCCCTGTTTGGCGAAGTCAGCAAGTTGGCGAATCGGGCTGTTCGCATATGTGCTGACTGCCCGCTCTGGCGCTGGTAGAGACGGTCCGCGTGTCTTGCGTGCGGCCTTCAGGCAGGCGATAGCTCCTGCGGTCCTTGTTACCCCTGTGTGGCCCTGTGTGGCCCAGACGGCCCTGTGTGTGGCCCTGTGTGGCCCAGACGGCCCTGTGTGTGGCCATGTGGTGCGGCCCAGGCGACCCTGTGTGGCCCTGTGTGGTCCACGACCCTGTGTGACCATGTGCGGCCTGCCGGCCATGTGCGCTGCCGTGTGCGGCCCTGGTCGGCATCATCAGCGGCCCTATGCCGTTCAGCGCGGCTGCGCGCGATTCTGCGCCGACTCGTGTGGCTATGCTTGTCGCTCCCACTCACCGCGTGCCGCCCAGTCTCGCGGGCGTTGGCAGGCTTGTGAACATCGGAGTTGATGATTGTGCGAACAACACGATACGAGCGTCTTCGGTAGGGAACGCAGGTTTGCGAACCGCACCAGGCGTGGTGCGGGGTCAACGGACGCGGATGCGAGATGGGCGCCCAGGTTGACGTCCGGTATGCGTCCAGTTGACCTGTGTGCACTACGCTGTCCCGGTCGTCCTCACAAAGGGGTAGGGGCATGGAGCGAGAATTTCCAAGATCGGTGGCCGATGAACTTGAGGAGATGCAGGAGTGCGCTCGTCGACGACACAGGCCGTATCCACCTCGCGGTGAACTCACGGAGGAGGAGCTCGGGGACTTCCTGAGCGGGGTTCGCGCCGAGATGTTGCACGCCCGGCTGCGGGCGGGGCTTACACAGGCACAAGTGGCGGCGATGATGGACACGACCAAGAGCGCTGTCTCGCGCCTGGAGCGGCTGGGCCCCAACAGTCCATCGCTTACCACCATGTGCCGTTACGCGAACGCGATCGAATGTCGTTTCCAGGTCCGCTTTGCTCCCAAGTGTCCGCCAGCAGACCGGCCGTTCTGGTGGCCGGATGAGGATCCTGAGCCCTGGGTGTAGGCGAGCATCCCGCCCCTGCGCTATACTCCCGCACATGAACGCGACAGCTCACATGCTTCCGGGTCTTACCGGGCGACTTATCCAGCCGGCCGCCGTCTAGCCGACGGCGTGTGCCGGCGTATCCGCCCGTACCCGCGTTCAGACTTCCCTAGGAGCATCCAATGAGCACACCCAGCGCTTCTTCGACGCACCCATCCGACCGCGTCTTCATCTTCGATACCACGCTCCGTGACGGCGAGCAGTCGCCGGGCGCGAGCATGAACTCCGCCGAGAAGCTTGAGATCGCCCGTCAGCTGGTGCGTCTCGGCGTGGACGTCATCGAGGCGGGCTTTCCGATCTCGTCCCCTGGCGATTTCGAGAGCGTGCGCCGCATCGCAGCTGAGGTAGGTGATGCCGCTACGGTCTGCGCTCTCTCTCGCGCCATCCCGGCCGACATCGAGCGCGCCGCCGAGGCGCTCGCCGACGCCGCGCGCCCGCGCATCCATACCGGCATCGGTGTCTCGGAGAGCCACCTGCGCGACAAGCTCAAGATCTCCGGCGACGAGGCCATCGAGCGCGGCGTGGCGGCCGTCAAGCTGGCGCGCTCGTTCGTTGATGACGTCGAGTTCTACGCCGAGGACGCCGGGCGCGCCGAGCCCGAATTCCTTTACCGCATGATCGAGGCCGCCGTTGCGGCAGGCGCCACTGTGGTCAACATCCCCGACACCACCGGCTACGCGTATCCGGAGGTGTTCGGCGCGCTCATCAGCGGCCTCATGGAGAACGTGCGCGGCATCGAGAACGTCACAGTCTCGGTCCACTGCCACAACGACCTCGGCATGGCCACCGCCAACGCGCTCGCGGGTGTGAAGGCGGGCGCACGTCAGGTGGAGTGCACCATCAACGGTCTGGGCGAGCGTGCCGGCAACACCGCGCTGGAAGAGGTCGTGATGGCGCTCAAGATGCGCCCCGACGTCTTCGGCGTGACCACCGGCATCAACACGCGGGAGTTCGTCCGCGCGAGCAGGCTCGTCTCAAGCATCACGGGCATCCTCGTGCAGCCCAACAAGGCGATCGTGGGCGCTAACGCGTTCGCACATTCAAGCGGCATCCACCAGGACGGCGTGCTCAAGGAGCGCTCCACCTACGAGATCATCGACCCTGCCGATGTGGGCGCTGGTGGCTCGAGCATCGTGCTCACGGCGCGCAGCGGTCGTGCGGCGCTGCGCCACCGTCTGGCCGAGCTCGGCTACGCGATGGAGGATGACGATTTCGAGGCCATACATATGGCCTTCCTGGAGTTGGCCGACAAGAAGAAGGAAGTCTACGACGAGGACCTCGAGGCGCTTGTAGGCGAGGCTGAGCGCATGGTGGGCGAGGTCTACCACCTCGAGCAGGTGCATGTGAGCTGCGGCGACCCGGGAATCCCCACGGCGACCGTGGAGCTCATCACTGCCGACGGCGAGAGCCTCATCGACTCGAGCCACGGCAACGGTCCGGTGGACGCGGTGTACAACGCGATCAACCGCATCGTCGGCGAGCCCAACGACCTCACCGAGTTCAGCGTGCAGTCGATCACCCGCGGTATCGATGCAGTGGGCGAGGTGACCATCCGGATCAAGAGCGAGGACGGGCGCACCTTCACCGGCCGTGGCGCGCATCCGGACATCATCGTCTCGAGCGCCAAGGCGTACGTGAATGCCCTCAACCGTCTTCTTCTGGCGGTTGAGCAGCCGGCTCTTCCAGCGGAGGTCTAGCGAAGAGCGGAGGCTGACGCGTCGTGCGCAGTGAGGCAGAACCGAGGGTCACGAAAC
Source organism: Actinomycetes bacterium (assembly GCA_022839745.1). Classification (GTDB taxonomy): domain Bacteria; phylum Actinomycetota; class Coriobacteriia; order Anaerosomatales; family Anaerosomataceae; genus Anaerosoma. The sequence continues at coordinate 12,663 of JALHJB010000008.1, forward strand.
ACGTCTAGCGCAGAGCGTCCACGAACTGAGCGAAGGCGGCCGGTGAAAGGATCCGGGGCGTGATCCCGGAAAGGCCGAGCGGGTGGGCGTCTCCTGACACGATCACCTCTGCATGACCGATGAGAGCGAGAGCGACGAGGTAGTCATCGTCGGGGTCGGGTGGGACTGCACGAACGACTCCCGGGTCGGGCACGGTGATCGCGACACGGCCGAGCCAGCGCACGAAGTCGTCTGCCACGGTTGGGTCGAGGCGCGCAGCGATCTTCGGCCTGTGCAGTACGCCGGACAGCTCATCAAGCAAGCGCGGGCACACTATCGCGTCGAACAGTCCTTCGCCGAGGGCGCCGACCAGCCGTGCGGGGGAGCCGTGGGCGGAGAGCAGCGCGGCAACGTAGACGTTCGTGTCGAGCACCGCGCGGATCACGAGGCGCCGGAGCGGAAGCGGTGGACCTCCTCGACGGCGAGCTTGAGCGCATCTTCCTCGCTCATGTCGGCGGCACCCCATGCACGCTCGAGTACCTCCATGCCGAGGTAGGCGCGCAATGCCTCTTCGACGACCTCGTAGTCCTTCTTGCCGGTGCGCGCGGCCATCACCTTGGCGCCGCGGAGGACGTCCTCATCGAGGTACACGGTTGTCTTGGTCTTAGCCATGCCTGCATCGTGACTGAAAAAAGGAAAAAGGGCAAGGTGCGATTGCAGGGATGACTGCGCCACGTGTGGCCTAGCCCCGCCCCATCGCGTAGAATGCACGAACTGGAAGCAGTACGAAGGAGCGTCGCACCATGCCCCGACCGATGACCATCACCGAGAAGATCCTTGCAGCCCACGCGGGCCTGGACGAGGTCGCCCCTGGCCAGCTCATCGAGTGCGATCTCGACCTCGTGCTCGCCAACGACGTGACCGCGCCCATCGCCATCCGCGAGTTCGGCAAAGTCGGCGTAGAGCGCGTGTGGGACCCCGCGAAGATCGCGCTCGTGCCCGACCACTACACGCCCAACAAGGACATCAAGTCCGCCGAGCAGGCCAAGATCGTGCGCGAGTTCGCGCGCGCGCAGGGCATCACGCACTACTACGAGATCGGGTGCATGGGTGTGGAGCACGCGCTGCTGCCCGAGCAGGGCGTGGTGGGCGCCGGCGATGTGATCATCGGCGCGGACAGCCACACATGCACGTACGGTGCGCTCGGCGCCTTTGCCACGGGCGTGGGCTCTACCGATGCCGCCGTGGCCATGGCCACAGGACGCGCGTGGTTCAAGGTGCCCGAGAGCCTCAAGTTCGTGATTGACGGCGAGCTCCGGCCCGGCGTGGGTGCCAAGGACGTCATCCTGCACATCATCGGCATGATCGGCGTGGATGGGGCGCTCTACCAGGCGATGGAGTTCACGGGTTCCACGATCACCGCTCTCGGCATGGCGGGCCGCATGACCATCTGCAACATGGCGATCGAGGCGGGTGGCAAGAGCGGCATCATCGCCGTGGACGACGTGACGCGTGAGTACATGCGCGGCCGCACCGAGCGTCCGTGGAACGAGTACCACTCGGACCCCGACGCCGAGTACGCGCACGTGTACGAAATCGACGCCGCCGACATCGTGCCCACCGTCGCCTTTCCGCATCTGCCGTCCAATACGCGGCCAGTCTCCGAAGCGCGCGACGTGAAGATCGACCAGGTGGTGGTGGGTTCGTGCACGAACGGCCGCTACGAGGACATGGCCGAGGCCGCCGCGGTGATCAAGGGCCACACGGTGCACCCCGATGTGCGCATGATCGTCATCCCCGCTACGCAGCAGGTGTACCGCGACATGATGCACACGGGGCTCACCGACATCTTCCTGGACGCTGGCGCCGCAGTGAGCACGCCCACCTGTGGGCCGTGCCTGGGCGGGCACATGGGCATTCTGGCGGCGGGAGAGCGTGCGGTGGCCACCACCAACCGCAACTTCGTCGGCCGAATGGGCGATCCCACGAGCGAGGTCTACCTCACGGGTCCGGCCGTAGCGGCGGCAAGTGCAGTGCTGGGACACATCGGTTTGCCGGAGGACATCGGGTAACGATTCCCGCGGCCGGCCTCGTGCGCATTGAACGAGGCGGACGGTTGCGGCATACTGCGACAGGCCCCTCGTGGGCAGGGGGAATCCACACAAAGGAGTGCATGTGGCACGCACGCGTACCGGGGACCGCGAGCGCGAGTCGCTCTTCTGGCTGCAGTTCGGCGTTCTTGCTGTCGTCATCCTGATCCTGGCGGCTGTCCTCTGGGCGCTCGTCACCGTTTCGTCGCTCGACTCCGCCGCGCCGCGCACCGTCACCGAGCGCAACATCCGAGCGCTTGAAGCTGCTGTTCTCGAGCAGCCGGAGGACGCGCCCACCTGGGCGAAGCTGATCCGCGCGCAGGCGCTCTCAGGTGACACCCGGGCGGCCTCCCGTTCGGTGGAGCGCGCCGACACGGCACTCGGCACACGCCGAGGCCCGGTGGGGATCGAGGTCGCGCGCATCGCCTTCCTCGAGGAGGACTTCGAGGCTGCGCTTGAGGAGATCGATGCCGCGCTGGCGATCGTGGCCGAGGAGACCGAGGCGGAGCGCAAGAGCCTCGCCGAACGGAACATCGTCATGGACCCTGACTTCACCGCGGAGATAGATGCACGCGTCCTTAAGGGAGAGATCCTTACCGCGGCGGGTGACGCCGAGGGCGCGATCGACGCGTACACGGAGGCGCTCGAGTTCAACGGGCGCATGGCGGATGTGCTGCTCGCGAGAGGACTCCTGTACGAGGAACTCGGCCAAGCCGAGGAGGCACGCGCTGATTTCGAGGCAGCGCTGACGTACATCCCTGATTACGCACCGGCGCTCGAGGCGCTGGACCGGATCGGAGGCTAGCCGCACGATGGCGAGACACGCACAGACACGGTCGGGGCACTCTGTCGCTGTCGCTGCGTCACCCGACCCGGCGGACGTCCGTTACGCACGCATGCGTATAGGGCTCATCGCGCTCTTGCTGATCCTGGTGGCGTTGCTCGCGGCGATCCTCGTGTTCGTGGGTCGGCTGGTCGCACCTGATGGCCCCGCCGAAGAGGTCACCGAGCGCACGGGCGGGCTCACGTGGGTCCGCTCGATCTACGGCATCAGCGCCGCGGCTGAAGACCAGCTGCGTAGCCCCGGACATGTCGCCATCGGGCCCGACGGCACGATCTGGGTGACCGACCCGGTGATGCGACGCGTGTTCGGGTTCAACCCGGATGGATCCTTCAAGGACGAGCTCGTTGCGGGGAACGCCGAAGAGGGTGGCATGTCCATGCTGCAGGGCCCTGCGGGGATCGCGGTGAGCGATGATGGCGAGGTATACGTTGCCGACGTCCAGACCGGCGTCGTGATCGTCTGGGGCCGGGATGGCGAGGTCGACCGCGTGTTCGAGGTGCCGTCGCCCATCCAGATCGCGCTGCGAGACGACCGCGTCTTCGTGACATCAGCCGAAGGACTGTTCCTGTTCACCCCCGAGGGTGAGGAGATCGCCCGTTGGTCCTCTCGTGGCTCGGCGAGCGAGCAGGTGGACATGCCGAACGGCGCGGTCATCGGCGAAGACGGCACGCTCTACATCGCCGACACCCACAACGTGCAGATCAAGGCGCTCTCATCCGATGGCGCTACGGTGGAGTGGGCGGTCCCGCCCACGTCCAAGCGTGCCTCCACACTCGAGTCGACCGGCGCCCCGGAAGCGATGACCGAGGCGCAGCTGTCGCACCCGGACACGGATACAGCCGAGGGTGACGCTGAAGGCGATGTCGACCTTGCGTCGACGCTACAGCTTCCCACGGGGATGACGATGGATGGTGCGGGCCGGCTGGTCTTCGCCGACGCGTTTGCGTTCGGGCTGTACGTTGTGGATCCCGATGAGCAGGCGATCGTCGCCAAGTACGGCGACCAGGGCTCCGCCGACGGGCTGTTCAATTACCCCACAGGCATCGCGTACGATGCGGACCGCGACTGGTTCGCGGTGGCCGATACGGCCAATGCCCGGGTCCAGATCGTGCGTCTGCCCGGCTCGGGAGGGTCGCCGCTTGCCGTGGTTCGGAGGGTCAGCGTGCCGTGGGTGGCGTATGCCGTTCCGCTGCTGCTCGTGTTGGTTGCGGTGTTCGTTGCAACAGCACGTCGCCGACGCCGAGCGGCTTATGAGACGCACGAGGCGGGCCAGGAGTAGCGAGCTTCTTCGATCTTGATTTGTTCGTTGAATCTGTCGATACCTCATGGTAGATTGGGCTTGCGCCACGCTCGGGAGGGGCACCGTGCGCATGCGCTCAGTGGGGAAGACCGCCGGCGATGACCGGCTGATCTTGAGCATAGGCAAGACGGGGGGTGATTCTGTATATGCCGAACTATATTGATGCTTCTATGAGGGGGAATTCCGTGAAGAAGACACTCTTTGTTCTCATCACTGCGATGGTCCTGGTGTTCGCGTTCGCCGCGACTGCGATGGCCAACACTTCGTCTGGTACGATCACCTGGAGTGCAGCGGCGCCGAACAACAGCCCAGCCACGCCGCACAAGGGTTATGCGTACAACACCCAGAAGTGCCTGGTCTGCCATGCAGTTCATAAGGCATCGCCGACCGGTCAGGTGCTGCTTGGCGACACCGTGGCCAACGCGTGCAACTACTGCCATGTTTCCACAACGGGCGTCTCCACGGTGCACGTGTACAACAACGATCCTGCTACGTTCGCCACAGACACCGTGTTCAACCACAGCAATAAGTGCACCGCATGCCATGCCGTACACGGTGCCGACACTGTCAATCAGCCGGATCTGTCAGCGAAGATCCTGAAGGACCCGACAGCTGCGTCGGCCGAGTTCCAGATTGAGTCGCTCCCCTCGAACTGGGACGTCACGTCCGAGGGCACCGATCGTGCGGGTGCGCTGAGCGCCTTCTGTACCGCATGCCATCCGTACTTCACGGGCACCTATGCTGACTCGGATGCCGATGGCAACGTCACGGGGTCATCCGGTGTTGGTGGGCCCTACAACTCGCACATCATGACGAGCGACTTCGCCTCGTACGACCCTGCTAACGGTGCGACTGCTACGGGCATCCAGGTCGCCTGGGCCTCGTCCGCATACTGCACCAGCTGCCATGACTCGGGCGCTGACACGGTCGCGGACAACTTCCCGCACCTGACCAGCGGCGCGAGGTTCATGAAGTCCGCTGAGTACGCGGGTGCCGCGGCGACCGCTGCCGCTTCGCCCACGCAGGACGGTGTCTGCCTCAAGTGCCACAGGGGTAGCGCAGACACTGGTGTGCAGTTCGACTTCTAGGAGTCGAGTCACTCTGTTGCACGCGTTTCTGCACAGGCCCCGGAGGATCCTCCGGGGCCTGTTTGCGTCTGCGGCCTCGCTGACCAGTGCCGCCGCCTCATGCTATGCTGCCTCACTGGGCCGTTGGAGTGCTCCAACGCCACGTTCATCGGGGGAGGACGAACCTGCGCACGCCACGCACACAGACGCTCATCTCGGCTGGAGTCATCCTTCTGCTCACGAGTGTGCTGTTCGTGGCGGTCGCCGCGTCCGGCCCGGCCGCGTTCTGCGGCAGCTGTCACGCCATGCGTCCCTACGCTCTGGCGTACGCATCAAGCGCCCACGATGGGGCGGGGTGCGTCTCGTGTCACGCCTCGTCACTCGCGGACCGCATCAGTATGCCCGGCAGGGTCCTGGGCGGGATGGTGCCGCGCGCTATCAGCGGCGCGGACGAGGTCTCTGGGCCGGTGCTCGGCGTGCCGGACGACGGGTGCAGCTCGTGCCACGGCCAGGATGTCGAGGACATCATCGACCGCGACGGCATCCGAGTGCTGCACCCGACCTGCGCGCGTGCCGCAACCTGTGCGGACTGCCACGGCGACGTGCCTCACGGGAATGCCGTGCGCGTGCGGCGTGCGTACACGATGGAATCCTGCACGGTGTGTCACCAGCGTGACGGCGCGACGCTTGAGTGCGGTGTATGTCACTCGGAGCACACACAGCGGGAGCGGCTTGAGCGGGGTCCCTGGCAGGTGACGCACGGCGCACAATGGGCGCAGACGCACGGACTCGGCAGCCTCACTTCGTGTGGCGTCTGCCATCCCTCCGACTACTGTGTGCGCTGCCATGGGACAGTGCTGCCGCACCCGATCGGGTTCGGTCAATCCCACGGAGACGAGGCCAAGAGGGACCTGGCGGTGTGCGAGGCATGTCACGACACGGACACCCTCTGCACGCCGTGCCACGGCGTCGACATGCCGCATGCGGAGGGATTCCTGAAGTCGCACTCGGCCATCGCCACAGATGTCGATGACCCTGTGTGCTCCCGCTGCCACGACTCACAGGAGTGCATCGCCTGCCACGAGCGCCACATTCATCCCGGGAACGCAGTCAAGGCGCCGAAGGCAGGTGAATGATGGAGACGCAGCTGACGGCGCTCGTATCGGCCGCGCTGGACGTGGTCGGCGATCCCACGAGCAACCTCACGGCCGCGGTATTCCTCATGGCTGCGATGGTGCTCCTGGTTTTGATCATCGTGCTGACGGCGATCATCGTGATGCTGCCAGGCGGACGGCGCCGTTCGACGCCGAAGAGCCCGGGCACGGCGCCCATGGAGGCCGGTGACGCCTCAGCGACCGATGATGATCGGACTGCACCGACCGAGGACGAGACGAAGGCGTCCCCGGTGACGCATGTGCGGCCCGCACGATCCAGGCGAGGATCGGCGTGGATCTTAGCGATCGGTCTTGTGGCCGCTCTTGGCGCCGGGTACATCGGTACGGCGCAGAGTTCGTATTGCCTGACCTGTCACGCAGAGGTCAGGTCAGATGCCCGGGGCGGCGCGCATGCCGATACCGCATGCGTGAGCTGTCACGAGGACACCACCGCGCTTGTGTCGAACACCGTGCGGCGTGCGAGCGACATCGCGGCCCACTACGGCATCGGCTCCTCGGCCTACGGCAACCGCGTACCCTCGGACAGATGTCATTCCTGTCATCGGGATATCGGCGAGACCGTGACCCGCAATGATGAGACCGGTGTGATGATGTCGCACGCGGAGCCGCTTGAGGCGGGATACGCGTGTGCCGACTGTCACCGCTCGGAGGAGCACGCCGACATGGCCATGCCGGTGGGGATGTCCGTGTGTCTTGCGTGTCACGATGCGGAGAACGCGAGCGCCGAGTGCGACACCTGCCACGCGAAGGATACCAGCGCGGCGTCAGGGCTCGCGGGAGAGCGTATCTACGGTACCGCCACGATCACCCGCACCGACTGTGAGGGCTGCCACTCCATGGAGTCGTGCGACGCCTGCCATGGCATCAGGATGCCGCATCCGGAGGAGTTCTTGCGCACGCACCCTCGCTACTCGGGTTTCCACCTGAAGGAGCTCTGTTTCGAGCAGTGCCACACGCAGGGCGACTGCGGGAAGTGCCACGCGCCCTGGAACGGGCACGAGCCGAACTTCAGGGAGACGCACAAGCGCTACGCGAAGGACTCGGCGTGCAACACGTGTCACGATCAGCACGAGGGTCCCATGTGCGACCTGTGTCACGACTTCAACCGGTAGCCGTGGGCGTGGGCGGCCTGCATCGGCACGGTGACCGATCCTGACGCTGTGGTGCCAGACTCGGGACTCGTGGCGCGGCGGGCGACGGACAGCAATGGTAGAATCCAGCTCTGCGCTGTCCGCTCCCAGGGAGGCGATCCCATGCAGTTCTCCGGTACCGCTCACGTATACGGTCGCGACGTCGATACCGACGTCATCATTCCCGCTCGCTACCTCAATACGAGCGACCCCGACGCGCTTGCGTTGCATTGTATGGAGGACCTTGACCCCGGGTTCGTGAAGAAGGTCGAACCCGGCGACATCCTGGTGGCCGACGAGAACTTCGGCTGCGGTTCAAGCCGTGAGCACGCCCCGATAGCCATCAAGGCGGCGGGCGTGTCGGTGGTGATCGCCAAGAGCTTCGCACGCATCTTCTACCGCAACGCGATCAACACGGGCCTCCCGATCATGGAGGCCCCGGAGGCCGTCGACGGCATCAGCGACGGCGACCGCGTGACCGTCGACGCCGACGCTGGCGTGATCACCAACGAGACGACCGGTGCGGTGTTCTCCGCCCAGCCGTTCCCCCCGTTCATCAAGGACATCATCGAGGGCGGCGGCCTGGTGGAGTCGACCAGGAAGAAGGCCGCACGGTGACCACCTACCGTATCTGCCTGCTTCCCGGCGATGGCATCGGTCCGGAGATCATCGCCGAGGCCGTGAAGGTCCTCGGCGTCATCGGCGAGCGCGCTGGCGTGACTTTCGAGTTCACCGAGGCGCTCCTGGGTGGGGCGGCGATCGATGCCACGGGTACCGCGCTTCCAGAGGCCACGCTTGAGGCCGCCCACGCTGCTGACGCCGTGTTGCTGGCCGCTATCGGTGGGCCGAAGTGGGACACCACCGATCCTGCGAAGCCACGCCCGGAGCAGGGGCTCCTCGGCATCCGTAAGGCGCTCGGGCTGTACGCAAACTTGCGACCCGTCAAGATCTTCGATGCCCTGCGCGACGCGAGCTCGCTCAAGCCCGAGTATCTCGAGGGCGTGGACATGTTGATCGTCCGCGAGCTCACCGGCGGCCTGTACTTCGGCGTGCGCGCTCGCGAGACTGGCGTGGAGGGCGCCGCCACCGGCGGCGGTCCGGGGATGCGCGCGTATGACACGCTCGACTACCGCGAGTTCGAGATCGAGCGGATCGCTCGCACCGCCTTCGAGGCGGCGCGTACACGGCGCGGACGGGTGCACTCGGTGGACAAGGCCAACGTGCTCGAGTCCAGCCGCCTGTGGCGAGAGGTCGTCCATCGCCTGCACGAGGCGGAGTTCCCGGATGTGGAGCTCGTCGACCAGCTTGTCGACAACACCGCGATGCAACTCATCCGCACGCCCGCGCAGTTCGACGTGATGGTGACCGAGAACATGTTCGGCGACATCCTCTCCGATGAAGCCTCGATGCTCACCGGCTCGCTCGGCATGCTTGCCAGCGCATCGCTTGGCGACGGCACCGCGCTCTACGAGCCATCACACGGCTCGGCGCCCGACATCGCAGGGCAGGGGGTCGCCAACCCGCTCGCGATGCTGCTGTCCGTCGAACTCATGCTTCGCTATAGCTTCAGCATGCACACCGAGGCAGACGCGCTCGCGTCGGCCATCGAAGGCGTGCTTGCCGATGGGTGGCGCACGCGCGACATCGCGGATGCTTCCACTCTGCCGCAGAAGACGGTGGGTACGAGCGCCATGGGCGATCTCGTGGTGGAGCGGCTACGGGGATAGGATCGTGCAGACCGCCCCGCGAAACCTCGTTCGCTGGCTTGCGATCGCCGCGCTCGGCAGTGCGGTCGTGTCGGCCGCACTCGTGGTGGTCGGCGACGGCCCGGCCGTGGCGGCCGCGCTCCGCGGGTTCGACCTGCTCACGCTCGTCTGGATGCTGCTTCTTGGGGCGCTGAGCTTCGCGGTCCGCTCCGTCCGATGGGGCGCGCTGATGCGTGTCGTGGGCCACCCCGTGTCGCTCGGCGATGCCCTCTATCTGCAGGTCTCCGGTCAGGCGATGACCGTCACTCCCGGACGTGTGGGTGAGGTCGTGAAGCCGTGGCTGGCTCGCGAGCTTTCCGGCATGCGGCTCACGCGCGGGGTGTCGCTGGTGTTCGCCGAGCGGGTGGCCGACCTCATCGCGGTATGCGTGCTCGCACTCGGCGGTCTGTCGGCGCTCGGCGGAGCCACCTGGGTGCTGGTGCTCGGCATCGCGGTCGTTGTAGGGGGCACGGCGCTCGCTGGTTCGTCGTGGTTCCACGAGCTGGCGCTGCGTGCGGTGCGCTCGCGCGAGCGTGCCAGGGCACATGAGGCCTCGGCGGAGGCGATCGCCGATACGCTCGGGCGGGCGCTGCACTGGCGGGTGCTCGCGTGGTCGGTCCCGGCGTCGGTGGTGGCCTGGGGGCTTGAGGGCGTCGGGTTCGTGCTGTGTCTTCACGCGTTCGGCTTTGGAACGCTTGACGCGTTCGCGGGTGTATCGGTCTACGCGGTAGCCACGATCGCCGGCGCCTTCTCGTTCCTCCCTGGTGGGATCGGCCTCACCGAGGCCTCGATGGCGGGCGTGCTCATCGCGGCGGGGATGCCGGCGGCCGCCGCCTCAGGCGCCACACTGGTGACACGCGTGGCCACGCTGTGGTGGGGCGTGCTGCTCGGCTGGATCGCCCTCAGCTCGCGCCCGCAGCTGCTCAAGCGCGTACTGGGTGGTTCAGGCGAGGGAGAGAGCGCGCAAATGTCGGAGGCGGGTTCGCGGTTCCTATAGTTTCCTATACCTGCTACTATATTCCCATGGATGAGCTCCTCGACATCGCTGCCGTGGCCAAGTACCTCGGCGTGTCTGAGCGCACGGTATACAACCATGTGCGGTCGGGCAGGTTGCCGGCGGCCAAGGTGGGTAGGCTGTGGCGGGTGCGCGCATCGGACCTCGAGGCGTGGATCGGTGCGGGTCGGACGCGCCCTGTGGTTCCGGGCCTGATGGTAGCCGAGGGCGGGCCAACGCCCTCGCGCGCGGAGCTCGAACGCGCTGTTGATGCATTCGAAGACCGGATCGAACGTCGATTGGCGTTTGCCGGTGTCCTCTCGCGTGCGTACGAAGTCCTGGGATGGCCGGTGCCGGTGGTGGTTGGCGGACATGCTGTCGAGTTCTGGACGGCGGGGGGATATGCCACCGCCGACATAGACATGGCCGGTCCATCGGAGCCAGCCGAGCAGATACTTGCAGGGTGGGACTTCGAGCGCCAGGGTCGGCACTGGTTTGATGAGACCTTGGGGATCGTGGTCGAGATACCCGGTTCGAGCCTGTCCTCAGGCGCGCTGGCGCACACCGCCACCGTCCGAATGGGCGGTTACACGGCCACGGTGCTCGGTGCTGAGGATCTGATCGTCGACAGGCTCTGCGCCTGCAAACACTGGAACGATGAGGAGTCCTGCATGTGGGCCGAGGCGCTGTTGGCCTCCGGATACGACCTTGATGAAGAGTATCTGCGTGAGCGCGCTACCGCGGAAGACGTTCTGGATCGCCTTGAGTCGCTGCGAGAAGGAGGAGTGCGATGAACCGCGAGTTCACGTTGGACGCATGGCGCTCGTCGCGCGCGGCAACCGCGCGCGCGGTTGCCCGTGCCGCCAGCCGCGGACTCGCACCCCGTGCCCGGGTGCGCGACGATGAAGCACGCCGCGCGCTTGTGAGGGCGACCGTAGGCCTGGTTCGCCGGCGGGAGGACTCGGGCCGGATGCGCCGCACGGGTGAGCGCTCGTACGAGATCAGGCCACGATGAGACTTAGCCGCTCCTCGGCGGAGCGTACCGCCCGGCTGGAAGAACTCGGGTAAGGTCTCCCACGTCGCGCGCTCTGCGCTACACTATCCCGATACACGTAGGCGCTCGTGAGGGGAGACTCCGATGGCACTGCCCGAGGTGGACTACATCTGGATGGACGGCAAGCTCGTGCCCTGGGCGGACGCCAAGGTCCACGTCCTCACACACGCGCTGCACTACGGCACGGGCGTGTTCGAAGGCATCCGCTGCTATGCCACCGCGGACGGCCCCGCTGTCTTCCGGCTCACCGAGCACATGCAGCGTTTCGATCGTTCGGCCAGGATGCTCTTCATGGACCTCGGCTACACGGTCGAGCAGATGGTCGACGCCGTGAAGGAGACCATCCGCGAGAACAAGCTTCCCGCGTGCTACATCCGCCCGATCGCGTTCCGCGGTTACGGCTTCATGGGCGTCGACCCCATCACCTCCCCGGTCCAGGTCGCCATCGCCGTGTGGCCCTGGGAGGCGTACCTTGGCGAGGAAGCGCTCGTGAAGGGCGTGGACGTAGGCATCTCATCGTGGCGTCAGCGCAGCATCAACGCCACTCCTCCCGGCATCAAGTCATCGGCGAGCTATCTCAACTCCGGCTTCGCCAAGATCGAGGCCAACCGCCATGGCTATGCCGAGGGCATCATGCTCAACGAGGCGGGCCACGTGTGCGAGGGTACCGGCGAGAACCTGTTCGTGGTCCGCGACGGCGTGATCTCCACGCCGCCGGTCTTCGATGGCATCCTCGAGGGCATCACGCGCGATTCAGTGATGGTCATCGCCGACAACCTCGACTACCCGGTGATCGAGGAGTCGCTCGTGCGGACCGATCTGTACACCGCCGACGAGATCTTCATGACAGGCACGGCCGCTGAAGTCGTGCCGGTGCGTTCGGTCGACGGCCACGTGATCGGTGATGCGGGCCCTGTGACACTCGAGCTGCAGAAGGCGTACTTCGAGGTCGTTCGCGGTCAGAACGACGACTACAAGGAGTGGCTGGAGTACCTCTAGCGGGGGAGCGCCCGTCGCCCGCGCCGGCTGACCCCGCGCGGGGCGGGGCGCCGGAGCGACACACGTGGACAGAGCTGCCCTGATCAAGGTCCTCACCCGGGCGTCGGGTGCGCTTGCCGTCGTCCTGGTGCTGTTGCTCGCGTTCGCTGGCTACCTGGCGCATCTTTCCACCACGCTGCCCGACCTGCGCGCGGATCCCAGCGCCATCGAGATGGCACAGACGTCCGTTGTCTACGCCGCCGATGGCTCGGTGCTCGCGGAGTGGTACGACGCCGAGGACCGCACGGTGGTGCCGTACGACTCCATTCCGCAGTCGCTCAAGGACGCCGCAGTGGCGATCGAGGATCGGCGCTTCTACGAGCACTCGGGAGTCGACGTCCAGGCCGTTGCGCGCGCGTTCTCTGTCAACACCCGGGCCGGCGAGGTGCGACAGGGCGGCTCCACCATCACCCAACAGACGGTGAAACTGCTCTTCACAGAGGGCGAGCGTACGCTCAAGCGCAAGATCGAGGAGGCGCTTCTCGCCTTGCAGCTTGAGGGCCGAGCGGACAAGGACGTCGTCCTCGGCGTCTACCTCAACATGGTATACTACGGCCACGGCGCGTATGGCGTGCAGAGCGCCGCGCAGCGGTTCTTTGGCGTCGACGCGCCCGATCTCACGCTCGAGCAGTCTGCGTTGCTCGCCGGCTGCATCCAGTCGCCCACACGGTACGACCCGTTCGTGAACCCGTCGGCCGCACTCGAGCGGCGCAACCTCGTGCTCCGGGTCATGCGCGACGAAGGCTGCATCTCGGATGCGGAGGCCGCGGACGCGGCCGCCCGTCCGCTCGGCCTGGCCGAGGGCGCTCCCATGCGGCAGCTGGTGGCTCCGTACTTCGTGGAGTATGTCCGACGGGACCTGTTGGAGGAGCTTGGCTCGGAGCGCCTGTACCGCGGCGGGCTGCGTATCCACACCACGCTTGACCCGGCGGCGCAGCGCGCGGCTGAGGCGGCGGCCAAGAGCGTGCTGCCCGACCCGGCGGACCCCGAGGTGGCGATCGCGTCGGTGCGCTGGCGCGACGGGGCGGTGGTAGCGGTGGTGGGCGGGCGCGACTTCTCGGCCGAGCAGTTCGATCTGGCCACGCAGGGCAAACGGCAGACCGGCTCGGCGTTCAAGCCGTTCGTGCTCGCCGCGGCGCTCGAGGAGGGTCACACGCTCGATTCCATGTGGGAGGCGACCCCGTTCTCCACGCCGGTGAAGGACGGCATCTGGCACGTGGAGAACTACGAGAATGCGATCACCGGCGGCACGTACTCGCTGCAGACCGCCACCACGTGGTCGATCAACACCGTGTACGCGCGCCTGATCATGGCGGTCGGCGCGGACAAGGTGGTGGACACCGCGCACCGCATGGGCATCACCTCGGAGATCAACGAAGACCCTGCGATCGCCCTTGGCGGGCTCACGCAGGGCGTATCGCCGCTTGAGATGGCCTCGGCGTTCGGCACTATCGCCAACGGGGGTCTCGCGGTGGCGCCCTCGGGGATCGACCGCGTCACCGACAGCGAGGGCGAGCTGGTGTACGCGCCCGAACGCGACGGCACGCGTGCTATCTCTGCCGAGGTCGCCTCCACGCTCGCGGGAGCGCTCGGGCAGGTGTACACGGCTGGCACCGGCAGCTCGGCGAACTTTGGCCAGTGGGCGGCGGTCAAGACCGGGACCGCGCAGTCGTGGCGTGACGCGTGGCTTGTGGGCTACTCGGGCGAGCTCAGCACCGCGGTGTGGGTAGGCTATCCCAAGGCGCAGGTGGCGATGGACAACGTCCACGGCATCCGCGTGACCGGCGGCAGCTTCCCGGCGCAGATCTGGAAGAACTACATGCAGGTGGCGTCGGTGGGGGCGTCGGCCCCGCAGGCTGTGGCGCCGGCCACGCCGGGCGCGGGCGAGCGGGAGCAGTGGGTCAGCTACACGGTGTGCGCAGAGTCGATGAAGCTCGCCGGTGCGCGCTGCCCGGAAACCATGGAGCTCGCCTTCCCGGCAGGCGCGATCTCAGATGAGGTGTGCACGCTCGAGCACGGGCGATGAGAGCGGGTATGCGCGCCCTCTGTCCGCTACAATGAAGCCCCACCGCGCAGGGGAAGGACGAGCCTCCGATGGTCACGCTCTATGACACCACGCTCCGTGACGGCACACAGCGCGAGGGCATGTCGCTCTCGGTCGATGACAAGCTGCGTATCGCGCGCCGCCTTGACGACCTCGGCGTCCACTACATCGAGGGCGGTTTCCCGGGCAGCAACCCCAAGGACCTCGAGTTCTTCGAGCGCGCCCGAGACCTCGAGCTCGAGAATGCCACGATCACGGCGTTCGGCACGACCTGTCGCAAAGGCGGAGCCGCCGAGACAGACGGCGGACTGCGCGCGCTGCTGGACACCGGGTGTGAGGCGCTGTGCATCTTCGGCAAGGCGTGGGACGTCCATGTGACCGAGACCCTGCATGCCACGCTCGAGGAGAACCTCCGCATGGTGCGCGACAGCGTGGCGTTCCTGGTGGCCGAGGGGCGGACCGTGTTCTTCGACGCCGAGCACTTCTTCGACGGCTACGCCGCGAATCCCGGCTATGCCACCAGCGTGTGCAGGACCGCCGCAGAGGCGGGAGCGAGCGCGATCGTGCTGTGCGACACCAACGGCGGCACGTTGCCGCAGACCGTGGCGAGGGTGGTTCGCGAGTTTTCCGCCGCGCTGCCCGGGGTCGAGCTCGGCATCCATGCCCACAACGACGCCGCGTGTGCCGTGGCCAACTCGCTCGTAGCGGTCGACGCCGGGTGCACGCACGTGCAGGGCACGGCAAACGGCTACGGCGAGCGGGCGGGCAACGCCGATCTCCTCTCGATCATCCCCGCACTCGTGCTCAAGATGGGCGATGACTGCATCACCTCGGACCAGCTCCGGCTGCTGACCGAGGTCTCGCACTTCGTGGCCGAGACGGCCAACGTGACGCCTAATCCACACCAGCCGTATGTGGGTACGAGCGCGTTCGCGCACAAGGGGGGCGTCCATGCGAGCGCCGCGGCACGGCTCTCGGCCGCTTATGAGCACATCGATCCTGCGGCGGTGGGCAATCTCGCACGCGTCGTGGTGAGCGAGCTTGCGGGCCGGGCCTCGCTCACGATGAAGGCGCTCGAGCTCGGGATCGACCTCACCGGCGACCAGGAGGCCGCGACGCGCGTGCTCGACGGCATCAAGCAGCTCGAGCACCAGGGCTACATGTTCGAGGCCGCCGACGCCACGCTCGAGGTCATGCTGAAGAAGGAGCTCGGCACGCACCAGCCGTTCTTCCGCCTGGAGAGCTTCCGCTGCCTGATGGAGAAGCGCGAGGACGGGCGTGTGATGACCGAGGCCACCGTCAAGGTGCACGTAGGTGACGAGCGCTTCATCGCCACCGCCGAAGGAAACGGTCCGGTCAACGCGCTCGACGGCGCGCTGCGCCTCGCCATCGGCCGCTTCTATCCCGCGCTCGACGCCATCGAGCTCACCGACTTCAAGGTGCGCGTCCTCGACGAGACGAAGGGCACGGGCGCCGTTACCCGCGTGCTCATCGAGTCGAGCGACGGCGAGAAGACCTGGGGCACGGTGGGCGTCTCGGAGAACATCATCGAGGCGTCGTGGGAAGCGCTTGTGGATTCGGTCGAGTTCGGCCTTGCGCACCCGCGGGGGGAGGAGCGGTAGACGTCACGCTCTCCCTCGGTGACCGCTCGGTGACGCGCGACGGCGCCTAGCGGGAGGCGCACGCGCACAGGCGTATACTTCCGCGCAGTATTCGCATATTCTGTCGCTCCGGGATCACCCGCTCCGCGCTCCGAAAGGTCCTCCGTGTTCGGCTCCAATCGCAACCTTGCGCTCGTGGTGGGCGCGCGCTTCATATCCCGCCTCGGTGGTACCGCCGTGTGGATCGTCGGCACCCTCGGCGGCGCGGCATACGCCTTTGACGCCACCCCCTCGCAGCTCGCCGCGATGTCGATGGTGAACGCCGCCGCGGCGATCATCGGCTCGCTCGTGGCTGGTATGCTCATCGACCGGTTCGGCCCCCGCAAGGTCATGGTGTGGGCCGAGATAGGCTCGATCCCGCCGGTGCTGTGGATGATGGTGGCGCCATCGCTCCCGCTGTTCGTGGCGGGCTCGGCGCTCTTCTCGCTCTTCGGCGTGCCCACGTGGACGGCCGGGGCCTCGTTCGCGCCCTTCATCACCTCGGGCCGCGAGCAGCTGGAGCGCGCCAACTCGTTCATCGAGACCGGCAGCTCGATCGGCTTCGTGCTCGGGCCGTCTGTGGGTGCCCTCATCGAGACCTGGTTCGGCATCCACTCGGTCTTCTGGGTCATGGCGGTGGCATCGGCGATCGCCGCCGTGCTGGCCTGGCTTACCCGCATCGAGGAGAAGCCCGCCGGGCACGAGCACGGCAACGCGTGGGCGAACTTCACCGCAGGCATCCGCATGGCGTACACCACCCGCACGCTCCGGTACTTCATCCTGCTCGGAACGGCGGTCTGGGTGGGCTTTGGAGGGTTCCAGGCCCTGGAGTCGCTCTTCTATCGCGACGTGGTGGGCGTGGGCGTGGAGTGGCTCGGCTGGATGAACACGCTGTTCGGCCTCGGGCTCGTGACGGGCGCCGCGCTGCTGCCACGGTTGCCCGACGCGATCGTGTCGGCGCGCGGCTTGTCGGTCATGGCCATGCTAGCCGGTGTTGGCTCGATACTGTATGTGGGCTCCACCGATCTCGGTTGGATCGCCCCCGGCGCATTCGCGTGGGGCACGGCGATCGGGGCGATGGAGCCGCTGCTGCGTACGCTCGTGCACCTCGACTCGCCGCATGAGTATGTGGGCCGCATCGTGGGCACGCTGCAGTGGCACCGCACCGCGGGCGAACTGTTGCCGCTCGCGGTCGTGCCCGCGCTCGCGGTGTCGCTCGGCATCCAGCAGACTCTCATCGCTGGTGGCGTGCTGGTTGTGGTGCTCGCCATCGGCAGCTTTGGCACGGCGCGCGCGATCGACCGGCACCGGGCGGGTCCGGTGGCCGAGGCGGTGCCTGAATCTATCTGAACACGTGTCGGATCCCGGCAGGAATGACACCGCCCTATGTGGAACATCAACGTAGAGGCAGGGGATCGGCGAGGGGAGTCTGATGCGCGTCGTTCGGATCTTCCATGAGGAAGACGTACGGTACGGCCTTGCCGACGAGAGCAGCGTGACGCTGATCTCCGACGAGCCGTTCGCTGCATGGGAGCCCGAGGGCATCGTGGCGCTGCCGCACGCGCAGCTGCTCGCCCCCACCGTGCCCACCAAGATCGTATGCGTCGGCCTCAACTACAAGGCGCACGCACGGGAGATGGGCTACGAGCTCCCGGCCGAACCGGTCATCTTTCTGAAGCCGCCCACATCCGTTGTCGGTCATGGCGCTGAGATACGGATCCCCGACGGGCATGACGTCGTGGACTACGAGGCCGAGTTGGCGCTCGTGATCGGCCGTCGTGCGCACAAGGTGACGCCCGAGCAGGCGCGCACGCACGTGCTCGGGTGCACGTGCGCGAACGACGTGACCAGCCGCGTGCTGCAGCAGCGCGACGGGCAGTGGACGCGCGCCAAGGGCTTCGACACCTTCTGCCCGCTCGGGCCCTGGGTGGAGACCGACGTGGATCCGCGCGATACCACGCTCGAGTCGTACGTGAACGGAGAGCTCCGGCAGTCCACTTCCACCTCGGACATGATCTTCGACCCCTACGAGTTGGTGAGCTTCGTGAGCGGCGTGATGACGCTTCTGCCGGGCGATGTGGTGCTCACCGGCACGCCCGCAGGCATCGGGCCACTGCATCGCGGGGACGTGGTCGAGATCCGCATCGGCGGGATCGGAAGCCTCATCAACCGCGTGGTGTAGATCGCACCAGGTCAGACGCGAGCGCTCTTGCGGCCTCCGCTGTGCCGGGAGTATCATACCTTATGGTATGAAGCGGAGGTATGAACGATGGCCGTGGACAAGATCACCGTCTCGCTTCCGGCGAGCCTGGTCCGGGAGATCGACCTGCTCTCGGAGTTGGAGGGCGTATCGCGCAGTCAGGTGGTGCGGGAGGCTGCCTTGCTGTACGTGAGCGATCGTGCGTCGGCGAGAGAAGCCGCCGTGCGGCATGCCGCCTCCGAGCGGACGCTCGCGATCCTGAAGGAGCTCCGGAACCGGATACCCGGGGACGATCGGCCCGTGCTCGATATCCTCCGGGAGTCCCGGGGTCCGCTCGATGACAGTGCGTCGAGGTGAGCGCCGAAGTGCTCGTGCTCGATGCGTCGGTCGGGGTGAAGTGGTTCAAGGACGAGGCGGGCTCGGACCGCGCACGGGAGCTGATCGCCCGGATGGGTAAGGGCGCGGCCCAGCTCGTGGTACCCGCTGTCTTTCCGTTCGAGGTGCTGGATGTCGCGCGGCGGTTGTTCGGGCTGACCGACGCGAAGCGGGTGTGGGACGAGCTCTCCGCCGCCGGCTTGCTGGTCGCCGGGTCTGACGAAGCCCTTCTGGCCGACACGCTTTCGATCGCCGGTTCGCTCGGCTGCACGCTCTACGATGCCGCGGCCCCTGCGCTTGCCGCCCGTCTTGGTTGCCCGCTCATGTCGGCGGACAAGCGCGCTCACGGGCGTGTGGAAGGGGTCCGGCTCATCGGCTGAGCCTGGCCGGTGCCGCCTGTCGGAAACCAGTGCCGTCCAATCGGCAGACCCCCATCATGTCGGGTGCCGGTGCTAGTATGGGTACACCATCTAGCGTACCGGCTCCCGGAGGGAGGGATCTCGCGTTGTCTACAGAGCGGTTGCGCACGGCCGAGGTCGAAGCGCTTCTCACGGCGTTTGGCACGCTTGCCGACAACGACGAGCGGTACGCCTTCCTCGTCGACGTCGCCACCATACGCGAGATCCAGGACATGGCGCAGCGCCTTGCGGTCGCGCGGTCGCTTCATGCCGGCGCGCACTACACGAGCATCCAGGAGGCCACCGGCGCGTCGTCCACGACGATCAGCCGCGTGAGCCGCAGCCTCAATTACGGCGAAGGCGGGTATCGCACGGTGATCGACCGGCTGGGTCCGGCCGCGGAAGGCGGCGACGCGTAACCGATGTCCGGTTTCGTCCATCTGCACACGCATTCGGAATACTCGCTTCTCGACGGTCACGCGCGCATCTCGCGTCTGGTGGCGCGAGCGAACGAGGTGGGCCAGAACGCGATCGCGCTCACCGACCACGGCGCGATGTACGGTGCTGTCGAGTTCTACCGCTCGGCCGTCAGCGCGGGGGTCAAGCCGATCATCGGATGCGAGACGTACTTCACGCCTGAGTCGCGCACGAAGCGCGAAGGGAAGCCTTCGCTCTATCACCTTCTCTTGCTCGCGAAGAACGAGACCGGCTATCGCAACCTCATGGCGATGGTGAGCGAGGCCTCGGTCAACGGCTTCTACTACAAGCCGCGCGTGGATCTCGAGCTGCTGCGCCAGTACTCCGAGGGGCTCGTCTGCACCTCGGCATGCATGAGCGGCATCGTGAGCAAGTCGATCGAGCAGGGCGACCTCGCCGCCGCCCGCAGGTGGGCGGAGACGTACGCGGAGATCTTCGGCGACGACTTCTACCTGGAGATCCAGGAGCAGGGGATCACCGCCGACAACGGCGTGACCCAGAAGCAGCTCAACGCCGAGATCGCGCGGATGGCGTCGGAGATGGGCGTGGGGCTCGTGGGCACCAACGACATCCACTACGTCATGCACAAGGACCACGAGGCCCAGGACCTGCTGCTGTGCGTGGGGACCGGCTCTACGGTGGACGACCGCTCGCGCATGCGGTTCTCCTCGGACCAGTTCTACCTCAAGAGTCACGACGAGATGGCCGCGGCGCTTGCGGAGTACCCGGAGGCGCTCGCCAACACCGTCGACGTCGCCGCGAAGTGCGAGATCGAGCTCGAGTTCGGCAAGATCATCCTGCCGGTGTTCGAGACGCCGGCGGGCAAGACCGAGAACGAGCACCTGCGCGACGAGTGCATGGCCGGGCTGGCAAAGCGCTACGGCGAGCCGATCCCGCCCGAACCGATCGAACGTCTCGAGTCGGAGCTCGAAGTCATCGTGGGCAAGGGCCTCTCAGCGTACTTCCTGATCGTCGCGGACTTCGTGCGGTGGGCCAAGGCGAACAACATCGGCGTCGGCCCGGGCCGTGGTTCGGCGGCCGGTTCGATCATCAGCTACGCGCTCGGCATTACCAACCTCGATCCGCTCGAGCACGGCCTGCTGTTCGAACGCTTCCTCAACCCCGAGCGCACCGAGATGCCCGATATCGACATCGACTTCGACGACGAGCGGCGTCTCGAGGTCGTGGAGTACGTGCGCCAGAAGTACGGCGAGGACAAGGTCGCGCAGGTCATCACGTACTCCACGATGAAGGCGCGCGCTGCGATCCGTGACGCCGGCCGGGTGCTCGGCTATCCGTACTCGATCCCGGACAAGGTGTCCAAGCTCGTGCCTGAGCGCATCGATCGCAAGGGCGACGCCGACAAGAAGCTCTCCGATCTTGAGGTGGCGCTTCGCGACACACCGGAGCTTCGGGACGCGTACAACAACGACACCGACACGAAGCGCATCATCGACTCGGCGCTCTCGCTCGAGAACGTGGTGCGCGGCGAGGGCATCCACGCCGCCGCCGTTGTGATCTGTCGCGACCCGCTGTACTACTACACGCCGGTGAAGCTCGACACCAAGGGCGGCTCGCTCATAACCCAGTACGAGGGCACCGTGATAGCGGACCTCGGCCTGCTCAAGATGGACTTCCTCGGCCTGCGCACGCTCACCGTGCTCGCCAAGGCGGTGGCGGCGATCGAGGAGCACCACGGTGTGGTCATCGACCTCGACAGCATCCCCATGGACGACGCCAAGACCTGGCAGCTGCTCCAGCGCGCCGATACCGACGGCGTGTTCCAGGTGGAGTCGCCCGGCATGAAGCGCGTGCTGCGCGATCTCAAGCCGACGCGCTTCGCCGACCTCGTGGCCGTGGTGGCGCTTTACCGTCCGGGGCCGATGGACTCGATCCCCGACTTCATCGCGCGCAAGCACGGCCGCGCGGCGATCACGTACTACGACGACCGCATCAAGCACATCCTGGAAGAGACATACGGCGCCATCGTCTACCAGGAGCAGGCGATGCGCATCACCATGGAGATGGGCGGCTTCACCGCGGCCAAGGCCGACAAGCTCCGCAAGGGCATGGGCAAGAAGAAGATGGAGATCGTCGACGCGCTCGAGCCGGAGTTCATGGCCGGTGCCGCCGAGCGCGGCTACGACCCAAAGGTCGCGCAGCGCGTGTGGGCCGACATGCGCAAGTTCGGCGAGTACGCGTTCAACAAGAGCCACGCCGCGGCGTACGGCCTGGTGTCGTACCAGACGGCGTACCTCAAAGCGCACTACCCGCTCGAATACATGGCGGCGGTGCTCACCAGCTACACAGGCAAGAGCGAGACCATCGTCAAGTACATCGCGGCGTGCAACCAGGCGGGCATCAAAGTCCTGCCACCTGACGTGAACTCATCGGGCCGGGACTTCACCGCCGTGGAGGGCGCGATCCGCTTCGGCCTTGCCGGCATCCGCAACGTGGGCGAGGCCGTGGTGGAGACGATCGTGGCCGAGCGCAAAGCGGGCGGACCGTTCACGTCGCTCCACGACTTCTGCAACCGCGTTGACATGCGCCAGGCCAACAAGAAGACGCTCGAGGCGCTCATCAAGGCCGGGGCGTTCGACTCCACGGGCTACACGCGCAAGCACCTGCTCTCGATGATGGACTCGTGCGTCGACAGCGCGGTGAAGCGCCAGCGTGACGCTGACTGCGGACAGATCTCGATGTTCGACCTCTTCTGCGCCGAGGAGCACGGCATGGACGATGAGGTCGTACCGCCGAACGACGACGAGTGGGACAAGGGCATCAAGCTCGCGTTCGAGAAGGAGATGCTCGGCATCTACGTCTCGGACCACCCGCTTGCCGAGATCCGCGACACGATCGAGCGGGCGCGCACGATGTCGCTCGGCGCCACAGACGAGTTCCGTGACGGTCAGAGCGGCTGGTTTGCGGGCATCGTGTCAGGCTTCGAGCGTATCGCCACCAAGGCGGGCAAGCTCATGGCAACGTTCACGCTCGAAGACCTCGAGGGCTCCATGGAAGGCGTGCTCTTCCCGCAGACGTATGAGAAGTATCGCGACACCATCGCGGTGGACATGGTGGTGCGCGTGCGCGCGAAGGTGGAGCGTTCCGACCGTGGACTCAAGCTGATCGCGCACGAGATCGAGCCGCTCGCCGCCAGCGGCGAGTTCGAGCGGCCGCCGCAGACGCTCATGGTGCGCGCACCCATCGAGTTGCTTGCCAACGGGAACGGCTCGCGGTTCAAAGACATCCTCTCGCGCTACCCCGGTCGCGACCATGTGGTGGTGCAGCTCCAGACCGGCAACGGTGCGAAACAGCTCAAGATGGGGGAGGAGTACCGTGTGGACGCCGCATCGAGCGGTCTGCACGCCGAGCTCAAGGAGCTCCTGGGCACCGAATCGGTGTGGGAGACCTGACGGCCGCGCCGCGGTTGACGGCACGGTGCCGCCGTGTGATACTCCGTTACGCTATCACTCTACCGTGATAAAGTGAGACTGTGCGGCCGGGTCCTCCGGCCGTTGATCTGGAGGTGGGAGTACCGTGCAGCCGCTGCAGTCGATGGCCCCCGTGACACCACGCGGGTTCCGGGACGTGCTCTTCGAGGAGGCGCGTGAGCGTGAGGCGGTCGAGCGCGCCATGTCCGCGGTGTTCGCTCTGTGGGGCTATGACCCGGTCGAGACGCCGGTCGTGGAAGAGGCCGCAACGCTGCAGATCGGCATTCCGGGCGAGATCGAGCGCTCGGCGTTCCGGCTGTTCGACCTCGACGGCTCGCTCCTGGCGCTTCGTCCCGAGCTCACCGTGCCGATCGCCCGGCTGACCGCCTCGCGTCTCGCGGGGATGCCCGGTCCGCATCGCGTGCGGTACGCCACGGAGGTCTTCCGCGAGCAGGCGTCGCTGCGCGGACAGGCCCGCCAGTTCACGCAAGTGGGCGTCGAGTTCATCGGCGCGCGCGGCCCGGCTGCCGATACCGAGGTGCTGCTGCTGCTGATCGAGGCCCTTTCCGCCGCGGGCCTCGAGTCGTTCACGGTGGGCCTCGGTACCGCCGAGGTGTTGCGAGCGCTGCTCGACCGGGCCGGTGGCACCGATGAGTGGCGCCAGGCGATGATCGCGGCGGCGCAGGACCGGAACCTCGTCGAGATCGACCGTCTCTCAGCACGCGAGGACCTCGACCCCGATCTTGCGTTCGCCTTCCGCGAGCTTCCGAACATCCGCGGCGGCCGTGAGGCGCTCGAGCGCTGTCAGGCCCTCGCGCTCGCATGCGAGTGCAGGGACAGCGTCTGCTCTGTGGCGGAGACGTGGCGCACGCTCGACGCGCTCGGTCACGGCGACCGCATCCAGGTCGACTTCGGAATCATGCGCTCGCTCGACTACTACACCGGGCTGCAGATCGAGGCGTACGCGCCGGGCCTCGGCCTGCCGCTTGCTGGCGGCGGGCGGTACGACCGGCTGCTCTCCGCGTTCGGCGACCCCGCTCCCGCGGCGGGATTCGCCCTCGGGCTCGAGCGCGTGATGATCGCGCTTGCTGAGCAGGGCCGGACTCCGCGGCTCGAGTCGCTTGACGCGGTGCTCGGGGGCCGCATGCCGGCCGAGGTCTTCGCGGCCGCCGCGCGGCTGCGCGGTGCGGGCTGGCGTGTGCGGCTTGCGACCGGACGCACCGGTACTGCGCTCGTACGCGAGGCGGACGACTTCAGTGCCCTTGAGGCGCTTGTGGTCGAAGGGGACACGATCAGGCGCGTCGACCGGCATGGCGAGGCGGCGATCCCCCTCGGCGATCCGGTACCCGAGCCTCCCCGGCTCACGTGGGCCGCGAAGGGAGGCGATGCGCGATGATCGCACGTCGCAACTCCGGAGAACGGCTGCTCCGCATGGCGCTCCCGAAGGGGTCGCTCTACGCTGAGTCGGTCGCGCTGCTCGAGCGTGCGGGCTACGACACCACCGGGCTTGCCGATCCCGGCCGCCAGCTCACGCTGCGCGCCGGTGACATGGAGTTCATCATCGGCAAACCCACCGACATCCCTGTCTACGTGGCTTACGGCGCGGTGGATGTGGCGATCGCGGGAAAGGACACGCTGGTGGAGTCCGCGCTCGACGTGGTGGAGATGGCCGACCTGCGCTTCGGCGCGTGCCGCTTCGTGGTGGCCGAGCCTGAGGACGCCGAGCGCAGCGTGGCCGAGATCTACCGGCACCTCGGCGTGATCAGGGTGGCCACCAAGTACCCCCGGGTGACCGAGCAGCACTTCGCTCGCCGGGGCCTGCAGGTGGAACTGGTGAAGCTTTCGGGCAATATCGAACTGGCGCCTCTGATCGGCCTGGCCGACCAGGTGGTGGACATCGCCGCCACAGGGCGCACGCTCAAGGAGAACCACCTGCGCATCGTCGATGACGTGCTGGAGTCGACCGCGCGGTTCGTGGCCAACCCAGTGAGCCTGAAGACGAACAGCGATCGCGTGACCGGGCTTGCTTCGGCGCTTGCCGCGGCGGCCGCCACCGACTAGGAGAGGATGACCCAGATGATGATGCGACGCATCGATCTCGAGCGCGGCCGGTGGCTGGTTGCCAGGGACGTGCCGCGCACGGGCGGCATCGACATGGAGGTGCTCGGTGTCGCGCAGCGGATCATCGACGACGTCCGCCGTCGTGGTGATGAGGCCCTCCGCGAGTACACCGCGCAGTTCGACAAGGCCGAACTTGCCGACTTCCAGGTCAGCGCGGCGGAGATCGAGGCCGCTGTGGCCGAGGTTGGCGATGAGTTCCGCGAGGCGATCACCTCGGCGGCTATCGCCATCGAGGAGTTCCACCAGCGGCAGGTGCAGCAGAGCTGGTTCACCACGATCGAGGGCGGCGTGCTCATCGGCCAGCAGGTGACGCCGATCGAGCGCGTGGGAATCTACGTGCCCGGCGGGCGTGCCTGCTACCCGTCATCGGTGCTGATGAACGCCATCCCGGCGATCGTGGCGGGCGTGGGGGGGATCGCGATGGTCGTGCCGCCGGACGCGGACGGCCGCGTGAACCCGTACACGCTCGCGGCTGCCGCCGAGGTGGGTGTGGACGAGATCTACAAGGTGGGTGGCGCCCAGGCGATCGCGGCGCTCGCGTACGGTACCGACACCATCCCGCGCGTGGACAAGATCACGGGCCCGGGCAACGCGTACGTGACCGCCGCCAAGAAGCTCGTGATGGGCGATGTGGGCATCGACATGCTCGCCGGCCCCTCGGAGGTTCTCATCCTGGCCGACGAGACCGCCGAGCCGATGTTCGTGGCGATCGATCTCATGGCGCAGGCCGAGCACGACCCGCGCGCGGCGACCTACCTCGTCACCACCGACGAGGACCTGCCCGCGCGCGTTGAGCTCGCGCTCCGGGAGCTGCTTGTCGGCTCGTCGCGCGCCGACGTGATCGAGCGGTCGCTCACCGACAACGGCGTGGTGATCGTGTGCCCGGACATCGACGTGGCGCTCGACGCCGCCAACCTCATCGCACCCGAGCACCTCGAGGTGCAGATGGCCGACCCCTTCGAGCTCCTCGGCTCGATCAGGAACGCGGGCGCCATCTTCCTCGGCCCGTGGACGCCGGAGAGCGTGGGCGACTACGTTGCCGGCCCCAACCACGTGCTGCCGACCGGCGGCACCGCACGGTTCTCCTCGCCGCTGTCCGTGGACGACTTTGTGAAGAAGTCCTCGGTGCTGAGCTACTCGCTGCAGGGGCTCGAGGCCGACGGCGCTACAGTGATGACGATCGCCGAGGCCGAGGGGCTCGAGGCGCACGCGGCGGCGGTGGGCATCCGGCTCGCCGCGGTGTTCGGCCTGGAGGACGAGTAGCATGGACCGGGTGCGTGAGCCGCGTCCGGAACTGGGCGATATCTCGCCCTACGACGCGAAAGACGTGAGGGCCGAGGTCAACCTCTCGGCGAACGAGAATCCGCACAACCTGCCGGGCGAGCTTCTGGAGAAGCTCGCGGACCGGGTGCGCTTCGACGTGCCGTTCAACCGGTATCCTGACCCGATGGCGACCCGCCTTCGGGGGCTGATCGCGGAGGCGAACGGCCTGGACGCGGGAAACGTGCTCGTGGGCAACGGTGGCGACGAGATCATCCTCGACGTCATCCTGGCGTGGGGCGGCCCCGGGCGAAAGCTTGTTGACCTGCCGCCGACGTTCTCGATGTACGGCATCGACGCGTGGATGACCGGAACGCGTGTGGTGGACGTGCCGCGCACCCCCGAGTTCGAGGTCGACGGCCCCGCGCTGATGCGCGCCGTGGCCGAGCAGGATCCCGACATCATCGTGATCTCGAACCCGAACAACCCCACCGGCACCATGACGCCCGAGACGCTGCTCATCGACCTGCTCGAGGCTACCGACGCCCTCGTGCTCGTGGACGAGGCGTACTTCGAGTTCAGCCGCCAGACGATGCGGCCGCACATGAGCCGGCACCCCAACCTGGCGATCCTGCGCACGTTCTCGAAGGCGTTCTCGCTTGCAGGGCTGCGGGCGGGCTATCTGCTCGCTGACGCCTCGGTCGTCCGAGAGCTCACCAAGGTGCGGCAACCGTACTCGGTGAACCGGTTCACGCAGGTGGCCGCCGAGCTGACGTTCCGCGACCGTGTGGTGTTCGAGGCGGGCGTGCGCGAGGCGATGCGCAACCGCGACAGGCTCGTGCACGGTCTCTCGCAGATGGCCGAGGTCGCCGTGTTCCCCTCGGAGGCGAACTACATACTCTTCCGCGTCGATCAGGCCGCGGCGGTGTGGCGCGACCTGCTGCACGATCACTCGATCCTGGTGCGCGACTTCTCTCGCACGCCGGGGTTGGAGGACTGCCTCAGGGTGACCGTGGGTTCCGAGGAGGAGATCGACCGATTCCTCAAGGCGATGGATGAGATCATCGCGCGCAAACACGCGTCGGCGCACTTCGGCATCAACGCGACGGCCAACCGGCATCTCGAGCGGAACGGTGAGTAGGATGACCCGCACCGCAGCGATCGAGCGGGTCACCTCCGAGACTTCGATCACGCTCGAACTGTCGCTCGATGGCGAGGGCCTGACCACGATCGCCACCGGGGTGCCGTTCTTCGATCACATGCTCGAGGCGTTCGGGCGTCACGGGCTGTTCGACCTCGTGGTCGACGCCCGGGGCGATCTGGCCGTGGACGCCCACCACACCGTGGAGGACGTGGGCATCTGCCTCGGGCAGGCGTTCGCGCGTGCGCTTGGCGACAAGGCGGGCATCCGGCGTTTCGGGTCAGTCTTCATGCCGATGGACGAGGCACTCGTGCTCGCCGCTGTCGACATCTCGGGCCGGGGGCAGCTCCACTACGACGTCACGGTGCCGATCGAGCTCATCGGCACCTTCGACACCACGCTTGCCAAGGAGTTCATGGTCGCGTTCGCCAGCAACGCAGGCATCACGGTGCACGTGATGGCGTTTGCGGGAGAGAACGCGCACCACATCATCGAGGCGGCGTTCAAGGCGCTGGCGCGTGCGCTGCGCGAGGCCGTGGAGATCGACCCGCGCGTCACCGGCGTGCCGAGCACGAAGGGCTCACTGTGATTTCGCTGCGGTGTGAGGGTCCGTGCTCAGGCAGTCCGCGCCGGGGGCCCGCGGCGCCTGCGGACGCTTCGCGTGCTCCGCGCCTGCCCCGGCTGCGGGACTGCGCGCGTGACACCCACACCGCAGCTCGGACATCTGCGGGACTGCGCGCGGTGGCCTTGTCGATCGCCGCGCCCTCGGCAAACACGGAACCGAGCACGGACCCTCGCCTTGTGCGCGGCTTTTCTGGAGTGCGCGTATGATCGCGATCATCGATTACGGGATGGGCAACCTGCGCAGCGTGCAGAAGGGCTTCGAGCACGCTGGCGTGGCCGATGTCGTGGTGACCGGCGACCCGGCTGCGATCGCCTCGGCGGACGGCATCGTGCTGCCGGGCGTCGGCGCGTTCCGCGACGCTGCGGCCACGCTGCGTGACAGCGGCCTACGGGACGTGATGCTCGAGCGGACCGCCGAGGGTGTGCCGTTCCTCGGAATCTGCCTGGGTATGCAGCTGCTGGCCACGACCGGTCTCGAGGACGGGGAGTGGGCGGGGCTCGGCATCATGCCGGGTGTGTGCGAGCGGCTCCCGGGCGGCGTGAAGGTCCCGCACATCGGCTGGAACACCGTGGCGTATCCACGTGAGACACGGCTGTTCGCCGGCATCCCGGAGGACACCGCGTTCTACTTCGTGCACTCGTACCACCTGCGGCTGGTCGACCCGTCGTGGGTGATCGGCACCACCAGCTACGGCATCGAGTTCGCCGCGGCTGTGGGCCGTGGCGACATGTACGCGGTGCAGTTCCATCCCGAGAAATCGTCGGCAGCGGGACTGCGTTTGCTGGGCAACTTCGGCGAGATCGTGAAGGAGCGTGCGGCCCGATGATCGTCTTTCCCGCGATCGACCTGCTTGGCGGGCGCGCGGTGCGCCTCGCCCAGGGCGACTACGACCGCGTGACGGTGTATAACGACGACCCCGTGGCGCAGGCGCATGCCTTCGCCGAGGCGGGCGCCGAGTGGGTGCACGTGGTGGACCTCGATGGTGCCCGCGATGGCGTGCCCGGCAACATCGGCATCGTTGAGCGCATCGCCGGCGAAAGCGGTCTGAAGGTGCAGACCGGAGGTGGCATCCGCACGATCGAGACGATGCGGCGACTCGCCGACGCGGGCGCCGCGCGTATGGTGCTCGGCACCAAGCTGGTGACCGACGAAGCGTTCGTGGCCGAGGCGGTCGCCGGGTTCGGTGACGCCGTGGTGGCGGGCGTGGACGCGCGAGACGGCGAGGTCAGGATCGCGGGGTGGCGCGAGGGCACCCACGTGCGCGCCGCCGACGTGGTGGCCGAGCTCGCGGACCGAGGCATCCGGCACCTCGTGTACACGGACATCAGCCGCGACGGCATGGGCACGGGCATCAACGACGCGGCGTATCGCGCGGTCGCAGAAAGCGCCGGGTTCCCGGTGGTGGTAAGCGGCGGCATGCACTCGCCGGATGACGTCCGGGCCGTGGTGGCGCTCGGCGCGCCGGTGGCCGAGGGCGTGATCATTGGTCGCGCCCTCTACGAGGGCACTATCGATCTTGCCGACGCGCTTGCGATCGTGGCCGAGGGGTCGGCAGCATGCTGATGAAGCGCGTCATACCGTGTTTGGACGTTCATGAGGGCCGTGTGGTCAAAGGCGTCAACTTCGTGGACCTCCGCGACGCGGGCGATCCGGTGGAGCTGGCCGCCGTCTACGATCGTGAGGGGGCCGACGAGGTCGTCTTCCTCGATATCACGGCCACGCACGAGGAGCGTCCCTCGATGCTCGACGTGGCATCGCGTACCGCCGAGGAGGTCTTCATCCCGTACACGGTGGGTGGTGGGATGCGCTCGGCGGCCGACATCCGGGCGATGCTCGTGGCCGGCGCCGACAAGACCGCCATCAACTCGGCGGCGGTGGCCGACCCCTCGCTTATCACGGCGACGGCCGGCATCTTCGGCTCGCAGTGCATCGTGGTGGCGATCGATGCGCGCAGGGTGCCAGGCTCCTCGCCCGCGCGGTGGGAGGTGTTCGTGGCGGGTGGCCGCACGAACACGGAGCTCGACGCTGTGGCGTGGGCGGCTGAGGCCACGAACCGCGGCGCCGGAGAGATCCTGCTGACCAGTATGGACCGCGACGGCACGAAAGACGGGTTCGACATCGACCTCACACGCGCGGTCACCTCCGCGGTGGGTGTGCCGGTGATCGCCAGCGGCGGGGCCGGGCATCCCGATCACTTCGCCGAGGTCGTGCTCGAGGCCGATGCCGATGCCGTGCTCGCCGCGAGCGTGTTCCACTTCGGCGAGTTGACGGTGCGACAGGTGAAGGAAGCGATGGCGGCCGCCGGCGTGCCGGTGCGGCTGTAGGGCGCCGGCGGTGATCGGTCGCCCGGAGGAGAGCGTATGAGGCGCGAGGACCATCGGATGCCAGAGGACGAGTGCGATGCGCTCCTGCGACGCGCGCAGGTGCTTCGTCTCGGGCTCGTGGACGATGACGGGCCCTATGTGGTCCCGGTGGACTTCGGGTACGACGGAGAGCGGATCTACGTGCACGGTGCCCGCACTGGGCGCCGCATCTCAGCGATCGGCGAGGGTGTGCGGGTATGCTTCGAGGTCGACGAGGGCGAGGTGCTTCCCGCCGAGCGTCCGTGCGCCTACACGTCTCGCTTCAGGAGCGTGATCGGTTACGGTCGGGCACGACTGCTCGAGGACGGGGCCGCCAAGCTCCACGGCCTCGACGTGATCATGCGCCACTACGGCGGCACGGGCGTGGGCATACCGGCAGAGAAGTGTGCAATCACGAGCGTGCTCGAGATCTCGATCGAGTCGCTCGACGGCAGGTGGCACGGAATCGACCCGGAGGACGCGGATGAGTAAGATGCACGACGTTCGGAAGACGCTCGTCGGTATCGTGACCGGGCTCGCGTTCGTTGCGGCGCCGGTTGCGATCGCGGCGACGGCGCCGCTCGTGAACGATGAGTTCATCACGCCGGTCGACGGTCGGATCATGAGCGTTTTGTGGTGGTTCCTGATCCCGCTCGGCACCGCCGTGACAGTGATGATCACCAGACGCTTGTGGCCGGGGATCGTTGTGGGGGCTGCCGCTGTGGTGGCGTTCCAGTACACGATGGCGCTTCTGGCGCCTGCCGAGGGCCGTGATGCTGTCTTGAGTGCGGCTGGCGCATGGATGAGCGCGGCGGTGGGCGTGGCGATACCGTGGGCTGCGGGCATGATATTCGGCTGGACCGCGACGAACCGGCGCAGGGTGCGGCATGATGGCGTCGCTACACTGTGAATGGAACCGGACCGGAGGTACCTGTGGATAGAGAGCGTGACGATCTCGCGATCGAGGACCTGACGTACGACAGCGACGGCCTCATCCCCGCCGTGGTGCAGCAGGACGGCACCGGCGAGGTGTTGATGGTGGCGTACATGAACGCCGACTCGGTGGCGCGCACGGTGGAGACCGGCCTCACGTGGTTCTGGAGCCGCTCGCGTGGCCGCCTCTGGCAAAAGGGGGAGAGCTCCGGCAACGTGCAGCACGTGCGGGCGATCCGCTACGACTGCGACGCCGACTGCCTGCTGGTGATCGTGGACCAGGAGGGCGGCGGGGCATGCCACACCGGCGAGCGCAGCTGCTTCTATCGCGAGCTTGGCGCCGAAGGTGTCAGCCCGGCTCCGGCCGGCGCTGGCGATGCTGCCGAGCGAGGTGCGGCGGCATCGGCCATCGGCGCATCGCTCGACGGCCTCTTCGCGGTGCTCGAGCAGCGCAAGCGCGACCTGCCGGAAGGCAGCTACACCACCAAGCTCCTCAGCGGGCCGCACGACTCGCTCCTCAAGAAGATCGCCGAGGAAGCCGGGGAGGTCATCATGGCGGCCAAGGACGCCGATCCGGAGCACCTCCGGTACGAGATCGGCGATCTGGTGTACCACCTGCTCGTGGTGATGACGCGCGAGGGGCTCACGCTCGACGACCTTGCCGCAGAGCTCGACGGTCGTAAGAAGTAGGCCCTGGTGACCCACCGGCCGTCGCCCACACTCGCCAACTCGGTCGCGCCGGGAGTGCGGCCGGAGCGCATCGAGCCGCTGCTTGCGCGGGTCGCCGGCAACAGGTGGCGATTCCTGGGCTTCATGGTGTCGTTCATCCTGGCGATCGCGCTCTTCGCCGCGGCGGTCGTTGCGATCGTCTCGTCGCTGGTGGCGATGGCCGTGGTGTTCCGGTCGGGTGGCGTACCGCCCGGCGGCGACCTCGGGCCCGGCGAGTTCATCGCACGGGCGGTGGTGCTCGGCTTCGCTATCACGCTCGCCGTTGCCACGGTGTGGTCGCTGGTTCGGCTGGCCGACTCGGAGACACGGCTCTTGAAGCGGCTGGGCGCGCGCATGCCGGCGGGCGGCACGCTGCTGCCCACCAAGAGCGCGCTGCGCGACATGGCGCTTGCGGCGGGCCTCCCGCGCACGCCGCAGCTGTACGTGCTCGACACGCCGGGCGTGAATGCGTTCGTGCTCGGCCGCTCGGTGGAGCGCGTGCGGATCGGGGTGACCCGCGGCTTGCTCGAACACACGGGCCCCGATGTGCAGCGCGCCGTCTTCGCCAACCTCATCGCCCGCGTCCTCACGCTCGACACCCTGTGGGCCACGGCCGTCTCCGCCCTCATGGGCCCCATCTGGGCCCTGCGTGACGCCGACTTCGAACGCGACGACGGGGAGCCAGGGCCCGATGCCGGAGCTGCGCGTACCCGGGAGCAGGGTGCGGCGGGGCTTGCGCTCCTCGGCTACGGGCTCGTGGTGATCGTCACCGAGTTGCTCGCGTGGTATCACCGGGAGGCCGCCTGGTCGGCTGCCGAGAAGGCCGATGCCGAGGGGATGCTGCTGCTGAAGGACCCCCGGTGGATGCTGCGCGGCATCGAGCAGGTGCTCGAGCGCGACAATCACGTCCCCGCCGCCGGCGACGCGTACTCGCAACTGTTCTTCTGCTGGGCGGGATTCGGGTTCGCTCCCGAGGACGACCCCGAGATGCGCCGCGTCGCGCGTCTCCGGGAGGCTCTCGGGGCGGAAGGGGCGGCGTACGTCCCTCGGCCCAACCTGCCCGGATGGCCGGGTGCGCCGAGGGCGCCCCGTCTTGAGGCACTTGAGCTGGAGAGGAGCGCGACGAACCTGTGAGTGAGGGGAGGGGGCCCAGGATCCCGCAGCTGCCGAAAAGAGGAATGGCTGGCCTTCGGTCGGGCGCAGCAGCCGCGCTGCTGGCGCTCACGCTCACGTGCGCGACTTCGGGCTGCACGCTCCTCGAGTCCCCCGTACCGGCGCCGGTCACCGTCGACCGTCCGGCGTTGGAGTCCTCGCTTCCCACCGTCACCGTGGAGCTGCCGGCGCCCTCCGGCCCTGATCCGAATGCCGATGGCATCAAGGTCGCGACCTTCCTCGGCGATGAGACGCGCCGCTTTTACGGCGTGGGGCCTGTCCCCGAGACGCTCGAGGTCATCTGGCGCACCTCGATCGGTTCGGGAACCACTGGCGGGACCGCCTCGTCGAGCGGGATGGTGCAGTGGGCGGGCACAGGCTGGACAGGGCAACCGGCGCTCGTGCGCGAGGGGGGCAAGCTCTACCTGATCGTCGGCGGCTTCGATCACAACCTCGTCAAGATCGACGCCGAGACCGGCAAGGAGCTCTGGGCGTACACGTTCGACGACGTGATCAAGGGCAGCCCCACGGTGTTCCGCATGCCCGACACAGGCAAGCTCGCTGTGGTGTGCGGCTCGCGGCGCGGGTTCCCGCGGGCCATGTCGGACCCCTCGATCGCGCCAGTGCGGTGCGTGGACTTCGAGACCGGCGAGGAGCTGTGGCGGCTCACGGCGCCGCCGAGCAGGAGCTACAGCCGCGACGCCGACTCGAGCCCGATCATGATCGGCGACACGCTGTACGTGGCCATCGAGACCGGCCACGTGTACGCCGTCGACCCCACGCAGACCGAGGAGCGAGGCGGACACCGGTGGCCCAAGATCCTGGCCGAACGGCTCTTGATCGGCGACGAGCGCGCCGCGTCACACGGCGGCAACCGGGTCCTCGAGAGCTCGCCCTCGGTCATCGGCGACACGATCTACCTCGCCTCCGGGGCCGGTCATGTGTACGGCCTGGACAAGAGCGACCTTTCGGTGGTGTGGGACTACTGGATCGGTTCGGACATCGACGGCTCGCCGGTCACCACGTCGGACGGCCACATCCTGCAGTCGGTCGAGAAGCAGTACATCCCCGGCAAGGGCGGCGTGCTCAAGCTCGACCCCCGCAAGCCGGCCGACGAGGCGCTCGTGTGGTTCTTCCCCACGGGCAACCGCACGTTCGCCGACTGGCAGGGCGGCGTGATCGGCTCCGTGAGCGTGAACGACGCGTACGGGTCGGACCGCTCGCGCCCGGCACTCGCCGCGTTCACCGCGATCGACGGCAATCTGTACGTGGTCTCGCAGGACGAGACGGAGGGCACGGTGAGCGGGCCGCAGGGGCAGGCCGGGCTGCCCACGCCCAAGCTCGTGTTCGCAGACGACGTGGGCGGCGGCATCTCCACCCCGATCATGGTGGACGACTACATCATCCAGGGCGGCTACGGTGCGCGCATGAACGTCTACCGCATCGACTACCAGGCCGAGGGCGGCGTGCCGCTGAAGGACCGTGCCGGGAACCAGTGGAGCGTGGGAGTCGAGAAGGTCGCGAGTTTCTCGGCTGGCAGCTTCGAGTCCACCCCGATCGTCTGGCAGGGGCGCATCTACGTGGGCTCTCGCGACGGGTCGTTCTACTGCCTCGGCGACCCCGACTACGAGCCCCCGGCCGCGCCCGAGACCCCGTAGGGTGCCGGGGCGGTACAACGTGCCGCAACGGGTGTAGACTCTTGCATCGGTATGTCGACGACCAAGGGAGAAGCGGCACATGAAGAGGGGAACCATCGTACGGACCATCACCGCCTGTGTGCTTGTGTCCGCTCTGACGCTCGGCGGCTGCTCGGCGGCCGGGGAGCAGCCGGCGGTCACCGACGCGGGCTCGGCTGCGCCCGCGCCGCTCGTGATCGGCACGCTTGCCACGCAAGACGCGCTTCCGCTGTGGGTGGCCGAGGAGCGGGGCCGCTTCGCCGACGCCGGCCTGACCGACGTTGAGATCGTCACCTTCCAGAGCGCGCAGGAGTGCCAGGCGGCGTTCACCGCCGGCTCGGTCGACGCGCTCATGACCGACATCATCGTGGCCGCCAAGCTCCAGGCCTCGGGGACGCCCGTCTACATCTCCACCGTGATGTTGGGCGCGGACACCGCCGAGGGCCGCTTTGCGATCGTGGCGGCGCCGGGCTCGGGGATCGCCTCGCTCGAGGACCTCGCCGGGATACCGGTGGGTACCGCGGCGGGCACCATCACCGAGTACGTCCTGGACAAGCTCATGGCCGAGGCCGGTGTAGACGCCGCCGATGTGGCCAAAGAGGAAGTCCCCAAGATGCCGGTCCGGTTCCAGCTCATGATGTCGGGGCAGCTCAAGGCCGCCTCGCTTCCCGAGCCGTTCGTGAGCCTCGCCGAGCAGCAGGGTGCCACGATCGTTGCCGGTGGCGATGACACCGCCGCCTCCGAGAACATCTCGCAGAGCGTGTTGGTCGTGAGCCGCGAGTACATCAAGGCCGAGGGCGGCTCCGCCGCGCTCGACGCCCTGCTCGAAGCGTGGGACGCCGCGGTCGCTGACCTGAGCGCCACGCCCGATGAGTTCCGGAGCACGCTGGTGACCAAGGCCGGCCTTCCCGAGGCGCTGGCCGACACGTATACGGTGAGCAGCTACCCCACGGCCGGGCAGCCCTCGGCCGAGCAGGTGCAGGCGGTGCTCGACTGGATGGCCGAGCGCGGCTATCTCACCGCCAACGTGACGCCCGGCGACCTGCTGGACGCGGAGTGACACCCGCGCGATGACCTTCCTCGCCTTTGATGACATCGGCCTCCGCTACGAGGGCCAGGACCGCGTGGTCCAGGCCCTCGAGGGACTGTCGTTCACCGTGGACGCGGGTGAGCCGATCGCCGTGATCGGCCCGAGCGGATGCGGCAAGTCCTCGATGCTGCTCCTGGCGGCCGGCCTCCTTGTGCCCGGACGTGGCACGGTGAGCATCGACGGCTTACCGCTCACCGCACCCCGGCGCGAGACCTCGCTCATCTTGCAGGAGCACGGGCTCCTTCCCTGGAAGACCACCGAGGACAACGCGGCGCTCGGGCTCCGCATCCGGGGCGCCGACCGGCGCGAGTCGCGCGAGCGTGCGCGCGAAGCGCTCGCGCTCGTGGGGCTGGGCGAATTCGCCCGGTCTTATCCGGGGGAGCTTTCCGGAGGTATGCGGCAGCGCGTAGGGCTCGCCCGTGCCGTGGCGCTCGACGCGGACCTGCTGCTCATGGACGAGCCGCTCTCCGCGCTTGACGCGCTCAGGCGTGAGGACCTGCAGGACGTCCTGCTCGACCTGTGGCGGCGTCGCGGACACGCGCAGGTGCTCGTGACCCACTCGATCGAGGAGGCCGTGTTCCTCGGCAAGCGGGTGGTGGTGATGTCGCCCTCACCGGGCCGGGTCAAGGCCATCGTTGAGAATCCGGGCATGGGCGAGGCCGACTACCGGTCCGCTCCGGAGTTCCACGAGCGCTGCGCCGAGCTCCGGCGCATCCTCGCCGCCGAGGGCGCACTGCACGCCGGGGCGGTGGTGCACCCGTGAAGCGTGGCGTGAACCGTCCTGTGGGATATGCGATCGCGATGGTCGCGCTGCTGGCAGGGTGGCAGGTCCTTGCATTCGTCCTGCGTTCGCCGGCGCTACCGGGGCCCGCCGAGGCGCTCCCGGTCTTCGTATCGCTCCTGTCCGAGCTGCTGCCGCACGGGGCGCTTTCGCTGTGGCGCGTGGTGGCATCGATGGCCATCGGCACGCTGCTCGCGGTGCCGCTGGGCCTCGCGATCGGGCGGTCGGACCTCGCCGACAGCATCTTCGCACCGCTGATGTTCCTCACGTACCCGGTACCCAAGGTCGTCTTCCTGCCGGTGCTCCTCGTGCTGTTCGGCCTCGGCGACATATCGAAGATCGTGCTCATCGCCACGATCGTCTTCTTTCAGATCCTGCTCACCGCACGTGACGCCGCGCGCGCGGTGCCCGAGGGCGCGGTGCTCTCGGTCCGCTCGCTCGGGGCGGCCAGGCTTGACATCGGGCGTCATGTGGTGTTCCCGGCGGCTCTTCCCGACATCTTCACCGCGCTGCGGATCAGC
This sequence comes from Actinomycetes bacterium, assembly GCA_022839745.1. Classification (GTDB taxonomy): domain Bacteria; phylum Actinomycetota; class Coriobacteriia; order Anaerosomatales; family Anaerosomataceae; genus Anaerosoma. The sequence goes on from JALHJB010000008.1 coordinate 49,994, forward strand.
ACGGGTACTGCTGTGGCGGTGCTCTTCCTTGCCGAGTCTATCGCCGGGACCGACGGACTCGGCTGGTTCATCATGGACTCGTGGGGCCGCATCGACTACCCGCGGATGTTCGCGGGCATCCTGGCCATGGCGCTTGCCGGCGTGGTGCTCTACGAGGTCATCGAGCTCGCCGAGCGGGCCACCACGCGCTGGCGCCGTACTGCGCGCTAAGGCGCGAGCAACAGCCCGAGCGCGAACAGCACGCTGAACACGAGTGCCGTCTGTCCCGTGATCGCGAGCGCGCCGTTGAGCGGACGTCCCGCCTGTGTGAACACGATGCGGGCGGCCCGCCATGCGAGGGGCAGCGACAACCACACCGCCAGCGTGGGCACGGGCAGCGCCCCGGCTACGACCGCGCCCGTGAGCACCAGGTACGCCCCGGCCATGCACGCCGCGTACTCGGTTTTGGTGGCGCGCATGCCGATGCGCACGGCGACCGTACGCTTGCCGGCCACCCGGTCCTGCTCGATATCTCGCAGGTTGTTCACCACGATGATCGCCGTGATGATGAGGCCGGGTGGCACAGCCATGAGCCACACGAGCGGCGTGGTGGTGCCGGTCTGCACCCAGTACGTGCCCACCACCGCGGTGAGCCCGAAGAACAGGAAGACGAACACCTCGCCGAGGCCGTGGTAGCCGAGCGGGTAGGGGCCGCCGGTGTAGGCGACCGCGGCGATGATCGCAGCGATGCCGATCACGAGGACGAGCGGACCACGTACCCAGGTGAGATAGAGGCCGAGCACGAACGCCAGACCCAGCACCACCTTCATGCCGGTCTTCACCTGCGTGCGCGTGAGCAGTCCCGTGTGCGTGACGCGCGTGGGGCCCAGGCGGTCGGCCGTGTCCGCACCGCGTTCGTCGTCGTAGACGTCGTTGGCGAGGTTGCTGCCGATCTGCAGCAGGAGCGCGATCACGAGCGCCGCGAGCGCGGGGCCGAGCGCAAAGCCACCGTCGTAGGCCGCGAGCGCCGTGCCTACGATCACGCTCGATGCGGCGGCGGGCAGCGTCTTGGGGCGGATGGCGAGGAGCCAGGTGTGGAGTGGTCCGGACGTGGTGGGGCCTACCACGTCGGCCGCGCTCGCATGCGTGCTGTCGGACTCGGCCGGTGTGGGTGCATGTGCGTTTCGCTCGGCGTCCATCGTCATCCGTTTCTGAGGTGTGGGTCGTCAGCATGATACCGCGTGACGTGATGCGCAGCAGTGCACCATCGGGGATTTCCGCACGCCGGGCACTGACACGTTCGACCTTCGGCCAGGGAGCACTTGCGCTTCGGGCGCCCACCCTGCTAGAGTGCGCCTCAATCGAATACAACGCCTGTGATGGGGAGTAGTACTCCGATCAGCAAAGCCTAGAGAGCCGGGGATGGTGGAAACCTGGCGAGAGCGATCGGTAGGAATGGACCCTTGAGGCTCCGGAGCAACGGCGAGTGCGCCTAGTAGTTCCGGCGGACGCCCACCGATACAAGGGACCGGGTATCAAGACCGAAGTCGGTCAGCGTACTGCAGGACAAGTGGCCGAAGCCGGGAGGCGGCGGCAACAAGGGTGGCACCGCGGGAGCAGAGCTCTCGTCCCTTAGAGGACGAGGGCTTTTTTGTATTCCCGTGAGTGCCGGGAGGAGTTCCACATGATAGTGCCCGCCAGAGACGAGTTCGTGGCACGTGCTGCCGACCACGATGTCGTGCCGGTGGCGCGGGAGGTGTACGCGGACCTCGCCACACCGATCTCCGCGTTCATGGCCCTTGCCGAGGGCGCCCGCAACGCGTTCCTGCTCGAGAGCGTGATCGGGGGCGAGCGCCTCGGCCGCTACAGCTTCCTGGGCGTCGGCGACCGTGAGGTGATCACGGCCCGCGGAGACGAGGTCGTCATCGAGAACGGCGGCGTGCATGGCGTGCGTGCCACCGATCCGCTCACCGTCGTGGCCGAGCGACTCGAGACCGGCCGTGTTGCGCGCATCCCCGGCCTTCCACTGTTCGTGGGCGGCGCAGTGGGCTTCGTCGGCTACGAGGCGGCGAGCGGATTCGAGCGCGTCCCGCGCCACGCCAACGATGAGCTGGGCGTGCCGGACATGGCCTTCATGATGGCCGACATCGTGGTCGCCTTCGATCATGCGCGCCGCGTGATGCAGGTCATCGCCCCGGTCCGCCCCGGGGGAGCCCCCGGGCCCGCCTACGACGCCGCGCTGCGCCGCATCGACGACTGTCTCGCTCGCATCGACCGCGGCCCCCGGGGAGCCGAGCTCGGCACTGTGGGTTTGGAGCGGCCGGTGCCCCTCACCGCACATACGAGCCGCGAGGAGTTCATGGCCTCTGTCGAGGCGGTCAGGGAGCACATCGCCGCCGGTGACATCTTCCAGGCGGTGCTTTCACAGCGCTTCTCGGCACCGTACGAGGGCGACGGCCTCGATCTCTACCGGGTGCTCCGCGCGGTCAATCCGAGCCCCTACATGTTCTACATCCGCACCGCCGACGTGACACTCGTGGGGTCGAGTCCCGAGCCGCTGGTCCGCGTGGAGGATGACCAGGTGCTCACTCGGCCGCTCGCCGGCACGCGACCGCGCGGCGCGGATGTCGCCGAGGATGGCCGGCTGCGCGCCGACCTGCTCGCCGATGAGAAAGAGCGGGCCGAGCACGTCATGCTGGTGGATCTCGGCCGAAACGACCTCGGGCGCGTGAGTGCGCCCGGCACGGTCACCGTCGACGAGCTGATGGAGGTCGAGTACTACAGCCACGTGATGCACATCGTAAGCAACGTCACCGGCACGCTCGCCGAGGGCAAGGATGCATTCGATGCGCTGCGCGCGACGTTCCCCGCGGGCACGGTATCCGGTGCTCCCAAGGTCCGTGCGATGGAGATCGTGGCCGAGCTCGAGCCGATGGCGCGTGGCCCCTACGCCGGGACCGTCGGCTACTTCGGCGTGGATGGCGCGATGGATATGTGCATCACCATCCGCACGTTCGTGCTCGCCGGCGGACGGGCGTATCTGCAGAGTGGCGCCGGAATCGTCATGGACAGTGACCCCGAGCGGGAGTACGAGGAGTGTCTCCACAAGGCCCGCGCCCTGCATCATGCGCTCGAACTTGCCGCAGGGATGCACGCACCAGTAGCGGAGGTGGTCGCCGACTCCTCGGCGGACATCACTCGGCGGGGCCCCTCGCCGCTTCGCGGCTCCCCCGCCTGCGAAACGGTCCGCCTGGAGGAGCCGACGACCGTCTCCGCTGAGGTTGCTGCCGCGTCTGGTTCAGCCGTCGGTGCTGAAAGCCTAAGGCCGATCCTTTCGCAGGATGCGAGGACCGGCAGGTCCGAGCATCCGAGGACAGAGGCCGTGGCTTCCAGCACCGACGGCCCCACCGAACGGGGGGCAGACCGATGATCCTCGTCATCGACAACTACGACAGCTTCACCTACAACCTCGTGCAGCTTCTCGCGGCGCTCGGCGCCGACGTGCGGGTCGAGCGTAACGACGTCATCTCGGCGGCCGATGCACTCGCGCTTGAGCCTGCGGGCATCGTGATATCGCCCGGGCCAGGGACCCCGGCCGATTCGGGCATCTCGGGCGCCGTGGTCCGGGCCGCGGCCGACGCTGGTGTCCCGGTTCTTGGCGTATGCCTCGGCCATCAGGTGATCGGCGAAGTGTTCGGTGGCAGCATCTGCCGGGCCCCGAAGCCGGTGCACGGCAAGACGGACGAGATCACGCACGATGCTGCGGGCCTCTTTACGGGCATTCCGAGCCCGTTCACTGCCACGCGCTACCACTCGCTGTGTGTGGACGCCACGAGCGTGTCGGCACCGCTGGTGGTGCAGGCGACCACCGCCGACGGGGTCGTCCAGGGCATGCGGCATGAGGAGCTGCCGGTCTTCGGCGTGCAGTTCCACCCGGAGAGCGTGCTCACGCCCGAGGGGCCCAAACTGCTCGCGAACTTCCTCGATGTCTGTGGCGAGGTGTCGCTCGGGAGTCCGTCGTCTGAGGCGCCCGCGGCGATCGCTGCCGCGGGAGGCGTGGAGCGTTCGTCCGCCCGGATGGCCGAGGTCAGTACGGTCTCCGGGGCGATCGCGAGGATCGCCGCTGGCGCGTCGCTTGACGAGGACGAGGCCGAACGCGTGATGGGAATCGTTATGGACGGCGAGGCGACCCCCTCGCAGATCTCGGCGCTCATCGTGGGGATGCGCATGAAGGGTGAGACCGTCGACGAGATCGTCGGCTTCGCGCGAGCGATGCGCGAGCATGCCACGCCTGTACATCCGACGGTGCCCGGCTACGTGGATATCGTGGGTACCGGGGGCGACGGTTTGCACACGTTCAACATCTCCACCACGACCTCCTTCGTGGTCGCCGGAGCGGGGGTGCCGGTGGCCAAGCACGGTAACCGCGCCGTCTCGTCGTCCTCCGGCGCAGCAGACGTCCTCGAGGCGCTCGGTGTGGACATCGGACTCGGCCCCGCCGACATCGCGCGGTGCATCGACGAGGTGGGTGTGGGATTCCTGTTCGCCCAGTCGCTGCACGCGAGCATGCGTCATGCCGGCCCAACGCGTCGCGAGATCGGCATCCGCACCGTCTTCAACATCCTCGGCCCGCTCACCAACCCGGCAGGTGCGAAGCGCCAGCTGATCGGTGTGTACGATCCCAAGCTCGTGCCGGTGCTCGCCGAGGTGGCCGGGCGCCTGGGCGCGGAGCGTGTGCTCGTGGTGTACGGCCATCCGGGAATGGACGAGGTCTCGGCGAGCGGCACGACCACGGTCGGAGAATTCGATTCGTCAGTGGGCGCGGGGGTACGTATGTACGAGATCACTCCCGAGCAGGTGGGAATCGCGCGGGGCACCGTGGCCGATACCGCGGGTGGCGACCCTGCCGCTAATGCGTTGCTCGTGCGCGCCGTTCTGGAGGGCGAGCACGGGCCGCGCCGCGATGTGGTGCTCATGAACGCCTCGGCCGCACTGCTGGCGGCAGGCGTGGTGAGCGATCTGGCCGAGGGCGTGGTGCGCGCACGCGAGTCGATCGACTCCGGCAACGCCCTCGAGGTGCTCGACCGGCTGGTAGCGACCACGCAGCGCCTCGGAGGTGCGGCATGAGTTTCCTCGAGACGATGATAGAGAAGCGCGTCGCGCGTGTCCGCGCAGACTTCGGCACGCTGTCCCTGGAGGAGATGCAGTCGCTTGCCGCATGTGGCCGGGAGTCGCTCCTGTACGCAGACCTCGACTCGCTGCTCCGCGACCGCGAGGACGTGGCCGTGATCGCCGAGGTGAAGAAGTCCTCGCCGAGCGAAGGCGTACTCTCGGCGGAGTGCGATCCCGCGGCACGGGCGCAGCAGTATCAGCGCGGCGCCGCCGCAGCGATCTCGGTGCTCACGGAGCCCGAGATCTTCAACGGGTCGTTCGCCGACCTCACGGATGTGGTCGAAGCGGTGAGGCTGCCGGTGCTATGCAAGGATTTCGTGGTCGATCCGGTGCAGTTGTACATGGCGCGAGCGAGTGGCGCCGACGCGGTGCTGCTCATGGTGAGCGTGCTGGGGGAACGGCTGCCCGAGTACATGGACCTCGCCTTGCAGCTGAGGATCGGCTACGTGGTCGAGGTCGCGGATCTCGATGAGCTCGACATAGCCTCCGCCCTCGGCGCCAGGGCGATAGGGGTGAATGCGCGCGACTTCACGACGCTCGCCCTCGACCGCGAGCGGCAACTAGCGGTGGTCGAGGAGGCCGCTGCGTGCTGCGACGCGCTCGTCATAGCCGCAAGCGGTATCAGGGACCGTGCCGACGTCGAGGCAGCCGCCTCGGCCGGCGCGGACGCGGTGCTCGTCGGCGAGATGCTGATGCGCTCGTCGGATCCTGAACGGACGTTGAGAGAACTGACCGGTGTGAGGAAAGGGGTTTGCCATGAGTGACAAGACCAGGTTCGGACTCGACGAGACCAGGATCCCGGAGGCGTGGTACAACGTGATCCCGGATCTCAAGACCCCGCTTGCACCGCCGAAGGCGTTCGCACCTGACGGCACCGAGCTCACGATGGACCAGATCGGCGAGCGACTCGCCATGCTGTTCCCGGCGGAGTGCATCAAGCAGGAGATGTCGCCGGAGCGCTACATCGACATTCCCGGCGCGGTCATCGATGTCTACAAGACGTACCGTCCGTCGCCGCTGCTGCGGGCCAAGGCACTCGAGCGCGTCCTCGGTCTTCCTGAGGGCATCAAGATCTTCTACAAGTACGAGGGCGTCTCGCCTGCGGGTTCGCACAAGCCCAACACCGCCATCCCGCAGGCCTACTACAACAAGCAGGAGGGCATCACCAAGCTCTCAACGGAGACGGGCGCCGGCCAGTGGGGTAGCGCGCTCGCGATCGCCGGCGCGCTCTTCGGCATCGACGTCGAAGTGTTCATGGTGAAGGTGAGCTACGAGCAGAAGCCGTACCGCCGCATCCTCATGGAGACCTACGGCGGCACCGTGCACGCCTCTCCCACGAGTCTCACCGACGCGGGCCGCCACGTGCTCGCCATGGACCCGGACTCCACCGGTTCGCTCGGTATCGCCATCTCCGAGGCCTGCGAGGTGGCGATCAAGGACCCCGGTACGCACTACGCGCTCGGTAGCGTGCTCAACCACGTGTGCATCCATCAGTCCATCATCGGCCTCGAGGCCATCGAGCAGATGGCGCTCGCCGAGGAGGAGCCGGATGTGGTGATCGCGTGCATCGGCGGCGGGTCCAACTTCGCCGGGCTGGCGTTCCCGTATTACCGCCGCAAGCTCGACGGCAAGAGCAACGCGCGTCTCGTGGCGGTCGAACCGAAGGCGTGCCCCACGCTCACCGCGGGCGAGTATCGCTACGACCTCGGCGACGAGGCCGGCATGACGCCGCAGCTGCTGATGTACACGCTCGGCCACGACTTCGTGCCGGCGGGCATCCACGCCGGTGGCCTGCGCTACCACGGCGATTCGCCACTGGTGAGCAGCCTCGTCCACGATGGCGAGGTCGAGGCGGTGGCGGTCGATCAGACCGCGTGCTTCGCGGCTGCCGTGCAGTTCGCCCGTGCCGAGGGCATCCTGCCCGCACCCGAGAGCAGCCACGCGATCCTTGCGGCCATCAACGAGGCGAAGGCTGCACAGGCGGCGGGCGAGGACAAGGTCATCCTGTTCAACCTCTCGGGTCATGGTCACTTCGACCTGGCCGCATACGCGCAGTACAACGCCGGCGAGCTCAGGGACTTCGACTTCGCTGCGGGCGCCACACTTCACGAGGCTGAGTAGCATGTACCGCACGCGCATCAAGATATGCGGCCTGACCCGGCCGGAAGATGCGGCCGCGGCCGTGGCTGCCGGCGCCGACGCGCTCGGCGTCGTACTGGCACCCTCGAAGCGGCGGGTGACGCTCGACCAGGCGGCAGCGGTGTTCGCCGAGGTGCCGCCGCTCGTGGCGCGCATCGGTGTGTTCGTGGACGCCCACGCCGATGAGGTATGGGAGGCGTGCGCACGCCTGAGCCTGACCGCAGTGCAGTTCCATGGTGACGAGACGCCGGAAACGTGCGATGCGGCCCCGGTGCCCGTGATCAAAGCGCTGCGCGTGGGGCCGGGATTCGATCCGGCTCAGGTCGACGACTACCGCGGTACGGTGGCAGCACTGCTGCTCGATACGTTGGTGCCCGGCGGTGAGCAGGGCGGTACCGGGGTGGCGTTCGATTGGCATGCGGTCGCCAGCCGCTTGCCGCGATGGGCGCCGGTGTTGCTCGCCGGTGGCCTCGGCCCCGATAATGTCGCCGAGGCGATCGGTGTCTTGAAGCCCTACGCCGTTGACGTATCGTCGGGCGTGGAAAAGGCGCCGGGTGTGAAGGACCACCGGTTGATCGAGCGCTTCGTTGCTGCTGTCCGCAACGCGGACGAGTCTGCTGTACCGACAACGTGACCGTTGATGAATCAGAGGAGTTCCTGATGAGTGACGTACTGCTGCCCTCGGCCGACATGGCCTACTCCACGCCCGACGCGCAGGGTTTCTATGGCCCGTATGGCGGGACCTTCGTGCCCGAGACGGTCATCCCGGCCCTCCAGGAGCTCGCGTCGAACTACCAGGAGGCGATCGAGGACATCGCGTTTCTCGAGGAGTTCATCTCACTGCTGCGCGACTACGTCGGTCGTCCCTCACCGCTGTACCGCGCAGATCGTCTCGCCGAAGCGGTGGGTCTTGGCGCGGTCTACCTGAAGCGCGAGGACCTCAACCATACCGGCGCGCACAAGATCAACAACACCATCGGTCAGTGTCTGCTCGCAAAGCGTATGGGCAAGAAGCGTGTCATCGCCGAGACGGGCGCGGGACAGCACGGTGTGGCCACCGCCACCACCGCTGCGCTCATGGGCCTCGAGTGTGCGGTCTTCATGGGCGTGGAGGACATCCGCCGCCAGGCGCTCAACGTCTACAAGATGCGCCTCCTTGGTGCCGAAGTCGTTCCCGTTTCCGACGGGCAGGGCACCCTTGCTGATGCCGTCACCGCGGCGCTGCGGCACTGGGTCGAGTGTGTCGAAGATACCTTCTACGTGATCGGATCGGCGCTCGGGCCTCACCCGTACCCGCAGATGGTGCGCTACTTCCAGAGCGTCATCGGCTCGGAGATCCTCGGCCAGATGGAGGAGAAGCAGATCCCGCACGTGGACGCGGTGGTGGCATGCATCGGTGGCGGCAGCAACGCCATCGGCACGTTCTACCCGTTCCTGCGCGACGTCCCAGTGGAGAAGCGCCCGCTTCTGATCGGTGCCGAGGCAGCAGGGCTGGGTCTGGACACCGACCGGCACGGGGCCGCTCTCACCAAGGGATCCCCGGGCGTCCTGCACGGCTTCTACAGCTACCTGCTGCAAGATGACGCCGGCAACCCGCTCGAGGCATACTCGATCTCGGCCGGTCTCGACTACCCGGGCGTCGGCCCCGAGCACAGCTACCTCAAAGACGAGGGCCTCGTGCGCTACGAGACCGTCACGGATGCCGAGGCGCTTGAGGCGTTCGCCCTGCTCACGAGGGTGGAGGGCATCATCCCCGCGATCGAGTCGTCGCATGCGCTTGCGCTTCTGCCGCGCCTTGCCGCTGAGCTCGGGCCTGATGCCACGGTGATCGTCACCGTCTCCGGCCGCGGCGACAAGGATATGGACATCGTGCGGGAGGCGGGCCTTGGCGAGTGAGAAGCGGGGGCATGGCGCGTTCTCGAGCGACGCCTCCACAGCCGGGGTAGGCGCCGAGGACGCATCGCGTCCGAGCGCGCCGCGGGCCCCCGGCGAGGACAGCGAGCGAGGGGACGCGCCGGGCTCCCGCCTCGCGGATGTCTTCAGACAGGGAAGACCTGCCCTTATCACCTACGTCATGGCGGGATACCCTGACCGTGCCACGTCGCTTGAGGTGCTGCGGGCCGCCGCGCGCGGTGGCGCCGACCTCATCGAGCTCGGTGTGCCGTACGGCGACCCGCTGGCCGACGGTCCGGTGATCGCCGAGGCGGCGGCAGTGGCGTGCGCAGGCGAGGGGGGATTCGGGCTCGTCCACGCGATACAGGTGGCCGAGGCGTTCGTTCGCGATCCTGGCGTGGAGCATGCCCCGCCCGTGGTGGCGATGACCTACATGAATCCCGTGATGCGGCTCGGTCTCAAGGAGACTGCCGAGCGCCTGCGGGCGGCCGGGATCGTGGGTGTGATCATCCCCGACATGCCGCCCGAGGCGGCTGGTCCCTGGCGGCAGGTCTCCGACGGGATCGAGACGGTGTTCCTGACCGCACCCACCTCCACCGATGACCGCCTCGCAATCGTGGCGGCGGCATCCTCGGCGTTCATCTACTGCGTGAGCGCGGTGGGCACCACAGGGGAGCGGGAGTCGCTTGCGGCCGGGCTCGTCGACCAGGTGGAGCGCGTCAGACAGCACACCGCCCTGCCGGTGGCGGTCGGCTTCGGCGTCAGTACCGCCGCGCACGCTGCACAGGTCGCGGCCATAGCCGATGGCGTGATAGTCGGATCGGCGATAGTGAAGCGGCAAGCCGATCCGCGTCAGGTCGAGACCTTCGTGCGGGAGCTTGCCGCTGCTGTGCGGTGCTGAGAGGGTCCCTTACTCCAGCCTGTCGAGTTCGGCCTTGAGCGTGTTCTCGGTGGTCTCGCCGATGATGGTGTTGACCACCTCGCCGTTGCTGTCCACGAACACAAAGGTCGGGACGAACTGCACGCCGTACTCCTCGGCAAGCGCGGCGCCGGCCTCGGTCTCTGCGTTGTAGATCCTGATCGCGACCTCGTCCTCGTACTGCGGCTTGAGCCCATTCACGATGGGCGCCATCTTGGTGCAGCTGGGTCAAGTGGTGGTGTAGAACTCGTACATCACCGGCATGCCGTCGGGAACGGGCGTCTCGTCGGCCTCGAGTTCTGCGCTGCCGTCACCACCGGCGCAGCCGGCGAGGGACATGACGAGCGCGATAGCGAGCGCGAGCAGGGCGATCCGTGCAAGGGGGCGCATAACGGCTCCTCTCGTTGGCGTTCGTCCTCAGTGTAGCGCGTGGCGTGCCATGTCTGCGGTGCTACGCGCCCACCGGTGCGACGGGTGGGCGGATCGGCCGATGGGCGGCGCCTCGCGTGGTGGTAGACTCACCGCATGCAGATCGCACTCGCACAGATCGACGCGACGGTGGGCGACATCGAGGGCAACCTCGAGCGGTGCCTGGATGCCGTCGCGCGCGCAGAAGGCGCCGACGTGGTGCTGCTGCCCGAACTCGCTCTCACCGGCTATCCGCCCGAGGACCTGCTCGCACGTGCGGGGTTCGTGGAGCGGGTGGGCGAGGCGCTCGCCGAGTTCGCGCGCCGTGCCGCACGTCCCGCGGTGATCGGGTTCGTGGAGCGGTCCGAGCGGGGGCTCCACAACGCCGCGGCGTACGTGGCAGGCGACGCGGTCGTCGCTGTGTACCACAAGCGCGCGCTTCCCAATTACGGCGTGTTCGATGAGGAGCGGTACTTCGTGCCAGGCGAGCGCGACACGCTCGTCTCCATCAACGGCGTCGCGTGCGCGCTCACGATCTGCGAGGACATCTGGCGGCCGGACACCGTGGCGCGGCTCGCCGGTGCCGGCGCGCAGGTGGTGCTCAACATCTCGGCGTCGCCGTTCCACCGCGGCAAGGGCGGACAGCGCGAAACGATGCTCCGCGCCCGCGCTGTGGAGAGCGGCGTGTCAGTGGCGTACTGCAACCTGGTGGGCGGACAAGACGAGCTCGTCTTCGACGGCCGCTCGATGCTGTTCTCGCCCGATGGCACACTCGTTGCGCGAGCGGCGTCGTTTGCCGAGGACGTGGCCGTGGCCGACGTGGCGGCGCCCGGCTCGGGCGACGGGTCCACCGCCGGTGTGGCCGGCGTCATTGCCCTGTCACCCGCAGGCGCCGAGGAGCTCTACCGGGCGCTCGAGCTCGGGCTGGGCGACTACTGCCGCAAGAACGGTTTCACCGACGTGGTGCTCGGCCTGTCCGGCGGGATCGACTCCGCGCTCGTGGCAGCGCTGGCCACCGACGCTCTCGGCGCCGATCACGTGCATGGGGTGCTGATGCCGGGGCCGTATTCAAGCCAGGGGAGCGTTGACGACGCGCGTGCGCTGGCGGCATCCCTCGGCATCCCCACGCACACGCTTCCCATCGGTCCGGCGCACGACACGCTGCTCGACATGCTCGAGCCCGCCGCCGGGCGTCTGGAGCGGACGCTAGCCGAGGAGAACCTGCAGGCGCGCGTGCGCGGCACGCTCCTGATGGCGCTCTCCAACGCGGAGGGATGGCTCGTGCTCGCCACGGGCAACAAGAGCGAGCTTGCGGTGGGGTACTCCACGCTCTACGGCGACATGGTCGGCGGGTACGCGCCCATCAAGGACGTCTTCAAGACCGATGTGTACGCCCTCGCCGGGTGGCGCAACTCGATCGGTGCGGTCATCCCCGCCGATACGCTCACCAAACCGCCTTCGGCGGAGCTGCGTCCCGATCAGACCGATCAGGACAGCCTGCCCCCGTACGACGTGCTCGATGCTGTCCTGCTCGGCTACATCGAGGAGGACCGCTCGGTGGCGGAACTGGTGGCGGCCGGACACGACCCGGCCACCGTCGAGCGGGTGGTGCGGATGGTCGATGCGGCCGAGTACAAGCGCCGCCAGGCCGCGCCGGGCACGCGTGTCACCGCCAAGGCGTTCGGCCGGGACCGGCGGATGCCCATCACCAACGCGTACCGGGGCTAGCATGGCGGCGATCACGCTCGAGTGGCTCGACGCCGGCGATCCGCGTATGGCCGAGGTGAACGCGGTGCGGCACGAGGCGCTGTTCGCGCCGTTCGGCCTGCCCCGGCTCGACGGGTGGGACGACGAGGGCGTGGACAAGTGCCACCTCGCGGCGCTCTGCGACGACCGTGTGGTCGGATACGCCTGTCTGCTGCTCGAGGCCGACGGAACCGGGCACGTGCGGCAGGTGAGCGTGCTGGAGGAGGTCCGCACGCTGGGTGTCGGCCGGGCGCTGATGGACGAGGTGGTGGCCGAGGCGCGCAGGCGCGGTTTGTCGCTCGTCTGGCTGAACGCTCGCTGCACCGCCGAGGGTTTCTACCAGCGCGTGGGGTGGCGCACCGTGAGCGGCGTGTTCCCCTCGGGCCGCACCGGGATGCCGCACGTCCGGATGGAGCGCTGGCTTGACGACGCGGATTCCCGGCCGTGAGGGCGAGCCGGTGATAGCGCCGAACGCGTTAGTGGCATAACCTATGTGCGGGCTGTCGTATCAGCACGCGTCGCTTGCGTGCGCCCGCAGCGCGTAGTCATCGAACCACGAGGAGGGTCTTATGCCGAGCATCACCCGTGACCAGGTCCGCGTACCGGTCGACGTTCCCGCCGAGATGCGGGAAACGTACATCGACAACTATCTGGCAGCCACGCGGGGCACCGGACGGCTCATGCTGTTCGCGTGCGACCAGAAGGTCGAGCATCTGAACGACGACTTCTACGGCGAGGGCATCGATGTGGCCGACGCCGAGCCCGAGCACCTCTTCCGCATCGGCAGCCAGGGCATCTGCGGCGTGCTCGCTGGCCAGCGCGGCCTCATCGCGCAGTACGCGGCGGACTACCCGGACATCAACTACCTCGTGAAGATGAACTCCAAGACGCACCTGGTGAAGACCTCGGCAAAGGACCCGGCCAAGCACCAGGACGATCCGTACTCGCCGCAGCTCTATGACATCCAGACCGTGCTCGACCTGCGTGAGAACGGCGTCAACGCCGTGGGCGTGGGGTACACGATCTACCTCGGCAGCGAGTATGAGGCGAACATGATGCAGGAGGCGGGCCAGCTCATCGCCGACGCGCACTCCATGGGCCTGCTCGTGGTGCTGTGGATCTACCCGCGCGGCCGCGCTGTGCTCGACGAGAAGGACGCGCACCTGATCGCCGGCGCCGCCGGTGTGGCCGTTTCGCTTGGCGCGGACTTCGTGAAGGTGAACCCGCCCAAGGGCGACGAGACCGCGTCTTCGGCGGAGAAGCTGAAGGAGGCCGCGTCGGCCGCTGGCCGGACCGGCCTGGTGTGCGCCGGCGGGTCCACCGTCGACGCGCGGACGTTCCTCACGCAGCTCTGGGAGCAGATCCACGTGGGTGGTGCGAGCGGCAACGCGACCGGCCGCAACATCCACCAGCGCTCGCTCGATGAGGCCGTTCGCCTGACCAAGGCCATCAGCGCCATCACGCTTGGTGACTGGAGCGCCGAGGACGCGCTTGCGGTCTTCAACGGCGAGAAGGAGTTCGCCGTCTAGCGCAAAGGTCGACCGAACCCTGCCGCGGCATCGCCCTTGCAGGTGGTGCCGCGCTATCATTACCACCTGAATGTCACCGAACACCACGGAGCGGTATGTCGATCAACGACTGGTTCAAGCAGCGCGAGGGGCGGAGATACACGGTCTCAGCACCCGGCTGCCCCGAGGGCAAACCCGGCGACGGGCTGCCTGACGGCGTGTGGCGCTCGTGCCCGCAGTGCAAGCGCACACTCTACCAGGGCGACGTTGCCCGCTGCCTCTCAGTCTGCCCGCACTGTGGTCACCACTTCGAGTTGATCGCGCGCGACCGTATCGACGCCATCATCGATCCGGAGAGTTTCGAGGAGATCGACGCCACGCTCACCTCCACCGACCCGCTGCGGTTCTCGGCGGGCAAGCCCTATGGCGCCACGCTCGAGAAGGCCCGCGAGACCACGTGCATGACCGATGCCGCGATCACCGGACGCGCGTCGATCGGCGGGCACCCCGTGGTGGTGGGCGCCATGGACTTCCGGTTCGTGGGCGCCTCGATGGGGTCGGTCGTGGGCGAGCGGATCGCGCGCGCCTTCGATCTTGCGCGCGACGAGCGGCGCGGCGTGGTGCTGCTGGTGGCATCCGGTGGAGCACGCATGCAGGAGGGGATCCTCTCCCTCATGCAGATGGCGAAGACCTCGGCCGCCGCCGGACGGCTTGCGCAGGCGGGACTGCCCTATGTTTCGGTGCTGGTGAACCCCACGTATGGCGGAGTGACCGCGAGCTTTGCGGTGCTTGCGGATGTGATCTTCGCGGAGCCCGGTGCGATGGTGGGTTTTGCCGGACCGCGCCTGGTGGAGCAGACGATCCGCCGCTCGCTCCCGAAGGGCTTCCAGTCGGCCACGTCGCTTGTGGAGCATGGCATGATCGACGATGTCGTCCCCCGGATCGAGCTTCATGACAGGGTCGCCACGGTGCTGGACTATCTGATGCCCGATGCCGCCGTGCGGGGAGGTGACCTCTGATGGCCCGGTTCGTGATGGAGTTCGAGCGTCCGCTCGCCGAGCTCGAGGACAAGCTCGCTTCGCTCAAGTCGCTCGATATCACGTCTACGCCGGAACTCGCGGCCGAGCTCGCGGATCTCGAGCGTGAGGTGGAACGGCTCCGCGTCACGCTCTATTCGGCACTGAGTCCGTGGGAGAAGGTGCAGGTCAGCCGCCACCCGGATCGCCCCAAGACGGACGACTACGTGGCCGGGCTGTTCGACCAGGTCGTGGAGCTTCGTGGCGACCGGGTGTTCGCCGACGATCAGTCGATCTTCGCGGGGCTGGCAACGCTCGATGGCCGCCGCGTGGTGGTGATCGGGCACAACAAGGGTCACTCCACCAAAGAGAATGTGGCACGCAACTTCGGCAGTCCGCATCCCGAGGGATTCCGCAAGGCGGAGCGCGCTATGAAGCTCGCCGCTCGCTTCTCGCTGCCGGTCGTGACGTTCCTCGACACCGCGGGCGCGTCGCCGGGGCTCGAAGACGAAGAGCGCGGTCAGGCGTGGGCGATCGCGAGCTGCCTCGAGACGCTGTCGGCGCTTCCGGTGCCGGTGGTGGTCGTGGGCATCGGCGAGGGCGGCAGTGGCGGTGCGCTGGCCATCGGGTTCGGCGACCGGCTCATCATGCTGGAGAACTCGTACTACTCGGTCATCAGCCCCGAGATGTGCGCGATCATCCTCCACAAGGACGCGGCACGGGCCCCTGAGTCGGCCGCGGCGCTGTCGCTCACGGCTGACGATCTGCTGCGCCTTGGCATCGCCGATGAGATCGTGCCCGAGCCGCTCGGCGGCGCGCACCGTGAACCTGATATGGTGATCGCGGAGGTGGGGCTGCGCGTGGCGGCGGCGCTTGACGCGCTTGCGGGTGAGGACCCGCACGCGCTCGTGGAACGGCGTTACGAGTGGTTGCGGTCCATCGGAGTGTTCAGCGAGGCCGGCTAAGCGCCCTATCGCCGGCCCACCGGTTATGAGGACGGGGATGTGATCGAGTGAGCGAGGGGACCGGGATCAAGCGGGTCGGCATGCTGTTCAGCGGAGGGCCGGCGCCTGCGGCCAACGCGGTCATCTCAGCGGCGGCGCTGTCGTTCCTGAACAGCGGCATCGAGGTCATCGGCTTCTACGACGGTTACGAGGGACTCGAGAACTACTCGCCCGACAACCCGCTGATCGAGGGCAGGAACTTCATCCGGCTCACCCGGGACGATGTGTCGGCTATCCGCAACCGCAAGGACATCATCCTGCGCACCTCACGCGCGAACCCCGGCAAGCCGGTGCAACGTGCCGCCGACCTGTGTGATGAGGCGTGCAACGCCCGCCTGCGCGCGTCGTACGCGGCGTTCGAGGCGTACGAGATCGACGCGCTCGTGTCCATCGGTGGCGATGACACGCTCAAGACGGCGAACTACCTGCTCGAGATCCAGGAGTACGTGCCGGGGCTACGGCCGATCAAGATCGTCCACCTCCCCAAGACCATCGACAACGACTACTTCGGCATCGACTGGACGTTCGGGTTCTTCTCGGCGGCGCACTTCGCGGCGAGCGAGATCCGCAACCTCGGCGCCGATGCCCGCTCCACGCAGGTGTGGTACGTGCTGGAGCTCATGGGACGCAAGGCCGGCTGGCTGACGTACGCGTCGGGCATCGCCGGCGAGGCCACGCGCATGCTTTCGGTGGAGGACTTCAACGACGAGTTCGACGTGTGCGCCGAAGCGGAGCGCATGGTGGACCTGATGCTCAAGCGCGAGGCGGACGGCCGCCATTACGGCATCATCTGCATCGCCGAGGGCCTGGCCGACCGGCTGCCGGAGGAGCAGCGGCCACAGGTCGAGGACGGGCACGGCAACCTGCGGCTCGGCGAAGCGCAGGTGGGCAAGTTGCTCGCCGATGAGATGGCGCTCGCATACGAGAGGCGCACCGGTCGCCGTATCAGGGTGCGCAGCAAGCAGATCGGCTACGAGGTGCGGTGCGCCGAGCCGAGCGCGTTCGATGTGCTCCTCGGCACACAGCTGGGCGTTGGGGCGTATCGGGCGCTCGTGGAGAAGGGGCTCAGCGGCGTGATGGTGAGCGTGGAGGACCAGCTGTCGCTGCGGTACGTGCCGTTCGGGATGCTGATCGACCCGGAGACCATGAAGACGCGGGTGCGGTTCATCGACCGCGACAGCGACTTCTACAAGCTCGCGCGTGCACTGGAGTACCAGGGCATGCTGTCCGAGCGCTGCGACGGAGAGTGACGGGATGATCGACC
Organism: Actinomycetes bacterium; assembly: GCA_022839745.1. Classification (GTDB taxonomy): domain Bacteria; phylum Actinomycetota; class Coriobacteriia; order Anaerosomatales; family Anaerosomataceae; genus Anaerosoma. Next base: position 67,042 of record JALHJB010000008.1, read on the forward strand.
GCGAACTCATCCGGGTCTTCCGCGAGATCGGCCGCGATATCTTCGTGGCCGGGCTCACCTCGAGCCACGGTGGCAACATGAGCGTGCGCGACGGCGACCGCATCGCGATCACGCGCCGCGGATCGATGCTCGGACGGCTGGGCGATGACGACCTCGTGGAGACGTCCGTGGCGCTCTGCGGTGCCGATGAGGGATGCAGCCGCGAGATCGTGGTGCACCGCGCCATCTACGAAGCCACCGACGCCCAGGCGATCGTCCACGCGCATCCGTTGCACACGATCGCACGAAGCTTCGCGAGCGACACGATCGTGCCGGCCGACTCCGAGGGCCTCTATGTGCTCGGCGAGGTCCCGGTGGTGAGCTCGGCGAGCACCATCGCGTCCGCCGAGGCCGGAACGGTGCTGGCCGAGGCGCTGCGCACCGCGCCTGTCGCAGTGCTGCGCACGCACGGGCCCTTTGCGAAGGGCGGCTCTCTCGAGGAGGCGTTCATGCACGTGAGCGTGCTCGAGGCGAGCGCCGTCGTACTCGACCTGCTGGGGCGGTAGCCGGGCGGCTACATCGCTCCCATGAGCGCACCCTGCACGAGGGTCGGCAGTGCCTGCGCCACGCCCGTCACGGCGATGAACACGAGCATCGCCGAGGTGGCCCGCTTCTTGTCGAACCCGACGGACTTCGAGAGCAGCGCGCCAAAGAGCAGCGCCAGCCCCCACACCGTCCAGATGTCGATCTGCGAGAGGACGGCGTAGGCCACGCCAGGCGCATCGGTGATCTCGGCGGGGGCGACCAGCGCTCCGAGCCCGGCATGCTCGATCCAGGTGCCGCTGCCGGCCATGTAGACGGCCTGCACCACGTTGCGAATCGCATGGGGGAGCAGCGAGAGCGACGCCACGGTCAGCATCGCGGGGAATCCGACAGGATTGGCCTGCGTCTTTGCTGTGATGAAGAAGAAGCCCGCGATGTAGAGGAGTGCGGCTACGGCGCCCACAGCGCCGAAGATCATCGCGGCGGTGGAGACGATCGCCATCGCGCCGCCGTCACCGGTATCAACCAGCACGTCGCCGCTCGCCTCCATCTCGGCCATGTCCTTCTCGTACTGCGCGCGCTCCTCCTCCGGCATCGATGCGAGCTCCTTGGCGATCGCCGCGTCGGCCTGCTCCTGCATCGCTCCGGCCTGGAGGGGTGCGGCCACGCCGGTCTTGATGAGCGTGGAGACCACCAGGAGCACGGCAAGCGGTATCCACACCCATCTCACAGCCGCACCGACCGCATCGAGCGCCCGTGCGGGGCGGAAGAGTCCGGTGAGCATCGTCAACATAGGGCGCATTGTCTTCTCCATCACTCGTGTCGAAGGGCTGTGAGCGGGTCGAGGTTGGCGGCACGCACCGCCGGGAGCACGCCAGCGAGGAGGCCGATGCCGCTGGCGAAGACGATCGCGAACAGGGCGAGCCACACCGGGATCTGGAAGAACGCCGAGGTCTCCGGCATCACGCCACCGGATGAGCCCGCCTGCGACGCGATCAGGCTCTGGACGAACAGATTCGCGAGCGCGGCGCCGGCCCATGAGAACGTCAGGCCACCGATGCCGCCCAGCACGCCGATGATCGCGGCCTCACCCAGGAACACGCGCTTGATCTGCCGGTTCGAAGCCCCCACGGCCTTCATGATCCCGATCTCCCGCGTGCGCTCGTAGATCGACATCGTCATCGTGTTCGCGATGCCGAGCGCCGCCACCAGCATCGCGATGGCCCCGAGCGCGCCGAGGACTCCCTGGATGATGAGGAAGACCGTGTTGAGCTCCTTGAGCATCGACTGCGACGAGAACGTGAAGAAGCCCTGCCCGCTGATCTCGTCCTCGATCGCGGTCACGTTGCGCGTGGAGTCCGCTTTGACGACCACGTTCTCGTAGGCCGTGGTGCGCCGCGTCGCGCCGTTCATGGCGTGAGCGGCGTCGAGCGTGACATACGCGGTCTGATCGGTCTGCATGTCGGTGGGGGCGAGGATCCCAACCACGGTGAGCCGCTGCTTGCGTTCCGTGCCCTGAGCCATCGGGTCCTTCTGCATCTCCTCCTCGCTCGGCCACATCATGAGCGTGAGGTCGAGCCGCTTTCCGAGCAGGTCGAGCTTCAGGCGACCGGATGGGCCGGCCTGTGTGGCCGAGTCTCCCGCGGCGAACGACGTGGGGACGGCGGCACCCAGGAGCACTTCGCTGTCGGTGCGAGGGAGGCGACCCGACTCGAGCTCGTAGCCGAACGCCTCGAACGCGTCCATCGGCACGCCCATGATGTTCATGTACGACTCGTACCGCTTGTACCGGGCGCCCTGAGCGCTCATCACGTACGTCATGGGCATCACGGCTTCGACGTGCTCGATGGTTTCGAATCGCTCGAGTGCGGCGTCGGTGAGCTGCCCCTCGTCGGGCATGCCCGTCTCCATGCCACCCGGCATCACGGTGATGTGCGTAGCGGCGCCGAGGTCACCGAGCGACGTGGTGAGGTTCGCCTGCAGGCCGATGCCCAGCGAAACCATGAGCACGATGGCCGAGGTGCCGATCACCACGCCGAGGGACGTGAGGGCAAGGCGCAGCTTCATGCGCCGCAGGTTCGATACGACCAGGAATGCGAGGTCGCGGAAGCGCATGCTTACTCGCCCAGACCGAAGAGGGCCTTGAAGAACCGCACGAACCAGTTGCCGTCTTCGTCATCGGCACCGTCTTCCTCGGGAGCCTCATCGGGTCCGATCTCGGGCTGGTCCTCCACCGTCACGGTACGTGTGGCACGGAACGTCTGCTCCCGGCCGAAGTCGTCCCGGTAGGTGAGGATCACTGCGATCTCGAGCGCACCCGGAGACTCGGGCGTCACGGTGGCGTCGATGATCTCGGTGGTGGCCGCGTCGATCGAGCCGAGGAAGATCGAGCCCTCAGTGACCACGGCGCCACTGGCCTCGACGCTGAGGCTGGCGCCGCTCAGCGCGAACGCGCCAGCATTGGCGACCTCGAAGCTCACCTCGAGCGGTTCACCCACGATCGCGCTCTCGGGCACCTCGGCCGACACGAGGCTGATCGCGGCTTCGCGCTCGATAAGCAGGCCGATGGTGTAGGCGACCTCCTGGCGGGCACCGGCATGCTCGAAGCTCACGGTGACAGGCACGTTGACCGTGCCCGGCGGCGTACCCGGGCCAGCGATCACGCGGAACGTGACCGTATCCTCGCGCTGTCCCTTGAGGCTGCCGATGTACTTGGCGTTGCCCGTCTCGAGCACCGTGAGGCCGCCAGAGAGCCCCGCCGCTGCCGCCGCGTCGCCGCCCGCACCGGTCGCGCCAAGGACGATGACCACGTTATCGGCGCGGCGGGAGGTCGCGTTGTAGACGGTGAGCGTGAGATCGAAGGCAGAGCCTGGGGTGATGCGGTCGGCCGACGTGGTGTAGGAAGTCACCACGAGCACGGGTGCCGGAGTCGCCGGGACGGTCGGGTCGACTGGAAGCGGCGACCCTGCGGTCGGCAGCGCGAGGTCGGCCAGGGGTGTCTCGGTGGCCACATCGGCGAACGCTCCCGAGGGGGCCGCGAGCGCCACCGCCAGAGTGGCCGTGGTCAGAAGCCGGGTGATGCGCACGTGCTTCACAGGGTGCCTCCTTGCTCGATGCGCGCGATGGCGCCGTCGACGATGGTGACGATTCGGTGTGCGACCGCTTTGGCCACTGCGCGGTCGTGAGTGGTGATCAGGAACGTCCGTCCCTCGGCGTTCATCGATGTGATGAGCGACAGGATCTCCTGGCCCGTGTGGGTGTCCAGGTTGCCTGTGGGCTCGTCGGCGAGCATGATGGCGGGCTCGTTCACCGAGGCGCGCGCGATGGCCACACGCTGCTGTTCGCCGCCGGAGAGCTCGGTGGGCTTGTGGTCCAGGCGGTGGCCGAGGCCGACCGCCTGGAGTGCCGCGGCGGCCCGGGCGGTGCGCTGATCTTCGGGCTCGCCGGAGAAGAGGAGCGGCAGCTCCACGTTGCGGCGTGCGGTCATCGTGCCGATCAGGTTGAACGACTGGAACACGAAGCCCACCTGCCTGCGCCGGTACACGGCGAGCTGTTCATCGTCCATGCGGGCCAGGTCCGAGCCTGCAACGACCACACTCCCCGAAGTCGGCCGGTCAAGGCCACCGACGATGTTGAGCAGCGTCGACTTGCCCGAGCCCGACGGCCCCATGACGCAGACGATCTCGCCGTAGGCGATCGATAAGTCGACTCCTCGGAGCACTTCAAGGGGTTCTCCACCCATGACGTACTGTCTGGTGAGCCCCGTCACCTGTACCGCGGTCGTCATGCACTCCCCCTGGACGCATCTCCACGAACCACGATGGTGCCACATCGGGATGGCATGAGGTAGGGGCAGTTTCTGGCACATCGCCGTTGATAGAATGCGGCTGCTGGCGTACCGGCGTGCGCTTACTCCCACATCGATCGGACGTTCGCGCGGATGCTTGCCGTGGTGGCCCGCACCACCGGGGCCGTCTCATCGGCTGCCGTGTCGCCTCCGGCCTGACCCTCGGCGAACAGTGGCCTGAGCCTGTCGGGGATGAACCGCGTGCGCTGCGCATACCCGTAGGAGTCGGTCCTGCCCCGTCCCGCATGGTAGTACCGCAGCGGATGCGTGACGTAGAGCACGTCTCTCGCGCGGGTGCACGCGACGTAGAACAGCCGGCGTTCCTCCTCGATCTCGGCGGGGGAGCCGGTGGCCATGTCCGAGGGGATGTTGCCGTCAGCCGCGTGGATCACGTAGACCACATCGAACTCCAGCCCTTTGGCCGAGTGCATGGTCGAGAGCACGAGGTGGTCCTCATCGAGGAGCGGTGGGCCCGCGAAGTCGCCGGTCCACTGCGGGGCATCAAGCGTGAGGTCGGTGAGGAACCGGGAGCGGTCGGAGAAGCGCGAGCCCAGCATCTCGAGCTGCTCGAGGTCCGCCAGCCGCGCGGGAGATGCGTCGTAGCGCTCGGCGCACAGCGGGGCGTAGAACGCGCGTGCGGCATGCAGCTGCGCCGCGACGTCTCCGGCCGGCGCGCTCGCGAGCGTGCGCATCAGCGCCACGAAGCCGGGCCACATCGCCGATGTCGCTTCCGGGACCGTGCGGCCGACCCACGCCTCGCAGTCACCGCCGGCGTCCGCGAGCTCCTCGGCCAGTGTCGCCGCTGTGCGCGGGCCGATACCGGGCAGCAGCCCGAGGACCCGCAGCGCTGCCACCGTGTCCCGCGGGTTCTCGGCCAAACGGATGAACGCGACGAGGTCCTTCACGTGGGCCATCTCCACGAACTTCAGGCCGCCGTACTTCACGAACGGGATGTCGCGACGCTGGAGCTCCACCTCGAGGTCGAGCGAGTGGTGGGTGGCGCGGAACAGCACCGCCTGCTGCTTGAGGTCGACGCCTTCTTCGCGATGGCCGAGGATGCGCTCGACGAGATACGCCGTCTGCTCGGCCTCATCGCGGCATGTCACGAGCGTTGGGCGGGCGCCGCCCTCGCGTTCGGTCCACAGCGCCTTGTCGTAGCGCTCGGACACCTCGGCGATGATCGCGTTGGTGGCATCGAGGATCGGGGCGGTACTGCGGTAGTTCCGCTCGAGCGTGCGCACGGTCACGCCGGGAACCCGTTCGGGCAGGTCGAGGATGTTGCGCACCGTTGCGGCCCGGAAGCTGTAGATCGCCTGCGCGTCGTCGCCGACGACCGTAAGCCCGCGTCCGTCAGGGCGCAGGAGCCCGACGATGTCCGCCTGGATCGCGTTGGTGTCCTGGTACTCGTCCACCAGCACGGCGTCGAACCGGTCACGGATGATGCCGCCGAGCGCCTCGTCGGCGAGCATGCCGCGCAAGAACAGCAGCAGGTCGTCGTAGTCGAGCACGTGCGCCTGCTCTTTGCGGTCCACGTACGCCGAGAAGAGCCGGGTGAGCCCTTCGGCGGAGTCTTTGCACCAGGGGAAGCGTGTCTCGAGGACGTGGCTGAGCGGTTCGGCTGCGTTCACGCAGCGCGAGTAGATGTCCAGGCAGGTGCCCTTCTGCGGGAAACGGCGTGCGCCCGCGCCGAGGTCAAGACCGGTGCGCACGGCGTGCATGAGGTCCTCGGAGTCGCCGCGATCGAGGATCGTGAACCCGGGCGGAAGCCCGATCGATTCGCCATGGATCCGGAGGAGCCGAGCCGCGACGGCGTGGAACGTGCCGCCCCAGACGCGCGCCCCCGCCAACCGCTCCGCCGACGCGTCGTCCTCACGCCCTGCTCGGCGCAGAAGGTCGTCCGTTCGGCGCAGCATCTCATCGGCGGCACGCCGGGTGAACGTGAGCAGCAGGATGCGACCGGCGGGCGTTCCGCTCGCGATCAGGTATGCCACGCGATGGGCGAGGGTGGTCGTCTTCCCGGTGCCGGCGCCGGCGACGATGAGCAGCGGCCCGTCATCATGCGTGACCGCCGCGCGTTGCTCCTCGTTGAGGTCGCGCAGCAGCGATTCTGGCGGGGCGGCGGGTGCCGATCGTACGGGTGTGCTCATCGGTGCTCCGGTGCCGGGAAACGTCGTCACACGATGCTAGCACCACACGAGCACAAAAGCGAACACATGTTCGTACGCCGGCAACATGTTCAAACGGCAGCGCTCGATGCTCACGACCGAGGTGTGCCGCGCTCGATGCGATCGGTCCGGCTCAGCGCACGCCGCGGGCGGAGCCGTACGCTTCCACCTCGGCGATACGGTCTTGCCGGGTGCCCTCGTCGAGGAACGACGCCTGGAACGACGCCGCGGCGAGCGTGACGAGCTCGGAATGCGACAACCCAAGAGCGTCGGCGGCGGCGACGTAGTTCTCGGTCAGGTATCCGCCGAAGTACGCCGGGTCATCGGAGTTGATCGTCACCAGCAACCCCGCGTCCATCATCGCGCGAAGCGGGTGGCTTGCCATATCGGGAACCACCTTGAGCCGCACGTTCGACAGCGGGCAGACCGTGAGCGGCACCCGGTCCATCGCCAGCCGCGCCGTCAGCATCTGGTCTTCCAGGCAGCGCACGCCATGATCGATGCGCTCAGCGCCGAGGATATCGAGCGCGCCGGTGATGTACGCGGGGGGTCCCTCTTCGCCGGCATGCGCGACGACCCGGTAGCCAGCGGCCCGTGCGGCGGCGAAGACCTCGGCGAAGTCGTCCGGCGGATGGCCGAGTTCGGCCGAGTCGAGGCCCACTCCCGTGATCCGGTGCCCGTACCGCCGCGCGCGCTCCAGCGTACGAGCGGCGCTCTCGGGCGACATGTCCCGTAGGAACGACATGATCAACCGGTACGTGATCCCGTAGCGCTGCTGTCCGTCCTCGAGCGCCCGGAGGATGCCCGCGATCACGGTGCCGAACGGGACATCGCGCTCGGTGTGCGTCTGCGGATCGAAGCACGGCTCGACGTGTCGGATGTTCTCCGAGGCGGCGCGGGTGAGGTACTCCCAGGTGAGGTCGTAGAAGTCCTGCTCGGTGACGAGCACGGAGCAGCCCGCGTAGTAGAGGTCGAGGAACGACTGCAGGTCGGAGAATTCGTAGGCTGCGCGTGCGTGCTCGACGGAGTCGTAGGGGAGGGTGAGGTCGTTGCGCGCGGCCAGTTCGAACATCAACTCGGGCTCGAGCGTGCCCTCGAGGTGCAGATGAAGTTCCGCCTTGGGGAGTCCGAGGATGAATGCGCGTGTGTCCTGTTGCACGTGAACCTCCAGGCATGTGCGGGTAACCACCTGATGGAGTGATTATCCCCCTGAAGCGGCGGGAGCGCAGTGATCGGGCATACGGGCTCGGCGGGCGTCATCCGGACGTACCTCACGGCGAACGGGCTGTTCACGCTCGCGGCGTCGCTGATCTGGGCGGTGAACACGCTCTTCCTGCTCTCCGCTGGTCTGGACATCTTCACGGTCATGGTGGTGAACGCGGCATACACCGTTGGACAGCTCGTGTTCGAGGTCCCTACCGGAGTGGTGGCCGATACCATCGGGCGTAAGGCGTCTTTCCTGCTCGGCATCGGTGCGCTGGCGATCGCCACCGTGCTGTACGTGCTCGCCGCGCAGCTCGGGCTTGGTCTCTCGGCGTTCGTTGCGGCTTCGGTGCTGCTCGGCTTCGGTTTCACATGTCAGACCGGCGCGATCGACGCCTGGCTCGTCGACGCGCTTGCCCACACCGGCTACGATCGGCCCCTGGACGGCGTGTTCGCTTCGGGCCAGGCGGTGTTCGGCATAGCCACCCTTCTCGGCACGATCGGCGGCGGGATCCTCGGGCAGATCGACCTGGCGCTGCCGTATTACGCTCGCAGCGTGGTGCTCCTGCTGGCGTTCGCCTTCGTGGCGGTGGCCATGCGGGACGTCGGCTTTGAGCCGAGGCCGCTGGTGTGGAGCAGGTTCGGCGAGGAGACGCGCACGATACTCCGTGCGGGGGCGCGGTACGGGTGGCGCAATCGCACCGTGCGTGCCCTGTTCCTCGCGGCAGCCGTGCAGGGCTCGTTCTTCATCTTCGGGTTCTACTCGTGGCAGCGGTACTTCCTCGACCTGCTCGGTCGCGAACTCGTGTGGGTGAACGGCCTCGTGACGGCGGGCTTCGCGATCGCCGGCATCGTGGGCAACTCCCTGGTGAAGCCGGTGATGGGCGCGGAGCAGAGGAGGCGCAGCGCGGGCACTGTGCTTGCGTTCACGGCGTTCGGGCAGGCCGTGCTCGTGGTGGCGATCGGTGCCGTCGGGCTGCTCGTGCCGACGGAGGGATCGGGGACCGCCCCCTTCCTGTTCGCCGTCGGCCTCTATCTGGTCTTCGGTGCCGTGGCCGGGGTGCAGGGTCCGATCCGGCAGGCGTTCCTGAACCGGCAGATCCCCTCGGCACAACGTGCCACTGTGCTCTCGCTCGATGCGTTGTTCGGCGATGGAGGGGCATCGGTGGGTCAACTGGGGCTTGGCTGGTTGTCCCGGGCGGCATCCATTCCCCTCGCCTGGACGGTGAGCGGGCTGCTCCTGCTCGCCGCTCCGCCGCTGTATCGCACCGCCGCGGTGGCAGAGAGAGAGGCGGACGCCGATACCGCCGGGTAGTGCTGGTGCCCGGGGTGGGAGTCGAACCCACACGTCCTTTCGGACAGAGGTTTTTGAGACCTCCGCGTCTGCCATTCCGCCACCCGGGCATGGGGGCGTACGACTCTTCTGAGAGATAGTAACCGTGACGGGCTAGAGGAGGAAGTCCACAGCCTTGAGAGCTTCGATGTCGCTGATGACCGACCATACGTTGAGGAGAGTGAACGTGGCGATCAAGAGCAGCAGGGCCGTGCTCACGCCGAGCTGGAGCCCGATCTTCTGCAGGGACTCGGCAGCAGCCGTCGTGCCCGCTCCCGCGCGGGCCTTGAGCTGCGCGGACTCGCGGTAGGCGACGATCGCCAGCAGGATGCTTGCCGCCCCGCACACGAGGGTGAGCGCGATCCACCCGATGTTGATGATGCCGGCGCCTCCGGGATTGCGTGCGGCGAACGAGCCGAGGAGCACGCTGCTCACGATGTATATGAGCGGCAGGGCGGTCGCCGCCTGCGTGTAGTCGATCAGGCGCCGTCCGTGGCCGAGCGCAGGATCTGGTCCTGACATGCGGTGGGCTCGCTCGTCCGAGTCGGCCACGCGGCGTGAAAGCTTCGAGGACGCGGTGATCGTGCTTCTCGCCAGCACGATGCTGCCCACAACGTAGATGCAGGCGAACGCCACGTAGGCGTAGACATACGTCATGCTCGAGGCGAACGACATGTGCCCCTCCCGACCCCCAGGTGTTCCTCGTCCACATCATACGCGAAAACGAGGCTCACCTGCACCGGCGCTGTGGGACCGGTGGCCGTGATGGCTCAGAGGGGGGCCGCGGACTGGAGCTCGGCGCTCGCGACACTCTGTCGGGCGTTCAGGATCGTCAGCAGTGCGTGGACCACGTTGCGGTCGTATGCGCTGTCCACTCCCTGCACGAGCTGGCTCGCGGCCTCGGACGGTGTGAGCGCTTGCCGGTGTGGTCGGGGCGCCGTCATGGCCACGTAGCTGTCGCACACCGCGATCACACGTGCAGCCACGGGGATCTGGTGCCCCGTGAGTCCCGCCGGATAGCCGGTCCCGTCGAGCCGCTCGTGGTGATGACGGATGGCGGCCTGGATCCTCGGCGAGAGATTGCCGCGCTTCACGATCTCCGCGCCGGTGTCGGGATGGCATCGGACGACAGCGACCTCGTCGGGGGTGAGCGGACGCGCGGCCGTGATGATCTCCTCGGGCACCTTGAGCATGCCGACGTCGTGCAGAAGGGCCGCCACGCGGATGTCCTCGAGGTCGCCGGTGGGAAGGCCCATCTTGTGTCCCACCTCCACAGCCAGCTCGGCGGTGGTTGCCGAGTGCTGCGAGTACTCGGGCTGGCGCAGGTCCACAAGATCGGCCAGCGTCCGGAGCGTGCCCTCCATCCGTGCGTGCGCTTCGTCCAGGAGTCGGCGATTGTCGGCTCCCATCTCGATGATGCGCGCAACAAGCTGCAGGCCATCGAGCTGCTGCTGCTCGAACTCTCCTTCGGCACGCCACGCGCAGGCCACGGAGTCCAGGCGGCCGCTCGCCCTGAGCGGCACCGCGATGACGCTCCCTTCGGTGTCTCCGCCGGTCAGCGTGAGCGGGACGCCCGCCGTCACCGCCTTCGTCGCGGCGCCGTTCATCGCCCGTTCAGCGGCGTCAGCGTCGGCCGACTCGAGGGCGAACATGTGGATGTCTTCGTCCACAACGGCAGCGGCGTCAGCGCCGAAGTGCTCCGCGGCGTCTCGAAGCAGGGAGTCGAGCCCATCGCTCTGGCTGAGGTCGGCCACCGTGGTGGCCGCGTCGAGGGCGAACGCGAGATGCTCGTAGCCGGCCTTGATCTCCTCGCGGGCCTGCAGCACCTCCTCGTGGGTCGCCTTCATCGCTTTGCGCAGACGCGTGTGCTGGTCGTAGAGGTAGATGAGGAATGCGAGGATCAGCCCGGGCGCAAGCACACGGAAGTAGTAGCTCCCGAAGAGCCACATGCCCGTGGGTGCCAGCTCCGAGAGGACCATCACGAGCAGCACTCCGATGATGGCGATGAGCACGATGACGATCGTGTATCCGAGCATGTCGAGCTGGTGCTCGCGCCGGATGTAGTGATCGAAGGAGTTGCCGTGCTGTGCGCTCGTGCGCTTCATCCATTCCTCCTGGTCGTGCGTGGGCTCATGTGAGGTATCGGCTCGGAGAGGTCGAGGGATGAGGGCGGAGTGCCGTTCGTCGTCCGGCGGCCACGGAGAGGCGACGGTCGGCACATCGGCGTTCGTCCGTGACGATGCGGGCCGTATACTCATGACATGGACGTCACCGATGCATACGCACGGATGGATCCCGCGGTCCGCACGCACGTGGAGAACGTTGCGGCGAACCTGCAGTTGACCGCCGACCTGGGGTACGGCGACGTCACGCTGCTCGTGCCGCACAACGGCGGACTGCTCGTGGTTGCTGATGCGCGTCCGATGACCGCGATGTCTGCTGTGGCGCTCAGTCGTGTGGGCCAGGTCGTCGATCGGTCCGACGAGCCCGAGGCGTATGACGCGCTGGAGACCGGCGCGCCGGCGTGCAGCGTGCGTCGGCGTGTCCGCCGCGGGATCTCCTTCACGTCCACGGGCTACCCCGTCGGGCCGGCACGCAGCCCCTATGCGGTGGCGGTACGGCATGTCGCACAGCCCGTGGCCGAAGCTCCGGGCAAGATGGAGATCGCGTTCATGCGTCTGGCGGGCCTCGTGCTCGAGCGGCTGCAGGCGGGGCCGCTGACCGACGTGGACACCGGGCTGCCGTACGCGACCACGCGTCTTGCGGGTGACGGCGTGATGGAGGTCTCAGCACAAGGCGTGATCGCCTACGCGAGCCCGAACGCCGTGAACATCCTGCGGCTTGCGGGTCTCGAAGGGGCCCTCGAGGGAAGTCCCGCCACGACGATACCCGGAGGGCTCACCGCTGTGGCACCGGCCCTGGGGACAGATAGCGCTCGCGGGATCACCGTCGCGGTCAGCGGCCGGAGTCTTCGCTACCGGACGATCGGGCTTGCCGATGGCGCGCTTGTGCTGGTGGAGGACGTGACCGACGCGGTCCGTCGCGAGCAGGAGCTCCACGTCAAGGAGATGGCGATCCGCGAGGTGCATCACCGCGTGAAGAACAACCTGCAAACCATCGCGTCCCTGCTCCGCATCCAGGCGCGCCGTTCATCGAGCGACGAGGTGGCGCGCGCTCTTGAGGAGGCGGTCGAACGCGTCTCCTCGATGGCGGTGGTGCATGAGATGCTGGCGTCCTCGACGGATGAATCGGTCGACCTCTCCGCTGCCGCCAGCACGGTCGTCGACATGGTCCGACGAGGCCTGACCGGCCCGGACAGCACCATCGGGATCACCGTGGAGGGGGAGACCGGCCTGGTGCCTGCGCAGGTGGCAATGTCTCTTGCGCTCGTAGTGGCCGAGCTCGTCCACAACGCGATCGAGCATGGCGTGGGGCCGATCGGGCATGGCGACGTCGCCGTCTCTCTCGAGCGGGGAGACCATGAGGTCGTACTGACCGTGCGGGACAGCGCGGCTGCTCTCCCGCACGGGTTCGATGCGGAGTCGTCATCACACCTCGGCCTCGCGATCGTGAAGACCGTTGTGGAAGACGACCTGCGCGGGACACTGCGATTCGACGCTGACGGGGAGACCGTGGTCACGGTGACCGTGCCACTGATGGCTGCGGGTGAGGAGTGAGCATGCGCGTGCTGATCGCCGAGGACGAAGCGCTGATCCGTATGGATCTGCGCGAGATGCTTGCCGAGGAGGGGCACGAGATCGTCGGCGAGGCGCGGGATGGCGCCGAGGCGATCGCACAGGTGCGCGAACTTCGGCCCGACGTCGTGTTCATGGATGTGAAGATGCCCGGTATGGATGGCCTGGAGGCCGCGCGCATCATCGGCGAAGAGCGGCTCGCGCCCGTGGTGATGGTCACCGCGTTCTCGCAGCAGTCGTACGTGGAGCGCGCGACCGGGGCCGGTGTCATGGCGTACGTGGTGAAGCCGTTCACCCGGGCGGACATCGTGCCGGCGATGACGGTGGCTGTGAGCAGGTTCGCCGAGGCGCGGGCGCTCGAGGCCGAGGTGGATGACCTCGCCGGCCGGCTCGAGACGCGAAAGGCGCTCGATCGCGCCAAGGGTGTGCTGATGGCGCGCGGGCTCACCGAGGACGAGGCGTTCCGGCGCCTGCAGAAGCTCGCTATGGACAAGCGGATGTCGCTGCGCCAGGTGGCCGAGGCGATCGTGCTGGCATCGGAGGCAGAGCGGTAGCGGTCAGACGGGGCGCTTCGCTCTGTCCTCGGCGCACAGACCGCGCTTGCGAAAGGATCGCCGCGCACCTAGTTCGTCGTGTCGTCAGTGCCCTCGGGGACGACGATGTCGGCGTCGGGAGCTTCCTGCTCGATCGTGATGTCGGTATCGCCCTCTTCGGCTGGTGCCAGTACGCCGGTGCTCGCTATCCACCACCCGCCGAACGGGAGGAGCGCGACGACGATGAGCAGGATGATCCATGCGAACGGGCTGCCACTGCTTGCGGGTGCCTGATCGTGTCCATCGTGATCCTCCTGTATCGGATGCGGGGAACGCGCGTGCTTCTATGGGGCTTATGCCCGGCCGTTGCGTTTCGCCTGTGTTTCGGCACGTCTTCCCATGAGGGAGCGTGCCTGCTAGAATGACCGCACGGCTCAACGGCGAGCCGATCCATAGATGCGAGCAACGACGCTCACACGGACCTCCGGGTCCGGGTGGGCGTTTTGGTTTTTCCGGGCAGGAAGGCGGGTCAGCAATGCGTGAGTTCGCGGTCTTCTGGGGATGCACCATCCCTGCGCGGTTCCCGTTCATCGAGAAGGCGACGCGGGTCGTATTCGATGAGCTGGGCGCGGTCGTCCATGAGCTTCCGGGGCACACCTGCTGCCCGGAGGGCACGCTCGTGAAGGCCAACGACGAGACCGTCTTCCTCGCCGCGGCGGCCCGCAACCTCGCGCTTGTCGAGCGCGCGGGGCTCGGCGTGGTGACGCCGTGCAACGGATGCTACTCGACGTTTCGCGAGGCGGCGAGCCACCTCGCAAGCGATTGGCGGGACCGCGAGCGCATCAACGAGCGTCTGCGGGCCGAGGAGCTCCACTACTCGGGCGACCTCGCGATCATGCATTTCGCCGAGTGGCTCGCCGACACCGTGGGGGCCGGTTCGCTCTCGGCACATGTGACCCGGCCGCTCAAGGGGATGCGGATCGCGGTCCATTACGGCTGCCACCTGCTGCGCCCGCAACCCGCGGTGCGGTGGGACGACCCCCTCGAGCCCACGAAGGTCGAGGAGCTCGTGAGGGCGCTCGGCGCCACCGTGGTGGAGTACACGACCAAGATGCAGTGCTGTGGCGGGGCGCTCGACCGCGTTGGCGAGCGCGAGGGCTCGCTGGCGTTCTGTCGCAGCAAGCTCCGCGATGTGCAGTCCGAAGGCGCGGACGCGCTCGTGGTGGTCTGCCCCAGCTGTTTCCAGCAGTTCGACCTCAACCAGGCCGCACTCCAGCGCGGCAACGAGGACATCGACGTTCCCGTGTTCTACCTGTCGGAGCTGATCGCGCTCGCGATGGGTCACGAGCCGGACGAGATCGGCCTGGACATGCACCGGGTCCCAGTGGCCCGCTTCCTCGACAGCTGGGAGGTCCGCTCCCGTGATCGCGCGCGGCTTGCCGAGCGGTTCGACGTGTCGCTGCTCGAGAAGTGCAACGCGTGCCGCGCATGCACCGACGACTGCCCGGTCTGCAAGGCCGACCCTGCTTTCCAGCCACTGGAGATCATCGAGGCGCTTCTCGACGGCGGGATCGACGACGTGCTTGCCGAGGGGCAGCTCTGGAAGTGCCTTGAGTGCTACACGTGCCAGGAGATGTGCCATAGCCGCATCGGCATGGCCGGCGTGTTCCGCGAGCTCAAGGAGCTGGCGATGACGCGCGGACATGGCCCGGAGCCGGTGGGGGCGGCGTATGCCGAGTTCCTGAAGACCGGCGCCCTCGGTAAGCCACGTCAGAGCGCGCGCGCCAAGCTCGGCCTGGGACCGCTGCCCGCAGGCGGCGGCGACGTGGTCGCGCGGCTGTTCGGCATCCAGGCAGCAGACACGAAGGCCGCGCCCGGTACGGGCGCGGCGGGCGCAGGGAAGGAGTGACGGTCATGGCATACGACCTGAGCAGGTACGACGGGTTCTCGCCCGACAACTATCGAGAGGAGTCGCCCTTCAAGATCCACGGCGGCTGCGGCCTCATGGGCATCTGCGACGAGAGCGGCGCGCTCATGAGCGGCGAGGAGCCGATCCGTGCGATGGCGGTGCAGCGCGACCGTGGAAACGGACTCGGGGGCGGGTTCGCCGGGTACGGCATCTACCCCGAGTTCCCCGATCACTACTGCTTCCACATGATGTACCACGACCTGCGAGCACGGGACGAGGCCGAGGAGATCCTTCGCACGCGCTTCACGGTCGATCACGCCGAGCCGATGCCCACGCGCCCCGTCCGGGGAATCCACGACGCGCCCATCCTGTGGCGCTACTTCATGACACCGCGGGCCGAGGTGCTCGAGGAGCTCGATCACAGCGCCGAGGACTTCGTGGTCAGCACCGTGATGGAGATCAACGCGCGCGTAGACGGCGCCTTCGTGGCCTCAAGCGGCAAGAACATGGGTGCGTTCAAGGGCGTGGGGTATCCCGAGGAGATCGGGCACTACTTCCGGCTCGAAGACTACGCCGGCCACACGTGGGTAGGGCACAACCGGTTCCCCACCAACACCCCCGGCTGGTGGGGCGGCGCGCATCCCTTCACGCTGCTCGATTGGTCGATCGTCCACAACGGCGAGATCTCGAGCTACGGCATCAACGCGCGGTATCTCGAGCAGTTCGGCTACGCGTGCTCGCTCGGAACCGACACCGAGGTCGCGGCGTACCTGTTCGATCTGCTGCTGCGCCGCCACCGCTTGCCGGTGGAGCTCGCCTGCACCGTGCTGGCGCCGCCGCTGTGGTCGGAGATCGAGCGGATGCCGGCGGAGCGCGCGGAGCTCATGCGATCGCTCCGGGCGGTGTACGGCCCGGCGATGCTGAACGGACCGTTCGCGATCGTCCTTGGCTTCAACGGCGGCATGGTCGCACTGAACGACCGCATCAAGTTGCGCCCCCTGGTGGCCGCACGCAGTGGGAGCAGGCTCATGGTGGCTTCCGAGGAAAGTGCGATCCGCACCGTGATGCCCGACCCGGACACGCTCTGGACCCCACGCGCCGGTGAGCCGGTGATCGCACGCGTGAAAGGGATGGAGCTGCCGTTCCACAGCACCCTTCACGCCACCCCCGCCGAGGTCTCCTGTGCGGTGACCGCGGCCGACGCCTGTCATGAACTCGAGGAAGTGGCGGTCTAGCATGCAGCAGACGTTCGTACAGCCCGAATTCCGGGTGAAGATCGACTACGACAAGTGCCACAAGTGCGGGCGCTGCGTGCAGCAGTGCGGGTGGGGAGTCTACGACTTCACCGAGCGCCCTATCCCGCATGACGAGAAGTGCCGCGCGTGCCACCGCTGTGTCACCTACTGTCCGGCCCACTGCATCACCATCGAGAAGAACACGCTCGCGTTCCGCGACAACGACAACTGGTCTGCCGACGCGCGCAAGGCCGTGTGGACGCAGGCGGACTCCGGCGGCGTGCTGCTCACCTCGATGGGGAACCCCAAGCCGTATGAGCGCATCTTCGACAAGCTCGTGCTCGACGCGTGCCAGGTGACCAACCCGTCGATCGACCCGCTCCGCGAGCCGATGGAGCTGCGCACCTATCTCGGCCGCAAGGCCGACAGCGTAGCGGTAGAGCCCGACGGCACCGGCGGCTTCAGGCTCGCCGGCGACTCAGGCGTCGCCCGTAACATCGAGCTTGCCGTGCCGATCGTGTTCGCGCCGATGAGCTACGGCTCGGTGTCGCTCAACGTCCACCGCTCCATCGCGATGGCGGCCGAGCGCCTCGGCGTCACGATGAATACCGGCGAGGGCGGCATGCACGAGGACCTCTACCCGTACCAGGACCACATCATCCTGCAGGTGGCCTCCGGCCGCTTCGGACTGAGCCCCGAGGTGTTGAAGCGTGCGGCGGCGCTCGAGATCAAGATCGGGCAGGGCGCCAAGCCGGGCATCGGCGGGCACCTCCCCGGCGAGAAGATCGACCGCGATGTGTCGGCCACCCGCATGGTGCCGCAGGGCAGCGACGCGATATCACCGGCTCCGCACCACGACATCTACTCCATCGAGGACCTCCGGCAGCTCATCTACGCGCTCAAGGAGGCGAGCGGTTACCGGCCGGTTGGCGTGAAGATAGCGGCCGTGCACAACGTGGCCGCCATCGCGAGCGGCATCGTGCGCGCCGGCGCCGACTACATCTACCTCGACGGGTTCCGGGGCGGCACAGGCGCCACACCGCAGGTGGTGCGCGACCACATCGGCATCCCGGTGGAGATCGCGATCGCGGTGGTGGACCAGCGGCTGCGCGATGAGGGCATCCGCAACCACGCCTCGATCATCGCGGCAGGCTCGATCCGCTCGTCGGCCGATGCCGCCAAGGCGATCGCGCTCGGCGCCGATGCGGTGGCGATCGGCACGGCCACCCTCCTCGCGCTGGGGTGTCACCTGTGCCAGAGCTGCCACACGGGCAACTGCTCGTGGGGCATCACCACCCAGCGTCCGGAACTCACACGGCGCATCGACCCCGAATGGGGCGCCGAGCGGCTCACGAACCTCGTGAACGCATGGAGCCACGAGCTGCAGGAGATCCTCGGCGCGCTGGGCGTCAACGCGGTCGAGAGCCTGCGGGGCAGCCGCGAGCGGTTGCGCGCGATCGGGCTCGACGAGCAGACATGCCGGATCCTCGGCGTCAAGCCGGCCGGACTCTAGAGAGGGGGTACAGCGATGATGACAGCGGCAACGAGCGCGCCGCCTCTGGGTGTGATCGAGGGGTACCGGCAGGTGACGCCGGTGGTGGAGCGGGACGGCGCGACGGCCGAGGTCGACGCGACGGGCGTGTACTTCCAGCAGTTGAACGAGACCGTCCGGCGTCTGGTTGCAGAAGGCGCCACCACGGTGCGCATCGCGGGAGTGAACGGACAGCGCTATCTCGGCGCTGGTCTCGCGGCGCCCGGCGTGAGGATCGAGGTGCATGGCACCGCCGGCAACGACACCGCGATGTTCATGGACGGTGCGGAGATCGAGATCTTCGGCAACGCACAGGACGGCGTGGGCAACACCATGAGCGGCGGCCGCGTCATCGTCCACGGTGATGCGGGCGACGTTCTCGGCTACGGCATGCGCGGCGGCAGGGTGTTCGTGCGCGGCGACGTGGGATACCGCGTGGGCATCCACATGAAGGCGTACGAGAAGCACGTGCCGGTGCTCGTCTGCGGCGGCAAGGCGCGCGACTTCTTCGGCGAGTACATGGCCGGCGGGATGCTCGTCCTGCTCGGCATGACCGGTCGCGATGCGGCGCAACCGATCGCGGGGTCGTTCCTGGGGGCGGGGATGCACGGCGGTGCGATCTTCGTGCGCGGCACGGTTGAGCCCTGGCAGTGCGGTGCCGAGGTCGGCATCTCCGAGGCTGGCGAGGAGCACCGTGCGGCGCTGCGGCCTGTGATCGAGGAGTACGCGGCCGCGATGGATATGGATACGGCCGAGATCCTCGCGGCGCCCTTCACCCGCATCGCGCCGATGAGCCACCGTCCGTACGCCAAGCTCTACGCCCCGATGTAGCTACTCAGAAAGGCCGTACCGCTCGTGGAACTCGGACTCCAGCACGTCGAAGCACAGATGGTCGCGGAATCGGCCGCGCATGAACACGCACTCGCGGTCGCGGCCCGTCTGCGTGAAGCCGATCGAGGAGTAGAGGTGCACCGCGCGCTCGTTCTCGGCGTTGGCCTTGATCGCGATGCGGTGCAGGCCGAGGCGATCGAACCCGAAGCGCAGCAGCGTCACGATGGCGTCGCGGCCGAACCCGCGGTTCTGCTCGTCGGCGGAGCCGATGAAGATGCCCACCTCACCCGTGCGGTGCACGAGGTTCGTGGAGTCCAGGCCGACGATGCCGATGAAGCGGCCGTCATCGGCAGCGTGCACCTCGAAACGATATGCGGTGCCAGCGTTCCATTCGCGCTCGGTGAGCTCGTAGAAACCCGCCTCCTGGGCGCGGGAGATCGGCAGCTGCCCGGAGAGCATCCACTCATTGACGGCGGGGTCGTTCAGCCACGCGCGCGCCTGCTCAGCGTTGGCCTCATCGAATCGTGTGAGGTAGACGCTCGTTCCCTGGATCATGGTCGCTCCCTCCCCGGAGGTTTCCCGACACTGTCGCACAACCATGGAGGCGGCGTGAAGAGCCGTATCGCGTCGTTCTCGCGGCCGAAACACGGCCGAAACATGTCGTCCGTACGCTTCATGTGAACTCCACCGATGGAAAGGATCCGGCCATGACCGCAGCGATGGACAAGGACTACGTACTGAAGACCGTGGAGGAGCGGGGCACGCGCTTCATCCGCTTCTGGTTCACCGACGTGCTGGGCTTCCTCAAGAGCTTCGCCGTCACCGACAGCGAACTCGAGGGCGCGTTCGAGGAGGGCATGGGCTTTGACGGCTCCTCGATCGACGGCTTCACGCGCATCGAGGAGTCCGACATGGTCGCGTTCCCCGATCCTGGGACCTTCACGATGCTGCCCTGGCGCACCAACGGCGGTGACAGCGGTGGCACCGGCCGCATGTTCTGCGACGTCATGAACCCGGACGGCACACCGTTCGAGGGCGATCCGCGCCACGCGCTCAAGCGGATGCTCGCGAAGGCGGCCGACATGGGCTACACGATGTACGTGGGCCCCGAGCTCGAGTTCTTCTACTTCTCGGACAGCACAGGCACCGAGACGCTCGATCGCGGCGGCTACTTCGACCTCACGCCGCTCGATGTGGCGAGCGACCTGCGCCGCGAGACCGTGCTCACGCTCGAGAAGCTCGGCATCCCGGTGGAGTACTCGCATCATGAGGTGGCACCCTCGCAGCACGAGATCGACCTGCGGTACGCCGACGCGCTCACGATGGCGGACAACGTGATGACCTACCGCCTCACGGTGAAGGAGATCGCGCACAAGAACGGCGTGTACGCGACGTTCATGCCCAAGCCGATCCAGGGCGAGAACGGGTCGGGCATGCACGTGCACCAGAGCCTGTTCAACGCCGAAGGCAACGCGTTCTTCGACGCGAACGACCCTGAGGGTTACAACCTGTCGCCGGTCGGCAAGGCCTACATCGCCGGCCTGCTGAAGTACGCGCCCGAGTTCTGCGCGGTCACGAACCAGTTCGTGAACTCCTATAAGCGCCTGGTTCCTGGCTACGAGGCCCCCGTGTACATCACCTGGGCCCGCCGCAACCGTTCGGCCATGGTGCGTGTGCCGATGTACAAGCCGGGCAAGGAAGTGGCGACCCGCGTGGAACTGCGCTCGCCGGATCCCTCAGCCAACCCGTACCTGGCGTTCTCGGTCATGCTCGGCGCCGGTCTCAAGGGCATCGAAGAAGGCCTGACTCTCATGCCCGAGGCCACCAACAACATCTTCCACATGACCGAGGAAGAGCTCGAGGCCGCCGGCATCCAGACGCTGCCGAAGGACCTCGGCGAGGCGATCGCGCTGTTCGAGGGCTCCGAGCTCATGAAGGACGTGCTTGGCGAGCACATCCACAGCTTCTTCGTGGCCAACAAGAAGGCCGAGTGGAGCGAGTACGTGGCCACTGTGACCGCGTGGGAGCAGGACAAGTACCTCTCGATCCTCTAGCGGATCATGCGTGAACGCCGGATGCCGGTCCGGCGGGTGGTTCGACGGCAATGGCGCCGGGCGGGACTTCGGTCCTGTTCGGCGCTGTCCTTTGTTCGGCGCAGCGGTAGAGCCGGTGGAGGTGCACGGATGCACGTGAAGCGGGTGCTCATAGCCTCAGACGATGTGCACGCCCGTGCCTGGGTGGAGACGGGCATCGGTGCGCTCGACGTGGCGATCCTCTACTGCCCGGTTTCCGAGCTGGAGCTCAGGATGTCCGGCGATCCCGGTGACCTGGTGGTGGCCGACGCCGGACGCGCCCCCGACGCCACGATCACGCTTGCCGAGGCCGCCGCATCGCGCGGGAGCGATCTCAAGCTCCTGCTGGTGCTTGAGCCCGAGGCGCTCGGGAACCTGCGGATGCCGGTGCGTCTGTCGGCCGACTTCGTGACGCGCGGGTCGTCGCCGCAGGAGGTGACGGCGCGCGTGCGAGCGCTGCTGTGGCCGGGTGAGGACGCGGCGGCGCAGGACGTTGTGCGGGTGGAGGGGCTCACGCTCAACCTGGCCACGTACCAGGCGTATGCCGGCGAGACACCCATCGAGTTCACGTACCTCGAGTACGCGTTGTTCGCGTTCCTGCTCACACATCCCAATCGGGTGTACAGCAGGGAGCTGTTGCTGCAGCGGGTCTGGGGGACCGATTACTTCGGCGGGGCGCGCACCGTGGACGTGCACGTGCGGCGCGTGCGCTCCAAGCTGGGACCGGAGCTCGCGCGGCACCTGGAGACGATACGCAACGTGGGGTACCTCTGGCGGAGCTGAGGGCCAGGTGTGGCGCTCCGTCAGCCGCTTCCGGTCGATGCGCCTACTCAGCCCGCTTCGACACCCGCCCCAGGAAGCGGTAGCTTGCCTTTGCGAGTGGTGCGCACTCTCCCTCGATCCCGTGCGCTGCCATGAAGGCGCACAGCTCCTCGGGCGTCATGAACGTTGCCGGCTCTCCCACAAGGCGCTCGCCGAGGGCGATGAGCCGCATCGCGAAGGGCCTGCGGTCGAGCTCGAGCACGAGCACCTGGCCGCCGTCGCGCACAACGCGCGCGAACTCGGCCACCGCCGCACCCTGATCGCGGAAGTGGTGGAAGGCGTCGGTCACCACGATCGCGTCGAACCCGTTATCGGGCAGTGGCATCGCCTCGGCGGTGCCCCGGACTGCCGCCACACGTTCGCTCACCGGCACGTGCGCCACCAGGTCGGCGGTCGGGTCGAGCACGGTCACGCGCGCTTCGAGCTCCACCGCGAGGAGCCTCGCCAGGTGTCCGGCGCCGCCTCCAACATCGAGCACCAGGCCGCCCTCCGCCACCGCCGGGCGCAGCCAGCCGGCGATGGTCGCGGCGTCATCGGCGGTGAACCGGTCGCCGTAGCGCCTCACCCAGGGGGCGGCCCAGTCGAAGAAGCCCACGTCACCCTCCTCGGGTAGAATCGTTGCACGCGCCGCGCCACGCCGCGCGCTTGCCGAGTTCGTACCCGAAAGGCGTCTGATGACCGAGCGCACCATCGCCGTGATCGATGGCAACAGCCTCCTGCACCGCGCGTTCCACGGGTTGCCGCCAACGATGACGGCTCCTGACGGCCGGCCCACCAACGCCGTGTTCGGGTTCATGACGATGCTGCTCAAGATGGTCGCCGACCTCGGCCCTGATGGCGTTGTGGTCGCGTTCGACCGGGGCAAACCGGCGTTTCGCACCGAGGCGCTCGCGCAGTACAAGATCCAGCGTCCGCCCACGGATCCCGATCTCAAGGCGCAGTTCCCCATGATCAAGGAGCTGCTCGCCGCCCTGGCTGTTCCGATCGTGGAGGTCGAGGGTTGGGAGGGCGACGACATCCTCGGCACGATCGCCGAGCGGGGATCGAAGGCCGGCATGCGCGTCTTGCTCGTCACGGGCGACAAGGACGCGCTCCAGCTGGTCGATGAGAACGTGCGCGTGGTCAGCACCAGGAAGGGCATCACCGACATCGTCGTCTATGACAGCGATGCCGTGGTAGAGCGCTATGGCGTCGAGCCCGCGCAGGTCGCGGACTTCCTCGGCCTCAAGGGAGACACGTCGGACAACATCCCCGGCATTCCGGGGGTGGGCGAGAAGACCGCCGCGAAGCTCCTGCAGCAGTACGGATCGCTGGATGCGGTGCTCGAGCACGCCGACGAGATCAAGGGCAAGCTCGGCGAGAACATCCGTGCCAACGTGGACGCGGCGCTGGCGAGCAGGGTAGTGGCCACGATCCGGCGGGACGTGCCGATCGAGGTCGATCTGGAGGGCGTCACGTGGGGCTGCTGGGACGAATCGACCGCCCTCGAGGCGCTCACGGACCTCGCGTTCACGTCGCTCATCCCGCGTCTACGCACGGCCCGCAGGGCCGAGGCGGCGCCGGATGCGGCTGCCACAGCTCCAGCCGAGGGGTGGCGCGAGCTGTCGGGCAGCGAGGCCCGCGAATGGCTGGCGGGCCTGCCCGCGAACGCCGGGAGCCCCGTGGGCGTCGCGGTCGGCGCGGGCGACGGGACGTGCTTGTTCGGAGGCGAGCAGGCGGTGGCCTTCGCGTGCGACGGTACGGTCGTCACGCTCTCGGGGGACGCGGCGGCCGAGGCGTGGGGCGGCGTCCTCGAGGGCTGCACGGTGAGCGCCGGCGACATCAAGGCGCTTGCGGAGGCGGTGTGCCCGCAGGCGCTCTCGGGGCCCTCGGCCGAGCTCGACCCGGCGCGGCTCTTCGACTGCGGCATCGCCGGCTACCTGCTGGCCTCGAACCGCTCCAGCTACGACATCGCCTCGCTCGCGGCCGAGCATCTCGGTCGCACCGTCGAGGCGGGCGACGTTGCTGCCGAAGCGCGCGCCGCCGCCGAACTCGCGCCGGTGCTCGAACCCCGCCTTGAGGAGTGGGGGGCCACGCGATGCTTCTCCGAGATCGAGATGCCGCTCGTTCCGGTCCTCATGCGCATGGAGCAGGCCGGCGTCGGCCTCGACCGGCAGGTGCTCGACACGCTCTCGGTCCAGACGCACGCCGAGATCGCGTCGCTTGCGTCCGAGATCCACGAGCTCGCGGGCTGTGAGTTCACGATCGATTCGCCCAAACAACTCGGCGAGGTGCTGTTCGAGAAGCTCGGATTGCCTACACAGCGCAAGACGAAGACCGGCTACTCCACCGATGCAAGCGTGCTTGCGGCGCTGGCACCGCTGCACCCCATCGCCGACAAGGTCGTGGCGTACCGTGAGCTCACGAAGCTCACGAGCACCTACATCGACGCGCTCCCGCGGTTGCTCGGCGAGGACGGGCGCATCCACACCACGTTCAATCAGACGGTCGCGGCCACGGGCAGGCTGTCCAGCAGCAGCCCCAACCTGCAGAACATCCCCGTGCGCACGGAGCTCGGCCGGCGCATCCGCGCGGCGTTCGTGCCTGCCCAGGAAGGCGACCTGATGGTGAGCGCCGACTACTCGCAGATCGAGTTGCGCATACTGGCGCACCTCTCGGGCGATCCCGGTCTCATCGACGCGTTCACGTCGGGCGCCGACTTCCACGCCGCCACCGCGGCACGCGTCTTCGGTGTCACGCCGGACGACGTCGACCCCGAGATGCGCCGCAAGGCCAAGGCGGTCAACTTCGGCATCGTCTACGGCATTTCCGCGCACGGACTGGGAGACTCGCTCGGCATCGGATACGCCGAGGCCCAGGCCACGATCGACCGCTACTTCGCCGCCTATCCGCGCGTGCGTGAGTATCTCGACGAGACCATCGCAGAAGCGCACAAGACCGGGTATGCCGAAACGATGTTCGGCCGGCGACGCCCGATCCCTGAGCTGCGCAACAGCAACTACAACCTGCGGTCGTTCGGCGAGCGGACGGCCATGAACCACCCGATGCAAGGCACGGCCGCCGATCTCATGAAGCTCGCGATGATCGAGGTCGACCGCCGTCTGCGCGCGGGAGGGTTCCGGTCGCGGATGGTGCTGCAGGTCCATGATGAACTCGTCTTCGAGGTGCCGGCCGATGAGCTCGAGGAGCTGTCCTCGATGGCCCGTACGGCGATGGCCGAGGTCGCGGATCTGGCCGTGCCGCTTGAGGTGGGCATCGGTGCGGGTGTGAACTGGGCCGAGGCGAAGTAGGGAGTCGATCGGCCGCCTCGCGGCGAGCGGCGGCGCTTCCTAGCCGATCGGATGTGGTCCCGGCGTGCGGTCGGAGACGCAGACGGTGTTGCGCCCCTGGTCCTTGGCCCGGTACAGGGCGGCGTCAGAGCAGTTGATGAGGTCCTCGGCGGTGTTCGAATTCGCCGGGTAGGTGGCCACGCCTGCCGACACGGTGATCGGAGCCGTGGTGCCATCGTCCAGCCGCACCTCCGAGTCGGCGATCTGCCGGCGGATGCGCTCGGCCACGGAGTACGCGCCGTCAGCGTCGGTGTCGGGGAGCAGAACGCAGAACTCCTCGCCGCCGTACCGGTAGCACGCGTCACGACCGCGCACGGCGTCCTTGACCACGGTGGCAGCGGCCTTGAGCGCCGCATCGCCGGCCCGGTGCCCCCGCAGGTCGTTGAACTGCTTGAAGTTGTCGAGGTCGAGCATGATGAACGAGACCGGGCGGTCGGTCCGGTCGGCGACTGAGATCGCGCGATGCAGGTCCTGCTCGAGCTGGCGGACGTTCGCCAGCCCGGTCAGCGCGTCGGAGAGGGCCATCCGCCGGGTGTGGCGGTGCATGACGTCGAGGTCTCTGCCGATCCAGAGGAACCCCGCAAACGCGAGCAGGAACAGCGGGATCGAGACGGACAGCTGGCGCTCGATGCTGGCCTGTACCTCCTGCAGGACGTGCGTGTTCTCGACGTTGCAGCGGACGTGCCACGGGACCTTGGCGGCCGTTGTGTACGAGGAGAGCTGGGTCCGCCCGCCGGCGAGCGTGATCTCGCCGGTGCCCTCAGGCTCCGACTGCATTCCTGGCAGATCGAACATGGCGCTGACGTCGGTACCCACCCACTGCTCCGCGTCGGCGCTCCGGGCCACCACGATCCCGTTCTGGTCCACGACCGTGGCGTTCATGTACGAGGGGACATCGAGGTCCATCACACGATCCTGGATGCGCGTCAGGCTGAACGCGGCGGCGACGAAGCCGGTGCGCGCTCCGGCGGTGTCGTAGACGGGGTAGCACACGTGGACGACGGGGTTGCCGGATATCTTGCCCAGCATGAAGTCGCCGACGGCCAGGCCGGTCGCCTCCATGGAGCGCTGGAAGTACACCGTGTCCGAGACGTCGACGGGTTTCGATGGGTCCTCGGGCAGCAGTCCTGCCGCCTGGATGATGCCATCGGAGCCCACGAAGATGATGTTCATGAAGTGCGGGTAGGAGGGAAGCATCTCCGAGAACCAGGTCTGCAGCGCTGCAGAGTCGCCGGTGCGCGCGGCCTCACTGCCGGCCACGAACACCAGCAGGTCTTCGGTGGACTCGATGTAATCGTCGATCGAGTAGCCGATGAGCCGGGACATGGAGAGCGCTTCGGAGGCGGCATGCGCGCGCTGATCCGCGTAGATGTCACGCGCCTGCCAGAACGAGAGCCCCGCGAAGGGCAGCAGCATCGCCAGCAAGAGGATGGCGAGTCGCACTCGGAGCGTCACCGTCTTAGGCGCTCCGGTTGCGCGAGCTGGTTGCGTGTTCGATGTGCGGGCCATGCGATGTATATCGGGATACCGGAACTGAACAATGAGTGCCGTGTGCCGGTCGACCGGGCAGACCCTTCGATGACGGGCGCCGCCGGAGCGACATCCTTCCGCCGGGACGTGTAAGGTTTTTGGGGGTTAGGGACTCCGAATAGATGGAGACCTCATTCGTATCACCTAGCCAGTGAACGAAGGAGGTCTCCATGAACGAGAGTACCCTGTCTGTGGCCCTGTATGCATCC
>JALHJB010000042.1 GCA_022839745.1 Actinomycetes bacterium
GCGCTTCCATGAAAAGGACGCGGGCTGCAAGTCGTGAGTCTGAGCTCCGTTCTCGATCGATCATAGGCGCCTCGAGCCTGCAGTCCTCATCTTCGACGGCTTCGGTGAGAGCCAAGCTTCCATTCGCGCTCTGGTGGTCAGGCGCACAGATGGGCTATGCGGCGGCGAGGATGCCTGATCTTGTCACCGGGGATCGATTCTCCCCAAGCGCATTGCAGGACTCTCCTCACGCAGCCGCCCGATACACCTCCCCTTTCCTCAGGAGGGTCCAGGACAGTTCGGGCAGCACGCGGGCTGCGGCGGCGACGGCGACCTTCTTGCCGCGGCGCTTCACGAGAGACAGGTAGCGGTGACGAACGGGTCCGGGTAGCCTCTTGGCGACGTGTGCGGCCTCGATGAGCGCACGCCTGGCGTGGCTGCTTCCCTGCCGCGTGATGTGGCCGTAGTGGGCGGCCGAAGCCGAAGCGCGCACGGACGGGACGATCCCGAAGCAGGCCGATACCTGCGTGGCGCGGGAGAACCTGCGCCAGCCGCCGAGTTCGGCCACGAGTGTGGCGGCGGTGATGGAACCGGCGCCGGGGATGGACATGAGCAGGTACATGTCGGCATCGCCGTCGAGACGTTCGTGCAACCGCGCGGTAAGCGCCTCGACGTGGTGGCCGGCCTCGCCGATCGAGACGAGCAGCAGGTCGATCATGCCGCGGGTGTGAGGCGCCAGGTCGAGTGTGGCAAGCCACGCCCGGCCCGACTTCCCGAACATGCCGCTGCCGGCGAAGCGCAGGCATTCGCGGGCGAGCAGGTTGCTTATCCGGTTCTTGGCCGTGGTGCGCTGCGAGACGAACCGCCAGCGCAGACGCACCAGATCACGCAGCTCGCGGGTCGTCTGCGGGGGCGCCCACGCCTCAGGGATGAGGTCTGTGCGCAGCAGGTGTGCGAGGATGCGCTGCGCAGCAGGTGTGCGAGGATGCGCATCGCTCCTGTCGGTCTTGACGCGAGCAGACGCGATCGCCTTGACGCGTGCTGGGTGGGCGAGCTTGACGAGCGCACCGGTCGCCACGAGAGCGTCATAGGCGAAGCGCCAGCTTCCGGTGGCCTCGAGCACGACGGCGGTGTCGTCATCGGGCACGACAGCGGCGACCTCCTCGGTGGGCACGGAGCCCTCCTTGAGGATCCCACCCGCGGGATCCATCACGCAGTACTGGGTGCGGACCTTGTGGACGTCGAGGCCGAGGTAGTAGGTTGGCATCGGCGCTTCTCCTTCCTGTCGACGCTGGATACGACGACAGTGTGGGTGGAGCGTCCTTTTCATGCCATCTTGTTAGCCAGCGCGATCCTAGTAACCGACAGCTGTGACGCCGTACTCTGCCTGAGCTGCGGTGAAGCCCTCATACACCAGCTGATCGATGAGCCCCTGCCGTGAGAAGGACGACATGTCGATGTAATCTTGCGCCTTCTGCGCGGCCTGCTCGTTCCAGTCCGGGGCGATATAGTCGACGGCGAACGTAGCGTCGGCCTCGCTGAACCCCTCATAGACCAACTGATCGATAAGCCCTTGGCGTGAGAACGCCGCGAAGTCGAGATAATCCTCGCCCTTCCCGACTGCCTGCTGCTGACCCATCGTCATCGCAGGCTCTGCAGGCTCCTCAACAGGTTTCGGCTCCGATGCAGCTACTGGCTCTTGTTCCGGCTCGGCAACTGCGGGCTCGTCTTCCGCATCTGCAGGCTGAGGGGCGCCCTCAGTGACGCTCGGTGTAGCCTCAGGAACCTCTGACGATGAGCCGCCAATCAGGTTGCCGATCACTCCGAGACCAATCAGAACCGCGACGACGATGAACCAGGCACGCTTGTAGATTGGCTTCTTGGCTGCAGAGGCCGATGGAACAGGGGCGGCGCCCCCCGGCGCGAAGTTCTCGGTCCAAGCGTTCCCATCCCAGTAGCGCTGTTGCCCAGGGCTCTCGGGGTCCGGGTACCAACCGGCAGGCGTTGGCTCAGTCATGCGACTCACCACTCTCAGTTGTGACGAACGGCTACCTGTCACGCACGAATGCGACTGACCATAATGTAGCACTCGCCACTGACATCGCCTGGCTAACGCATTTGCGCATCAGCCGCGGCCGTGCGCCTCACTTAGCCAGACTACCTCACGCCGTCGGCTGGATGCGCTGGTTAGGCCGCTCGCAGCGCTTGTCAACTGCGATGGCAGGCTATACCGCTACCTGAGGCTGCGCAGAGTGCTACTTCAGTTGAGCCGCCATCGAGATCAGTTGACCAACGGGCGCATCACCAACGAGCGCATATCGGAGGAACGGTGCTGGGCCGCGAGATGCCACCTGCCATTCCACGACTGAGGGCAGAGCCATCGTGTCGCCCGATTCCCACTTCTGGGTGGTAGCCGAGCGCGCTACGCCGTCCAGTCCGCAAACGGTGACTACGTGCCAGGGATGGGTCTCACCCTTGATGTCCGGTGTGATGACTCGTGTCTCGATTTCGGCCTGTACATCCATCTCACGGTCCGTCGGTGTGATGAACAGGGCGATGCGGTCATCGTACCGGAGCGTGTAGCCCCTGACGACGGTTCCGTCCGACAGGGTCTGGTCGACGACAGTGATCCAGTTGGGCGTGAGCACCTTCGACTCTCCCTGCCGCAAGACCACCTCGTAGGCCAGTTCGTCAGACATGATCTGGAGAGATGTTCCGTGTTCCTTCTCGCGCGCCAACAGCTCGTACCAGTCCTCGTTGGCAGTTGGAGCCAGCGCCGCGCCGGGATTGACGAACTCAGCTGTGCTGTTTGTGACAGTGGACTCACCCGGTGAGCAGGCCGACGCGCCCAGGGCCGATGCGAGAAGGGTGCCGATGACAGCAACCGCAAGCGGAATCGACTTCTTCATCGTCCACATCCTCTCAGTACCAGCCGTACACGAAATCGACATGGTTGTTTGAGATGTAGCTAGGCCTGTACCGGACATCTCCATCGTATTCGACGATATGACCAGTCCAGTTCTCCCAGACGCCCCAGTCCCATATCTTGTACTTGAGGGTGTGGAAGCAGCCAACGTTATCACCATTGTAGACCGAGTCAGTGGTCCTCTCGACGTTAACGCCGGGCCACTGCGAAGTCATCGACGGGTATACTGTGTGCTCCGCGATCCAAACGTTGTTGATCCAGTAATTCTGCTTTCCATCTCGGTAGTCATACCCAGTGTGATAACGCGGGTAGCTGCCTGCTGCCGGTTTGCCCAGGCCCTGCACCGTGGCCAGTCCGAAGTAGTCGGTGTATGTGTAGAACTGATCACAGATCCCGGCGCTTCCCCACCAATGTCCGATTTCCGCGATTGCTGACCAATCGGTTCGAAAGGTCACAAGGCCAGTCACCTTCGCGCCCGCCACACTTGGACTGGGATTCACGTACACGTATCCGCTGGAGCCGTACTTGTATGCGGGGTTCTTCACCTGTATGTCGTACTTGTATTGCGCCGCCTGTGCCTGTGGCGCCGCGATGAGCAGGCAAATGAGAATCCCGACCCCGATCTGCGCTAGGCGCTGCCACCTTGCCCCAATGACGCGCTTCTCCGCTTCTCGCACCTCTGCCCCCCTCGCACTCGTGGTTCGTCGGCCTAACGCATTTGCGCATCAGCTGCGCGCCGATGCCGTCCAGGTCAGTCTACCGCTTGCGCGTCAGCTGGATGCGCTTGTTAGATGCTCCACGGTGCGCGAACACCGATTGTCCGCTTCTAGCGAGAGGACAGGACTCCCTCAATCTGATCCAGATGCTCGCGACGATGCTGCGCTCGCTCGAGACGGCCACGTCCCGTCAAGTGGTGTATGAAGCCCGCTGCTCCGGCCTCGAGTCTTCCGCTCAGCCGGCCATGAGCGCGGGCACCACCTCCTGATCGAGCCCGTCGGTCACGGCGAGGACCGGCTGCATCGTCTT
>JALHJB010000043.1 GCA_022839745.1 Actinomycetes bacterium
AGGCGGCTCTATTCCGCCAGGAGAATTCATCCATGACTAGCTTGCTCGCCGATCTGTTCAAACAGTCGCTGCCGCAGGAAAACGAGTTCGATGCGATCACCATCCGGCTCGCTTCGCCGGAGAAGATCCGCTCGTGGTCCTATGGCGAAGTCAAGAAGCCCGAGACCATCAACTACCGCACCTTCAAGCCCGAGCGCGACGGCCTCTTCTGCGCCAAGATCTTCGGCCCGATCAAGGACTACGAGTGCCTGTGCGGCAAGTACAAGCGGCTCAAGTACCGCGGCGTGATCTGCGAGAAGTGCGGCGTCGAGGTGACCGTGTCGCGCGTTCGCCGCGAGCGTATGGGGCACATCGAGCTCGCATCGCCCGTCTCTCACATCTGGTTCCTGAAGAGCCTGCCGAGCCGCCTCGGGCTGGTGCTCGACATGACGCTGCGCGACATCGAGCGCATCCTCTACTTCGAGGCCTACGTCGTCATCGAGCCGGGGCTCACGCCGCTCAACCGCGGCCAGCTCATGACCGAAGAGCAATACCACGCGGCCTTCGAGGAGTACGGCGACGATTTCGTGGCCATGATGGGGGCCGAGGCCATCCGCGAACTCCTGCGCACGCTCGACATCAAGCGCGAGATCGAGAAGCTGCGCGGCGAGCTCGAAACCACCGGCTCGGATGCCAAGATCAAGAAGATCAGCAAGCGGCTCAAGGTGCTGGAAGCCTTCAACAAGACCGGAATGCGCCCTGAGTGGATGATCCTCGAGGTGCTGCCCGTGCTGCCGCCCGATCTGCGTCCGCTCGTGCCGCTCGACGGCGGGCGCTTCGCCACCTCGGATCTCAACGATCTCTACCGCCGCGTCATCAACCGTAACAACCGACTCAAGCGCCTGCTCGAACTCAAGGCACCCGACATCATCGTGTGCAACGAGAAGCGCATGCTGCAGGAGGCGGTCGATTCGCTGCTCGACAACGGCCGGCGCGGCAAGGCGATGACCGGCCCCAACAAGCGGCCGCTCAAGTCGCTCGCCGACATGATCAAGGGCAAGGGCGGGCGTTTCCGCCAGAACCTGCTCGGCAAGCGGGTGGATTACTCCGGCCGTTCGGTCATCGTCGTCGGTCCGCAGCTGAAGCTGCACCAGTGCGGCCTGCCCAAGCTCATGGCGCTCGAGCTCTTCAAGCCCTTCATCTTCAACCGGCTGGAGAAACTCGGCTACGCCACCACCATCAAGCAGGCCAAGAAGATGGTGGAGAACCAGGAGCCGGTGGTCTGGGACATCCTCGAAGAGGTGATCTACGAGCACCCGGTGCTGCTCAACCGGGCGCCGACCCTGCACCGCCTGGGCATCCAGGCCTTCGAGCCGGTGCTCATCGAGGGCAAGGCGATCCAGCTGCACCCGCTGGTGTGTACGGCGTTCAACGCCGACTTCGACGGCGACCAGATGGCCGTGCACGTGCCGCTGTCGCTCGAAGCCCAGCTCGAGGCGCGCACCCTGATGCTCGCCTCCAACAACGTCTTGTCGCCTGCCAACGGCGAACCCATCATCGTTCCCTCGCAGGACATCGTGCTGGGCCTTTATTACGCCACGCGCGAATCGGCCGTCGCCAAGGGCAGCGGCATGATGTTCGCCGACGTGGGCGAAGTCAAGCGTGCCTTCGAGATGGGGCAGGTCTCGCTGCATGCGCGCATCACCGTGCGCATCAAGGAGTACGACCTCGGGCCCGATGGCGAACCCGTCGAGCGCATCACTCGGCGTGAGACGACCGTCGGCCGGGCGATCCTCTCCGAAATCCTTCCTGCCGGCTTGCCGTTCGAGCTCATCGATCAGCCGCTCAAGAAGAAGACCATCTCCAAGCTCATCAACCATGCCTACCGCAACTGCGGGCTCAAGGCCACGGTGATCTTCGCCGACAAGCTGATGACGACCGGTTATCGGCTCGCCACCCGTGGTGGTATCTCCATCGCTATCAAGGATCTGCTCGTCCCGCCGCAGAAAGAGGAGATCATCCGCAAGGCGGAAGAAGAGGTCAAAGAGATCGCCCAGCAATACGCCTCGGGTCTGGTGACGGCGGCTGAGCGCTACAACAAGGTGGTCGATATCTGGGGCCGGGCGGCCGATCTCGTCGCCAAGGCGATGATGGAGCAGCTGGCCAAGGAGAAGATCGTCACCGAAGACGGCAAGGTGATCGAACAGGAATCCTTCAATTCCATTTACATGATGGCCGACTCGGGGGCGCGGGGTTCCGCGGCCCAGATCCGCCAGCTCGCCGGGATGCGGGGCCTCATGGCCAAGCCCGACGGTTCGATCATCGAGACCCCCATCACCACCAATTTCCGCGAGGGCCTCAACGTCCTGCAGTACTTCATCTCGACGCACGGCGCGCGTAAGGGTTTGGCCGACACGGCGCTGAAAACCGCCAACTCGGGCTATCTGACGCGGCGTCTGGTCGACGTCACGCAGGATCTGGTCGTCACCGAAGACGACTGCGGCACGCACGAAGGCTTTGCGATGAAGGCCCTCATCGAAGGGGGCGAGGTCATCGAGCCGCTGCGCGACCGCATCCTGGGGCGTGTGGCTGCCGACGACATCATCGATCCCGAGACCCAGGCCACGCTCATCGAGGCCGGCACTCTGCTCGACGAGAAACTCGTGGCGCTCATCGACGAGAAGGGGATCGACGAAGTCAAGGTACGCAGCCCGCTCACCTGCCACACTCACTTCGGGGTGTGCGCCAAGTGCTACGGGCGCGACCTCGGCCGTGGCGGGCTGGTCAACGTCGGCGAGGCGATTGGTGTCATCGCCGCGCAGTCGATCGGCGAACCGGGCACCCAGCTCACCATGCGGACCTTCCACGTCGGTGGGGCCGCCTCGCGGGCGGCCGCGGTCTCGGGCGTGGAAGCAAAGTCCGGCGGGACGGTGCGTTTCTCGCCCAACATGCGCTACGTGGTCAACGAGCGGGGGGAAAAGATCGTCATCGCCC
>JALHJB010000044.1 GCA_022839745.1 Actinomycetes bacterium
CAGACTATCGCGGGACTGGCGGCGGCGCTCGCGCACCTGCCGGGCCGCATTCCGCACCGTTCGCCGGCGTACCGAGGCCCCCCCAAGGCGCGGATGACCTTCGTCCACTGTGACGCCGGCCCGACGTAAACTTCCTCTTCGTGACTTGCATCCATAGCGCACCCCTGACAACTCACGCGCAACTAGTTGGCACCCTCAAGATCCCGCAGATTTTTTTGCAACGCTAAGTCTGCATGCTACACCAAGTTGCGCGTACGCACAAGATGAAACTCAGTTGGCACGTCCAGTTGCCCCGTATAACCGCCCGCGATGAACGCGAGGCGTGCAAATCCGGCCAGGAACGCGACGGCAGACACCGTCGAGCTCGCGATCGCAAAAGGTTACGTCAACCCCGGCTGGCATCCACGAGACTGGGCCGCGCGGCTGCGCCAACTCGCCCTGCAATGTGAGGAAGTCCAGCCCGGGCGTGCGGTTGAACTGCGCGCCTGGGCTGAGGCCGTCGAGCGTCGCCACATGGGGGTAACCGCCAACCCAAACAGAGGAGGATCAGACCGATGAACGCATGCGAGTTTCTGACCATGTCCGAAACGTTGCGTTGGGTCTCACCTCGGATTTCGGCCGGCACGCTCTGGCGCTGGATACGCTACGGACTGAAAACGTCCTCGGGACGCAGCGTGCATCTACGCCACATCGAACTCGGGGGCGGCCTCTACACGACAACGAAATGGCTAAACGAGTTCTTCCTCGCTGTGACCGCCGCGAATCAGGCCGTTTGGCACAACGCCGCGCGCCACCCGGCACGGTCCCGGCGCGTCAAGTCGCGGCGAACCGGACGGAGTGTGCGATATGCCTAACGAGAAGTACCTCACCCTCACGGAAGCCACCAAGCTCACGCCGCGACAGCCCACCGTTGCGACCATCTGGCGATGGGCACGTCGTGGGGTGCTGGCACGGAACGGGACACGCATCCAGCTGCGGCATATTCGGGTTGGTGGGAGGGTCTATACGACTGAGCAATGGCTGCACGAATTCTTCGAGGCTGTGATGGCGGCGGATTTGTCCACGCTGCCGTGGCAACACCCTAATCGTGCGCCACTGCCACAGATTCACGATGCAGCCGACGCCAGACTGCGGGAGGAGGGGATGTGAAAGCACTACCACTCATCCGCATCGGCCAGGGCGACTACCGCCGCGACGTATACCCAGAGGACATCGGCATGACCAGCGTCAAGGACATTCCTGGGAAGATCAATCTTCGTTTTCTCGTCCACGAGCCCGTGGACATTTACCACGCCAAGAGCAGGGACTTCCTGACGGCGCATGCACTGAACGAGTTCCGGCGCTGCCCGTTGCTATACCGGAAGAAGGAATTGGGCCCGATGCCAGAGCGGGACACGACGGCATACCTGATCGACCGCGCGGCGCACGCACTGATCCTGGAAGGCCGGCAGCGCTACGAGCGTGAGTGCGCAGTCGGCGGTCCGATCAATCCGCGGACGGGGCAGCCGTTCGGCTCGGACACAAGGGTCTTCGCGGAGTGGGTGGACAAGCAGAGCAAGCCCGTGCTCAGCGATTCCCAGGCCGCGCTGGTTGAGCAGATGGCCGCGGCGGTCAAGGACCATGCGATCGCCCGCAAGCTGCTCGCGGAGGGCGTCGCTGAAGGTGTCGTGCGCTGCACATACGCGCAGTTTCAGTGCCAGGCACGGATCGACTGGATCAACCCGAGCGTCGACGTCGGCATCGTCGATCTGAAGACCGCCGAGGAGCTGGACTCGTTCGAGTTCGTACTCCGCGCGCTGGGCTACGTCCACGAGCTCGCGTTCTACCGTGCACTGATAGCAATCGCCGGGGGCGCAGAAGCACGCTACGGAATTCCAACCCGCGGTTGCTGGCAACTGCTGGGAGCTCACATCGTCGCGGTGGAGAAGCGCGAGCCATTCCGCGTAGGCGTCTGGCGAATCGCACCCGAGATGCTCGAGCAGGCACAAGCTCAGAACGAGGAGGCGATGAGGGAACTGCGGCGTTGCCGCGCGACCGGAAACTGGTTCACCCGTTTCGAGGAGCTGCGCGTGATCGACCGCTTGTGAGCCCGGGCCCGGGGCCGGGTGGCGTGGCCGCGGTCCTCCTCCTCCCGCCGCGGCTGGGACTCCCTGCACCGACCCCGCGCCCGGATTCACAGGAAGGCAAAAAGGCACGGACGCACAAAGGAGAACGACAGCATGAAGCTGCTGGAACAGATCCAACGGGGCGTCATCAGCACCCCACGCCGGACGCTGCTATATGGCACACACGGCGTCGGAAAGAGCACCTGGGGCTCGATGGCCCCAAAGCCCATCTTCATCCAGACCGAGGACGGGCTGGCCAACATCGAGTGTGAACGCTTCCCACTGGCGCAGACGTACGCCGACATCCTGACGGTGATAGGGGAGCTGTACACGGAGCCGCACGAGTACCAGACAGTTGTCGTGGACAGCCTCGACTGGCTGGAGCGGCTGATCTGGGCCGACGTCTGCAAGAAGCACGGCGTCGAGAGCATGGAGGACATCCCTTACGGCAAGTCGTACGTCTTCGCGCTCACACAGTGGCACGAGGTGCTCCAGGGCCTCGACGCGCTCCGCAATGACCGCGGGATGAGCAGCCTGCTGATCGCCCACGCGCAGATCGAGCGCTTCGCCAACCCCGAGACCGAGACCTACGACCGCTACAGCCCGCGGCTCCAGAAGCAGGCCTCGGCCCTGGTGCAGGAGTGGTGTGATGAGGTTCTGTTCGCGACCTACAAAGTCCACACCAAGATCACCACCGAGGCCTTCGACCGCAAGCGCGTGCAGGGCATCGGCACGGGCAAGCGGATCATCCGCACGACCGAGCGGCCGGCGCACGTGGCCAAGAACCGCCTCGGGCTGCCGGATGAGATTCCGCTGGACTACCGCATCTACGCCGCATTCTTGCGCGGCGAGAACCCCCTCGCTGT
>JALHJB010000045.1 GCA_022839745.1 Actinomycetes bacterium
CAGCGCAGACGCACCAGATCACGCAGCTCGCGGGTCGTCTGCGGGGGCGCCCACGCCTCAGGGATGAGGTCTGTGCGCAGCAGGTGTGCGAGGATGCGCGCATCGATCCTGTCGGTCTTGACGCGAGCAGACGCGATCGCCTTGACGCGTGCTGGGCGGGCGAGCTTGACGAGCGCACCGGCCGCCACGAGAGCGTCATAGGCGAAGTGCCGACTTCCGGTGGCCTCGAGCACGGCGGCGGTGTCGTCATCGGGCACGACAGCGGCGACCTCCTCGGTGGGCACGGAGCCCTCCTTGAGGATCCCGCCCGCGGGACCCATCACGCAGTACTGGGTGCGGACCTTGTGGACGTCGAGGCCGAGGTGGTAGGTTGGCATCGGCGCTTCTCCTTCCTGTCGACGCTGGATACGACGACAGTGTGGGTGGAGCGTCCTTTTCATGCCATCTTGTTAGGCAGGTGGCCGCTAGAGTGCGTCACTCGACGGCACACCGGCGTCTGAAACGTTAGCCGTCCATGCCAGACCGTCCCAGTATCGGAGTTCGTGTCGCTTCGACGGATCCGGATACCAGCCTGCCGGGTTGGCGCTCGGAGGCGGTGGCGGCACGACGGCGCCACCTGCTTTCAGCGCGACGTAGCGCGGCCGAGTAGCTAGATACGCCGGAAAGCCGACTATCCACAGGAGCAAGACGACAAGGAACCACCCCACGGGGCCCATGTCGGCCATGCCGCCTCCCAAGACCCCGGCCTTTGCGCCAAGGTTCCGGGAGTCGAAAGCAACCCAGATAGCCGACCCAACGACCAGAATCCACACCACACTGCTGAGAGCACTGTCACCCATGGAGCCCCCCATCCGTTTCCAAGCTCTGACTAGTCACTATGAGATGGCCGGCCCGGATCCGGTGTATACGTGGATCGTCCCCGAGGAATGAGCCCCGGGGCGCCGACATACGGATAGACCGGCCATGGACGAGTGTACTCACATCGGGCTCGACGTCCACAAGGACACGATCGCGGTCGCCGTGTTGCGACCCGGAACCACAGAAGTCGACGAGCGGGTGAACCCGAACACCCCGGAAGCGGTCCGGCGACTGCTCTCCCGCCACAACGCGCGCCTCACGAGCCTCTGCTACGAGGCCGGTCCCACCGGGTACGACACGCAGCGCACGATCGCCGCCCTCGGCTTTGACTGGGACGTGATCGCGCCCTCGATGATCCCGAGAAGGAGCGGCTCGCGTGTCAAGACCGACCGCGTCGACGCGCGCGCGTGCCCAGGGCCGCCGAGGAGGCCGTGCGCGACCTCATCCGCATGCGCGAGGAGGTCAAGTGCGACGCAGGATCGCAAGGCAGAGGATCCGTAGCTTCCTTCTGCGCTACGGGTGACGCTACCCCGGTCCTCGTGACGCGTGGCCGCACCGTTTCGAGGTCTGGGCGCGCTCGGTCACCTTCGACGAGTCGCGCGCGACCGAGGCGTTTCAGAACCTCACCGCCGCCTGCTTCATACGCGACACCCAGCTCGCCGAGATGGGACACCGCACCGAGGAGATCGCAGAGGCGGGACTTTCACCGCGGATGTGGCGCGCCTCTCGGCGCTGCGAGGCATCTCCACGATCTCGACTCGCAAGGGAGCGCATACCGCCGTGGTAGCGACAGCGCGTGAGCTCTCCGGCTTCGTGTGGGGGCTCATGACCGACAACCTCGGTCCTGCGCGGTAGGGGCTCATTCGTCATGCATGCGGGCGACGCGGGACTCTGGAGAGATTCTCGATGACGTTATGCGACTCCAGAAAGCGCGCGCCTAGTGTGAGGCTCATCTCCGGTCCGGCCGAGATGTGGGGTTGAAATCCCTTAGATATCAGCATGGTCGAGCGCCGTTCCCATGTGCCCACCCGCTTGCACAAAACCAAAGGTCAAGACCACCGCGAGCGATCGGGGGTTGACCGGCCATCTCATATCAACGGTCTTGGGGATGAGCGGCGAACGAAGTGAGTCGGCTCGAACTGCTTGTTAGCCCCCGCGAATTCAGATACTAGGTGCAACGCCCCCCGGGTGCGAGGGCGAGGCAATCCGGG
This sequence comes from Actinomycetes bacterium, assembly GCA_022839745.1. Taxonomy (GTDB): domain Bacteria; phylum Actinomycetota; class Coriobacteriia; order Anaerosomatales; family Anaerosomataceae; genus Anaerosoma. The sequence goes on from JALHJB010000045.1 coordinate 2,070, forward strand.
ACACTTCAGGCTCCTCCACTCCGCCAAGAACAGGGGAACCGGACATGAAGTACCGCCAGATCACTTCGAGTGAACGATACGCCATCGCCGCGCTCAGAAGACAGGGGCACTCGCTGCCGGTCATCGCCCGCGACCTCCGGCGCTCCCCCTCCACGATTCCTGCGCGTCGAGGGCATCATGCGTATCAGCCACGAGACGATCTACCTCCACGTGTGGGCGGACAGGCGCGCCGGAGGCGACCTGTGGCGTCATCTGCGCCACGCGGACAAGCGATGTCGCAAGCGCTACGGAGGTCGCGACTGGCGCGGAAGACTCGCAGGTAAACGCCACATATCAGAGCGGCCGCCTGAGATCGAGAGCCGTAAGGAGACGGGCCACTGGGAGATCGACACCGTGAAGGGCGACGACCAGGCCAGACACAGCGCGGTGACCATCGTGGAGCGCGCGACCGGCTTCTTGCAGATGGGCAAACTCCAAAGGCATCGCGCCGTCGACACCGCGGAGTGCCGCATCGAGCTCATCAGGAGGCGGCCCGACGCGTTTCTGACGATCACCGCGGACAACGGCACGGAGTTCCACAACTACCGCGACATCGAGTCGGCCACGGGTGTGGAGTTCTACTTCGCCACCCCCTACCACTCATGGGAGCGAGGCACCAACGAGAACACCAACGGGCTGATCCGTCAGTACCTGCCGAAGGGCCGGAGCATGGCGCATATCACGCAAGCCGATCT
>JALHJB010000009.1:0-47500 GCA_022839745.1 Actinomycetes bacterium
CTCTCGTTCATGGAGACCTCCTTCGTTCACTGGCTAGGTGATACGAATGAGGTCTCCATCTATTCGGAGTCTCTAACCCCCAAAAACCTTACACGTCCCGCTTCGCGGGATGATTTGCCCGCGGCGGCACTCGCCCCTATACTGGTCGATGCTCTCGAGCGTGAGGCCCGTGAGGGCCGTGCCCGGGACCAGGTCGGGCTGTAGCGCAGCTTGGTAGCGCATCTGCTTTGGGAGCAGAGGGTCGCAGGTTCGAATCCTGTCAGCCCGACCATTTTGTGCGGCGGTAGTTCAATTGGTAGAGCATCAGCCTTCCAAGCTGATTGTTGCGGGTTCGAGTCCCGTCCGCCGCTCCAGAAGCGACCTCGGTGCGGGTGTGAGGCACCGATTGACAACATAGAGCGCGCCAAGTACCGTTTGCACTCGGCATTCGGAGGCGCTCGATACGCGCCCGTAGCTCAGCTGGATAGAGCGGGAGACTTCTAATCTCTAGGTCGGGGGTTCGAATCCCTCCGGGCGTGCCAAGCCACTCATGGTGGGTGTAGCTCAGTTGGTTAGAGCGCCGGACTGTGGCTCCGGAGGCCGCGGGTTCGAGTCCCGTTACCCACCCCAGAGACTCCTGCGGCCCGCCTTGTGCGGGTCGCTGTGTTGTACGCGGGTCTTCCTCGGCTACACTTGCAGGGGAACGTGCATCGCGTGGCGCGCACTTCCGCAGTCGAGCCGAGGAGCCCGAGATGCTCTCAGACATCGAGATCGCCCATGCCGCAACGGTGCGTCCAGCGCGTGAGATCGCCGAGGAGATCGGCCTCGAGCCCGATGAGGTCGAGCCCAACGGACGGCACAAGGCCAAGGTCACGCTCAAGGTCCTCGATCGGCTGAAGGACCGCCCCAACGGCAAGTACGTGCTCGTCACCGCGATCACACCCACCCCGCTCGGCGAGGGCAAAACGCTCACGTCGGTGGGCCTCGGTCAGGCGCTCCGTGCCACCGGCCGCTCGGCGTTCACCTGCATCAGGCAGCCATCGCTCGGCCCTGTGTTCGGCATCAAGGGCGGCGCCGCGGGCGGCGGTTACTCGCAGGTGGTGCCGATGGAGGACATCAACCTCCACCTCACGGGTGATGTGCACGCCATCACCGCCGCCCACAACCTCTGTGCGGCCTTCATCGACAACCATATCTTCCACGGCAACGAGCTCGGGATCGATCCGCACGCCGTCACCTGGCCCCGGGTGCTCGACATCTCGGACCGGTCGCTCCGCAATGTGGTCATCGGTCTGGGCGGTCGAACCGACGGTGATCCGCGTGAGACGCACTTCGAGATCACCGTCGCGAGCGAGCTCATGGCGATCCTGGCGCTTGCAGAGGACCTTCAGGACCTGCGCGCACGCATCGGACGCGTGGTCGTGGCACGCACGCACGACGGTGCACCCGTCACCGCCGAGGACCTCAAGGTCGCCGGCGCGATGACCGTCCTCATGAAGGAGACGATCAAGCCCAACCTCATGCAGGACCTCGAGGGCGGTCCCGTCTTCGTGCACGCTGGTCCCTTCGCCAACATCGCACACGGCAACAGCTCGATCGTGGCAGACCGCATCGCCCTGAAGCTGGCCGACTACGTGGTCACCGAGGCGGGTTTCGGCGCTGACATGGGTGCCGAGAAGTTCGTGAACATCAAGTGCCGCGAGTCGGGCCTCGCGCCGGATGCCGCGGTGCTCGTGTGTACCGTGCGCGCGCTCAAGGCGCATTCCGGGCGCTTCGATGTGAAGCCGGGCCGCCCGCTCGATCCGGCCATGATGACCGAGGACCTCGACGCACTTGAGGCGGGAATGCCCAACCTCGTGAGGCAGATCGAGAATGTGCGTTCCTTCGGCATCCCGGTGGTCGTGGCCATCAACGAGTTCTCCACAGACACCCCCGCCGAGCACGCGCTGATCGCGGAGCACGCCCGGGCGGCCGGAGCGCATTCCGTGGTCTCTCACCGCCTGCATGCCGAAGGCGGTGCTGGTGGAGTCGATCTGGCGGAGGCGGTCGTGGCCGCCTGCGAACAGCCCTCGACGCTCCAGTTCACCTACTCGGAGAGCCTGCCGATGCGGGAACGTATCGCCGCGATCGCCACGCAGATCTACGGCGCCTCAGGCGTGGACTTCTCCTTCGAGGCGTCGCGCTCGATGGAGCGCATCAGCGCGATCGGGCTATGCGATCTGCCCGTGTGCATGGCAAAGACGCACCTCTCGCTCTCGCATGACCCCAAGCTCAAGGGGGCGCCCACGGGATGGCGCCTGCCCGTGCGTGACGTGCGGATCTCGGCGGGCGCCGGATTCGTGTACGTGCTCTGCGGCGACATCATGACGATGCCCGGGCTTCCGGGCCATCCCGCGGGGGAGCATATCGACATCGATGCCGATGGGAACGTGGTCGGCCTCTCGTGAACGAGGCGCACAGTGGATTGCGGGAATGCATTTGCATTCACCGCGCGAGCGGTTACAATATGCGAGCGTTCGGGCCGTTAGCTCAGCTGGTAGAGCAGGGGACTCTTAATCCCAAGGTCATAGGTTCGATCCCTATACGGCCCACCATTCGCTATACCGAGGTCGGAGGCCATCGCCTCCGACCTTTGCTATAGTTGTCGGGCATTTCACGCGCGGGCGTGGCGGAACTGGCAGACGCGCTGGATTTAGGTTCCAGTGGGGAAACTCGTGGAGGTTCGAGTCCTCTCGCCCGCACCAGAAGCAGACGTCACGGAGCGTCGAGGACGCCTCGGAACGAAGATCGATCCTTGAGGAGGACCTTTGCAGACCAGCATTGAGCATCTCGACGAGGGCCGCGCCAAGATCACGGTGACGGTCCCGGCAGCCGATGTCGACGCGGCGATCGCGGCCGCATACGCGGCGGTCGGCGCGAAACTGCGCATCCCCGGTTTCCGCCCGGGCAAGGCACCGCGCCCGGTGATCGACACCCACGTCGGCCGCGAGGCCGTGCTCGCCGACGCACAGGAGGAAATCGTCTCCGACTCGTACGGCCGTGCCGTTTCCGAGCTTGATGTGCGTACGATCGGCCGTCCGGACGTGGGCGAGCTCGAGATGATCGAGCCCGGCGCCGACTATACCTACGTGGCCGAGGTCCAGCTGCGCCCGGTATTGTCGCTGACCGACTCCGAGAAGTTCACGGTCACCGTTCCCGCGAAGCAGGCGACCGACCGCGAGGTCGACGCGCAGATCGAGCACGTCCGCGAGCGGTTCGCCACGCTCGAGGCGACTGAAGCGCCGGTAGGCGCGGACGACTTCGCGCTCATCTCCTTCGTTGGCACCGTGGACGGCGAGGCCTACGACGGCAACGCGGTGGACAAGTACCTGTACGAGCTCGGCCGGGGCATGATGCCCGAGGAGTTCGATGCCGCGCTCGTCGGCACGGCTCCCGGCGGTTCTACCGTGGCGGAGTTCGAGATCCCCGACACGAGCTCCAACCCCGAGTTCGTCGGCAAGCAGGCGCGGTTCGAGATCGAGGTGCACGAGGTCAAGACCAAGGTCCTGCCTGAGCTCGACGACGAGTTCGCCGCACAGGCCGGTGGCTTCGATACGATGGACGAGTACCGCGCTGATGTCCGCGAGAAGCTCGACTCCGCCAAGATGGCCGCGCACGGCCGCGAGGTCGAGAGCGCGGTGCTGGCCGAGCTGGCGGGCCGCCTCGAAGGCGAGGTGCCGCAGGAGATGCTCGACTCCCGGGCCAATTCGATGGCGCGCGAGTTCTTCGAGAGCCTCGAGGAGCGCGGCCTGTCGCCCGCGGAGTACATGCAGGTCACCGGTCTGACCCCCGAGCGGCTCGAGGCGGACCTCCGCGAACAGGCCGACCGTCGCGTGCGCGAGGAGCTCGCACTCGAGGCGCTGTTCCTGGCGCAGGGCATGGAGGTCTCCGACGCTGACTTGCGAGACGCGGTGAAGGAGATCGCCGGTGGCGATGCCGAGGCCGCCAAGGAGCTCCACGATGACCTCGCCCGCAACGGCGCGCTGCCGCTGGTGAAGGAGCAGGTCATGCATCGCAAGGCCCTCAAGTGGCTCATGGACAACGCCGAGGTTATGGAGGATGAACAGTCATGACGCACCCCGCAGCGGTCAACAGCGCGCTCGTGCCGATCGTCGTCGAGCAGACGTCGCGTGGAGAGCGCAGCTTCGACATCTATTCGCGGCTGCTGAACGAGCGGATCGTCTTCCTCGGCAGTGAGATCGACGACGTGATCGCGAACCTTGTGATCGCGCAGTTGCTCCACCTCGAGAGCGAGGACTCCGACAAGGACATCAGCCTGTACATCAACTCGCCCGGCGGATCGGTCACAGCCGGACTCGCGATCTACGACACGATGCAGTACATCCGCTCGGATGTGAGCACGATCTGCATCGGCCAGTGCGCGTCGATGGCCGCCGTGCTGCTCGCCGCTGGCGCTGAGAACAAGCGGTTCGCGCTGCCCAACAGCCGGATCCTCATCCATCAGCCCTGGGGCGGCACGCAGGGCCAGGTCACGGATATCGAGATCCAGGCCAAGGAGATGCTGCGGATGCGCGAGACGCTCGACCGGATCCTGGCCACCCACACGGGCCAGTCGATCGAGAAGATCCATACCGACACCGAGCGCGACAACATCATGACCGCGGAGGAAGCCACGGCCTACGGTCTGGTCGACGCCGTCTTCACCAAGCGGTCGCCGAAGGAGAGCTGATAGCACGTATGGATCGCCACGATGACACACAGCGTCTGGAGTGCTCGTTCTGCGGCAAGCCGCAGCACCAGGTCCGCAAGCTCGTGGCAGGCCCGGGCGTGTATATCTGCGACGAGTGCATCAATCTGTGCAACGAGATAGTGGACGAAGAGCAGGCCGAGGAGGCCGGCGTCGCACTCGAGCACGAGGAGCTTCCCACGCCCAAGGAGATCCTCGCCCGGCTTGACGACTACGTCGTTGGCCAGGACCTCGCAAAGAAGACGCTTGCGGTCGCCGTATACAACCATTACAAGCGCATCCGCACCGAGCCCGCCACCGGCGAAGAGGTCGAGATCGCCAAGAGCAACATCATGCTGCTGGGCCCCACGGGGTGCGGCAAGACGCTCCTGGCGCAGACGCTCGCGCGCATCCTCAAGGTGCCGTTCGCGATCGCCGACGCCACCACGCTCACGGAAGCGGGCTACGTGGGCGAGGACGTCGAGAACATCCTGCTGAAGCTCATCACCGCCGCGGACTTCGACGTCGAGCGCGCGCAGGTGGGCATCATCTACATCGACGAGATCGACAAGATCGCGCGCAAGGCCGAGAACCTGTCGATCACCCGCGACGTGTCGGGCGAGGGCGTGCAGCAGGCCCTCCTCAAGATCGTGGAGGGCACCGAGGCTGCGGTTCCGCCGCAGGGCGGACGCAAGCATCCGCAGCAGGAGCTCATCCGCATCGACACGACGAACATCCTGTTCATCCTCGGCGGCGCATTCGTCGGCCTGGAGCGGATCATCGCGGACCGGATCGGCAAGAAGGGCGTCGGCTTCGGGGCTGAGATGCACGATCCGGGCGAGCACGACACCGGGGCGCTGCTTGCGAAGGCGCTGCCGGAAGACCTGCACCGCTTCGGCCTGATCCCCGAGTTCATCGGCAGGATCCCGGTCACCGTGCACGTGGAGGAGCTCAACGAAGACGAACTGGTGAGGATCCTCACCGAGCCCAAGAACGCCCTCGTGCGTCAGTACGGCAGGCTCTTCGAGATGGAGGGCGTCGAGCTGGTGTTCACCGATGAGGCCCTGAAGGAGATCGCCCGGCAGGCGATCTCACGCCAGACAGGCGCCCGTGGCCTCCGCTCGATCCTCGAGTCGTTGCTGCTTGACACCATGTACGACCTGCCGGGCCGTAGCGACGTTGAGCGTGTGACGATCACCGATGAGGTGGTCAGGGGAGGTGCGCAGCCGGTGCTCACCCTGGCGGGTGCCCGGGACGCCAGCGCGTAAAGCATCCTCGCACGAGCGCTTGCCGCACGCACAACGGGCCCCATGCGGGGCCCGTTGTGCGTGCGATATCCGGGTGGCACCTAGCGCGAGGCGTCGATGAGCTCCTCTGCGCGCTCCACCTGGCTGGGGTAGAGGTCCTTGGGGATGGCCGGGCGCCCTAGTGTCCGGAACACCATATGGCGCGCACAGTGCACGTTGCTGCCGCGGCAGTACCGCTGCTTGATGATCTCCGACATCGAGGGCATGTCCGCCATCTGATCGTTGAAGAACGGGCAGGTAGGCAGACACTCGCAATCGGCCATAGGGTTCACGACCTTTCATTGGTGGACTCTAGAGAGTATATCGCCAGTTCGTTAGCCAAAACGTATACGATACGGGGTATCGATTCCGGCGAACGGTCATGTACGGCCGATGAACGCGCGCCGAGCGTGTCGGAGAAATGTCGTAGAATCCTCGCAGAACCCGTACCCGGAAGGATGTCCCGATTCCATGAGCCAGCTCCCCTCAGCATACGACCCCGATGCCGTCGAAGGCCCTGTATTCCAGCGGTGGGTGGACGGTGGTCACTTCGCGCAGGAGCCTGCGGGCGCTGCACCATTCACGGTGGTGATCCCACCGCCGAACGTGACGGGGTCGCTGCACATGGGGCATGCGCTCAACAACACGATCCAGGACGTTGTGATCCGGCGTTCGCGCATGACAGGTCGTCCCACTCGCTGGGTGGTCGGTACCGACCACGCGGGCATCGCCACCCAGAACAAGGTCGAGCAGAAGCTCGCCGGGCAGGGGCTTTCCCGCCACGACGTGGGCCGGGAGAAGTTCGTGGAGCTTTGTTGGGAATGGCGACATGAGCACGGCAGCATCATCATCGAGCAGCTCAAGCGTATGGGCTGCAGCTGTGACTACGCCGATGAGCACTTCACGATGGACGAGGGCTACCAGCGCGCCGTCCGCACCGTGTTCGTGGAGTGGTTCGAGCGTGGGCTGATCTACCGCGGGAAGCGCATCATCAACTGGTGTCCCCGCTGTTCTACCGCCCTCTCGGACATCGAGGTGGAGCATGAGGAGCTCGACAGTCATCTGTGGCATCTCCGCTATCCGCTGAAGGAGCCGGTGGACGGTCGCGACCACGTCATCGTGGCAACTACACGCCCGGAGACGATGCTCGGCGACACCTGCGTGGCCGTGCACCCCGATGACGAGCGCTATCGCGACCTCGTGGGCGCCACTGTTGTGCTGCCGCTGCTCGGGCGCGAGATCCCGATCGTGGCCGACGAGTACGTCGATCCTGCCTTCGGTACCGGCGCCGTGAAGGTGACTCCGGCGCACGACCCGAACGACTTCGAGATCGGCGAGCGCCACGGGCTCGAGAAGATCAACGTCCTTGCCGCGGACGCCACGATCACCGCGGAAGGCGGTCCGTACGAGGGCCTCGACCGATACGAGGCGCGTGCGCGGATCGTGGCGGACCTCGAGGCGGCCGGTTTGCTCGCCTCGGTCGAAGACCACATCCACTCGGTCGGGCACTGCTACCGGTGCCACACGGTCGTGGAGCCCTGGCTTTCCGACCAGTGGTTCGTCAACATGAAGCCGCTCGCAAAGCCAGGCATCGAGTGCGTCCGTGACGGGCGTGTCGTCTTCCATCCGCAGCGGTGGGAGAACGTCTACTACCACTGGATGGAGAACATCCGCGACTGGTGTATCAGCCGCCAGCTGTGGTGGGGTCATCGCATCCCGGTGTTCTACTGCGACGCGTGCGGGTGGCAGGGCGCGAGCATGGACGACCTCGAATCGTGCCCGGAGTGCGGTGCGGCCGTGCGCCAGGACGAGGACGTGCTCGACACATGGTTCAGCTCACAGCTGTGGCCCTTCGCTACGCTCGGCTGGCCGGACAAGACTCCCGAGCTCGAGTTCTTCTATCCCACCACGGTGCTCTCCACCGCGCGCGACATCCTGTTCCTGTGGGTCGCTCGCATGATCATGAGCGGGCTGGACTTCATCGGCGATGTGCCGTACCGCGACGTCATCATCCATCCCACGGTCTTCAACGCCGAAGGCAAGCGCATGAGCAAGTCGCTCGGCACGGGCGTGGACCCGCTCGACCTGATGGCACACTATGGCGCTGACGGCATGCGGTTCGGTCTCATGCTCCAGGTCACCGGCAGCCAGGACATCAAGTTCGCTGAGGAGAAGCTCGCGTCCTCGCGGAACTTCGCGAACAAGATCTGGAACGCGAGCAGGTTCGTGCTCATGAACGTGGGGGAGGACTTCGAGCCCGGCGCCCCCGCCGTGGAGACCGTGGCCGATGCCTGGATCCTGTCGCGCCTGGCCGACCTCGCCGCGCGCGTTGATGAGGGGCTGCTCACGTACGAGTTCGGTGAGACGGCCCGCGCGCTCTATGACTTCTTCTGGAGCGAATACTGCGACTGGTATATCGAACTCGCCAAGCCGCGGCTGGCCGCGGGCGGGGAGTCGAGGCAGGCGGTGCTGCGCAATCTCGTGTTCGTGCTCGATACGGCACTCAGGCTTCTTCATCCGATGATGCCCTTCGTGACCGAGGAGATCTGGGGCCGTCTTCCGCTCGGTGCTGCCCGCGATGCCGACTCGCTGATGATCGCGGGGTGGCCCGACGCCACAGAGCTCGGGCGTTTCCGCGACGAGAGCGCTGAGCGCTCGGTGGGCATGCTGCAGGAGCTTGTCACCGCGGTGCGTGCCGTACGGGCTCGGTACACGGTGTCGCCCAAGACCAAGCTCGAAGTCTCGGTGAAGGCACCTGAGGCCGAAGGGCAGGTCCTCGCGTCAATGGCCGATGACATCCGCGCGCTGGCGGGGATCGGGGCGTTCGTGGTCGGTGCCGATACCGCCAAACCGGCGCACGCGTCGGTGGTCGTGGCCGCGGGGAGCGAGGTCTACGTGTCGCTCGAGGGGCTCGTCGATTTCGCGGCCGAACGGGCCCGGATCAGCGCCGAGCTCGAGCGCGCCGAGGGCGATCTCGCCAAACTCCAGAAGAAGCTGGCGAACGAGGGCTTCCTTAAGAAGGCTTCGCCTGACATAATCAAGAAAGACCGTGCCCGCGCAGCCGAGTTGGCGGCGACCGTGTCGAAACTCATCGGACAGCTGGCTGACCTCGCGGAGTGACCGTGCCCACTGGCGATGCTGACTATGCATCGACGATAGAGCGCCTCCAGGGCTCGCTGCGGTTTGGGATCAATCCGTCACTCGATGGCATCCGCGAACTCGCGGCCACGCTCGGGTGCCCTGGGCGGGAGTGCCGGTGCGTCCAGGTCACCGGCACAAACGGCAAGACCTCGGTCACCCGCATGACCGGTGCGCTTCTCTCGGCGCACGGCTACCGTACCGGCGTGTACACAAGCCCGCACCTGGTCTCATACACCGAACGTATCGAGATCGACGGCCAGCCGCTGTCTGAGGCCGACTTCGTCCGGGTGTTCGCGGATGTCTTCGATGCCGCGGCACAACTGGACCGGGAGTTCACCGAGTTCGAGCTGCTCACGGCCGGCGCGCTGCATGCATTCAAGCTGCACAATGTGGAGTACGCGTGTCTTGAGGTCGGCATGGGCGGTCGTTGGGACGCGACAAGCGTGGTCGATCCGACTGTCGCCGTTGTCACGGGCGTGGCGCTCGACCATACCGACAGGCTCGGCAGCACGCGCGAGGAGATCGCGTTCGATAAGTCGCACATCATCACGGCGAAGTCGATTCCTGTGATCGGTCCCGGATGCGAGGGCGTTGACCACATCTTCCTCGAGCGCGCGCTCTCCCTCGGCCACCCCCGACTACTGCGTGTCGGCATAGGTGATGATCCTGACATCACGTGGGACATCGTGCGTCGGCCGAGGATGCCCGGCGGCGTTCTCACACTCGACATCCACGGACTCCGCGACTATCGCGTGGGCGTTCACTCACCCGCGTACCAGGCCGCGAACGTCGCGATCGCCATGGGCGCCGCCGGCGCCGCGCTGTTCAACGTGCTCGACCCGGACGTCACGGACCGCGCTTTGCGCGCGATGACGTTCCCGGGCCGGTTCCAGGTGCTGCGACGCGAGCCCCCGCTCGTGATCGATGGCGCTCACAACCCCGATGCCGCGGCGGCCCTCGCGAGCGCCATACATGACTCATTCGGCGGTGGGCTGCCCGCGCTCGTGCTCGGCATCTTCGCCGACAAGGACGTGGAGGGCATCGTACGGGCCCTCGCTCCGGCGGCGTCAGCTTTCGTCGCTACCGAGAACGGTTCACCGCGCTGTATGCCCGCGGCCGAGCTGGCCGGTGTCATAGCTGGAGTCACGGGCACCCCGGCCGCCGTCGCTCCTGGCATCAGGGATGCTCTGCGGATCGCCGACAGGCTGTCTGGCGGTCGTGGGGTCGTCGTCTCCGGCAGCCTGTACACCGCCGGCGCGGTCCAGGCGCTCGGTTCCGCCGCAGCCGTGTGAGGCGGCCCTCCGCACCGCGCGCGTACCTAGGGTTACCACACGGCATCGGTGCGCCAGCATGAAACGGTGTGGCGGACCTGTGTTCTGGTAGAATCCCGGTAGTCTTGTCATGCCCCCAGGCGCGCCGCATTGCGGTGATCCGGGAGGTGTTCGAGTCACGCGAGCCTAGACCCTGGAGGGGGACCGCATGGAAGCAGCAGTCGGAGAACTCCTTGCTCCGATCCAGCCGGCGCTGAAGCTCACCACGAACCTGTGTCTGTTGTTCTTCGTCGTCTTCTCGATCGCGCTTGTCTTCTGGACGTGGCGCGATGCCGATCGTCGCGGTGTGATGCCCTGGTTCTGGGCGCTTGTCGTCCTGCTGTTCAACGTGTTCGGTTGGGCCATCTACATGGTGGTCCGCCCGCCCGAGAGCGCTCTGGATGCGCGCGAGCGCGAGCTCGAGATCCGCGCAAAGGAGGTCGAGCTCCTCAGGGAGGGTCAGACGTGCCCCGCGTGCTTCCAGCCGGTTGAGCCCGATTTCCTGATCTGTCCGTCGTGCATGAAGAAGCTGCGCAAGGAGTGCATCAGTTGCGGCAAGGCTCTCAAGCTCGACTGGCAGGTGTGTCCGTACTGCAAGACCAAGCAGTGACCTCCTGTCCGCACCACGGACCGCACGGTCGCTAAGAGGGAGCATCGCTATGTCTGAGATCTCGATCACGCTGCCCGACGGCAGCGTCAAGTCCGTGCCTGCCGGAGCCACTGTCGCTGACGTGGCGGCGGCGATCGGTCCGCGCCTTGCCGCCGCGGCGATCGCGGGGCGCGTCGATGGCCGGCTCGTCGACCTGACGACGCCTGTGGCCGATGGTGTCCAGGTGGCGATCGTGACGGAGCGCGATCCGGAGGCGCTCGAACTGCTCAGGCACTCGGCGGCGCATGTGATGGCCGAGGCCGTGCTCGAGCTCTTCCCCGATGCGCACTTCGGCATCGGGCCCGCGATCGAGGACGGCTTCTACTACGACCTCGAGATCGGGCGCACCTTCACGCCCGAGGACCTCGAGGCCATCGAGTCGAAGATGCGTGAGATCGTCTCCGCCGAGCAGCCGTTCGGCCGGTGCGTCCTCACACGTGCGGAGGCCGAGAAGGTCTTCGCCGATCAGCCGTACAAGCTCGAGCTCATCTCCGAACTGCCGGATGACGCCGAGATATCCACCTACGCATCGGGCCCGTTCACCGACCTGTGCCGCGGCCCGCACCTCCCGCACAGCGGGTGGGTCAAGGCGTTCAAGCTCATGAAGGTCGCCGGCGCCTACTGGCGCGGCGACTCCGAACGCCCGATGCTCCAGCGCATCTACGGCACCGCGTGGTTCTCGGAAAAGGACCTCGACGCGTATCTGACGCGACTCGAGGAAGCCGAGAAGCGCGATCATCGCAAGCTCGGCAAGGAACTCGACTTGTTCCACTTCGACGAGCTCGCCGGCAGTGGCCTGGTGCTCTACCATCCTAAGGGCGCCCGCGTCTTCCACGAGCTCGTGGAGTGGCTCTCGGCCGACCTGTACGAGCGCGGCTACGTGGAGATCCGCACCCCCCACATCTACAAGGCCGCTGTGTGGAAGACGAGCGGTCACTGGGACTACTACCGAGACAACATGTTCCCGCTGCAGATCGACGAAGGGGAGGGCAAGGAGCCCACCGACTACGCCGTCAAGCCGATGAACTGCCCGGGTGCGCTGCTTGTGTACCGCGACAGCGTACGGTCGTACCGCGACCTGCCGATGCGTCTGTTCGAGTTCGGCACCGTGTACCGCAACGAGAAGAGCGGCGTGGTGCACGGGCTCATGCGTGCACGCGGCTTCACCCAGGACGACGCGCACATCTTCTGCACCGGCGACCAGATCATCCCCGAGGTCAAGGCGATGCTCGACATCGTCAAGTACATCATGGACACGTTCGGCTTCGAGTACTCCGCCGAGGTGTCCACCCGCCCCGAGAAGTCGGTCGGTCGCGATGAGGACTGGGAGCTTGCCACGCGCGCGCTCATGACCGCGCTTGATGAGTGGGGCCTGCCGTACCAGATCAACGAGGGCGACGGCGCGTTTTACGGCCCCAAGATCGACATCAAAGTCAAAGATGCGATCGGCCGCATCTGGCAGCTCTCCACGATCCAGGTGGACTTCAATAACCCGGAGCGTTTCGGCATCACCTATCGCACAGCCGAGAACACCGAGGAGCAGCCGTTCATGCTGCATCGTGCCATCTTCGGCTCGATGGAGCGGTTCCTCGGCATTCTCATCGAGCACACTGCCGGGGCATTCCCCACGTGGCTCGCGCCCGTGCAGGCCGTCATCATCCCGATCGCCGACCGCCACCTCGAGCACTGCGACGCCGTCCGCCGTCGTCTCTCCAAGGCCGGCGTCCGTGCCGAGGTGTACGCCGAGAACGAGCCGATGCGCGTGAAGATCGCCAAGGCGCAGCAGCAGAAGGTGCCGTACATGCTCGTGGTGGGCGACAAGGAGATCGAGGCCGACACCGTGGGCGTGCGCGAGCGTACGGCCGGTGATATCGGCGCCATGGGCGTTGATGAATTCGCGGCGCGGGTGGCGTCAGAGAAGCCGTAGCGGGTCAGGGCGTCTGCCGACGCCTCGGGCGACCCGCGAGGTGCAGGGGCGTCAGACCGCCGAGGGGCGTCCGCTTGCGAGCGTGTGTTCTACGCCGCCGAGCAGCGCGTCGAGTACGAGCGCCAGGCCGGCGGCGAGCAGCGCTCCCTCGAGGGTGACCGCGGGTGCGAGGTTCACGAGCCCGTTGATGATGGGCGCGCCGAACCCACCGGCCCCGGCTATGGCTCCGATCGTCGCCGTGGCCACGTTCACCACCACAGAGACCCTGATGCCCGCCACGATCACGGGCGCCGCAAGCGGCAGCTCCACCCGCAGCAAGCGCTCGGCGGACCGCATGCCCATCCCGGTGGCGCTCTCGAGCACCTCGGCGGGTACGCCCTTGAGGCCGGCGACAGTGTTGCGCAGCACCGGGAGTATGCCGTAGAGCGCGAGTGCTACCACGGTCGGCCGTAGCCCGAATCCGAGGAACGGCACGGCAAGCGTGAAGACTGCCACCGGCGGGAAGGTCTGACCCAGGTTGGTGAGGTCGTTCACCACATCGTAGAACCCCGCGCCAGCGGGGCGCGTGACGAAGACGCCGAGCGCGAGTCCGACGGCGATCGATATCGCGCTGGAGATGAGCACGAGCTCAAGATGTTGCGCAACGAGTTCGAGCGGTGCGGCGTCGGGGTACAGGATGCGCGTCTCGCCCGGGAATGCGGCGCCAAGCGCCGCGGTCCACAGCGGTGTCGCCGCAGCCACGGCGAGGTACGCGCCGAGTGCCAGCATCGGTGCCGCGATGTGTCTGAGCGCCCTCACGTGAGCGGCCGCTTGAATCGCTCGACGATGGATTCCACGCTCACGGCGCCGATGAGCCGGTGCCGCTCATCGTGTACGCCGATGGCCGGAACACCGAGCTCCAGGATCCGCGCGAGCGCTTCGCGGAGTGACGCTGTGGCACTCACGGAGCACTGGCACCCCTCGGCCAGTCCGACCGGCGCGAGGGCTTCCGTGACCGGGGCGAGCGACAGGCGCTTGAGCGCACGCTCGGTGCCCACAAAGGACGCGACGAACTCATCGGCCGGATACGCGAGCACGCGCTCGGGCGTGTCCTGCTGGACGAGCATTCCGTCGCGCATCACCACTATCCGGTCGCCGAGCGCCACCGCCTCGTCCATGTCGTGGGTCACGAACAGCACCGTCTTCTTGAGGCGGTCTTGGATCGCCAGGAACTCCACATGGAGCCTGTCGCGTGTCAGCGGGTCGACCGCGCCGAACGGCTCGTCCATCAGCAGCACCGGCGGATCGGCCGCGAGCGCCCGCGCCACGCCGACGCGCTGGGCCTCTCCGCCCGAGAGCTCGTGGGGGTATTTGCCGCCGTACGCGTCCGGCTCGAGGCCCACGAGGTCAAGCAGCTCGGTCGTGCGCTCGGCGATGCGGTCGCGCTCCCACCCCAGCAGCCCGGGTACCACGGCCACGTTCTGCGCGACCGTCCAGTGCGGGAAGAGCCCCACGCCCTGGATGGCGTAACCGATCCGGCGACGGAGCTGCTCGGGACGGTACTCGCGGACATCCTGCCCGTCGATCGTGATGGTGCCGGCGTCGGGCTCCACCAGCCGGTTCACCATCCGCATGGTGGTGGACTTGCCGCACCCGCTCGGCCCGATCAGCACGACCACCTCGCCCGTGGGGACGTCGAAAGACAGGTCCCGCACCGCGGCGCTCTCGGCGTTCTCGTACGACTTGCTCACGTTTCGTATCGATATCATCGGGGCGCTCCTTCGCGTCCTCGGAGGTGCCGTGGGGAGCCGAGGCCCTGCAGCGCGCGCAGGACCCCGTCGAGCGCAAGCGCGAGCAGGACGAGTGCGACCGACCCGAGCAGGATGAGGTCCATGGCCTGCTGCGAGAGACCGCCGAACACGAAGAGCCCGAGCGTGCCCGCCGCCACGAACGCGCCGAGCGTCGCGTTGCCGAGCGTTTGCACCGCCGCTGTCCGCATGCCGCCGAAGATGACCGGCATCGCGAGCGGGAAGCGCACCCGTCGCGTCACCTGCCATTCGGTCATCCCCATGCCGAGTCCGGCATCCACCGCGGCCGCCGGCACCGACGCGAGCCCCGCGTAGGTGTTTCGCACGATAGCGAGCAGCGCGTACAACGTGAGCGCGGTGATCACCGGGGCCCACCCGAGTCCGCCCACTCCCATGCGACCGAGGAGCGGCACGTTGGACCCGAGCCATGAGAGCGGGGCGAACAGGAGCCCTACCATCGCGAGTCCCGGGATCGTCTGGAACACGTTCGCCACCGCGAAGACGGGGCCGCGCAGCCGCGGGCGACGGAACGCGAGCACGCCGAGCGACGTGCCGAGCACGAGCGCGATCGCAACAGCGATGCCCGCGAATCGCAGCTGAGCGGCCACCTCGGCCCAGAAGCGGTCGGACTGGTTGGCGTACTCCCGCATGATCGCAAGGTCGTTCAGCACGCCGGTGGCGAGCATCACCGCGATGCCAAGCGGCGCGGCAAGCGACAGGGCCGCCCTGGCGAGGCGGGGGAGGCCGTCCTCCCGCCGCGACGCGAGCACGAGAGAGTACGCGACTCCGATGCACGCCCAGGCGCCGATGCCGAGCGACACGCGGGCGTACGGGGTGGAGGGGTCGGTGAGGCGGGAGACGGCGAATGCCGAGAGCGCGACGGTGCCGAGCAGCGCGAGCGTCCCGAGCGCGCCGCGGAACGCGGCTGCTGGCACGCGTGGCACGCCGCCGAGCGAGACCGCGCCCACTGCGAGCCAGACCGCCAGCAGCGCCGCCAGGCCCCACGGACCGAGGGCCTCGAATGCTGAGAGCGCCTCGCCCGTCTGGATGCGGCTCGAGCGGAACGTGGCGAAAGGGAGCAGCGTCACGGCGGCCAGCCCAAGGGCAGCCGCCGTCAGGCCGATCGTATGCGCACGCGTGCGTTCAGACACCCGGTCTCCTCGGCCTCGTGGCGGGTCAGCGGATCACTCGATGAAGCCGCCGTTCTCGAGGAAGTCGCGGGCGACATCGTCCGCGGCCTCGCCGTTCACCTGGATACGCGCGTTGAGCTGCTGCAGTTCCTCAAGGCCGAGCGCCTGCATCACCGGCTTCAGGAGGTCGGCGATCTCCGGGTGCGCATCGAGAACGTCCTTACGCACGATCGGCGTGGGCCAGTACACGATCTGCGCGCCGAGGTCGTCTTCGAGTATGACCAGGCCGAGGTCTGCGAGCGCACCGTCGGTGCCGTACGCCATGCCGAAGTTCACGCCATCGGTACCATCGGCCACGGCCTTCTCGGTGGCTGCGGTGTTGCCGCCCGCGAGACGCACCTTCTGGTCCTCCGTGAGCGTGTAGCCGTAGGCTTCCTCGAACTCGGGATTGCCCGCGCTGGTGAAGAACTCGTCGCTGGCGGCGAGCTTCACCGGTTTGCCCGCGTTCACATACGCAGCGAAGTCCGACATGGTCACGAGTCCTTCTGCCTGCGCGAACTCCTCGGTGACCGCGATGGCCCACGTGTTGTTGGCGCGGGCGGGCTCGAGCCACACGATGCCGTTGGCCTCCAGGTCCAGGCGGGCTGTGGTCTCATACCCGGTCTCGCCGACGTTATAGCCCGCCTTCTCGTCGTCGGTGAGCTCGTCGAGGAAGAACCAGTAGCCGTTGCCGGAGTACTCCGGATACAGGTCGATCTCGCCGGCGATGATCGCCTTGCGCACGACTTCGGTGGTGCCCGTCTGGCTCTTGTCCTCCACCGTGTAACCGGCGTCCTCGAGGACGAGCTTCACGATCGAGGAGACGAGTTCGCCTTCGGTATCGATCTTCGATCCGATGGTGATGGTGCCCTTGGGCTCGTCTGTCTCCGGGCCCTCGGCGCCGCCGGAGCATCCCGCGAGCGCGCCGATGAGCGCGGCGGCGAGGCAGACGGCGATCGCGCGCGTGGCGTTCGAGTTCATGAGGTCCTCCTCATCCGGGGCGCATGGCCAACGCGTCACCCGCGCCGATGTTCACTATCGTGACGATACCCATCGCAGTCGGTCTTGCGGTGTCCGAACGGCCTCAGGTTCCGAGGCCGTGTCCGCCGAACTCGTTCCGGAGCGCCTGTAGCACCTTGCCCGTGTACGAGGGATCATCCGCCGAGTCGATACGGAATCGCAGCGCCGCCTCGATGACCGGTACTGGGATGCCTGCATCCCGGGCGGTCTCCACCGTCCAGGCCCCTTCGCCGGTGTGGCCCACGTTCCCGGACACCGGAGTCAGCTCATCCCCGTAGCGGGCGTATGCGTCGCGCAGCCAGCCCACCAGCCGCGACTCGATGACACTGGCGTGCTGGTACACGTCAGCGACCGCCCCGAGGTCGAGGTCGCTCCGGGTGTCGCGCATGAGCGTGAAGCCCTCGGCGATCGCCTGCATCATCCCGTACTCGATGCCATTGTGGACCATCTTCACGAAGTGTCCCGACCCCACGGGGCCGAAGAGGTGATAGCCGTTGTGCACCGCGACGTCGGCGAACACCGCCTCGGCACGCGCGAACACCTCTGGATCGCCACCGAGCATGAGGCATGCGCCGTGGCGTGCACCCGAGGGTCCCCCCGAGGTCCCGCAGTCCAGGAACCCGATCCCGCGCTCGAGGAGTCGCGCGGCACGGGGACCAGCGTCGGTGAACCGGGAGTTGCCTCCGTCGATGATGGTGTCGCCTGCATCCATCAGGTCGGCGAGTCCGGGCTCGGTATCCGAGCCGAACAGCACCGCATCCACCGCGTCACCGGCGGGCACCATCACCCACACGGTGCGAGGCGGACGCAGGGCGGCGACCAGCTCGCACAAGGACCGCGCGGCGGTCAACCCTTCTTGCTCCATCGCGCGCGCGACATCGGTCGTACGGTTCCACGCCACGATGGACCAGCCCTGGTCGAGCAGGTTGCGCGCGATTCCGGCACCCATCTTGCCGAGACCGGCGATCCCCAGCTGCCGGTCGGTGCCCGCGCGAGCGAGGGCCGCGCGCGCACGCGCAACAGGCTCCAGGGTGTCGGGAGTGTAGGTGTCGAGCGGCACCGCACCATCGCACCATGCGTCAAGTACCGGGTCGATGAAGCGCCACATGGCACGCACTTCCTCGGTGGAGACGAACGACGTCTGATCGCCCCGGATGACGTCGTAGAGGAGCTTGGCGTACTCCTCCACATACTGGATCTTCGCGGTCTTCTCATAGAGTGCGAAGTCGAACGTGCGCTCCTCCACTTCATGCTCCAGGCCGGGCCGCTTCGCCCAGAAGGAGATGGAGATGGTGTCACCGGGCTCCAGCGTGAAGACGACGCGGTTGCGCATGTGGGAGTCGCCGTCGCACAGGCACGGTCGACGGTGGCGGAACGTCACGACGATGCGCTTGAGCGGGCCCGGTGCGATCCGCTTGCCGCTCTCGAACGACACCGGGACACCCGCCCACCGCGGTCCCGACATCGTCGTGTCCG
The DNA here is from genome assembly GCA_022839745.1 of Actinomycetes bacterium. Classification (GTDB taxonomy): domain Bacteria; phylum Actinomycetota; class Coriobacteriia; order Anaerosomatales; family Anaerosomataceae; genus Anaerosoma. The sequence goes on from JALHJB010000009.1 coordinate 18,471, forward strand.
GCCTGAAGTACGTCTCGGTCTCGCAGTCGGCGGCGACCCCTTCGATGTCGCGGTAGCCGGTGTGCTGTGCGCGGTACGTCGATCCGGCTATCTCGTGAGGGCGCATCGGGCGGAGCGTCTTAAGGAACGCGGCACGCGCGGCCCTGACATCCTCGGCGCTCAGGGATCGCGGCTGGTCCATCGCCACAAGCGCGAGCATCTGGAGCAGGTGGTTCTGGCCCACGTCACGCAGCGCGCCCACGCCATCGTAGAAGCGGCCGCGCTGCTCCACACCGATCGTTTCGAGGAGCGATATGTCGATCCGCTCGATGCCGTCCCGATTCCAGGTGGACTCGAGCACGTCGTTGTGGAAGCGGAAGTCGAGGATCCCCTGCAGCATCTCTTTGGCGAGGTAGTGGTCGATGCGGTAGACCTGCTCCTCGCGGAACAAGGTTGCCAGGAGCTCGTCAAGTGCCTTGGAGGTGTCCACGTCGTGGCCAAAGGGCTTCTCGATCAGCACGCGCGAAAAGCCGGTCTCCGCGTTGCACACCGAGGTCAGCCCGCTGTCGGCCAGACCGCCGAGGATGGTGGCGTAGTGCTCCGGCGGCACGGCCAGATAGAACAGCTTGTCAACACACCCGCCCCACTCGTCGGCAACCTCGGCGATGTCCATGCCGAGTGCCCGGTACGCGTCCGCGTCATCGAACGTCCCGCGCCGGTAGCTGAATCGCTCGAGGAACGCGTCAAGCGATTCAGCGCTGGGGTAGCGCTCCGCCAGGATGTCGCGCACTCGGCTACGGAAGTCCGTGTCGGACCAATCGCGCCGGGAGAATCCGATCACCCGTAGCCGGGGACTCAGAAGGCCCTGCCGCTCCAGGTGGAGCAGCGCGGGCGCGATCTTGCGTGCCATGAGGTCCCCGGTCGCGCCGAACACGACGAGTATCGTGGCTGGCTGGGTAACGTGATCTATGGTCCGCCTCCCGCTGCTCAGTCGATCTGAGTGTACACGCACGGCGTGCTAAAATCAGATACTTCGGGGTGTGGCAGTGGGGCGGACAAGCGCATGGCCTGGACAGCCCGCCGGTCGCCCGCTATACTCACGTGGCTTACAACTGGATATCGTTCAAGCGGGACCCCGCCCTTGCGGGCGAGATGGTCCCCACCCGCTGGCGCACGAGTGTGCAGCTGTCTGGTCCGAGAGTACGAACGGGCGCATTGCGCTTCGTTCGTGCACACGTCCCGACGGCAGCGCCGCGGGACGTTTTTTGATGAAGGGGCGGTCAAGCCCCCGCCTGACGGAGGTGGAGCGTATCAGCACGACAGAGCCCAGGCTCAATGATCGGATCAGGGCACAGCGGTGCCGCCTGATCTCGGACGACGGCGAGCAGCTCGGTATCTTCATGATCTCCGACGCGCTCCGCATGGCCGACGAGCAGGGTCTCGACCTGGTCGAGATAGCACCGAACGCCGAGCCACCGGTCTGCAAGATCATGGACTACGGCAAGTACAAGTACGAGATGGAGCAGAAGGCCAAGAAGGCCCGGAAGAACCAGACCCGGGTCGAGATCAAAGAGATCAAGTTCAGGCCGAAGATCGACAAGCACGATTACGAGACCAAGAAGAAGCACGTTGTGCGCTTCCTGGAGAGCGGCGCCAAGGTCAAGGTCACGATCATGTTCCGTGGCCGCGAGATGGTGCACGCAGAGCGTGGATTGGCGATCCTCGAGCGTCTCGAGGCCGATATCGCGGAACTCGCGTTCGTGGAGTCCAGGCCCAAGCTCGAGGGCCGCAACATGTTCATGCTTGTGGCGCCGCACAAGAAGGACGTCGTGAAGGCGAAGACCGCGGACGCTGAGCCCGCGAAGACGTCTACGTCAGCAGACGCGGAACCGGCCGACGCGGGGAACGAGACCGCCGGCGAGCCAGCCGCGACGGAATAGGAGACGAGATGCCCAAGGTCAAGACTCACAAGGGTACCGCGAAGCGCTTCAAGCTCACCGGCACCGGCAAGATCAAGCGCGCCAAGGCCTTCAAGAGCCATATCCTCGAGAAGAAGAGCCCGAAGCGCAAGCGTGGTTTCCGCCAGGACGGTCTCGTGCACAAGGCGGACGAGAAGGTCATCAAGCAGAAGCTGGGCATCGGTTAATCCGAAGCTCGCGTGTCATTCAAGGAGTGATCGAGTATGCCCAGGGTGAAGCGTGCAGTCACCGCAAAGAAGAAGCGCCGCACCGTCCTCGAGCAGGCAAGCGGGTACTACGGCGACCGTAGCCGCCGTTACAAGAGCGCCAAGGAGCAGGTCGCGCACTCGCTGCAGTACCAGTACCGCGACCGCCGCAACAAGAAGCGTGAGATCCGTCGCCTGTGGATCGCCCGCATCAACGCCGCGGCCCGTCTGAACGGTCTCTCGTACTCGGTGTTCATGAACGGTCTCAAGAAGGCCGAGATCACGCTCGACCGCAAGGTGCTCTCGGACATGGCCGTGAACGACCCGGCCGCGTTCGCCAAGCTCGCCGAGGCCGCAAAGGCCGCTCAGAGCGCATAGCCGCGTCGCGGTAGGCGTCACACAGTGAAGGCTCGCCACCATGGCGGGCCTTCACTGTGTTCGGCCCGAAGCGCGCTTCACGGATCGGAGAGCTTCCGGCAACCTCTCGGTGACCGGGCGTTGACCGGTGTGGGTGAAGATGCACATGCGGGGGCCCCGCGCATCCAACCGACGCCACTCTCCCTCGGTGGCCATCCACGAGGAGGACTACCATGAAACGAGTGCTCACGTATGCGGCCGTAGTGGCCGCGGTGCTGTCGATCGGAGGGGCCCGTGCGTACTTCACGGCGCAGACCGAGGTGAAGGACAACACCATCACTGCCGGAACGCTCCAGGTCTCGGTGGAGCCCACGTCGTCGGCGTTGATGATCGACGGGCTTGCGCCCGGTGAGACGGTCAGCAAGACGGTCGAGATCACCAACACCGGCAGTATCGGGTGCGAGGCCGTGACGAGCGCGGCTAAGAAGGCGGGTATCACCGACTTCTGGACGGCGCTGCAGTGCCGTGCCGTCTGTAACGGCGTGGAGCTGTACTCAGGGCCGCTCTCCACGCTCAAGACCGATCCGATCCGGATCGATGCCGGATGTTCGGCCACCATCACCTACTCGGTCGGTCTGCCGACCACTGCCGGAAACGACCTGCAGGGCGACTACGTTCGCGCATCGGTCTATGTCGACGCAGAGCAGCTCCGATAGCGCGCTGCACACCTGGCTTCGCCGGCTCGCCGAGGGCATCCTTGCCCTTGTGATGGTCGCAGTCGGCTGGTCGCATGGTGTGCTGTACGTCGAGGGCGGATCGATGCAGCCGGCGCTGTATCCTGGCGATCTGATCGTGTACCGGCGCATAGGGCACGAGCCCGTACGTGGAGACCTCGTCGTCTTCCGCCACGACGGGACGCTCGTGGTGCATCGCGTCATGCGGGTGCGGGCTGACGACTCGCTGGTGATGCGCGGTGACGCCAATGCGGACGACGACCCGTCGCCAGTGGACGGTGACAGCGTACGTGGCACAGTGATCGCCGTGGTGCCCATCGGGCGAGCGGCCGAGCGGCTGGTGAGCCGTTCGGAGTGATGTTAGACTGTCGTTCCAATCGTAGATGAGGCGATGACGGAGAGGCGTGTGGCCATACACGTCGCCCACCAGGGAGGGGCTCCACCGACTGCAAGAGTCCCGGGCGACAGGCAATACGGTTCACTCCATCAGCCGCGACCTGAAAGACCGGCACGCCTGACGGCGAGCCGGTCGAGTAGGGGAGCCGGGGCCCCCGTTACCGGGCAGCCGGGAGCAGATCCCGGTCCGCGTGAAACGCGCGGAGTGGAGCGGGCCGGCAGTACGTCGGCCAAACAAGGTGGTACCGCGGGAGTCGCTCCCGTCCTTGTGATGAGGACGGAGTGACTCCCTTCTTCATTCGTAGTCAAGAAGCGAGGTAGTGATGGCGATCAGTGACGAACTGCGGGCACTTGAGTCTGAAGCTCTGGCGGCGGTTGGCGCGGCCGAGACGCTTGAGGACCTCGAGGCGGTCCGCATCGGGTTCCTCGGCAAGAAGGGGTCGCTCACGGCGATCCTCCGTGGGCTGGGCGGTCTGTCCGCCGAGGAGCGACCGGAGGCCGGACGCGTCTCCAACGAGGTGCGCCGCTCCGTGGAGTCCGCGCTTGACGCGAAGCGCGAAGAGCTCGAGCGCGCCGCGCGCGCGTCACGCATCGCCGCTGAAGTCGTGGACGTCACACTCCCTGGCAGAGCGCGGCCGCTCGGACACCAGCATGTGCTCCACCAGGTGGTTGACGAGATCGTGGAGATCTTCTCCGGTTTGGGGTACCGCGTGGCCGAAGGCCCCGAGGTGGAGCTCGACTACTACAACTTCACCGCGCTCAACCATCCGGCCGACCACCCGGCGCGCGCGCTTCAGGACACGTTCTACGTGAAGGACCTTTCCGGTGACCGTGCCGTTGTGGAAGGCGAGAGCGACGTGCTGCTGCGCACGCACACCAGCCCCGGCCAGGTGCACGTCATGGAGACCCAGCAGCCCCCGATCTACGTTGTCGTGCCGGGCAAGGTGTACCGCCGCGACGTGGCGGACCCAAGCCACCTTCCGCAGTTCACGCAGGTCGAGGGGCTTGTCGTTGACGAGGGAATCACGTTCGGCGACCTCAAGGGAACGCTCGAGCATTTCGTGCGTGAGATGTTCGGTCCCGATCGCCGTGTACGTCTGCGTCCGCACTTCTTCCCGTTCACGGAGCCCTCAGCCGAGGTCGACGTCTCGTGCGGCATCTGCGGCGGCAGCGGGTGCCGTTCGTGCGGCGGCGAGGGGTGGCTCGAGATCCTGGGCTGCGGGATGGTGGACCCCAACGTGTTCGGGTATGTGGGCATCGACCCCGAGAAGTACACAGGCTTCGCCTTCGGCATGGGGGCCGAGCGGATCGCCGGACTCAAGTACGGTGTGCCCGACCTTCGGCACTTCATCGAAGGCGACACCCGCTTCCTGCACCAGTTCTAGCGCCCTCGCCGGTCAGGCGCTCGACGCGCCCGGCCGCATGCACAGCCGTCCGTCTTACAGGAAGGAACCGCGATGCGCGTATCGCTCACATGGCTCAGGGAACTCGTCGACATCACGCTCCCCGTTGAGGAGTTGTGCGACCGTTTGGATATGACTGGCACCAAAGTCGAGGCCGTCCACACCCTCGGTGCGGCGCTCGAGGGCGTCGTTGTGGGACAGGTGCTCGACAAAGAGCCTCATCCCGACGCTGACAAGCTGTCGTACTGCACCGTCGACGTGGGTGGTGCCGAGCCGCTCAAGATCGTCTGCGGCGCCTCCAACTTCGGTGCCGGCGACAAGGTGCCCGTGGCATGCGTGGGGGCCACCCTGCCCGGCGGGCTGACCATCAAGCGGGCGAAGCTGCGCGGGCTGGAGTCGCAGGGGATGATGTGCTCGGCGGCCGAGCTCGAGGTGGGTGGCGACGCAAGCGGCCTGCTCATACTGCCGGCCGATGCCCCTGTGGGCGAGCCGTTCGCCGCGTACTACGGGCTCTCGGATACGGTCCTGGAGCTCGAGGTGACGCCGAATCGCCCGGACTGTCTTTCGATGGTGGGCGTGGCCCGCGAGGTGGCAGCCGTCACGGGTGTTGCCTACCGGACCCCCGCAAGCACACCGGCAGAGGAGGGCGTGCCCGCCTCGGAGCTGGTGAGCGTTGAGATCGCCGACCCGGGTCTGTGCCCGCGCTACACCGCCCGCGTGATCCGCGGCGTGAAGATCGGGCCATCGCCGGCGTGGCTGGCCGATCGCGTCGCGGCCGCCGGCGCGCGCCCGGTCAACAACGTGGTCGACGTGACCAACTTCATCCTCTTCGAGCTCGGGCAGCCGTTGCACGCCTTCGACCTCGCCACAATCGCCACGCGTGACGGCAAGGCTGCGATCACCGTCCGTGCCGCCTCCGAAGGCGAGACCATCCGCACCCTTGATGGGCAGGACCGGGCGCTGGCGTCCGACGCGCTCGTCATCGCGGATGACGAGCGCGCGATCGCGCTCGCTGGCGTGATGGGCGGCGAAGCGACCGAGGTGTCGGAGGCCACCATGGACATCCTGCTGGAGTCGGCCTGCTTCGATACGGCGTCCACCAGCCGCACGAGCCGTCGCCTCGGCCTGATCTCAGAGTCGTCGATCCGCTACGAGCGGGGTGTGGATCCCGAGCTCGCGGCCCGTGCGTCCGATCGCGCCGCCGCGCTCATCGCCGAGGTGGCCGGTGGCACTGTGGCGCCCGGCATCGTCGACGTGTACCCGGGCAGGCCCGATCCCCTGCACATCGAGCTGCGGACCTCGCGCGTCAACGCGCTGCTCGGCACCACGCTCACAGCGGCCGACATCTCAGGGTTGCTGACGCCGCTCGGTCTCGAGGTCTCGGGCGAGGGCGAGACCCTCGATGTCGTGGTGCCCACGTTCCGTCCCGACCTCGAGCGTGAGGTCGATCTGATCGAGGAGGTCGCGCGGCTTTTCGGGCTCGAGAACATCCCATCGACGCGTCCGGGCGGACGGGGCCGTGTCGGCTCGCGCACACCTGTCCAGCGGTTCCGGGACTCGCTCGGGCGGGCGCTTCGTGCGGCGGGGCTGGACGAGCACATCGGGTACTCGTTCGGCGACCGCAAGGACCTTGACCGGCTCGGGTGGGAGCTCGCGTCCGATGAGGTGCTGGTGGAGCTGATCAACCCCATGTCCGAGGACCAGGCCGTCATGCGCTGGACGCTGGTTCCGAGCCTCCTGCGTGCGCTCTCGCATAATCAGCGCCGCGGGATCGCGGACGTCCACCTCTACGAGATGGGCACCTCGTTCGTGACCGCTGAAGGACGCAAGCAGCCCAAGGAGCGGTTGATGGTCGCTGGCGTGCTCGCCGGCTCCTGGACACGTCCGGGGTGGAACGATCCGGCCCCTGCGCTCGACTTCTTCGATGGCAAGGGCGTGCTCGAGGTGGTCTTCGATGCGCTCGGCGTGGGCCGCTGGACGGTACGCGCCGCGGAGCGCCCCTGGCTGCAGCCGGGCCGCACCGCCGAGGTCATCGTGGGCGGCGATGTGGTGGGGTGGCTTGGCGAGATCGGTGCCGACGTGCTCGACGCGTTCGACGCGACGGGTCCGGCGACAGTATTCGAGCTGTCAGTGCCCGCGCTGGTGAAGGCGGCCTCGCGCACCACGCGCGCGTTCACCGACATCCCGCGGTTCCCGGCCGTCACCCTCGATCTTGCGCTCGTGGTGGCCGAGGATGTCACCGCCGACCGTGTGATGACGGTGATGAAGTCGGCCGGTGGGACGCTGCTCGAGTCGGTGCGGCTGTTCGACGTATACCGCGACCCGGCCTCGGCCACAGAGGAGGAGCGCCGGCTTCCCGCCGGGACGAAGAGCCTCGCGTTCTCGCTCGCGTATCGTGCGGCGGATCGCACGCTCTCCGATGACGACGTCCGCCCCGTGCACGAGAAGCTCATCCGCAAGGTGTCCGGTGCCGTGGGTGCTGAGGTGCGCGGTTAGCGGCGTGCCAAGGATTCCGGTTGCTGAGCTGTCAATAAGGTTGAAAATCTGCATATCAGTTGCGAAATAGTATACGTAAGCGTATGCTGGCCTCTCTACATGCGAACGAGAGGACCACGCCGTGCTATCCGCAGCGATCATCGGGGGCGCCGGGTATGCCGGAGCCGAGTTGACGCGGCTCCTGTTGGGTCATCCGGAGTTCGAGCTTGTGGCGGTGACCTCAGCGCGTGATGAGGGCCGGCCGGTGCGCGACCTCTACCCTGCGCTGCAAGCGTGCGGCCTCGTCTACTCGGCGCACGATGCCGAAGAGGTCGCGCAGGACGCCGAGGTCGTGTTCCTGGCGGTACCGCATACAGCGGCGATGGCCATGGTGCCCACACTGCTGGACGCCGGACGTGTCGTGATCGACGCGTCGGCCGACTTTCGCCTCCGTGATGCTGGCGTGTACTCGAGCTGGTACCAGGCCGAGCACACCGCGCCCGCTTTGCTGGCGGAGGCGGTGTACGGCCTTCCGGAGCTGTGGCGTTCGGCGATTCCAGGCGCGCGGCTGGTGGCCTGCCCGGGCTGTTATCCTACCGCCACGCTTCTGGCGGCCGCTCCGGCGGTTCGTGCCGGACTGGTGCGCTCCGGCAGGGTGATAGTCGATGCGATATCGGGCGTCTCGGGTGCGGGCCGCAGCCTCTCCGAGGCCACCCACTACGTCAGCGCGACGGAGTCCGTGGCCGCATACAAGGTGGGCTCGCACCGGCACACACCCGAGATCGAGCAGGGACTCGGCGACCTCGGCCTGACCGATGCAAGCGTGGTGTTCACGCCGCACCTGGCCCCTCTCGACCGCGGGCTGCTCTCCACGGTCTACCTCGAGGTCGAACAGGGCATGTCGCTGGATGACGTCCACGCGATATACCGTGCGGCGTATGCGAGCGAACCGTTCGTGACGGTGTGCGTGGCGGGAGGCCAGCCCGCCACCGGACATGTGCGCGGTTCGAACCGGGCACACATCGGACTCGCGATCGATCAGCGCTCTGGCATGCTCGTCGTGACCTGCGCGATCGACAACCTGGTCAAGGGCACCGCCGGCCAGGCGGTCCAGTGCGCCAACCTCGCGCTCGGTCTTGATGAAACAGCGGGCCTGACCGCGCCCGTTCCGGTCGTATAGGGGAGATGCGTGATGCACGAAGGTACCTTCGAGTTCGGCCATGCCGATGGTGGAGTGACCGCTCCGGCCGGCTTCCTTGCGGCCGGAGTGAGCGCCGGGCTGAAGCGCTCGGGCAAGCGTGACGTCTGCGTGCTCGCGGCGGCCGCTCCGTGTGCGGCGGCAGGGGTCTTCACCACGAGTGCCACGGCGGCGCCTCCGGTGATCGTGTCGCGCGAGCACTTGTCCGGCGGGATGCTCCGCGCCGTGGTGGTGAACGCTGGCAACGCAAACGCCTGTACCGGGGAGCTGGGGATGGCCCACGCGCGCGCCATGGCTGACGCGGCGGCCGCCGCTCTCGGCTGCGCGGCCGGTGAGATCGCGGTGTGCTCGACCGGCGTCATCGGCGTGCCGCTTCCGCTTGAGCGGGTGACCTCCGGCATCACCGCCGCAATCGAGGCGCTCGATTCGGGCAACGACGATGACGCCGCCGAGGCCATCATGACCACCGACACGTTCTCCAAGCAGCTGGCCGTCACGGTCACCGCCGGGGGGCGCACGTTCACTGTCGGCGGCATGGCCAAAGGAAGCGGGATGATCCAGCCCAACATGGCCACCATGCTCGCTTTCATCACCACCGACGCCCCGCTCGCCCCGAACGCGTGTGACACGATCCTCCGCTCGGCTGTGGGCCGCTCGTTCAACCGCATCACCGTCGACTCCGACACATCCACCAACGACACCTGCGTGCTCATGGCAAGCGGTGCCGAGGGAGGAGCGGTCCTTGAGTCCGGGAGCGCGGCGTACGAGGCGGTCGCCGCCGCGATCACCGAAGTGGCGACGGCGCTCGCGCAGATGGTGGTGCGCGATGGCGAAGGCGCCACGAAGTTCGTGACCATCACGGTCCGTGGTGCGGCGAGCGAGCACGATGCCGAGCTCGCGGCCTTCGCGATCGCCAACTCGCCGCTGATGAAGTGCGCGCTCTTCGGTGAGGACGCCAACTGGGGGCGTGTGGCCATGGCGCTCGGCAAATCGGGCGCGCATATCGATCCGACGGCTTTCGAGATCGTGTTCGCAGGTATCGTCATGTGCATGAACGGCACGGCCATAGGCTTCGACGAGGAGGAAGCGGCCCGTGCGTTGTCCGAGCCCGAGGTGGAGATCCTGGTCGACCTCCACGTCGGCGACGGTGAGGCTACGGTGTGGACGTGCGATCTCAGTTACGACTACGTCCGCATCAACGGGGACTACCGGTCATGAGCGGGGGCATGGATATGGATATGCACGACAAGGCGGCGATCCTCATGGAGTCGCTTCCGTGGATCAAGCGGGCATGGGGCCGTACCGTGGTCATCAAGTACGGCGGCGCGGCGATGACAGACGAGGCGCTGCGCCACAGCGTGGCCGCCGACATCGTGCTCATGAAGCTGGTCGGCATCAACCCCGTGATCGTTCACGGTGGCGGGCCTGAGATCACCTCCTATATGAATCGCCTCGAGATGCCGGTGGAGTTCATCGATGGCCTGAGGGTCACCACCCCTGAGGCGATGGAGCTCGTGCGGATGGTCCTGGTGGGCAAGGTGAACGGCGATCTCGTATCGGCCATCAACGCGCACGGCCGGCTGGCCGTGGGCATAGCCGGCGACGACGGCAACCTCATCCGAGCCACGATGAAAGACGAGCGCCTCGGGCGGGTCGGCGAGGTGACCGCGATCGACACCACCGTGGTGAGCAAGCTCATCGAGGACGGGTTCATCCCGGTGATCGCGTCGGTTGCCGGCGGCGACGATGGGGGGAGCTTCAACATCAACGCCGACGTCGTGGCCGGCATGCTCGCCTCGGCCCTGGGCGCCGAGAAGGTCATCTTCCTGACCGACGTGGATGGGCTGTACGCCGATTTCGCCGACAAAGACTCGCTCATCAGCGCGCTCGACTTGACGGAGGCCGAGTCGATGCTCGCAGGCGGCACGCTCGCCTCCGGCATGATTCCCAAGGTCGGTGCGTGCGTGCACGCGCTTCGCAGAGGCGTGGAGCGCGCCCACATCCTGAACGGCACCATCCCGCACGCGCTGCTGCTCGAGGTCTACACGAACGAGGGCGTGGGCACGATGATCACGGGCGAGACCGCGAGTCTCGGTCTGGCTGATGATGCCACCTACGCCGCGTACGAGGGCGAGGTGACGCTCTAAGTGGGCGCACGATACGATGAGATCGCGGCGCTCGATGCCGCCTACCACCTGCCCACGTATGCGCGGCAGCCGGTGCTGTTCGTGCGTGGCGAGGGCATGCGGCTGTACGACGACGAGGGAAGGGAATATCTCGACTTCGTATCGGGTGTCGGCGCGGTGAACCTCGGCCACGCCCATCCCGCGGTCGCCGAAGCGGTCACGCGGCAGATGAGCACGCTCGTGCATGTGTCGAACCTCTTCCACGTGGAGCATCGCGCCGCGCTCGCCGAGCGCCTGTCCGTGCTCGGCGGCGGTGGTTGGAAGACGTTCCTGTGCAACTCGGGGACGGAGGCCGTGGAGGGCGCTATCAAGCTTGCGCGCAAGTGGGGCAAGGCGCGCCGCGGCAACGACTGCTTCGGGGTGGTGAGCGCCGAGCGGAGCTTCCACGGCAGGACGATGGCGTCGCTTTCGGCCACGGGACAAGCGTCCAAGCAAGACGCGTTCGCGCCGCTGCTGCCCGGGTTCTCCCACGTCCCGCTCAACGACATCGAGGCGCTTGCCGAGGCGGTCACCCCGGAGACGTGCGCCGTTCTGCTCGAGCCTGTGCAGGGCGAGGGTGGCGTCTACCCGTGCGATCTAGGGTATCTCCAGGCGGTGCGCGGACTGTGCGATGAGCGTGAGGTGCTGCTGATCTTCGACGAAGTGCAGTGTGGCTGCTACCGGTCGGGAACACCGTTCGCCTGGCAGGGGTACGGCGTACGGCCCGACGTGGTCACGCTCGCCAAGGCGCTCGCCAACGGGCTGCCGATCGGCGCCGTGATGGCCTCGGGCAGCGCGGCCGAGGCGTTCTCGCCAGGCGACCACGGATCGACCTTTGGCGGCGGCCCGGTCGTGTGTGCGGCGGCGCTGGCAACGCTCCACGCCCTCGAGGATGAGGAGCTCGGGGACAACGCGCTTTCGTCCGGGTCCGTGATCGTCGAAGAGGCCCGCGCGCTCGCCGATCGCACCGATGCCATCGCGGACGTGCGCGGGCGTGGGCTGATGCTGGCCGTCGAGCTCCGCGAACCGAACGCGAAGGCCGTGGCATCGTCGTGCCTCGAGCGTGGGCTCGTCCTCAACGCCATCGGTGACACGACGATCCGTCTTCTGCCGCCGCTCGTATGCAGCGAGCGCGAAATAGCTATACTTCTCGATACATTGCAATCCGTCCTCGGAGGGATATGATGCACACGTTCAAGGGTCGCGATCTCCTCACGCTCGCAGAGCTCACGCCGGAGGAGATCACACACGTGCTCGACGTCGCCGAGCAGCCGGCCAGCGCCTGGCCGCGGTTCGACAACACCGCCGCGGGCCTCATCTTCATGAAGCCGTCCTTGCGGACCCGTGTGAGCTTCGAGGTCGGCTGTGTGCAGCTCGGCGTGCACCCGGTGGTGATGGGACCGTATGACGCCTTTTCGCGTGACGAGACCGTGCACGACACCATCAAGGTGCTCGAGCGGTACGTGGACATCATCGTGCTCAGGACGTTCGCCCAAAGCCACGTCGAGGAAGTTGCGCAGCACGCGTCGGTTCCGGTGGTCAACGCGCTTACAGACGACTACCACCCGTGCCAGGGACTGGCTGATCTCCTGACGATCCGTCAGCACAAGGGAGCCCTCGCGGGCCTCAGGCTCGCGTACGTGGGCGATGGCAACAACATGGCGCACACCTACCTGTTGGCAGGCGCGATCGCGGGACTCGATGTGTCGATCGCAACGCCGGCCGGCTACGAGGCGCACGGCGCGGTGGTCGAACAGGCGCGTGAGCTGGCCGCTCGCTTCGGTACCGGGGTCACCATCAGCGTCGGTTCCGACCCGCGCGCGGCGGTCGCGGGTGCCGATGTGGTCATCACCGATACCTGGGCCTCGATGGGCCAGGAAGAGGAGCACGAGCGTCGCGTGCGCGACTTCGCAGGCTACACGGTCGATGACGACCTCATGTCGCTGGCCGACGGTGAGGCCATCTTCATGCACTGCCTGCCCGCTCATCGTGGCGAAGAGGTCGCGCCCTCGGTCATCGACTCGGCGCGCTCCGTGGTGTTCGACGAGGCCGAGAACAGGCTGCACGCTCAGCGTGCCTGGATGTCGCTCGTCCTCTAGGGGCGAGGGGAAGGAGTGGGCATGCGCAAGCGCAGTCAGCGACAGGACGCCATCAGGGCGATCGTTCGCAGGGAGCGGATCAAGACGCAGCGCGACCTGGTCGACCACCTCAGGGCGGCCGGCTACAGCTGCACCCAGGCCACGGTGTCGCGTGACATGGCCGATATGGGGCTCCGCAAGCTCCCGGAGGGCGTGTACGTGCTCGCCGAGGACATACACCTGCAGCGGATGGTGGCCGAGCTCGTACAAGAGGTGATCCAGTCGGAGCAGCTGGTGCTCGTGAAGACGACCGCCGGCGGCGGCCAGAGCGTGGCGGCCGCGCTTGACGCCGCACAGATCGACTCGATCCTCGGCAGCATAGCCGGTGATGACACGATCCTCATCGTCACGCCGGGGGCCGGCGCGGCCGAGGAAGTCGTCGCCGGACTCGACAAGTTCCGCGGTCGCCGCTGACCGCACGTATAGCACAGGAAGGACGAAGCGAGTGAGCAAAGAGAAGTGCGTTCTGGCGTATTCCGGCGGACTCGACACCTCGGTCGCCATCAAGTGGATCCAGGAGAATCACGACCTGGATGTGATCGCGCTGGCCATCGACGTGGGCCAGGAGCGACAGGACCTCGAGTTCGTGCGTCAGAAGGCACTCACGATCGGTGCGGTCGAGTCGATCGTCAAGGACGTGCGTGAGGAGTACGTCGAGGAGTACCTGTCGCGCGCGCTCCAGGCCAACGCGCTCTACGAGAACAAGTACCCGCTGCTTTCGGCCATGAGCCGTCCGATCATCGTGAAGCACCTCGTCGAAGAGGCGCATCGCACAGGCGCGAAGTACATCGGGCACGGGTGCACCGGCAAGGGCAACGACCAGGTGCGCTTCGAGGTCGGCATCATGGCGCTCGATCCGGATCTCGAGATCATCGCGCCCGTGCGGGAGTGGGACCTCAAGACGCGCGAGGAGGAGATGGACTGGGCCGCAGAGCGGGGCATCCCGGTACCTACCAGCAAGAAGAGCCCGTACTCCATCGACGACAACCTCTGGGGACGGGCCATCGAGTGCGGCGTCCTTGAGGACCCGTGGGCCGAGCCTCCCGCCGACATCTACACGCTCACGGCCGATTCACGCGGCAACAGCTGCGATGAGGCCGAGTACGCCGAGATCAGCTTCAAGAAGGGCATCCCGGTCGCCCTGAACGGCGAGACGATGAGCTTCCACGAGATCATCAACGCGATGAACGAGCTGGCCGGCAAGCACGGGTTCGGCCGGATCGACATGATCGAGAACCGCCTCATCGGCGTGAAGAGCCGCGAGGTCTACGAGGTCCCCGGCGCGCTCACCCTCATCACGGCGCACAAGGCGCTCGAGGACCTGTGCCTCGAGCGTGAGGTGCTGCACTACAAGCTCGGCGTGGAGCAGAAGTGGGCGGAGCTCGTGTACAACGGCATGTGGTTCTCGCCGCTCAAGGAGGCGCTCGACGGCTTCATCGAGACCACCCAGCAGCTCGTGACCGGCGATGTGCGGTTGCGCTTCTTCAAGGGCAGCTGCGTCACGGTCGGCCGCCGGAGCCCGTATTCGCTCTACGACTACGACCTCGCCACCTACGACGCGTCCGACAGCTTCGACCACGCCTCGGCCAAGGGCTTCATCGAGCTCCACGGCCTGCCCGTGAAGGTCTGGGCGCACCAGCGCCGCAAGATGGGCAAAGAGGGCGAGGTATAGAGATGTTCGGTGTCGGTGGCGCGGAGTGGCTGATCATCGGCGGCATCATCGTGCTGCTCTTCGTACCGAGCGCGGCTTTCTTCGCGGTGGGGTACTTCGTGGGCAAGCGCAGCGGCGGCCAGGGTGTTGCTTCTCCGTCAGCGGGCGCACCATCGGCACCCGCTGACGCCACGGCCGACGACGGCGCGCAGAGCCGGCAGGGGGACAGCGATGCCTGAGCCTGGCAAGACGCCCTGGAGCGGTAGATTCTCCGCTACACCCGGCGAGTTCCAGCAGGTGTTCGGCGCCTCGCTTCCGGTGGACAAGCGGCTGTATGCCGAGGATATCGCGGGGTCGATCGCGCACGCACGTATGCTCGCCCGGCAGGGCGTCATCGCCGCAAGCGACGCCGAGGCCATCGAGTCAGGGCTGCTCGGCATCCTTAGGGACATCGAGGCCGACGCGTTCGTCTTCGACATCGCCGACGAGGACGTGCATATGGCGATCGAGGCCGAACTCACGCGTCGGATCGGTGACGCCGGCAAGCGGCTCCATACCGCCCGCTCGCGCAACGACCAGGTCGCGACCGATACGCGCCTCCACGCAAGGAGGATGGCGCTCGAGCTCGCAGGCGGCATCAGCGAGCTCCGGGCAGCGCTCATCACGCTGGCTGATACCCATCCCGCGGTTGTGATGCCGGGCTACACGCATCTGCAGAAGGCACAGCCCGTGCTGTTCGCGCATCACATGCTGGCGTACACATGGATGCTTGCCCGCGACTTCAGGCGCGTCAAACACGCGTACAAGGCCGCTGACGTTCTGCCGCTCGGCAGTGCGGCGCTGGCGGGAACCACGTTCCCGATCGACCGCGACAAGGTCGCTCACGAGCTCGGGTTCTCAGCCGTCTCACCCAACTCGCTCGATGCGGTCTCGGATCGCGACTTCCTCGTCGACCTCACGTACGCGTGCACGCTGGGCATGGTGCACCTCTCGCGGCTGGCCGAGGAGCTCATCCTGTGGTCGTCGGGCGAGTTCGGGTTCGTCACGCTCGACGACGCGTGGTCGACCGGCTCGAGCATCATGCCGCAGAAGAAGAACCCCGATTTCGCCGAGCTCGTGCGGGGCAAGACCGGCAGGGCGGTGGGCGATCTCACCGCACTGCTGGTGACGCTGAAGGGCCTTCCGCTCGCGTACAACAAGGACCTGCAGGAGGACAAGGAGCCGGCGTTCGATGCCGTGGACACATACGCGGCATCGCTTAGAGCGATGGCGGGCATGCTCTCCACCATGCGAGTGAACGAGGACCGCATGCGCGAAGGCGCGCTCGGCGGCTTCATGGCGGCAACCGACCTTGCCGATCTCCTGGCCACGCGCGGAGTGCCGTTCCGTGAGGCGCATGAGATCGTCGGCAGGATCGTACTCGACTGTGAGCGCGCGGGCAGGACCCTCCAGGACCTCACACCCGACGAGCTCAAGGCCGCATCAGCCGAGTTCGGAGATGACGCGCTTTCGGCGGTCGACATCGACGCGGTGGTCGCGAGGCGCGACACGTTCGGTGGGACGGCGCCTGACCGGGTGGACGAGCAGCTCACGCTTGCGCGCGAGGCGCTCGGGCGGGACAGCGCCTGGCTCGAGGAGCGTCTCGGCGACTGAGGCTCGGGTATCATCGGTGGCAGCACCGTCCCCGCACACCCGGAGCCGCTCATGCCCGCGTACGACAACGCCGCCGTCGCCAACGCGCTCGACGACTTCGGCGACCTGCTCGAGATCGCCGGCGAGGACCGTTACCGGTTCCTCAGCTACCACAAGGCCGCGCATGCGCTGCGCGCGTGGGACGAGGACATCACGTCCACGGCGCTTGCGGGGCGGCTGACCGAGATTCCCGGCATCGGCGCCAAGATCGCCGCCGCCATCGAGGCACTGCTCAGGAGCGGCGAGTTCACGGGGATGGCCGAGCTCACCGCCCGTGTGCCGGCGTCAGTGGTGGAGCTCATCCGCATCCCGGGCATGGGGCCAAAGAAGGCGAAGACGCTCTTCGATGAGCTCGCGATCGCATCGATCGATGACCTCGAAGAGGCGATCGCCGAGGGGCGCCTCACGGGGCTCGCCGGATTCGGACCAAAGACCGTGGAGAACATCGCAGCCGGGATCGAGCGGTACCGGGCGTTTTCCGGGCGCATCCTGCTGGCCGACGCGCTGCCGCTCGCCGAGAAGCTCGCCGGGGAGTTGCGCGCGCTTCCGGGGGTGGTCGACGCCGCCTACGCGGGCAGCATCCGCCGCATGAAGGAGACCGTCGGCGATGTCGACGTCCTTGTTGCGACCGAGGACGCGTCGGGGGTGATGACCGCCGTGCGTGAGCTGCCAATAGTGACCGGCATCATCGGCAGCGGTGACACCAAGACGAGCGTGATGACCACGTCGGGACGTCAGGCCGACGTGCGTGTCGTGGAGCCTGCGTGCTGGGGAGCGGCGTTGCAGTACTTCACCGGTTCTGCCGAGCACAACGTGCACCTGCGCCGGATCGCCAAGTCGCGTGGACTCAAAGTGAGCGAGTACGGGGTGTTCCGCGCGGATACGGGTGAGCGGCTGGCGTGTGCCACCGAAGCTGATGTGTATGCCGCACTCGGCATGGCGCTCATGCCACCGGAGGTGCGGGAGGACACGGGCGAGATCGCGCTCGCGCTCGAGGGTCGCGTGCCCGATCTGGTGACGCAGCCCGATATCCGGGGCGACCTGCACTCGCACACGGTCGCCACCGACGGGCGATCCACGCTCGAGCAGAACCGTGCGAGGGCAGCCGAGCTCGGCTACGAGTACCTCGGGTGCAGCGACCACGCGTATGAGCTCCGCATGGTGGGGGGACTGAGTCAGTCTGAGATCGAGGCGCAGTGGGAGCGCATCGACGAGCTGAACGCGCTCGACGACGGTGGCCCGGTCCTGCTGAAGTCCATCGAGCTCAACATCGATGACGAGGGAGGCGTGGACTATCCCGACGAGTTCCTGGCCCGGTTCGACTACTGCATCGCATCTCTTCACCATGGTTTCAACCAGTCACGGGAGCAGGCGACGCGCCGCGTGCTGCTAGCTATGGAGAACCCGTACGTGGACATCATCGGGCACCTGACCGGTCGCTTGCTCGGAAAACGCGATCCGTTCGACCTGGACATCGAGGCGATCATCGAGAAGGCGGCAGAGACCGGCACGGCACTCGAGCTCAACGCGCATCCCGAGCGGCTCGATCTGAACGACGTGCACCTGCGTATGGCCCGCAAGGCCGGTGTGCGGATCGCCATCGACACGGATGCCCACGAGGCGATGCAGTTCGGGCACATGCGGTGGGGGATCGCCACGGCCCGTCGCGGCTGGATCGCTTCGTCCCAGGTGCTGAACGCCCAGCCGCTTGACACGCTGCGCTCGTGGCTGAAGCGGGAACGGGCGTGAGAGCGTTCAAGCCCGATCCGGCTCTTGCGCTGGCGCCGTCGTTCTTCGAGCGCCCGGCTGCGGTGGTGGCGCGCGAGCTTCTGGGCTGTGTCCTCGCCAGCCGCATCGGCGGCATACTGGCCGCGGGGGTGGTCGTCGAGACCGAGGCCTATCTCGGGTCCAGCGATGCGGGCTCTCACGCGGCCACCAAGGGGATCACGCCGCGCAACCGGGTGATGTATGGCCCGCCGGCCCACGCGTACATCTACTTCACGTACGGGAACCACTACATGCTGAACCTCGTTGCGGAGCCTGAAGGAGTCGCCGGTGGTGTTCTGATCCGTGCCATCGAGCCGATAGCGGGCATTGCGACGATGTCTGAGCGCCGCAATGGCCGCTCGGGCATCGAGCTGACGAACGGACCCGGTAAGGTCGCCGCCGCGCTTGGAGTGGACCTGACGCACAACGGCACTCCGCTGGGCGAGCATCTTGCCGTCTACGCGGGGCATCCGATCCCGGACATGCTCGTGGAGACGAGCGGCCGAATCGGCCTGAGCGCGGGCCATGAGCTTCCGCTACGATTCTATGTCAGGGGCAACGAGTATGTTTCGAGGGCACGTCCGGGGCCACGGCCGCCAAAAGAGAGTCGCTCGCAGTCGTGAAGGGAAGACCGCATGAAGCTTGGAGACATCTACACAACAGCGATCGCGGCGGGTATCGAAGCCGACGCTCGCACGCGCCCTGAGATCGATCATGTTCTCGCATCGGCGAAGAACGAGTACGACGAGCTTGCCGAGGATGAGAAGGAGTTCTTCGATACCGAGCGGCTGACCAACCCGTATGACGACACCCGGATCTGTGTTGGGGATCCCGACCTCGAGGTGCGTGGCCTGATCACCGGTATCGACATGGAGGTCGGGGAGGTCGTGTTGGCCGACCGTCTCCGTGAGCGTGGTGCCCCGATCGACCTGGTGTTCGCGCACCATCCCGAGGGTCCCGGGTACGCCAACCTCCATCGTGTGATGTACATGCAGGCGGACCTGTGGGCCGCGCGGGGTGTCGGCATCGGCGTGGCAGACGCGATGATCGCCCCGCGTGCCGAGGAGGTCCGGCGCAAGATCATGCCGGTGAACCACTACCGCGCTATCGACGCCGCACGTCTGCTCGGTCTGGCGTCGATGTCATGTCACACGCCTGCCGACAACAACGTCAACCGCTTCGTGCAGGACCTCATCGATGGAGAGGCGCCGCGCACGCTTGATGATCTCGTGAGGCTCCTTCACTCGGTGCCCGAGTATGGCGACGCGGCCAAGAAGGGCTACGGTCCCATCCTCGTACAGGGGAGTGGCTCGGCCCGATGCGGAACGTGTGTGGTCGACATGACCGGTGGCACCGAGGGCCCGACCGAGGCGCTGGACAAGCTTGTGGCCGTGGGAGTCGATACGCTCGTGGGCATGCACTACTCCGAAGAACATCGGAAGCATGCCGAGAAGCTGCACCTCAACCTGGTGATCGCCGGGCACGTGAGCTCGGATGCTCTTGGCATGAACCTCGTGCTCGACCGCATCGAGGGCCAGGGAGTCGAGGTGTTCTGCACGTCGGGCATGGTGCGGGTGCGCCGCTCCTGACCCGGCTCGAGTCAGGAAGGGCCTCGGCTGATCAGCCGAGGCCCTTCCTCGCACACCATCGATGCGACGCGCCTACGGTGAGGGTGGTGGCGTCGACGTTGGCTCCGGCTCCGGCTCCGGGTCCGGGTCCGGGTCCGGTGGAGGCGGTGGAGGCGGTGGAGTGACCGGCTTGTTCGGGTCCGGACCCTTGGACACCACGATCGTGACAACCGTCGACTCGGGTTCCGACTTCGCTCCGGCTGCCGGGGTCTGTGAGATGACCCGCCCGGCCGGTACGGTGTCGCTGAAGGCGCTTGTCACCATGTACTCGTAGTCTTCCTTCTCGAGAGCCTCGATGGCCGCTGCCTCGGTCAGGCCCACAACCGAGGGAACCTTGAAGTCTGGCACGTCCCACTCTTTCTTCCATGTGTACGGTGGGGCGGGCGCGGGGTTGAAGTCCATGACCGGCTCACCCTCGAGCGCTTTTGACATGAACGCGGCCCAGATCGGCGCCGCGAACGTGCCGCCGAACACTCTGCGGCCGTGGACGTTGCGCATCGGGCGTTCAGGCGTGTAGCCCATCCAGACCGAGCAGCTCAGCTGCGGCGTGTATCCCACGAACCACGCGTCGCGATAGTCCTGTGTCGTGCCCGTCTTGCCGGCCGCAGGGCGTCCTATCCGCGCCCGCGTCGCGGTGCCGCCGGAGATGACGCCCTTGAGGACCTGGGTCGCAGCGTAGGCGATCGAGTGTGTGATGGCCTGCTCGGCTTCGGGCTTGGCCTCGTAAAGCGTCTCGCCCTGAGGGCCTACGATCTTCGTGATCGGTGTGTTCTCGTAGTGCTTGCCGTCGGCGGCCAGCGTCCCGAACGCCGAGGCCATCTCAAGCGGCGTGACCTCCTGGCTGCCGAGCGTGATCGACAGGACGGGGTCGAGGTCGCTCCTGATGCCCATCCGGTGTGCCGTGTCGACGACCTTCTCGGCACCCATCTCCGCGGTCAGCCGCGCGAACGCCGTGTTGACCGAACCGACCGTTGCCTGGCGGAGCGTGATGAACCCGCGACCGCCGCCGCCCTCGGCGTTGCCGACCTTCCAGGGTGTGCCGCCGGTGGGGATCACCGCGGGGGATGACGAGTCGATGCGTCGCTTGTCAGGGTTCATGCCCTCCTCGAGGGCGGTGACGAGTGTGAACACTTTGAACGAGGAACCCGGCTGACGCCGCGCCTGCGTGGCGAAGTTGAACTTGTTGGTGGTCCAGTCGCGGCCACCGACCATAGCCTTGATGTAGCCGGTGCGAGGGTCGACAGCCACGAGTGCGCAATCCGGATCTTCCGGCCGGTCGAGGATGCCGCGCACCGCATCTTCGGCGTACGTCTGCAGCCTGGTGTCCAGCGTGGTATACACGCTCAGGCCACCCTTGAACACAAGGTCGGTGCCGTACTGGTCCTGGAGGACCTTCTTCACATGCGCGACGAAATATGGAGCAGCATACACGCCGCCCTCATCAAGCGTCGCCGAGCGTCCCAGGTTGAGGCCCTCGGCCTTAGCGGCTTCGTACTCCTCGGTGGTGATATAGCCTTGTTCCCACATCTTGGACAGCACCCACTGCCTGCGAGCCACGGCGCCGTCCGGATTATCGTATGGGGAGAGCCTGACAGGGGATTGCGGAAGACCGGCGATCAGCGCGGCCTCGGCGATGGTGAGCTCGCTCGCGTGCTTGTTGAAGAACGTCAACGCGGCTGATTCGGCGCCGTACGCCCCTTCACCGTAGTAAACGGTGTTGATGTACATCGACAGGATCTCGTTCTTGTCGTGCCGGCGTTCGAGCTCGAGTGCGAGCCACGCCTCACGCGCCTTCCGGCGATAACTGATGTCGTACCGCTCCTCGGAGAGGATGGTGTTGCGGATGTACTGCTGGGTGATCGTGGAGGCGCCTTCGCGCCGGTCGGAGGTGAGGTTGGTGACGAAGGCGCGGATGATGCCGGGGTAGTCGACTCCGTCGTGCTCGTAAAACCGCTCGTCCTCGACCGCCACGACCGCGTTCAGCAGATGCGGCGAGATCTGGTCCAACTCGACCACCTGGCGGTTCTCGAGGTACAGGTTGGCGAGCAACACGCCGTCCGCCGAGTAGATCTTGGTCGCCTGTGCCACCTGGAACGCGTTACTGTCATCGATGCTTGGCAGATCGGCGAACCAGCTCTCGGCAAGTCCGACGCCCACGGCGGCGGCAACACCGGTGGCGAGCACGGTCCCGAGCATGGCGAACGCGAGGACGCCCGCTATGAACGGTACGATGCGGGTGCGCTTCTGACGCCGTATCCTTGAACGCCTCGACACGGGACTCCCTCCGAGCGTACGGTCTATCATGGCTCTGTGCACGAGCGTCGCGCACTCGGTCCGATGAACGCAAACAACAGTATACCGTGTGCATAGACGTGCGTTTTGTGCGCATGGTTCCCTGAAAGGGAAGCGTTGCCTGATACGAAACGACATGTGGAGCTGCTTGCGCCCGCGGGAAGCCCGGATGCGCTTGTCGCGGCCGTGATGAATGGCGCCGATGCGGTCTACCTCGGCCTGGGCGCGTTCAACGCGCGTCGGGGGGCCGCCAACTTCCGGATCGAGACGCTGCACGAGTGGATCCGCTTCGCCCATCTACGTCGGGTGAAGGTCTATCTCACCGCCAATATCGTGGTGCTGCCATCGGAGGTGGCCGCGGCTCTCGACCTTGTCGACGCGGCATGGGCCGCGGGCATCGACGCCGTCATCGTGCAGGACCTGGGCATGCTGAGGCTGCTGCGGGAGCTGCTGCCCGATGTCCGCGTCCACGGGTCGACGCAGATCGGCACCATGAACCCGGAGGCGGTGCGCATGCTGGCGTCGCTCGGCGTGAGCCGGGTCACGCTCGCCAGGGAGCTTTCGCTGGAGGGGATCGCGGCATGTGCCGCGGCGGGGATCGAGGTGGAGTCGTTCGTGCACGGAGCGCTCTGCTACTCCTACTCCGGCCAGTGTCTGATGTCATCGCTCATCGGTCAGCGTTCGGCCAACCGCGGGCTCTGCGCGCAGCCGTGTCGCCTGCAGTACGACCTGCTCGACGCCACGGGATCGGCGGTCGGGACCCCCGGACGGCATGTCCTCTCCACGAAAGACCTGGCGGGTGTCTCCCAGCTCCCCGCGCTTGTGGCGTCTGGTGTTGCCGCTCTCAAGATCGAAGGCCGCATGAAGTCGCCGGAATACGTGGCCATGGTCACCTCGGTCTACCGCGGTGCGCTCGACCGCGCGCTGGCCGACCCTGACGGGTTCGAGGTGTCCCCGTCTGAATGGGAGCGTCTGGAGGAGGCGTTCAGCAGAGGCTTCACCGACGCGTACCTTACCGGCGAGCGCGGCGCGCCGCTGATGAGCTACACACGGCCGAACAACAGGGGCGTTCTCGTAGGTCGTGTCACCGGGATGTCCGGGGGCCACGTGCACGTCCAGCTCGACCGGGCGCTCGACCCCGCTGACACGCTGCAGTTCTGGACGCGCTCCGGCCACTTCACCCAGCCGGCCGGCGAGCTTCGCATCGGTACCGACCGGGTGTCGGTGGCTCCCGCCGGCTCCGCGGTCTCGCTCGTGGCCGAGCGGCCGGTGTCACCGGGCGACCGCGTCTTCAGGGTCGCCAACGCGGCGCTGCTCGACGCGGCGCGGCGCACCTTCAGTGGCGATGCGATGGCCGAGCGGCTCCGGGTGCCGGCGGACGTATCGGTCAGGCTGCGCATCGGCGAGCCGCTCGAGGTCTCGGTGAGCGCCGAAGGAGCTACCGGGACCGCCCGCGGCGCTGTCGTCGAGCCCGCCCGCACGAAGCCTGTCGGGGTGGATGAGGTCATCGAGCACGTGGGTCGCCTCGGCGGCACCGGCTACGTGCCCGATTCGTGGCAGGTGGACCTCGACGCGGGCGCCGGTATCGGCTACTCGCAGCTGCATGCCGTGCGGAGGGCGGCTCTCGAACAGCTCGATGAGCGACGCCTCGCGCCCTGGGCGGACCGCCGCCGGCGCAACCCGCGGCCGCCTCATCCCACCGGAGCGCGGCACCGCTCGGGTGGGGTGCCCCGGCTCGTCGCCACCGCGTGGGACCTGCCGACCGCCGAGGCATGCCGGGAGGCGGGGGCTGATGCGGTCTGGCTGCGTGTCCAGCCCGGTGACGATCACGGTCCGCTGCCCGAGGGGATCCGCCCCTTGCTGCCTCGGGTCATCTGGCCGGACGAGTTCGCGGACGTGGCGTCCTGGGCCGACGGAGGGCCGGTGCTTGCCGGTGAGCTTGGATCGTTCGCGTACGCTGCGGGCCGCGGTGGAGCCGAGGCCGACTGGCCGCTGAACCTGCTGAACCGCCACGCCGTCGAGGCGCTTGCCGGTGCGGGCGCATCGCTTGCGTGGCTGTCACCCGAGCTGAGCGGGCGCCAGATCGCCGAGGTCGCGGGCGCGTCGCCGATACCGGTGGGCTGTCTCGTGTGGGGACGTGTCGAGGTGATGGTCACCGAGCAGTGCGTCCTGATGGCCGCGGGCGCGTGCGGGCGAAGGTGCGCCACGTGTGCCCGCAGGCGGGGGTGGTGGCGCCTGCGCGACCAGAAGGGCTACGAGTTCCCGGTCACCACTGACACCGCCGGGCGCTCCCACGTGCTGAACTCCGTGACCCTGGATCTGTCCCGCGCGCTTGATGAGATCGTGGGAAGCGGGGTCGCGTCGGTGCGCCTCGACTTTGCCGATGAGGGTCCCGTGCGCGCCGCGGAGGTCGTTCGGGCTTTCGGGTCGGCGCTCCTGTCAGTTGCCGCCGGCGGCCCCGCGCCCGCCGATCCGCTGGTGTCACCCGCCACCAGCGGGCACTTCTATCGCGGTCTGCGATAAGGCGCGCCGGGTCGCGTTGGACGGCCCAGCGCGCCTGTGAACTCCTCTGTCGCCCCGTCAGGGCTGTCTGACCACGATCTCGCGGGAGCGGCTTGCTACGAGCCCGGCGTCATCGGTCACCCAGAGCGTGACCGTGTACGTGCCTGCGCTCTGGAACGTGTACGTGGTCTTCTTGCCGAGGGCGGTCGCGCCCGTCCCGGTGGCGAACTCCCAGTACCACTTCACGATCGTGCCATCAGGATCGCTCGAGGTCGTACCATCGAACGCGATCGGCACGCCGGCGACTGCCGAGGTCGCCCCAACGGAGAAGTCGGCCACGGGCGGCTCTGACTTCGGTGGCCCGGAGGAGACGATCAGTCCGATCGTGGATCCGGGTGGTACCTGCTTGCCGAACTTGGGTGACTGATCCGCGACCATTCCTGCCGGGACACCCGCCACCGGTCGCTCCTCGATGGTCGAGGTCAGACCCAGCTCGGCGAGCTTTGCGAGTGCGTCGGCCTTCTGGAGGCCGATGAGGTTCGGGACATCGATCGCGGTCGGCTGCGCGTGGATCTCGCACGGCTCGGGCACCTTGCCGGACAGGAAGATCGCTGACGCGGTGGTGGTGCAGTTCTCAGAGGCGACAAGGCCCGTCTCCAGGCAGATGGTGGCCGAGGTGATGCCCTTCGGCTTCACGAAGTCGGTCGCCTTCACATCGGCAAGTGCGGCCTTCATGTACGCTCCCCAGATCTGTGCCGGGAACGAACCGCCGGTGACCTTCCTGCCGTGGACGCTCGTCATTTCCACCTGGCCCTCGACATGCCCCATCCACACCGCGGTCGCCATCTCGGGCGTGTAGCCCACGAACCATGCGTCACGGTACTCCTGGGTCGTGCCGGTCTTGCCCGCCGCCGGACGGCCGATCTTGGCAGCCGTACCGGTGCCGCGGCTGATCACGCCCTTGAGGATGTCGGTCGTAAGGTACGCCACAGCGGGGGAGATGACCTCGGTGCCGCTCGTGTCAGCCTGCAGCAGCACCTCGCCATCCATGGCCACGACCTTCGTTATGCCGTGTGCAGGGACATGCGTCCCATTGTTGGCGAGCGTCCCGTACGCGGAGGCCATCTCAAGCGGCGTGACCTCTTGCGAGCCCAGGGCGATCGCGGGCACGGCCCTGATCGGCGTGGTGATACCCATCTTCTTGGCGGTCTCGGCGACGGTGTCGGCACCTACCTCGAGGATGAGCTGTGCGTATATGGAGTTGATGGACTTCTCGGTAGCCACGCGCAGCCGCATCGGTCCGCCGGCGGACGAGCCGGTCACCTTCCATGTCTGTCCGCCGGGGATGGGGAAGGAGCCCGCGGCGCTCTCGTACGGCTGCTCCGGGGATATCCC
This sequence comes from Actinomycetes bacterium, assembly GCA_022839745.1. Lineage (GTDB taxonomy): Bacteria > Actinomycetota > Coriobacteriia > Anaerosomatales > Anaerosomataceae > Anaerosoma. The sequence goes on from JALHJB010000009.1 coordinate 44,407, forward strand.
GGACTCAAGGGCCGCCACCAGCACGAAGGTCTTGAACGACGACCCGGGCTGCCGGGGACCTTGCACCGCTACGTTGAACTGCTGCGTGTTGAAGTCCTTGCCGCCCACCAGCGCGAGCACCTCACCGGTGCGCGGGTCGAGGGAGACCAGGGCGGCCGATGGGTCGTCGGGCTGGTCCAGCACCGATGCGATCGCGTTCTCCGCGGCCGCCTGCGCCTTGGGCGAGATGGTCGTGTACACCTGCAGTCCGCCCTTATAGACAGCGTCGGGGCCGAACTGATCGATGATCGTCTGCTTCACCCACTCCACGAAGTATGGAGCCACTGTCGACTCGGCCGTGGGTGTCGCCAGCGTGAACGGCTCAGCAACAGCGGCGTCGTGCGTCGTCTGGTCGATATAGCCGAGGGACAGCATCTGGCCGAGGACGGTGTCTCGACGGTTCTTGGCGGCCTCCGGGTCGTTGCGCGGGGAGTAGTTGCCCGGCGACTTGATCACGCCTGCGATCATGGCGCACTCGGCGGTGGTGAGGGCGCCCACGTCCTTGCCGAAGTACGTGACCGCGGCGGCCTGGACGCCGTAGGCGCCGTGTCCAAAGTAGATGGTGTTGAGGTACTTCTCGAGGATCTCGTCCTTGCTGAACTGCGACTCGAGCTGGTAGGCGAGTATCGCCTCCTTGACCTTGCGTGTCAGCGTGTCCTCCCGCTCGATGAACGCGTTCACCACGTACTGCTGGGTGATGGTCGAGCCGCCGTGGTGCTTGCCCTGCGTGACGTTCACCCACAGCGCGCGTGCGATGCCGAACGGATCCACACCCTTGTGCTCGTAGAAGTTCTGGTCCTCGGTCGAGATGACCGCTTGTCGCAGCTGCTGGGGGATGCTGGCGAGCGGCACGTACGTGCGGTTCTGTTCGGCGTGCAGCTCGGTCAGGACGTTGCCGTCGCGATCGTAGATGACGCTCGTCTCCGCAAGGGGTGCGGCCGCTTGCGAGAGGTCGGGGAGGTCCTCGGTGATGCGCTCGTAGGCGATGCATCCCGCGATGCCACCAGCGAGCAGGAGCAGGACCATGGCCACGAGCGATGTGCGCCACACCCTGCGCCAGATACGCCGACCCTTGGACACGGGGGTGCGTACGCCGCGCGAGGCGCCGGCGGTGCGCGGCCGTGCCGGTCGCTGACCACGGGGCGGACGGTTGGTACCGCGCGTCCGCGCGTCGCGTGCCGGTTCCGCACCGGCCGTGCGTGCGCGCCCGTTCGCGCGCCCTGCCTGGGAGGAGTGCGTCGAAGCGCTCGTCTTGGTTGCGCGCGCGCCGCTTCGCGGCGCCTGTGAGCGGGCCTGGGACCGGGGAGCTTCCGAGCGCTGCCGGGCCGTGCTGTCCGAGCGCTGGCGGGATGCGCCTTCGGCCCCGCGCTTGCGGGCCTGCGGGCGGGGCCGGGGCTTCGGCTTCTGGTCGTCGTATCGACTCATGAGGCGATGGTGTCCTTGTGTCCATGGCAGGGTGATCCCACCCCGCGCGTGCGGCCGGCAGGGTGCCGTGCACTGCGTCTGTGTCCTTCGGATACTCTACCGTACACGCCAAAGCGACGCAGTCGGTCGTGCTAGTATGACCTGCAATCGTCGTGCCCGGCCACGACAGGGCTATGCCGGTTCGGTAACAGGGCGGTCACCGAGAGGATGTGTGATCAGGGGTTGTGCGTGGTGTCGAGGATCAGATGAAGACCATCGCAAGCGGTGTTTCCGACATAGCGCCGAGGGAGGCGCTGGAAGAGAAGCTGCGATCCGGGCGGCAGCTCACTGTCAAGCTTGGCGTGGACCCTACGGCGCCAGATCTGCACCTCGGGCATGCGGTGCCGTTGCGCAAGCTTCGCCAGTTCCAGGACCTCGGACACACGGTGGTGCTCATCATCGGCGACTTCACCGCGCTGATCGGCGATCCCTCGGGCAGGAGCACCACGCGTCCGGCGCTCACGCCGGAACAGGTGGAAGTGAACGCCAGTACATATATAGAGCAGGCGTTCAAGATCCTCGATCCGGACAAGACGGTCATGCGCCACAACTCGGAGTGGCTTGGCCCGCTCGGGTTCGCGGACATCCTCAAGCTCACCAGTCAGTTCACCGTTGCGCGCATCATGGAGCGTGATGACTTCCAGAAGCGCTACCGCGAAGGTATCGGCATCTCGCTTCATGAGCTGCTCTATCCGATGGCCCAGGCGTACGACTCCGTTGCGATCACCGCCGATGTCGAGCTCGGCGGTACCGACCAGCTCTTCAACCTGCTCGCCGGGCGCGAGCTGATGGAGAAGCTCGGCATGGAGCCGCAGGTGTGTCTCACGCTTCCGCTGCTCGAGGGTACGGACGGCGTGCAGAAGATGAGCAAGTCGTACGGCAACTACATCGGCCTCACCGACCCCGCCGAGGAGATGTTCGGCAAGGTCATGTCGATACCCGACGAGCTGATGGTGAAATACTACCGCCTGTGCACGTCGCTGTCGGTGGAGGAGGTGGACGCCATCGAGGCGGCCCTCGATGGCGGCGAGCTTCATCCCAACACAGCCAAGCGGCGTCTCGGGCGTGAGATCGTCGCGCTCTACCATGATGCCGCGTCGGCCGTGGCTGCCGAGGCTGCCTTCGATGCGGTGTTCAAGCGTCACGAGATACCCGATGATGTTGTCGAGGTCAGCGTTGAACGGCAGGGCGACATGGCCCATCTTCCCGCGATCATGAAGCAGGCCGGTCTGGCGCCCACGACATCCGAGGCACGCAGGCTCATCACGGCGGGTGCGGTGAAGATCGATGGAGAGCCGGTGGTCCTCGACCAGGGTGTGTTCGACGTGTCCTGGAGCGCGCTTGAGGGTCGCGTACTGCAGGCGGGCAAGCGCCGTTACGCACGGATCGTGGGCTGATCGGCTCCCGGGCGAAGAATTTCTGAAGAACCTTCCAAACCCCCCTTGCATGCCCCTTGCGGGGGTGGTAACTTATCAAAGCTGCTCGTACCGATACATCGGAGGCGCGCACGTCTTGAAAGAACGAGGTTCCATGAGGGCGATCGGATAGCGAGGCCGGACCAGCAGTGCTGGTACATCGGCACGGTACCGAC
>JALHJB010000009.1:50000-111339 GCA_022839745.1 Actinomycetes bacterium
GAAATTCTGTCGCCTCCGTATATGACCACCCGAGTACTGCCGGACACGTGAAATCCGGTAGGAATCTGGGGGGACCACCCTCCAAGGCTAAATACTCTCTAGTGACCGATAGTGAACCAGTACCGTGAGGGAAAGGTGAAAAGCACCCCGAGAGGGGAGTGAAATAGTACCTGAAACCGTGTGCTTACAAGCAGTCACAGCCTGGAAAGCCGGCTTGCCGGCAGGGTAGTGGCGTGCCTTTTGTAGAATGAGCCAGCGAGTTACCGTATGCAGCAAGGTTAAGCTGAAAGCGAGCCGTAGCGAAAGCGAGTCTTTAAACGGGCGTTCAGTTGCATGTGGTAGACGCGAAGCCAGGTGATCTATCCATGGGCAGGCTGAAGCGGGAGTAAGATCTCGTGGAGGGCCGAACCCACTTCGGTTGAAAACGGAGGGGATGACCTGTGGATCGGAGTGAAAGGCTAATCAAACCTGGAGATATCTCGTTCTCCCCGAAATAGCTTTAGGGCTAGCCTCGGGTGTTCAGTTCCGGTGGTAGAGCACTGGATGGTCTAGGGGGCTTCACCGCTTACCAAAATCAGCCAAACTCCGAATGCCGGTACTCCAGAACCCGGGAGTCAGACTATGTGGGCTAAGCTGTGTAGTCGAGAGGGAAACAGCCCAGACCGCCCGCTAAGGTCCCTAAATTCATGCTAAGTGGCAAAGGATGTGCGTTTGCACAGACAACCAGGATGTTGGCTTAGAAGCAGCCATTCATTTAAAGAGTGCGTAATAGCTCACTGGTCAAGTGGACACGCGCCGACAATACACGGGGCTCAAGCATGATACCGAAGCGGCGGACTTCACGTTTACGTGGAGTGGTAGGGGAGCATTCTGTACTGGGTCGAAGCGGGCGGATGACCGTCCGTGGACTGTACAGAAGAGAGAATGCTGGCATGAGTAGCGAAAGAAGTGTGAGAAACACTTCCACCGTATGCCTAAGGGTTCCTGGGCAAGGCTAATCCTCCCAGGGTCAGTCGGGAGCTAAGGCGAGGCCGCGAGGCGTAGTCGATGCACAACAGGTAGATATTCCTGTACCACTGGCAGTGCGTTATCACCGATGGGGTGACGGAGAAGGGTAGCTGAGCGCGGTTCTGGACGTCCGCGTGAAAGGCTGTAGGGTTCAGGGTAGGCAAATCCGCCCTGTATATGCCTGAGAGCTGATGACGAAGCGATTGAGTGAAGTCAGTGATCCCATGCTTTCAAGAAAAACCTCTAGGGAGTGCTGTCGGTGCCCGTACCCCAAACCGACACAGGTAGGCAGGTAGAGAATACCAAGGTGATCGAGAGAACTACGGTTAAGGAACTCGGCAAAATGGCTCCGTAACTTCGGGAGAAGGAGCGCCCCGGTTTGTGATCATCTTCGCGATGTGAGCATTCGGGGGCCGCAGTGAAACGGCCCAAGCGACTGTTTACTAAAAACACAGGACTCTGCAAAGTCGTAAGACGACGTATAGGGTCTGACGCCTGCCCGGTGCTGGAAGGTTACGAGGAGGGGTCAGCCGCAAGGCGAAGCTCTGAATCTAAGCCCCAGTAAACGGCGGCCGTAACTATAACGGTCCTAAGGTAGCGAAATTCCTTGTCGGGTAAGTTCCGACCTGCACGAATGGCGTAACGATTTGGGCGCTGTCTCAACCGTAGACTCGGCGAAATTGCATTATTCGTGAAGATGCGAATTCCCCGCGGAAGGACGGGAAGACCCCGTGAACCTTTACTACAGCTTGACATTGATCTTTGGTTTGTCGTGTAGAGGATAGGTGGGAGGCTATGAAGCCGGGACGCCAGTTTCGGTGGAGCCAACCTTGGAATACCACCCTCGACAGGCCGGAGGTCTAACCCTGCACCGTGATCCGGGCAGGGGACCGTGTCAGGTGGGTAGTTTGACTGGGGCGGTCGCCTCCTAAAATGTAACGGAGGCGCGCGTAAGGTTCCCTCAGATCGGTTGGCAATCGATCGTAGAGTGCAAGCGCACAAGGGAGCTTGACTGCGAGACCAACAAGTCGAGCAGAGACGAAAGTCGGTGCTAGTGATCCGGCGGCTCAGAGTGGAATGGCCGTCGCTCAACGGATAAAAGGTACTCCGGGGATAACAGGCTGATCCTGCCCAAGAGTCCACATCGACGGCAGGGTTTGGCACCTCGATGTCGGCTCATCGCATCCTGGGGCTGTAGTAGGTCCCAAGGGTATGGCTGTTCGCCATTTAAAGCGGTACGCGAGCTGGGTTTAGAACGTCGTGAGACAGTTCGGTCCCTATCCTCCGTGGGCGTAAGAGACTTGAGAGAGGCTGTCCCTAGTACGAGAGGACCGGGATGGACGAACCTCTGGTGCACCAGTTGTCGACCAACGGCACTGCTGGGTAGCTACGTTCGGTCGGGATAACCGCTGAAAGCATCTAAGCGGGAAGCCCATCTCAAGATGAGGTCTCTCACTGGGTTAACCAGGTAAGGCCCCTCGTAGACTACGAGGTTGATAGGCCGCAGGTATAAGCACAGCAATGTGTTCAGCCGAGCGGTACTAATAGGCCGAGGTCTTGATCTTCTATTCAAGATGTTCTGACTCGCTATGCAGCTCTCAGGGCGTGAGACGCCCGGAGCGTGCTGTTGACAGCAGAAGAGTGTTCCAGCACTCGACGGTCGCGAGCCGTCGGATGTGTTCAGTGGCTATGGCGGAGGGGGTACACCCGATCCCATTCCGAACTCGGAAGTTAAGCCCTCCAGCGCCGATGGTACTGCGGTGTAGTCCGTGGGAGAGTAGGACGTCGCTGAACACATCCGACGGCTCGACCCGTTCTTGGGGACATGTGGGACCGCCGTATGTTTGCCGTGGGACACGGCACGACTTCTGCTAGAATCGGCCGGTACGCCGATGCGCGGTGTCGCGGATCGGCGGGGTCGATGAGACGTGAATGCCGGCATTGCGTCGGCTGTCCCGTGGAAGGAGTCTCCCATGAAGGATCGTGTTCAGACAGCACTCGATAAGATCAGGCCGGCGCTGCAGGCTGATGGTGGCGACGTCGAGCTCGTCGAGGTCACCGATGACGGTGTCGTGAAGGTGGCCCTCCAGGGCGCATGCCGTGGATGCCCGATGTCGCAGTTGACGTTGGCCAACGGCGTCGAGCGCGTGCTCCGCGAAGAGGTGCCCGAGGTGCAGCGCGTGGAGCCGGTCTAGCCACAGCAGTACTCAGAGCCGCAATGACCCGAACGCCGCCCCTCGTGGGCGGCGTTCGTCGTTCAGCGGGGCGCTGACGCGCTCGTTGCCGTGGGGGTCGGCGCGCCCGTCGCCGTCGGCTGACCCCGCAGTCGCCTGGGCGCTCCGCACGCGACCGTCTGGTGACCGTTCGTCGCGCGGGTGGCATTGCGCATTGCACCCCATATCTTGGGCAGCTAGAATCGAAAAGCGCTACATATTGTGCCACGGGGGGTGTACGCACACCGGTGGTATTTCACGTCTGAGGATCGCAAGGAGGAGCTACGATGCCCGAGCAGGACACCACCACGTACTCGAGGACGATCGACGAGATACTGTCGCCGAACAGCCTCAAGGTCCTGCAGAAGCGGTACTTGAAGAAGAACGACAGTGGTGAGGCGATAGAGCTGCCGTCGGACATGTTCATCCGAGTCGCGGAGAACATCGCCTCGGCCGAGGCCGCGTTCGGGGCGTCACCTGAGCAGGTCGCCGAGACCGCTCGTGACTTCTATGATCTCATGACGTCGCTCGAGTTCCTGCCGAACTCACCCACACTCATGAACGCCGGCCGCGAGCTGCAGCAGCTCTCCGCGTGCTTCGTGCTGCCGGTTGCTGACTCGATGGATTCCATCTTCGGAGCGGTTCGTGACACCGCGATCATCCACAAGTCCGGTGGCGGCACCGGGTTCTCGTTCTCGCGTCTGCGTCCCGCCGGCGATCAGGTACGTTCCACCCAGGGTGTGAGCAGCGGACCGATCTCGTTCATGCGGGTGTTCAATCAGGCGACCGAGGCGGTCAAGCAGGGCGGTACGCGCCGGGGTGCCAACATGGGCGTGTTGCGTGTCGACCATCCAGACATCGTCGAGTTCGTGAAGTGCAAGCTCGACGGCGACTTTGCCAACTTCAACATCTCTGTGGCTATCACGGAGGAGTTCATGGACGCCGTGCGTTCGGAGACCACGTACCAGCTGCGGAACCCCCGCAACGGAGAGCCTGCCGGCGAACTCGATGCGCGCGAGGTCTACGACCTGATCGTCGAGATGGCGTGGGCGACGGGCGATCCCGGCATCATCTTCATCGACCGCATGAACCGCGACAATCCCACGCCACTGCTCGGTGAGATCGAATCGACCAACCCGTGTGGCGAGCAGCCGTTGCTCCCGTACGAGGCGTGCAACCTTGGCTCCGTGAACCTCTCCAAGTTCGTCCGTTATGCGGAGTCTGGCACAGACGTCGATTGGGATCGGCTGGCAGACGTCGTCCACCGCGGCGTCCGCTTCCTGGACGATGTGATCGAGGTCAACCAGTATCCGCTAGAGAAGATCGCCGAGCTGGTGGCGGGCAACCGTAAGATCGGTCTGGGCGTCATGGGGTGGGCGGACATGCTCATCATGATGGGCGTGGCCTACGACTCTGAAGAGGCCGTCGCGTTAGGCGAGAAGGTCATGGGCTTCATCCAGGCCGAGGCGCGCCGCGCGTCGATGAAGCTTGCCGAGGAGCGCGGCGTGTTCCCCAACTGGGAGGGCTCCATCTACGACACGCCCGATGGTATGCGTCTTCGGAACGCGACGGTCACGACGATCGCGCCCACCGGCACGCTGTCGATCATCGCCAACTGCTCGTCGGGTATCGAGCCGCTGTTCGCCGTGTCGTACGTGCGCACGGTGATGGACAACGACAGGCTAGTCGAGGTGAACCCGCTGTTCGAGGACCTAGCCGTCAAGCAGGGCTTCTACAGCCGTGAGCTGATGGCTCTGATCGCGGACCACGGCTCCGTGCAGGGAATCGAAGGCGTGCCGGACAGTGTCCAGCAGGTGTTCGTGACGGCGCACGACATCGCACCGGAGTGGCACGTCCGTATGCAGGCCGCGTTCCAGAGGTCGACCGACAACGCCGTGTCCAAGACGGTGAACTTCGGCAATGAGGCGACCATCGAGGACGTCCGGCACGTGTACGATCTCGCGCACGAGCTTGGCGTCAAGGGCGTCACGATCTACCGCGATGGCAGCAAGGAGAACCAGGTCCTGTCCACCGGCAAGACCTCGAAGAGCGGCGAGGCCGCAGACGCCGGTCGTCACGGTGAGATCGAGCCCCGTCCGCGGCCCTCGGTCACCATGGGTCGGACCGAGAAGATCCAGACCGGCTGCGGAAACCTGTACGTCACGATCAACTCCGATGAGCAGGGTCTGTGCGAGGTCTTCACCCAGATGGGCAAGTCCGGCGGGTGTGCCGCAAGCCAGTCTGAGGCGCTGTCCCGGATGATCTCGGTGTCTTTGCGTGCGGGGGTCGACCCTCATGCGATCCTCAAGCACCTGCGGGGCATCCGATGCCCGAGCCCCGCGTGGGCCCAGGGCGGCAAGGTGCTGTCGTGCGCCGACGCGGTGGGTATCGCGATGGAGCACTATCTCGAGTGGATGGAGACCGGGCAGGCGTCGACACTCGTTTCCAAGAACACCGATGGCCTTGTGAACCTCTCCGGTGCGTGTCCGGAGTGCGGCGGCGCGCTCGAGCACGAGAGCGGATGCGCCGTGTGTCGTGCCTGCGGCTATAGCAAGTGTGCGTAGGCGAGGTCGGCGTGGTTCTCTCCGACAGGACGATACGGCAGCAGATGGCGGCGGGCAGGATCGTGGTCGACCCCTGCGATCCGCGGGACATCCAGCCCTCAAGCATCGATCTGCATCTCGGTTCGGGATTCCAGGTGTTCCGCAACTCCCGGTACCCTTACATCGACCCGAGTGTCGAGCAGGCGGGATTGATGGATCCGGTCGAGGCGACGGCGGGTGAGCCGTTCGTGCTGCACCCAGGTGAGTTCGTGCTGGGCGCCACGATCGAGCGCATCGAGCTGCCCGACGATATCGTCGCCCGGCTCGAGGGAAAGTCGTCTCTCGGCCGGCTTGGCCTGCTCATCCACTCCACTGCCGGCTATGTGGATCCGGGGTGGATCGGCACGCTGACGCTCGAGCTCAGCAACGTGGCGAATCTGCCCATCGTGTTGACCCCGGGTATGGCGATCGGACAGATCTCGTTCATGCAGATGAGCACCCCGGTCGACCGTCCCTACGGTTCGCCTGAGCTCGGCAGCAAGTACCAGGGACAAGTCGAGCCTACTCCGAGCCGCTCCTTCCGGAGCCGACTCTAGAGCGGGACGCAGGGCCCGGGCGCGCGCCTCCGTCTCGCGGGGCAGGAGGCCGCGACGCCCGGGTCGTGTGTCGCCCGGCGCTCCACGTGTCACTCGATGCTCCGTGTCTCGCCCAGCGTCCGTGTCTCGCCCGGCGCCCATGTGTCCCGGCGTGCGAGGCGTGTATCGGGTACCCTTGCACGAGAGTCCGCGCGAAAGGTGGAGCGATGGCCTGCTGGTCGAACAGAGGATGCGACGACGAGATGCGTGAGCGCTGCCCGCATGCTATCGATCCTCGTGAGCAGTGCCCGCTGTCGTGCCTGTACTCCAGGTGCGACCGGGAAACGCATCGCCTCGCGACCGATCCGTGGCTGATGCTCGACCCAACGGTCGACCGCTCGGCCGCAGCGAAAGAGGTCTGCACGACGTGCGTGTTCTTCCTGACGAACGGCCCCAGGGCGTAGGGGCCGAAGCCGCCGCCGCGGCGCTGCGGGCGTACGGCGAGGAGCTCGCCGTACTCGGGGCCGCGCAGACAGGTGGCGCCTTCACCGACGATCCGGCCGCCGACGCGTTCATCAAGGCGCACCCCGGGGCGTTCCTGATCGGTGTGCTGTTCACGCAGGGTGTCTCGGCCGAGCGCGCGTGGGCCGGACCATACCTGCTCGCCGAGCGGCTCGGCCACTTCGACATGGCGCGGATGGTTGACGAGCCCGCACGGGTGGCGCAGGCGGTGACGGCGGCGCCTGCGCTCCATCGGTTCGTGAACACCCTGCCGGGATGGATCGTCGAGGCGGCCTCGCGCGTGCTCGATGAGTACGGTGGCGACGCCTCGGCCATCTGGCCGGATGGAGCTCCGCTGGTGGAAGTCGTCGCTCGCTTGCGAGCGTTCAAGGGCATCGGCCCCAAGAAGGCCATCATGGCCGCGGAGATCCTCGTCCGGCACTTCCGCGTGCGACTGACCGGCACCGAGTGCGGGAGCGTGGCCTACGACGTGCACGTCCGGCGGGTCTTCCTGCGCACGGGCATGGTCGACGTGGACACCCCGGAGGCGGTTGCCGAGGCTGCCAGATGCGCCTGTCCGGAGTCGCCGGGAGTGCTGGATCTTGCCACCTGGCTGGTGGGTCGCGAGTGGTGCAGGCCCGCCGAGCCCCGATGCGACGATTGCCGGATCGGACATGTGTGCCTCCGCCTGGTCGATCGGACGGTCGAAGGGGTCGGCGTCCGGGCGTCGGTCGAACGGTCGTGACAACGACTGTGGCGGGCCCGGAGGCCCGCCACAGGAAGTGCCACCGTTGCCGGAGGTCGGGATCTACCCCAGCGAGCGCATCAGCAGACCTGAGGCGAGCTTCGGGTAGAAGTAGGTCGTCTTCTGAGGCATGGTCTCTCCGGCGAGCGCGACCTCGCGAAGCTGGTCCATGCGCGTCGCGTTAAGCAGGAACACCGCGTCGGCGTCGCTCGCGAGCGCGTCGGTCTCCTTCTTGGCGAAGGCGAGCCGGTCGAGCGTTGCTGGGACATCGGGGTCGATCCCGAACAGCGGCTTCAGGATCAGCTCCTGCAGTACCGCCACATCCAGTCGCTTCCAGGCGTCCGAGTGATCGCCCGCGATGAGGACCGTCGGGTCAGCGTCCTGCTTGAGCGTGGCGAGGCGCAGCGTTCCGTCGGCGGTGCGTACCGCAAAGGCGGTACGTCGGGCGGCGGACAGCGCCTGCGCGGGAGCGCCGGCGAGCTCGGTCAGGTCGAAATGCTCGGCCAACCGGCCCCAGAACGCCGCCGCGTCGAACGCCCCTTCACTGCGTGCGAGGCGATGGGTGGGCAGCACCACGAGGTCCGGGTCGTCCATGTTCACGAGCGTCATCATGACGTAGTCGTACGCCGGGTCGGCAGGCGTGATCCCGGCCGCCGCGTCGGCCGCCCGGCGTTCGTCCCGATAGGCGAGCGCGGTCGTGTACCGGTGATGTCCGTCCGCGATGAAGACCGGGCGGTCGCCGATGATCCCGGCCACAGCCGCGATCGTTTCCGGGTCCTTGATGGCCCACACGCGGCTCAGCACGCCATCAGCGTCTGTGGCGTGGCATGAGGGCTCACCGGCGATGGCCGCGTCAAAGAGCGCGTCGGTCTCGCCTGCCGGATCCGAGAACAGGCCGAAGACCTGGCTCAGGTTTGCCGCGGTTGCACGGGTGAGGTTCAGGCGATCGGCGATCGCCTTGGGGAGCGTGCGCTCATGCGGCAGCACCACTCCGTCGGAGAACGGGTGGAGGCGGACCGCGGCAACGAAGCCGCGGCGCCGGACTGGCCGGCCTTCGTGCTCCCAGGACTGCTCGACCACGTAGATGGCGGGTGCGTCATCGTCAACGAGCACGCCGTCGTCGAACCAGCGCTGCCAGGTGGCCGCACCGGTCTCGTAGCGGTTGCCGGGCGCCTCGGGGTCGAGCGGTCCGTCGGGGAGCTCGAGTGCCACGACATTGTGCGCGTCGCGTGCGAGGAGGGCCGTGCGGTCCTCGGGGCTCACCACGTCGTAGGGGGGCGCCGTCAGTGCGCTCAGGTCGGCACCGGGCTCGTGCCGGTACATGCGTGCGCGGAACGGGCGGACGAGCGACATGGGACCTCCCCTGGATGAGCGATATCTGCCTGGCGAGTTTAGCCGAGCAGTGCGGTGAATGCCAGGAAGCAGGCGACCCCTACGATGGTTGCGCCGAGAGAGCTGCGGAACCGCCAGTACGCAACGCCGGTCACCACCGACGCCCAGAGGTACGGGTTCTGAAGCGGGTTGAGCCACTGGCCGTCGGGGCGCACAACGCCGCCCACTACGAGCGTTGCCATCGCGGACGCAGGGATGTACGACAGCCAGCGCTTCGCCCACGCGGGCAGTTCGGCACGTGAGAGAATGGCGATCGACGGGAAGCGGGTCGCGAAGTTCACGACCGCCATGCCGATGATCACCGCCCAGATGGCCGAATCGCTCATCGGCTCACCACCGTTGCGGCTGTTGCCGCCAGGATGGGGGCGACGATCAGGTACCAGGGGTCAGGGAGCACAAGCATGAGGCCGATCGCGCACAGCGCGGCCACAAGCGCCGTGAGAACGTGCGTGCGGTCCTCGGCCTGAGCCACCAGAAGCGCCGTGAACATCGCCGGCATTGCGAACTGCACGCCGAAGCGCGTTGGATCGCCGATCGCTCCCGCGGCAAGCGCGCCGGCCGCGGAGCCCAGGACCCAGCCCGTCCACGCGATCACCCCGACACCGGCCATTGATGCGAAGTCCGCCGTTCCGCGCCGGCTGTCATCGATGTTGACGGCGAACGTCTCGTCGGTGAGCGTGAAGGCGAGGAACGCCTGACGGGGGAGCGACATACCCGCGACGTGCTGCGACATGGCCGCCCCGAATAGGACGTAGCGAAGGTTCACGATCGCCGTGGTGAACACCACCGCTGCCGCTCCGGCGCCTGCGCCCATCAGCTGCAGGGCGATCAGCTGCCCGGCGCCTGCAAGCGCGGTTCCCGAGCAGATGGCCGCCTGCAGGGGCGTGAATCCCAGACCGCGGGCGACGATGCCGAACGCCGCGCCGATGGGTGCATACCCGAGGAAGATCGGGAGCCCGAGCTTCAGGCCCCGTACGAATCGCGCCCGCGACGGGCACGCGTCTTGCTTGCTTGTCTGCTCAGGCATGCAGCGATGGTAGCATAGGCCGATCCCCTCGCCGGGGTATCATCTACAGTGATGACATGGAGGTGACACAGGTGGAGTTCGCGCTCATATGTCCTAATGACGGCCGCATCGAACTGGGCTTGGAGAGTGTCACCGCAGTCGTGTTCCATGGGGCCGAATCCGTGGAAGTGGTTTTCGCGTGTCCTCACTGCGGTTCTACGTTGCGAGCCCTCCTGCCCACGCCGAACGTGATCGCGGCAGCTGCTATGGAGGTCGTCCGGCAACTGAACGAGGTGGAGGAGGCTGGCGGTCCATCGATCGGCCCCGATGCCGGGGACGTCACCGCTGAGCGGCGTCGTCGCGAGGCCGCCGAGCGCCGCGAGCGGGAGAAGGCGGGAGAGCCGTACTGCGAGTACTTCCGCCGTCAGTTGGCGAATATCGAGTGCGTGGAGGACTTCCTCGCCGAGATGGGCTGATCGAAGCCGTCACAGCAGACGATCCCCGGATGGATCAGCGGTAGCGCCGAGGTCTGCGCCGTTTCGCGGAGTGTCGGGCCGGCAGTGCCAGGATCAGCCCCGCTACGAACCCGCCGATGTGCGCGAACCATGCCGTGCCGCCCGTTGTCGCAGCCGTGCCAAGGCTGGCGAGCCCGCTCCCCAGCTGCAGCACGAACCAAAAGCCGATCACCAGGTATGCGGGCACCCGGGCGACCTCGATGAAGAAGAACACCGGGATGATCGTGACGATCGAGGCACCGGGGTACAACAACAGGTACCCGCCGAGCACACCGGCGATCGCCGCGCTCGCGCCGAGCATCGGTATGGTCGACGACGGTGCCGTCACGATCTGCGCAGAGGCCCCTACGATGCCGGCGACCAGGTAGAACAGGATGAACCGGACGGGGCCGAGGCGATCCTCGATGTTGTTCCCGAAGATCCACAGATACAGCATGTTGCCGATCAGGTGGACCCAGCCGGCGTGCATGAACATCGAGGTGAAGACCGTGGCGATCCCGGCGGGGGAGAACGGGTCGGCGAGCAGGCGGGCGGGCACGGTCGACCAGGTATACCAGAACGACTCGAGCGCTCGGGGGTCAAGGCTGTTCTCATAGACGAACACGCCGACGTTGGCGGCGATGAGCGCGATCGTGACCCAAGGGACTGATCGGGTCGGATTCTCATCTCGGATCGGGATCACGTTCGTGTCCTTCGTGTGTGGTGGGCCGGGCGCAGACGTCGGTTCACGTGGCGGCGCGAGCCGGGGGAGCGGCACGCTGCGCACGAGTGTACCGCAGGATGCATCGTACGCCGCGGATAGGGTATCTTCGGACAGAGCACGCGTCGGCGAGGCCGGCGGGCGATCGAAGGAGGAATGACGCGATGGGATGGCTTCTCCCCTGTGCAGGAGGCCTGGGCCTGCTGGTCGTTGTGGTCCTTGTGGCCGTCATCGGCATCTACAACCGGCTGGTCACGCTGCGCAACCGCGTGAAGAACGCCTGGCAGCAGATCGATGTGCAGTTGCGTCGCCGCTACGACCTCATCCCGAACCTCGTCGAGACCGTGAAAGCGTACGCCGCTCATGAGAAGGAGACGTTCGAGAAGGTCATCACAGCTCGCAACGCCGCCATGGGCGCTCAGACCGTCGCCGAGCACAGCCAGGCCGAGAACGCGCTCACGGGCACGCTCAAGAGCCTGTTCGCGCTGGCCGAGAGCTACCCGGACCTCAAGGCGAACCAGAACTTCATGATGCTCCAGGAGGAGCTCTCCGGGACCGAGTCGAAGATCGCGTTCGCGCGCCAGTTCTACAACGACGCGGTCATGACCTACAACACAGCGCGCGAAACGTTCCCCTCGAACCTGCTCGCTGGCATGTTCGGCTTCCAGCCCGAGGAGGGCTTCGAGGTCGAGGGCGAGGCCCGCGAAGCTGTGAAGGTGCAGTTCTAGGCCGTGTACGACCAGATATCTTCGAACAAGTTCAAGAGCGCTGCCCTCATCACGGTGTTCGTGCTGCTCGTGGCACTCATCGGATATGTGTTCGGCCAGGCCACCGACTGGGGCTACTTCGGGCTCGTGCTCGCGCTGGTCGTGGCGTTCGTCATGTCCTGGGGCTCGTACTGGTACTCGGACAAGATCGTGCTGTCGATGAGCCGTGCGCGGCCCGTGGACCGCACCGTTGAGCCGTACCTTGTGAACACGGTGGAGGGGCTTGCGATCGCCGCGGGCCTGCCGGTGCCGCGCGCGTACGTGATCGACGATCCGGCCCCCAACGCGTTCGCTACGGGGCGCAACCCGGACAACGCCGCGATCGCGGTCACGACCGGTCTCGTGCAGATGATGAACCGTCAGGAGCTCGAAGGCGTGCTCGCCCATGAGCTTGCCCACATCAAGAACTACGACACGCTCATACAGACGCTCGCGGCCGTTCTTGCGGGCTCGGTGACCCTTATCTCCGAGTGGATGCTTCGGAGCTTCTGGTGGGGCGGTCGCGATCGTGATCGCGACTCGGGCCAGTTCGGGGCGATCATGATGGTAGCCGCGATCGTGCTTGCGCTGCTGGCCCCGCTTGCAGCCACATTGATCCAGTTGGCCATCTCGCGCAAACGTGAGTATCTGGCCGATGCGAGCGCTGCGATGCTCACGCGCTATCCCCCGGGGCTTGCGGGCGCCCTGCGCAAGATCGGCGGAGACCGCAACATCCTCAAGGTCGCCAGCAAGGCGACGGAGTCGCTCTACATCGTGAACCCCCTGAAGGCCCGGGGCGGCGCGATGAACGCGCTGTTCAATACCCATCCGCCGCTCGAAGACCGCATCGCCCGTTTGGAGGCGATGTGACATGGTCGCATCGATAGCCTACCCCGCCATCGACCCGGTGGCCTTCTCGCTGGGTCCGTTGTCCGTACGCTGGTACGGATTGGCGTACGTCGTGGGGTTCATATTGGCCGCGCTGGTGATGCGTTCGCTTTCCCGGCGATGGGACGTGGGGCTTTCCACGGACGACCTGCTCGACATCGTGCTGGTGGCCGTTGTGGGTCTTGTGGTCGGCGCTCGCCTGGGCTACGTGCTCTTCTACGGCGTTGGCGCGTATTGGTCGGAGCCGCTGTCAGTGCTCGCGTTCTGGGACGGGGGCATGTCGTTCCATGGCGGGCTGGTGGGCGTCCTGATCGCGGGAGCGGTGATCGCGAAGCGCAAGGGCGTGTCGGCGCTTCGGTTGTTCGACATGGGCGCGGTGGGTGCCCCGCTGGGCCTGTTCTTCGGCCGCATCGCCAACTTCGTGAACGGCGAGCTATGGGGCCGTGTGACCGACGCCCCGTGGGGGATGGTGTTCCCGAGGGCGCCGGGTGACTTGCCTCGCCACCCCTCGCAGCTCTACGAAGCGGCGCTCGAAGGACTGGTCCTCTTCGTGGTGATGTGGCTTCTGTCGCGCCGCAAGCGTGGTGACGGCTTCATGATCGGCGCGATGGTCGCACTGTACGGCGTGTTCCGCATCGTCGTCGAGTTCTTCCGCGAGCCCGATCTTCAGCTCGGCTTCATCGCCGGCGGTCTGACGATGGGTCAGATCCTGAGCGTGCCGATGGTGCTTGTGGGCGTGTGGCTGGTCTGGCGCGCTTCGAAGCGTGGACCCGGCTCCGCTGATGATGGCGACGCGCGCCTAGGCGCAGGGATCGATGGTCCAGCAGGGTGATTCCCGCTGGATGCACTTCATTGCCTCGCTCGGCGCAAGGCGGCGAAGAGGCTGGCACTTGGTGCAGTAGAACTGCGGCAGCCCCCCGACGATGTCCTTCACGTCAGGGTCCTCGTATGCGCAGGGGTCCTGTTGTTCGAGGATGTGGAGCAGGAAGCACGGCATAGCGGTCCTCCATCGTCTGCCTCAAGAGTATACGTCCGCAGCGTCCCGAGCGTGTGATCGATCGGCGGCAGCCCGGGAGCGCGTGCAGGGTGACACGGCGATGACGGTCGGCGCGTCCGCATTGACCCCCCTGGTGCGCATTCCTATGCTGGGCGGGAACCGAAGGAGGAGTCTTGATGGTCCGACGCATCATCGCAACGCTCGTTGCCCTGTCGCTCGTGCTGTTCGGCGCTGCCGGCTGTGGCGACAAGGAGGCCGAGGTCGTGTCCAGCTGGCCCGACGCCATCGGCGAGCGGCCGTCCGAGAAGCCGCCCGAGCCCGTCCTGTGGCCGCTCACTGGTCTCGAGGCTCCGTCGGCGGAGGCGCTCACCGCTCGCGTCGTCTCGATCAAGGTCGAGAATTCGCGTGAGTCGCGTCCCCAGACCAACCTGCAGGCGGCCGATGTGGTCTACGAGACTGTCACCGAAGGTGGCATCACACGTTTCAACGCGCTGTTCCACTCCCAGGCGCCGGAGGTGGTCGGTCCGGTCAGGTCCGCGCGCCTCTCCGACGTGGACATCGTGCCGCAGTACAATGCGCTGTTCTGTTTCTCGGGCGCGAGCTCCGCTGTGAACGCCAAGGTGCGTGCGAGCGGCATCGACAACCTGAGCGAGGACGCCGGCATCACGCGGCCGTTCACCCGCTCGAACGATCGCCCGCGCCCGCACAATCTCTACGCGTCGGTCGCGGGACTGCGGGCCGAGGCGGAGCGGCGTGGCATGGCCACGACGGCGAAGGTGACTGGCCTCGCGTTCGCCAAGCCGTCGGAGATGACGACCGGCACGCCCGTCGCCTCCGTGGACATCCCGTTCTCCTCGTACAACAAGGTCACCTGGAACTACGACAGCGCATCGGACTCCTACCTGCGCGTGAACAACAGCACGCCGTTCACCGACAAGGCGACCGGGCAGCAGGTCTCGGCGCGCAACGTCGTGGTCATCTGGGCCAAGTACACCGCTGCCAGCCGCGACAAGGCGGGCAGCACCACCTACGACATCGCCCTGGTGGGCAACGGTCGTGCCAGCGTTTTCCGCAATGGCCAGGTGTTCAATGGCACATGGGAGGGGGCTGCCGACGCGCCGCCGGTCTTCAAGGCCGAGGACGGAACGCAGATCAAGCTGCAGCCGGGCAACACCTGGTTCCAGGTCGTCGACACCTCGGTCAACATCGCGATGAAGTAGTCGCCATGTCTCGCACGTCAAGGTTGTTCGCACGGGCGTGCGCGGGTAGAATCTGTAGGCCATGACCCCACCGGGACGCCGCGGCGTACCCTTCTTCACTGAGGAGCGAGCGCATCAGATGAGCGAACAAGCGACCACAGGCACACTCCGCGTAAAGACCGGCCTCGCCGAGATGCTCAAGGGCGGCGTCATCATGGATGTCGTCACTCCCGAGCAGGCCAAGATCGCCGAGGATGCGGGCGCGGTCGCCGTCATGGCGCTCGAGCGCGTACCGGCCGACATCCGCGCCGCCGGTGGTGTCGCCCGGATGGCTGACCCCACGATCGTCGAGGCCATCGTCGACTCGGTCTCCATCCCGGTCATGGCCAAGTGTCGCATCGGCCACTTCGTGGAGGCACAGATCCTGGAGTCGCTCGGCGTCGACTACATCGACGAGTCCGAGGTTCTCACCCCGGCCGATGACGAGTACCACGTGAACAAGTGGGACTTCAAGGTCCCGTTCGTGTGCGGCGCCCGCAACCTCGGTGAGGCGCTCCGCCGCCTCGGCGAAGGCGCGGCGATGATCCGCACAAAGGGCGAGCCCGGCACCGGCAACGTCGTCGAGGCCGTTCGCCACATGCGCACCATGCTCGATGAGATCGCGTGGGTCGCGGGACTCCGCGAGGAGCAGCTCTTCGGTGCCGCAAAGGACCTCCAGGCGCCGTACGAGCTCGTGAAGTGGGTGCACGAGCACGGCACGCTTCCCGTGGTGAACTTCTCCGCGGGCGGCATCGCCACACCGGCGGATGCGGCGCTCATGATGCAGCTTGGATGCGATGGCGTGTTCGTGGGCAGCGGCATCTTCAAGAGCGGCGATCCGGCCAAGCGCGCCAGGGCCATCGTGGAGGCCACCACGCACTACAACGACCCGGACATCATCGCTCGCGTGTCGCGCGACCTTGGCGAGGCGATGGTGGGCATCAACATCTCGGACATCCCCGACGCCGAGCGTATGCAGGAGCGGGGCTGGTAGTCGTGCGTGTCGGCGTCCTCGCGCTGCAGGGCGCGTTCAGGGAGCACATCCTGGTGTTCGAGGCGCTTGGTGCGTCAACGGTGGCGGTACGGCTGCCAGAGCAGATGGAAGGGCTCGACGGTCTTGTGCTACCGGGCGGGGAGTCCACGGCCATCGCGAAACTCATGCGTGCCTACGGGTTCTACGAGGCGATCCGCGGCAGGCTCGAGACGGGGATGGCCGTGTGGGGCACGTGTGCGGGTGCGATCCTGATGGCCCGGGAGATCGGTGACGCGCGCCCCGATCAGGAGCCGCTCGGTCTCATGGACATCGTTGTCCGGCGGAACGCGTACGGTCGGCAGGTCGACTCGTTCGAGGCGCCCCTGCACTTCCGCCACATCGGGGAGCCCTACCCCGGCGTCTTCATCCGCGCACCGTACATCGAGAGCGTCGGCGAAGGTGTGGAAGTGCTCGCCGAGCACGATGGGCGCATCGTGGCCGCACGAGAAGAGCGGCTCTTGGCTACCACGTTTCACCCGGAACTCACCGTTGATCTCCGGGTGCATCGGTTCTTCATCGAGCAGATCGTCGCAGTGCAGTAGAAGGGACCCGCGATGTCCGGACATTCCAAATGGGCGACCACCAAACACCGCAAGGCCGCGGTAGACGCGAAACGTGCGGTGCTGTTCTCAAAGCTCTCGCGCATCATCACGGTTGCCGCCAAGACCGGTGGCGACCCGAACCCTGATAACAATGCGTCTCTGGCAGCCGCGATCGCCAAGGCGAAGTCGTACTCCCTGCCCAAGGACAAGATCGAGACGGCGATCGCCAAAGCGTTCGGCGCGGGTGCAGATGCGGCCAACTTCGAGGAAGTCGTGTATGAGGGCTATGGCCCGGCTGGCGTGGCGATCTACGTCGAGGCTCTGACCGACAACCGTAACCGCACTGCTGCCGATGTGCGCGCCGCGTTCACACGGGCCGGAGGCAATCTTGGCGCTACGGGCTCGGTGGCTTTCCAGTTCGAGCGTCGTGGCGAGATCACCGTGGATGCCGCTGGCGCACCCGATGAGGACGAGCTCATGCTGCTGGTGGCTGACGCGGGCGGGGAGGACCTCGAGGCCGTGGAAGACGGCTTCGTGGTGTA
Organism: Actinomycetes bacterium; assembly: GCA_022839745.1. GTDB lineage: Bacteria > Actinomycetota > Coriobacteriia > Anaerosomatales > Anaerosomataceae > Anaerosoma. The sequence goes on from JALHJB010000009.1 coordinate 67,185, forward strand.
CACCGCGCCGGCCGACGTGATGCCGGTGAAGAACGCGCTCGAGGATGCCGGGGTGCCGGTCAAGGGTGCCGAGCTCGTCATGGAGCCTACCACGCCGGTGGCCGTGACGATCGAGGATGCGAAGAAGGTGCTGCGGCTCGTGGACAGGCTCGAAGAGTCGGATGATGTCCAGAGCGTCTATCACACGATGGAGCTGACCGACGAGATCGCTGCCGCCCTCGAGGAGTAGCCTCGCTTTACCGTGTCGGACCCGCGCGGTAGACTGAACATATGTTCGATTGTCGCCAGTGGGGAGTCCGCGTGATCGTTCTGGGTATAGACCCCGGTCTGAAGAACACGGGGTGGGGCGTGGTCGAGCAGCGCGGCAGCGCTCTGCGGTGTCTCGCATACGGATGCATCGTCACCGATGCGCACACTCCGGTCGCCGACCGTCTGGCTGCTATCCACGGCGGTATCGACAGGGTCATCCAGCGGTACCGGCCCACCGGCTGTGGTATCGAGAACGTGTACTTCTCGACCAACGCCAAGACAGCGTTCGCCACCGGGCAGGCACGCGGTGTCGCACTGCTTGCCGTCGCGGGTATGGAGATCGGCGAGTACGGACCGGGCGAGATCAAGCTCTCGACCGTCGGGAACGGCAGTGCGGACAAGGAGCAGGTGCAGTACATGGTACGCGCGATACTCGACCTTCCGCAGATACCCGAACCCGATCACGCGGCCGACGCGCTGGCCGCGGCGATAACACATGTGAACATGCGGGTCACTCGTGCGGGGGAGCGTGTCCGGTGATCGCGCAGGTGACCGGGCGGCTTACCGCGAAGTCCGCGACCGCGTGCGTCATCGACGTCGGCGGTCTGGGTCTGCGCGTCGCCATGGCCACCGGAGCGCTCGCGCGTCTTCCGGTGATCGGTGATGAGGTCACGGTCTTCACGCACCTCCAGGTCAGGGAAGACGATCTGTCGCTCTACGGCTTCGAGAGCCTCGATGAGCGGGAGCTCTTCGAGAAGCTGATAGCCGTGAGCGGTGTGGGGCCCAAAGTCGCACTCGCGGTGTTATCGGCGCTCAGCCCTGCAGCGCTCAAGGAGGCCGTTCTCAGGGAGGATGACGCGCTGATCGCCACCGTCCCGGGCATCGGCAAGAAGACGGCACAGCGACTCATCATCGAACTCAAGGACCGCCTCGGCGACCTGACCAGCGATATGCGTCAGGCCAGCTCAGGCAGCGCGAGCGCCGAGGCCTCCGACGCCCTGGCGGCGATGGGATTCAGTGCGGCGGAGATCGCGGCCGCGCTCAAAGGCTACGACGGCCCCGGCGACGCCCCGGCGCTGTTGCGATACGCGCTCAGGCGCCTCGGAGGGAGCATGTGATGGAACGGGGGACCAGGCGGCGGCTGGCGGTCGCGGCGCCGCTCATGCAGATCGCGATCGCGACGACGCTGCTCGCACTCGTGTGGAAACCGGGTGCGCTGATCCTGCCGTCGCTCGCTGCGCTGCTTATCCTACCTATGCTCATCGGTGTGTGGGTGTTCGCGGACCGTGGGCCAGTGAGCCGCCTGTTGCTCTCGGCCTGGGCCCCCGCGGGACAGATTCTGGCATTCGGGGTGGTTGTGGCCCTCGTGCGGATCGCGGGTGACGAGTCTGCCGTGGTTCTAGGGTTGCTCGTCCTCCTGCCCGTGCTCGGGCTGCTCGTGTTGGGTCTGAGTCTGACGAGGCGGCCCGATCGGCGTACCGTCTTGCTTCTGGGCGTGCTCTGGGCCGTGGCCATCGCCGAGGCTGCAGCCGCCATCCCGCTCGCCGAGTACTGGGGCGGCTCTGGGGGTCTCGAGTCGCTTGCGGGAGTCGTGACGCTGCTGTTCGCGCCGGGCATCGCCTTCGGCGCCTGGTGCGCGCTGCTCGTCGCCGCACGTGTTGCGGCATGGGCATATCCGATTGAGGGGACAGACGCGCCCGATGGCGTTCGGGACGACGTCGCTGCCGCCAAGACGACCAGTGCGGCGCCGGCGGTTCCGGAGCGGCATCCGATCAGCAGGGACCCATCGTGAGCACTGTTTGGGAGAGCAGCGAGTACACGCCGGACGAGGAGCGTCTCGTCTCGGCCGAGTACACGGAAGATGACCTTGAGATCGACCGGAGCCTCAGGCCGCGTCGGCTGGATGAGTACCTCGGCCAGGGGCGCGTGAAAGAGAACCTCGGCGTGTTGATCGACGCCGCCCGGGTGCGCGATGAAGCGCTCGACCACTTGCTGCTGTCGGGTCCGCCGGGCCTTGGCAAGACCACGCTCGCCGGCGTGGTGGCGTCCGAACTCGGAGTCCAGATGCGACAGACCAGCGGTCCCGCTATCGAGAGGGCCGGTGACCTGGCCGCGATCCTCACCAATCTCGAGCCGCGAGACGTGTTGTTCATCGACGAGATCCACCGGTTGAACCGCGCGGTGGAAGAGGTGCTCTATCCGGCGATGGAGGACTACTCCATCGACATCGTGATCGGAAAGGGCCCGGCCGCCCGGTCGCTCAGGCTCGATCTCCCGCCGTTCACCCTGATCGGGGCCACCACGCGCACGGGACTCCTCACGGGCCCGCTGCGCGACCGCTTCGGTATGGCCTTCCGGCTCGACTACTACACGATCGAGGAGCTTGCGTCGATCGTGCGCCGTTCGGCGAGCATCCTTGGCGTCCCGATCGAGGACGAAGGGGCCGAGGAGATCGCGCGCCGTGGTCGAGGCACGCCGCGCTTGGCGAACCGGCTGCTCAAGCGTGTGCGCGACTACGCCCAGGTCCGCTATGACGGGCGCATCACGGAGGATATCGCCGCCGAGGCGCTCGCCTTCTTCCACGTCGATCATGTGGGTCTCGACCGGATGGACATAGCCATCCTCGAGGCGCTCATCCAGACATTCAGCGGCAGGCCCGTGGGCCTGAACACGCTCGCGGCGGCCGTGAGTGAAGAGCCCGATACGCTCGAGGACGTGTATGAGCCGTTCCTCCTGCAGTTGGGCTTCCTCGCTCGCACGCCGAAGGGGCGCCAGGCGACTCCACGCGCATACGAGCATCTTGGCATGCCCGTACCGGAAGACCCGATGCGGCAGGACGGACTGTTCTAGAGCGCGGGCCCGTCCGGTCGATGGGCCGGTGGCGGTGCGCGTAGAAGGCGAAAGGGGAGCGGCGATATGTTCGATGACCCGCAGGTGCTACTAGGCGCGGCGATCGGCATCGGGATCGTCATCGTCGGCACCGCGCTCGGCGTGCTCGGACATCTAAGGCGCGAGCGCGCGGCTGCGGTTCGCGCCGGTGACAGTGATGGGTAGCGCCGGTACGCGTCTGCCCGGGGCGGTCATCATCCTCGCGGTGGTCCTTGCCCTGGCCGGGTGTGGCGGCGGTGCTGCCGACGGCGGCGCGGGGCCGGATTCGCCTGCGGCCGAGGTCGACGGCGCGGGTATGCCGGACACCGGCGGGGGTACGCCAGGTGCCGACACGGGCTCACCGGGTGTGCCAGTGGCGGACCCCGCACTGCCGATGCAGGACTCGCATGGCAGGACTCCGGCCGATGCGTTCGATGAGCACATGCAGGCGGTGGCAACCGGCGATCCCGACGCCGTCTGGGAGACGTACGGGTGTTCTCCGCCGACCGATTTCGACACCTGGGCACTCGAGTGGGAGGACGCGGCCGAGGTCTACCGAGAGGCACGGGTCCTCGAAGAGCGCGTGGTGGCCGACGGGCTCGCGTACGTACGGGTCGTGTATCGGATGACGTCTGGTGATGATGAGGTGATCGTCGACGAGCCGGGGGAGTGGTGGCGGATCGAGCAGGTCGAAGGGACGTGGAAGGTCGGCTGGCTCCCGCGTCAGTGACGACGCAGGGCCCGCCCCGGCACGGAGCGGACCCTGTTGTCGCTGATGGAGCGTCGGGCTAGAGGGCGACCTCGTACGCCCAGAGGCCGTGCAGGTTGCAGTGCTCGACAGCGCGCACCACGGTACCCGGCTCCAGATCGAGGAGCACGGACACGACAGGGGCGGTGACGATGGGGGCCAGATCGAAGCGTGCAACCGCCGCATCGCCCACGTACAGCTCGATCCAGCCGATCCAGTGGTCGGCCTGGTTGGGATGCGTGACCTCATGGCCTACGGTCACCGTGAGCTTGTACGCGCCGTCGACCTGCTCGGCCACGACGTAGGGGGTGTGCTTCTTCTCGAAGTCGCCTGCGGCGTCGAAATCGGTGACGAGGTTCAGGGGCTCGAGGATCGGTGCATCGGACATGTGGTCCTCCTTCTTGGTGATCGGATGGGTACTCACTACGATAGGTACCCATCCGGAGCGGACGATGGTGCCGGAAGCATAACAGGTCACGTCCGTCGTCCGGCGGCGTGCGGTGGATGAAGCCGACGGGGAGCGACCAGGTTCCGACGGCGGTACGCTCCCGCCGGCTTTGGCAGGCGGCGGTCCTGTGGGTTCGCGCGGGAAGGAGGCCTCGTGCACGGAGCTGAGCACGAACATGCGGCACACGCTGTCGTGAGCGCTGATGACACGGTGCTCGTGGTCATCGATATGCAGGAGTCGCTCGCGAACGTCATGGATGCGCGTGAGGCGGTCACGGGAGCAGCGGTCTTGCTCGTGCAGGCGGCCGGACGGCTCGGTCTGCCGATGACCGTCACCCGGCAGAACCCTGCGGCCCTTGGAGAGACGATCGCGGAGGTGCGCGAGGTCGCCGGAGTCCACGCGCCCGTGGACAAGATGGCGTTCGACGCTACCCACGATGAGGGGTTCATCGCCCGCCTCGAGCAGACTGGGCGTCGCACCGTGGTGCTCGCGGGCATGGAGACCCACATCTGCGTCACGCAGACCGCCCTCGGGCTTCTCCGCGCGGGATACGCCGTGCACGTGGCCGCTGATGCGGTGTGCTCGAGGCGCTCGTCCGACCACGCCGTGGCGCTCGAGCGCTTGCGCGCGGCCGGCGCTATCGTGACAACGGCGGAGTCTGTGGTCTACGAGGCGCTTGGGGAGGCGGGCACCGACCGCTTCCGCGACGTGCTGCGATCCGTGAAGGCGCGGCCAGTGCCGTAGTGTCACGGTACCCAGGCCTCGGGTACACTGTCGGACGTTACGCACGGAGCGAAGAGAGGCGGTTTGGCCCATGGCCACGATCATCGACGGAGTGAAGCTGGCTGCCGAGGTGCGCGAGCGTGCGGCGCAGGCGGTGAAGGAGCTTCAGGCCGAAGGTGTCACCCCCTGCCTCGCGGTGGTGCTTGTGGGCGACGATCCGGCTTCGGCGTCCTACGTTCGCATGAAGGAGCGCGATTGCGCTGAGGTGGGCATCGAAAGCCGGGACCACCGGTTGCCTGCCGAGACCACCCAGAAGGAGCTCGACGAGCTCATCGACGCGCTGAACTCCGATGAGGCCATCCATGGGATCCTCGTCCAGATGCCGCTTCCGGCGCATCTCGATGCCGAATCGGTGATCGCGCGGATCGCACCCGCTAAGGACGTGGACGGCTTCCATCCTGAGAGCCTGGGCAGGCTCGTGCGTGGCCTGGACGGCTTCCGTGCGTGCACGCCTGCGGGCGTGATGGAGATGCTGCGTGCGTATGATATCGACCCCACCGGCATGAACGCCGTCGTCATCGGCCGCTCCACCATCGTCGGCAAGCCGATGGCGCTGCTGCTCCTGGAGGCGAACGCCACCGTCACCGTGTGCCACTCGCGCACGCGCGATCTCGCGGCGGTGTGCCGTGGCGCGGACCTCCTGGTGGCCGCCATAGGCCGCCCCAAGATGATCGACGCCTCGTACGTCAAGCCCGGCGCGGTGGTCATCGACGTGGGCATCAACCGTACCGAGGAGGGGATGGTCGGCGACGTCGACTTCGCGGCCGTGGAGCCGATCGCATCAGCGATCACGCCCGTCCCAGGTGGTGTGGGCCCCATGACCCGCGCTCTCCTGATGGTCAACACCGTGGCCGCTGCCCGGCGTGCGACGGCCGGCTAGCGCGAGTCGTGCGCCGCGCCTGCGCTACAATGACCGCCCACCCCCGTCCTGGAGGTCGATCGGTGTCCCGTATCCGTCTTGTGTTGGCCCTCACGCTCCTGCTCGTGGTTGCAGTCCCTGCGGTCGCGCACGCCCGCGTCATCGAGTACCAGATCCAGTTGTCGCCCGCAGGTGGCCCGACCGGTGCGCTCGCGGTCGTGAGCGTGGTGTTGGACTCTGCTGACGCGCTTCCGCAGACCGTGAAGGTCCCGGTGCCCCACGGCGCCACGCTCCTGTGGGCGGGCGAGATCCTCGGTGGCGACCCGGCTGATGATCCGGTGCGTGAGACCACCGTCGAGCAGGTCGGCGACATGGACGTCTACACGATGACGCTCGAGCAGGTCTATGTGGGGCAGCTGGAGATCGCGCTCGCGCCTGCACGGATCGAGGGCGACCGTCTGTCCTCGACCATGACCTGGACGAACCCCGGCGACGAAGTGCAGTTGAGCGCGTCGGTGGTGGCCGAGCCCGGCGCGTCTGACATCGAGCTCACGCCTCCGCGTGCCGGTGATGTGCAGACGAATGAGGCGGGGGAGACGCTGCATCCCCTGGAGCGCAGGCGTGTGGCATCGGGCGAGTCGTACGTGATCGAGGCGAGCTGGACGCGGGGGAGCGCGTCGGCCCCGATCGCCGGCGACAACGACAGCGGCATGCTGCCGTACCTGATCGGCGCGTTCGTAGCGGCTGTGCTGCTGCTCGTGGTCGTGATGGTGCGTGAGCGGACCAGGGTCCGCACCCGTGGCGTCGAGCAGTAGCCGTGGGCGTTGCCGCTCTCATCGCGTTCGTGCTGGTGGGCCTTGCCGAGCTCGGCGACAAGAGCCAGCTGCTGCTGGTCGCGTTCGCGGCGCGCTATCGTCCCATCCAGGTGGTGGTGGGCGCAGCTCTGGCTATCGTGGTGCTCCAGGCACTCGCCGTCCTCGTGGGTGGCGCGCTCGGTGCGTTGCTGCCCATGCGGCTGGTGGCGCTCGCCGCGGGCCTGCTCTTCATCGGATTCGGTGTGGCGTCACTGCGCCAGCCTGCCGACGAGGACGAGGACTGTGAGGTCCCAACGCGTAGCGTCGGTCCGGTCCTCGCGGTCGCCTCGGCGCTCTTTGTGGGTGAGCTTGGCGACAAGACGCAGCTGATGACGATGTCCGTTGCCGCCGATCCCGCCGCCTCGCTGCGTGCTCTTGGCGCTCTGGGGTCGGGGCTGACCGCTCCGGCGGGCGGTACGTTCACGACCGGCCTCGGTGTGTGGGCCGGGTCGGTGCTCGGCTTTCTGCTCGCCGACCTCGTGGCGATCATCGTGGGCGCGTTCCTCGGCTCACGGCTGCCGTGCCGCCTGATCTCGCGCGTGTCTGGCGTGATCTTCATACTCTTTGGCGTGATCACACTCGGCTCGGCGTTCATCGGCTGACGAGCGGATCGGCGAGCGCGGTACACTGCGAAGCACGACCGATCGCTGGGAGGCGTCTTCTCGTGAGGATCCTGCTTCACGCATGTTGCGGACCGTGTTTGCTCGAGCCGTACGACGCGCTTGCGGCAGAGGCGGTGGTCGACGTGTGCTACGCGAACCCGAACATCCATCCGGCGGAGGAGTACGAACGCCGACGGGACACGCTGCTGGCCTACGCTGAGGGCACTGGCATCGATGTGGTGGAGATACCCTACGATCCCTCGCTCTGGGCGGACGCGGTGGCCCACGCCGGAGAGGATCGCGCGGCCCGCTGCCGAGCTTGCTACCGGTTGCGCATCGGTATGGTGGCGGCCGAGGCGGCGCGCGGTGGCTATGACGCGGTGGCGACCACGCTCACGGTGAGTCCGTATCAGGACCCCGACTCCATCCGCGAGGAGGGAGAGCGTGCGTGCGCCGAACATGGCGTGCGATTCTTGCCGACGGACTTCCGCGAGCGGTATCCGGACGCCACGCGGCGCTCCCGCGAGTTGGGCATGTACCGCCAGAACTACTGCGGGTGCGCTCCGAGCGCAGCCGAGGCCGAGCGCGACCGGGCGTCGCGCAAGGCGGCCCGCGCGGCGGCCAGGCAGGCGGCACGGGAGGCGGCGGCCGAAGGCGCGGCCGAAGGCGCGGCCGATCGCCGGGCCGGCGGATAGCGCACCGCCTGCTGCGCTACACTTCGCTAGAGGACACGAGCCAGGAAGGGCATGCACGTGAGAACCGACGATTTCGATTACGAGTTGCCGAGCGGGCTGATCGCCCAGCGTCCGGCCGAGCCTCGTGACGCGTGCCGTCTGATGGTGGTGGACCGTGCGAGCGGTCAGATCGACCATCGCGTCTTCCGGGACGTGCTGGAGTACCTGCATCCGGGTGACGTGCTTGTTGTGAACGAGACCCGCGTGCTTCCCGCACGTTTGCACGGCGCCAAGGACGAGACCGGCGGTGCCGTGGAGGTCCTGTTGCTCCGCAAGGAGTACGGAGACACGTGGGAATGCCTGGTCAAACCCGGCCGCCGTCTCAAGCCGGGTGCCAGAGTCGTGTTCGGGGATGGCGAGCTCAGCGGACTCGTGGTGGGGCTCGTCGAAGAGTCCGGCGCTCGTCTTATACAGTTCACCGCGGCATCCGGCACCTTCCTGGATGCCGTGCACCGGCTCGGCGAGATGCCGTTGCCGCCGTACATCACCGAACCGCTCCAGGATCCCAGCGAGTATCAGACGGTGTACGCCACGGATGAACACAGCGTCGCCGCTCCCACGGCCGGCCTGCACTTCACGGAGGCGCTGCTCGAGCAGGCGCAGCGTGGGGGAGTGCATCTGGCAACGGTGGAGCTCGACGTTGGTCTGGACACCTTTCGTCCGGTGTCGGAGGGTGACCCCGCCGACCATGTGATGCACACCGAGCACTACCGTGTACCCGAGGTCACGGCGCGCGCGGTCAACGACGCTCGTGCTCGGGGCAGCCGGGTGATCGCCGTCGGCACCACATCCGTGCGCGCGCTCGAGAGCGCGTACAACGAGCAGACCGGACTTGTGGACGCCGCCGAGGGGGCCACCGATCTCTTCATACTGCCGGGGTTCGCGTTCGGCGCGGTGGACGTGCTGCTCACGAACTTCCACATTCCCCGCTCCACGTTGTTGATGATGGTGAGTGCGTTCGCGGGGCGCGACCTGGTCATGCGCGCCTACGACACCGCACGCGCCGAGCGGTATCGCTTCCTGTCGTTCGGCGATGCGATGTTGATCGTCTAGCGCTGGCGCGCAGCCTATTCGACCGGTTCCCACCACGTCCAGAACGGGTTCCCGGCGGCCGGGTCCTCTGGCGGCGTGCCCGGAGCGAGGGCGAAGCCGTTCGCCGCGTCGCCGCCTACAGGAACGTAGATGTCGAGGCTGCGGTCATCGAAGCCCTGGCGTGTGAACGTCGGCGAGCCGTCATCCGCTGTGGGCGTGGCGTACGTTGGCGGCAGTGACGGCCAGGTGCCGAAGGTCGCGAGCGATCCGCCGGCAGAGAGCGCGTATTCGCGCATACCGAGAGTCCGCACCACGCGCGTGAAGCGCATCAGCGTGCCGTCGGCCGGCTGCACGAAAATCGCCTCGGGGTCGGCGGCGAGGGTCAGCACGGTGCGGTCCACAGGGCCGCTCGGATCGCCAAGATCGCTCGTGGTCGTGCCGACCGTGGTGAGCTCGGAGGCTGTCGGCGTGGGCCCGTCGGCACGCACCCACGCGAATCCGCCCCAGGCGACGTACGCCGGAGCGACCGCGCCCGCCGCTTTGGCATCCGAGGCTCCTTCGGTAAGCGACGCCGACGCGTCGGCGTCGCTTGCGCCCTCGTCAGCCGCGAACGACTCTGCTGACATGGTCTCCAGCGAGTCTTCGGTGGAGGTGGCGTCCATCGACCGCGTCATCTGCATCAGGGTGTACGTGGATGCCGCGCTTACCACCAGCACGACAACGGCGGCGGTAGCGTAGGCGGTGAACCGCGGCTGCCACCAGGCCGGCCCGGATCGCTTCGCGGGCGGCTTGGCGGCGGAAAGCGGTGTGATGACGCCCGAGGTCGGCGTGATGATGCCAGAGGCTGGCGCCACGTGCTCCCGCGCGGCTTCGGCGTCGAGTCGCGCGTCAGCTTCCGCTTGCGCGGCGGCGAGGATGCGCTCCACGAGCGCCGCGGGCGCGTGTGCGGGGGGTATGTCATCCATGCGGCGCATCGTCGCGAGCAGGGCCGCACACTCGGCACACTCGGCGCAGTGCCGCTGCGCCTGCACGACCTCGGCAGCGGGAAGCTGCTGGCCGTCCCGGGCACCGGAGATGATCTCAGCCGCGCGTCGGCAGTCCATGTGCGGCACCTCCCTCGGCGTCATGGAGGAGGCGTGCGAGAGCGCGTCTCGCGCGGAACACCCGCGACTTCACCGTTCCGTCGGGCACGCCGAGCGTCTGGCCGGCCTCGGTGTACGAGAGTCCGAACAGGGTGACCGCATTGAGCGCTTCACGCTCTTCGGGGGGAAGCGCCCGAAGAGCCGTCTCGAGCGCTTCGGAGAACACGACGTCGTCGGCGAAGTCCGCCTGCGAGAGCGGTTCGAGGGTCACGGGATCCACCGGCAGCGGCGTGCGCTTGCCCGCCCGGATCATGTCCAGGCAGACGTTGCGCGTGACGCGATAGAGCCAGGTGCTGAACCGGGCTCTGCCGTCAAAGCTCCCGAGGCTGCGGTACACCTTGAGGAACACCTCCTGCGTGGCGTCTTCAGCCGTGTGCGCGTTGCCGAAGAAGCGCAAGGCGTGCGCGTACACGGTGTCCACGTGGGCCTTCACCAGGCTGGCGTACGCCTCCTGGTCTCCGGCCGCGGCGGCCGCCACCAGTTCGGGGTCGCTCATGGCATGAGTGACCATCTTCACCTCTCTATGACGCGCCCGAACAGACGCTGGTTCATCCACAGAAGCATACCCGCAACTGCTGGTAGAATCTGCCCATGACACATTTCCAGTTCAGTCTTGATGCCATAGACCCCGCTACTTCGGCGCGCGCCGGCGTGTTCACCACACCGCACGGCGACGTGCCGACCCCGATGTTCATGCCGGTGGGCACACGCGCCACGGTCAAGGGTGTGACGCCCGGCCAGCTGCGTGAGATCGGTGCGCATGTGGTGCTGGCCAACACCTACCACCTGTTCCTGCGCCCCGGCTCCGATCTGGTCCGTGAGGCCGGCGGCCTGCACCGGTTCATGGCGTGGGACGGTCCCATCCTCACGGACTCTGGCGGCTTCCAGGTGTTCAGCCTCGCCGACACGCTGAAGCTCACCGACAAAGGCGTGGAGTTCCGCTCCATCGTTGACGGTGCGAAGCACTTCTGGACCCCCGAGGACAACATGCACATCCAGGAGGATCTCGGTGCTGACATCATCATGCAGCTCGACCAGTGCCCGCCGTATCCCGCCGAGAAGGAGTTCGTGGCGACAGCGGTTCGGCGCTCGGCTGAGTGGGCGGCGCGCTGCAAGGCGGCCCACAGCCGCGAGGACCAGGCGCTTTTCGGCATCGTGCAGGGCGGCGTCTTCGAGGACCTCAGAGCGGAGAGCGTGTCACGGCTTGCGGACATCGGCTTCCCGGGTTACGGCATCGGCGGGTACTCGGTGGGTGAGCCGCACGACCTGATGCTGGAGAGCCTGGCGCCGGTCACGGATCTCCTGCCGGCGGACCGGCCACGGTACCTGATGGGTGTGGGCAACCCCACCACCATGCTTGAGGCGATCGCGCTCGGCGTGGACCTGTTCGACTGCGTGCTTCCCACACGCACCGCACGCACCGGCACAGCGTTTTCGTCCGAGGGTCGCATGAACCTGAAGAACGCGAAGTACGCGCGCGACTTCGGTCCGCTCGATGACGCGTGCGCATGCCCCGTATGCGCCACGTACTCCCGCGCGTATATCCGGCATCTCGTCATCGCCAAGGAGATGCTCGCGTCGACCCTGCTGTCGATCCACAACCTGTATGTGTTGATCGATCTTGCGCGCCAGGCGCGAGCAGCGATCCTCGAGGGACGGTACTCGGCGTTCCTCGCGGCATGGCGCTCGGGCCCCGGGCACGACGACTACTGACTGGCGCCGGAACGCGCGCTGCAGCCCCGCGCCCGGCGAGCCGCGTGAGTGGGTAGTCATCCCCGCACACTGTGATGCTATCATGCGTTGATGCGTGCGCCCGTGAGGCGCGCGACGTTCGTCTGGACGTCTGGAGGCCCGGGTCATGGAGCAGTACGGACAGATCATCTCGCTTGTGGTCATCTTCGGCGCGTTCTACCTGCTGATGATCAGGCCGCAGCAGAAGCGTCAGAAGGAGCACATGGCGTTGATCGCGTCGCTCGAAGAGGGCGATCGTGTGATCACCATCGGTGGCGTGTTCGGAACGGTACGTACGATCGATGGCGACCGGGTCGGCCTTGAGGTCGCGCCTGGCGTGATCGTGGAGTTCGATCGTTCCGCGGTGGCATCGAAGGAGCAATCGTAGCCTGCCCCGCGGGGCTCTACACAGAGGAGACGGACTGATCAGATGAAGTTCAAGCCAACGAACACCCTCGCCCTTGCGGCGCTGGCGGCGCTGATGGCGCTCGCGGTGTGGCAGTTCTGGCCCATCGAGGAGAAGATCACGCAGGGCCTCGACATCAAGGGCGGTCTGTCAGTCACGCTGACCGCCGAACCGCTCAGCGGCTCAGAGCTCACCGAGGACATCATCGCTCGCGTTGAGACGATCCTCGTGGAGCGCGTGAACGGCTTCGGCGTGAGCGAGGCCTCCGTGCAGCGGCAAGGCCAGAACGCGTTTCTGATCCAGCTGCCGGGCGTCCAGAACGCCGAGGACGCGCTCAAGCTTCTCGGTGAGCCGGGCAAGCTCGAGTTCGTCGACCTCACCAGCGTGACGGACACAGCCACCATCGATCTCATCGGCCAGCAGCTCGATGCCGAGCAGTCGGGCGAGACCACCTCGCTGCCCAGGCTCGACGAGAACGCGTACGAGGCGTTCATGACCGGTGAAGTCATCACCGACGCTCGCGTGGTGACCGACGAGCGCGGCAACCCGGCGGTCTCGGTCGAGATGGACAAGCAGGGTGCTCAGGTGTGGGGTGAAGTGACGAGCCGGCTTGCGGCCACGCAGAGCCAGGTGATGATCGTGCTCGACGGCTACGCCAAGTCGGCGCCGGCGGTCCAGACGGCCATCCTCGATGGTAACACGCTCATCACTGGCAGCTTCACCGTGGATGAGGCCAAGCGTCTCGCGGCGGTCCTGCAGTCGGGCGCGATGCCCGCGCAGGTCAGCATCGATGAAGCGCGTGTGGTCGGGCCGACGCTCGGCAAGGAGTCGCTCAACCAGGGTCTCATCGCCGGTCTGGTGGGTGTGGCGTTGGTGGCGCTCTTCATGGTCGCCTACTACCGCGGTCTCGGCCTGGTGAGCGTCGTGTCGCTGTTGATCTACGGCGTGCTCATGATGGGCACGCTGGGGGTCCTGTCCCGGATGAACGCGTTCGCCCTCACGTTGCCCGGCATCGCTGGTCTGATCCTGGGCATCGGCGTTGCAGCCGACACCTCGATCCTCATATTCGAGCGCCTGATGGAGGAGATCGAGACCGGCAAGACGCATCGCAGCGCCGCCAAGTCGGCGGTCCGCCACGCGATCATGACGTCGATCGACGCCGATGTCGTCACGCTGGTCTCGGCCATCGCGCTGTATGCGCTCGCGATCGGCCCGGTCCGCGGCTTCGCGTTCACGCTGATCATCGGCATCGTCGTAGACCTCATCGCAGCCCTGCTGTTCACGGGGCCGGTGGTCCGCATGCTCGCCGAAGGGGCGATGTCGAAGGCGCCAGCCTTCTGGGGCGTGAAGGGGGGCGGTACCCGTGGCTAAGATCCGATTCGATTTCATGGGCAAGCGCAAGTACACCTTCGCGCTCTCGGGTGCGCTCGTTGCCCTGAGCATCGTCGCGCTGCTGGTCCGGGGCCTGACCTTCGGTATCGACTTTGAGGGCGGCACATCGATGATGCTGGCTGGTGCCGGCGATGTCACCACCGAGCAGGTGCGGGCCGCGCTCGAGGAGGCGGGGGTCCCCGACACCGCCAACGCCACCATCCAGCCCACCGACGATGGCAGCTACATCGTGCGCACCGCCGAGTCGGACACCGCAAAGGCACAGGCCGCGTTCGTGCAGGTCGCCGAGTCTCTCGACTTGCCCGAGCAGGATGTCAACGTCACCACCATCGGACCGGGCTGGGGCAAGAACGTGACTGACGCCTCGGTCCTGGCGCTCCTCGTGTCTCTGGCGGCGATCCTCGCGTACATCTCGATACGCTTCGAGTACAAGATGTCGTTCACCGCGGTGCTCGCACTGCTGCACGACATGGTCATCGTGCTCGGCGTGTACGCCATCTCCGGCCGTGAGGTCACTCCCAACACGATCGCCGCCGTGCTCACGATCCTCGGGTACTCGCTGTACGACACGATCGTCGTGTTCCACCGTATCCGTGAGAACGCGGCCGGTCTCACCAAGATGAGCTTCATGGACATGACCAACGAGTCCATCAACCAGGTGGCCATGCGTTGGCTGAACACGGGCCTCATCCAGGTGATCCCGGTCCTGGCGCTGCTGTTCTTCGGCGGCGAGACGCTGCAGGACTTCGCGTTCGCGATGGCCATCGGCCTGATCGCGGCGGCGTACTCTACCGTCGGGCTCGCAAGCCCGCTCTACGCTCTGTGGAAGGAGCGCGAGCCCAAGTTCCAGGCGCTCAAGCGCAAGTACGAGTCGCAGGCATCCAAGTAACGGCGCGTGCCGGTCGTCCTCCGGAGCGCGGCATTCAGCGAAAACCTGGGGTCGGCACCGCGACGGTGTCGGCCCCTCCCGCTACAATGGTTCTATGACCCCTGACCGCACCCCTGCCTGCCACCGTCGATGGGATGCCGTGTCCGTCGACGATGCCATCGTCAGGCGGCTCGCGGCCCAGACGGGGCTCTCACCGATCACGACCCGCATCCTGCTCTCGCGCGGCATCGACACGCCGGCGGGGGTCCGCGCCTTCCTCGAGCCGTCCCTCGAGCGTGACTGGCCCGCCACTGCCGATATCCCCGGCATGGACGCAGCGGCGGATCGGGTGGCCCGGGCGATCGAAGGCGGGGAGCACGTCGTCGTCTTCGGCGATTTCGACCTTGACGGCATCTCGGCGGCGGCAACCGCCGCGCTCGGCCTCGAGGCGCTCGGCGCCAGGGTGGACGCGACCGTTCCACACCGGTTCACAGAAGGCTACGGCCTTTCCGAGGCGGCACTGGAGCGTGTGATCGGCATGGATCCCGCACTCGTGGTCACGGTCGACTGCGGGATCTCCAACGCGGCCGAGGTCGAGATGCTGCGCATGCGCGGCATCGACACGGTGATCACCGACCATCACGAACCGGGGCCCGACGTCCCGCAGGGCGTGCCGGTTGCCGACCCCAAACTGGCCGAGGGAACGCCACCGCTCGCCGGTGCCGGAGTCGCCCTTGCGTTGGTGCGCGCGGTGGGGGAGCGGCTCGGCACGCCCGACGTGTGGCGCTCGCTCACCGACCTTGCCATGCTCGGCACGGTGGCCGATCTCGTTCCGCTCACCGGCGCGAACCGGGCGCTCGTGGCTGATGGGCTCGCGGCTGCGCGCCGGGAGCCTCGCCCCGGTCTTGCCGCGCTTGCGGCGGTCGCTGGCGTGGATGCCGCCGCACTCACGTCCGAGCAGGTTGCGTTCGCCCTCGCCCCGCGCCTGAATGCGGCGGGCCGGATGGCCGACCCCGCCATCGCCCTCGCGCTCCTGCGCTCGTCCGATCCTACGGAGGCGACCACCCTCGCGAACGCACTCGACGAGCACAACCGGCTCCGTCAGGCGGCCGAGGCCGACCTGCTCGAGCTCGCACTCGCCGAGGCCGCACGGGTGTACCGTCCCGGTGACAGGGTGCTCGTTGTCGCTGGTCCTGACTGGCATGAGGGGGTGCGCGGAATCGTCGCCTCGCGGCTCGTGAACCGCTTCGGCGTGCCCGCTCTCGTGTTCTGCGTCGACGGCGACGAGGCCCAGGGCTCCGGGCGCAGCGTACCCGGCGTGGATCTCTATCAGGCGGTCGCCGCGCTCGGGGACATGCTCATCCGGTACGGCGGCCATGCGATGGCCGTGGGGGCAACGCTGCCCGTTGCTCGGCTCGACGACTTCCGTGACGCGCTCCGGGAGCGGTTCGCCGCGCTTCCCGCGGAGACGTTCACCGTCGGCATCGATATCGACGCCGATGTCTCGCTCGACGCGTTGTCGCGCGAACTCGCCGCCGAGATCTCACTGCTGGGCCCGTTCGGATTCGCCAACCGCAGGCCGCTCCTGGGCGCATACGGCGTGTTCATGAACGGCCGCAAGCGCGTCGGCAAGACCGAGGACCACCTGCGGTTCACCGCATATGACGGCATCACGGCGGTGCCATCGATCGCGTTCCGCTGTCCGGCGATAGACACGCTCGTGGACGTGGAATCCGCCGTGGACCTGGCGTTCGAGCTGGAGTCCGACGAGTGGCGAGGCGTGGAGCGCATCCAGCTGCTCGTGCGCGACGTCCGGGTGCGCACGTCGGGCGAGTCCGCCGCGGCCGCCCTGATCGACGATCTGTTCGAGCACGCCGAGGAGATCATCGCGCGGGAGGAGTATGCGGGCATCGCCGACGCCGAGCGCTTCCACACGAAGCTTGCCGGGGTCACGTTCGAGAACCGCCAGCAGGTGGTCGCACGGCTCGAGCCCGGTATGCCGCTGCGCCTGGAGCGCCAGCCGCACAACGAGTACGACGCCAACGCGTGCGCGCTCTTCGACCCGCTGGGTGACCAGGTCGGCTTCCTCAACAAGCGGCTCGCCGCTGAGCTCGCCCCGCTGCTTGACGCCGGCGTCGAGTATGACGTCGAAGTCGCCGACATCACCGGCGGCGCCGAAGGGGAGAGCCTCGGCGTGAACGTGCTCCTCGAGCGGCGCGCCGTGGACGCCGGGCCGGACGCCGAGGCCGCGCGCCGTGCGGCAGAGCGCAGGGCGGAGCTTGCCGCGCTCGCACCCGGCGATCTCGACCTCGCGCTCACCCGACACTTCATCGGCGAGCGGGAACTGCACGCGGCGCAGGTCCAGGCGCTCGAGCATCTGGCCGAGGGCAGGTCCACGCTCGCGGTCATGGCCACCGGGCGTGGCAAGTCGCTCATCTTCCACCTGCATGCGGCGCGCGAAGCGATCGCGCACGGACGCGCCTCGATCTTCGTGTATCCGCTCCGTGCGCTCGTGGCCGATCAGGCATACACGCTCGAGGAGCGGTTCGCGGAGATCGGCTGTACGGTCGCCACCGTCACCGGTGAGACGTCCGCCACCGCTCGCGACACCGCGTTCGCGGCGCTTGCCGAGGGCGCGCTCGACGTGGTGCTCACGACGCCGGAGTTCCTCGACCATCACGTGGCACGGTTCGCCGAGGCGGGTCGCGTGGGCTTCCTTGTGGTCGATGAGGCGCATCACGTGGGTCTGGCTCGCGCCGGTCACCGGCCGGCGTACGCGCGTCTGGGCCGCGCGATCGAGACGCTCGGCGCGCCTACCGTGCTTGCCGTCACCGCCACCGCACCCGATGAGGTGGCGTCGGCGATCATGGCGGACCTCGGCACGCGGGCGCTTGTGCTCGATCCGGCCGTGCGCGACAACCTCGCCATCGCCGACCGCCGCGGTATCGAGGACAAGGTCGCCTACATCGCCGGCATCGCCGCGAGAGGCGAGAAGGTGATCGTGTACGTGAACAGCCGCGATGTCTCGGTCAAGCTTGCGCGGCAGATACGCACGAGGCTGCCCGATCTCACGCATCGCGCGGTGTTCTACAACGGCGGCATGACCCGCGAGGCCCGGCACGCGGTCGAACGCGCGTTCAGGGACGGCGATATCACGGTCGTGGTCGCCACAAGCGCATTCGGTGAGGGGGTCAACATCGGCGACGTGCGTCACGTGGCGCTCTATCACCTGCCGATGGGCGAGGTGGAGTTCAACCAGCTCTGTGGACGCGGCGGCCGCGACGGGCGTCCGGCAACGGTGCACCTGCTCTTCGGCGAGAAGGACGCGCGGCTCAACCGCATGATCCTCGAATCGTCGGCGCCCTCGCGCGACGACCTCGGCGCGCTCTACCTCACCCTCAGAGACCTTGCCGCGGACTCGGACGGCGTCATCGAGATAACCAACGCCGATCTCGCCGAGCGCGTGAAACGGCGGCGGTCGCGCTCGGCGCTCAACGACAAGGGTGTCTCCACCGGCATCGGCGTGTTCCGGGAGCTCGGTCTGGTCTCGGGAGAGGGGACCGGAGCGTACCGGCGCCTCACGATGCTGCCGGCGCCCGGGGCAAAGCTCGATCTCGCGGATTCCGTACGCTACGCGGAGGGTCTCGACGAGCTCGCCGACTTCGAGGCGTTCCGCACCCGGGCGTTCGAGGCGGCACCCGATGAGTTGCTGCACGCGTTCGACCGGCCTATCCTGCCTACACTACGATGAACCCGCACCGCTCGTTCGCTGGCACCCCGTTGCACCGCGGGGCGGGTGTGCTGATCAGGAGGGTCTGTACGTGTCCGTGACGCTCGAGGGCCTTGAGGCCCAGATACGCTCCTACAATCCCTCGGCGGACCTGCGAGGGGTCGAGGACGCGTACGCCTTCGCGCTCGAGCACCACGCCGGCCAGATGCGCAAGAGCGGCGAGCCGTTCATCATCCACCCGCTCGAGGTCGCGATGATCCTCGCCGGGCTCAACCTCGACACCGCCACGATCGAAGCCGCGATCCTGCACGATGTGGTCGAAGACAGCGCGGTGAGCCTGAAGGAGATCCGCGAGCGGTTCGGCGACGAGGTCGCTGTGCTCGTGGACGGCGTCACCAAGCTGGGTCGCATCAAGTTCTCATCGCTTGCCGAGGCGCAGGCGAACAACCTCCGCAAGATGCTCATCGCGATGGCCAAGGACATCCGCGTCATCCTCATCAAGCTCGCCGACCGGCTGCACAACATGCGCACGCTGGCCGCGCTGCCGGAGGAGAAGCAGCATCGCAAGGCGATCGAGACGATGGAGATCTACGCGCCGCTCGCGCATCGCCTCGGCATCTCAAGCATCAAGTGGGAACTCGAGGACCTGGCGTTCTACTACCTCGAACCGCGCAAGTTCGCGCAGATCCAGAAGATGGTGGCGGAGAGTCGTACCGCGCGTGAAGCCTACCTGCACCAGGTGATCGACACGCTCTCGGGCGAGCTCGAGGCGGTGGGCATCACAAGCGAGATCGCGGGACGGCCGAAGCATCTGTACAGCATCTACCAGAAGATGACGCATCGCGGGAAGGACTTCTCGGAGATCTACGACCTCATCGCGCTCAGGGTGATCGTGGACTCGGTGAAGGACGTCTACGGCGCACTCGGCACCGTGCACTCCATCTGGAAGCCGGTCCCCGGGCGCTTCAAAGACTACGTTGCGATGCCGAAGTTCAACATGTACCAATCGCTGCATACCACCGTCATCGGGCCCGCCGGGCGCCCGCTCGAGATCCAGATCCGTACCGAGGAGATGCACCGCACCGCGGAGTACGGTATCGCCGCCCACTGGCGGTACAAGGAGGGCGGTCGCGCCGACGAGGCGTTCGATGAGCGGCTCGCGTGGCTGCGCCAGATGCTCGAATGGCAGACCGAGCTCAAGGACCCGCGCGAGTTCATGGAGGCGCTCAAGATCGACCTCTTCGAGGACGAGGTGTTCGTCTTCACTCCCAAGGGCGACGTGGTGTCGCTCCGGCGCGGTTCCACTCCCATCGACTTCGCCTATGCGATCCACACCGAGGTGGGGCATCACTGTGTGGGCGCGAAGATCAACGGGTCGATCGTCACGCTCGACTACGAGCTCCAGATGGGCGATCGCATCGAGATCCTCACCAACAAGAACTCATGGCCGAGCCGCGACTGGCTCAACATCGTGCGGACATCCTCGGCGCGAAGCAAGATCCGCAGTTACTTCTCCCGAGCCAGCCGCGAGGACGACCTGGCGAAGGGCAAGGAGGAGCTCGGCCGCATCCTGCGCAAGCAGGGGATGCACGTGAGCGCGAACACGGTCGCCAAGGCGCTCGATGTCATCGCGAAGGACATGAACCTGCAGGAGGGCGAGGACCTCCTCGCCTCCATCGGGGCCGGGAAGCAGAGTCCCAAGGCGGTCGTGACCAAGCTCATCAAGGCGCTCGCCAAGGACGGACACGCCGTCGTTCCCGAGGAGCCCGAGCCTGAACCGCGGCCGATCATGACCCAGCAGCCACGGCGGCGCAGCGGCACCGGTGTCAGGGTCAAGGGCATCGATGGCGTGCTCATCCGTCTGGCGCACTGCTGCAACCCGGTGCCGGGCGACCCCATCGTCGGGTTTGTCACGCGGGGCAGGGGCGTGTCGGTGCACCGTGAGGACTGCCCCAACGCCTGCGAGCTCGTGTCGTCGAGCCCCGAGCGCATCCTCGAGGTCGAGTGGGATGCCGAGGCCAAGACGACCTACCAGGTCGAGATCCTCATCGAGGCGCTCGACCGCACGCGGTTGCTGCAAGACGTCTCGATCGCGCTCGCCGATGCGGGGGTGAACGTGCTCTCGGCGGCCATCTCGACCGACCGCCAGGGTGTGGCGTACCTGCGCTTCCTCTTCGAGCTGGGCAGTATGGACCAGCTGCAGAAGGTGCTTGCCACAGTCCGGGGCGTGGATGGTGTGTTCGACGCACGCCGCACGCTGCCCGACAGCTCCCGGAAGCGGGGAGGGGCGGCATGCGGATACACCGACTGACGCTCGGCCCACTGGACACCAACTGCTGGATCGTGGACGACGGCGCCGGTGGCCCCGCCCTGGTGATCGACCCGGCCGGTGAGCCGGGGGCGATCCTCGGCGCACTCGATGGAGCGAGGGTCGCGGCTGTGGTGCTCACGCATGGACATTTCGACCACATCGGGGCCGCGCACGAGGTGTGCGAGACCACCGGCGCGCCGCTCGTCGTGCACGGCGCAGATGCCGAGGGGCTCACCAGCCCTGTGGGGACGGGCGGGGCGATGTTCGGCTTCGACGTCACGGCGCCGGCGGCGGACCGCGTGCTGGTCGACGGTGACACCATCGAGGCCGGTAGCGTGGCGCTCGAGGTGCTGCACACACCCGGACATACGCCGGGCTCGATCTGTCTGTTCGGAGGAGGGCACCTGCTGAGCGGCGACACGCTCTTCGCCGGGAGCATCGGAAGGACCGACTTCCCGGGCGGGGACATGCCCGCGATGCGACGGTCGATCGCCCGTCTGGCGTCCTTGCCCGACGACACCCGCGTACATCCCGGCCACGGACCTGAGACCACCATCGGGCGCGAGCGTCGGGTGAACCCGTTCTTCCCGAGAGCGTGACCGCAACACCGTCCCGGGCCTGGTGTACCATGCGTTGAGTCCAACAAGCCAAGGAGAGTCCGCGATGCCTACCGTCCTCGACATCCTCATCATCATGAACAACTACTTCCACGATGTGGCGACCGCCACTCTGATCTCCGCCGCCGCGATCATGTGGGCGCTCGAGAAGCGGGCCGTAGCAGGTGGCGGTGACGATCTGGGTCTCCTGACCCGGGCGTATCCTACGCTCACGAAGTTCGCCAACATCGCGCTCGCCTGGGTGATCGTCGGTGGCATCCCGCGCGTGATCACGTTCAACACGCACGACCTCGGCGCCTCGTGGGCCGATCTTGGCCCCGCGATCGCGGCCAAGCATATCGTCGAGGTCGCGGCAGTGGTCGCCGGCGTGCTGTTGTGGCGTCGGGTGCGTGCCCGCATCGCCGAGGGCGCGGCAGCGCGCGCGTGAGCGTTACCGACTCCGGGAGCCGGCGAACGACGCACACAGGCTGACTCCGCAGCGCGTAGCCGCAAACACCACCTGAAAGGCCTTCCCTGTGAACGCACGCGCACCAAAGGGCACCTCCGACATGCTGCCGGACGTGGCACGAGCCTGGGAGCACCTCCAGCGTGTCGCCCAGGAGCTGTTCGCCTTGTACGGCTACGAGCCGGTCTACACACCGCTCTTCGAGCATACCGACGTGTTCACGCGCGGCATCGGCGAAGCCACGGACATCGTCTCCAAGGAGATGTACACGTTCGAGGACAAGGGCGGCCGCTCGATCACGCTGCGACCCGAGGGCACCGCGAGCGTGGTCCGGGCCTCCCTCGAACACAACCTCACCGCCAACGGCGCGCAGGCCAAGCTCTACTACGCCGGGCCGATGTTCCGGTACGAGCGTCCGCAGAAGGGCCGCATGCGGCAGTTCTGGCAGATCGGCATCGAGTGCCTCGGCGCTCCGGAGCCGACCGCTGACGCGGAGGTCATCACGGTGCTCTGGCGGTACTTTGAGTCGCTTGGCATCCCTTCCACCAACATGCGACTGCTCCTGAACTCGATGGGTGATGAGGCGTGCCGCCCCGCGTATCGCGACACCATCGCGTCGTTCATCCGCGGTCACGCGGCCGATCTGTGCGATGAGTGCAGCCGCCGGGCCGACACCAATCCGCTCAGGGCGTTCGACTGCAAGGATCCCGCGTGCCGCGAGGTCATGGCCGGGGCGCCCCTGCTGCGCGACGAACTCTGTGAGGAGTGCGCGACCCATTACGCGGCGGTCAAGGCGCACCTCGATGCGCTCGACATCCCGTACATCGAGGACTCCACGCTCGTGCGGGGGCTCGACTACTACACGCGTACGGTCTTCGAAGTGCAGGTCGACGCCGGCCTCGGCTCGCAGAACGCGATCGGCGGGGGCGGGCGGTACGACCGGCTGATGCAGGAGTACGGCGGGCCGGCCACGCCCGGACTCGGGTTCGCGCTCGGGTTCGAGCGCACGTTGCTGGCGCTCGAGGCGGCAGGTGTGCAGATCCCTGCGGTGCCACGCGCCGAGGTGTTCGTCGCGCGCGTGGACGATTCTGTCACCGCCGAGGTGTTCGCGCTGTCGCAGCGCCTGCGTGACGCCGGGGTGGCCGCCGAGCTCGACCACCAGGCGCGCAGCCTCAAGTCGCAGTTCAAGCAGGCCGACCGGCTCGGCGCACGTCTTGTCGTGATCGTCGGGCCCGAGGAGCTTGCCGCCGGTGAGGTCACGCTTCGTGACATGTCAACGAAAGAGGAGAAGCGCCTCGCGCTCGACTCGGCCACTGCCGATGTCATTGCCGCGCTCGGTGAAGAGGGGACGGACTAGATGTTCGACGCACGACACTCGATCCGCTCGCACGTCGCAGGAGCACTGTCGTCGACCGATGTAGGGTCGACCGTCACGCTTGCCGGATGGGTGGCGAAACGCCGCGACCACGGGGGCCTCATCTTCGTCGACCTTCGGGACCGCAGCGGCATCATCCAGTGCACGTTCGATCCGGATGCGTCCGGTGAGGCGTTCATCACGGCGGAACGCGTGCGTCCCGAATGGGTCGTGACGTTGACCGGCACCGTCCGCCGTCGGCCCGAGGGCACCGAGAACCCGAACATGGCGACGGGCGAGGTGGAGGTCATCATCACCGAGGCGACCGTGCTCAACACGAGCGAGACGCCGCCGTTCGAGATCGAGCCCGGCATCGACACCGACGAGGTCACCCGGATGCGTTACCGGTACCTCGACATCCGCCGCCCGGAGGTGTTCGCCGCGCTCGCACTCCGCGACCGTGTGGTGCAGCGCTTTCGCCGCTCGCTCGAAGGGCACGGCTTCATGGAGGTGGAGACGCCGATCCTCGGCAAGTCCACCCCCGAAGGCGCGCGCGACTTCATCGTTCCGAGCCGCATGAGCGCGGGCAAGTTCTACGCGCTCCCGCAGTCTCCGCAGCTGTTCAAGCAGCTGTTCATGGTCGCCGGCATCGAGCGCTACTACCAGATCGCGCGCTGCTTCCGCGACGAGGACCTCCGAGCCGATCGTCAGCCCGAGTTCACGCAGGTGGACATCGAGATGTCGTTCGTCACCGAGGACGACGTGCTGTCCATGATGGAAGACGTCATGCACGAGGTGATGAAGGAGGCGTCCGTCGACCTCCAGGTGCCCTTGCGCCGGATTCCGTACGCCGAGGCCATGTCCCGGTATGGCTCCGATCGGCCCGACACCCGCTTCGGCATGGAGCTCGCCGATCTGTCCGGAGTCTTCGCGGCGTCAGAGTTCAAAGTGTTCGCCGGAGCGCTCGGCGGCGGCGGTGTCATCAAGGGCATCAACGCGAAGGGTGCCGGCGACTGGAGCCGTGGCAGGATCGACGCACTCAACCAGGTCGCGCTCGACGCGGGGGCCAAGGGCCTGGCGTGGGCGGCGTTCACTTCGGAGGGCGAGGTCCGTTCGCCGATCGCGAAGTTCTTCACCGAGGCCGAGATGGCCGGGCTGCGCGAAGCGCTGCAGGTGGAGGCCGGCGACCTCGTGCTCATGATCGCCGACGCGCGCGACGTGGCCGAGGAGGTCCTCGGTGTGCTGCGCCTGAAGATGGCTGACGAACTGGGAGTCGAACGCACAGGCTTCGACGTGCTGTGGGTCGTGGACTTCCCGATGTTCAAGTACGACGCCGAAGAGGAGCGCTACGCCGCCAACCACCACCCGTTCACCATGCCTCGCGAGGAGCATGTGGACAGGCTGGAGTCCGAGCCCCTCTCCGTGGGCTCGTACAGCTACGACCTCATCATGAACGGGTACGAGATCGGCGGTGGCACGCTGCGCATCCACAACGCCGATCTCCAGCTGCGTGTGCTCGAGCGCATCGGATTGTCCGCCGAGGAAGCCCGCAGCCAGTTCGGGTTCCTCCTCGAGGCGCTCTCGTTCGGCGCGCCTCCGCACGGCGGCATCGCGCTTGGCCTCGACCGGCTCGTGATGCTGCTCGCTGGCGCACATTCGATCCGCGACGTCATCGCGTTCCCGAAGACCTCCTCCGGCGCCGATCCGCTCACGGGTGCGCCGGATGTCGTGAGCCAGCGTCAGCTGCGGGAGGTGCACCTCAAGACCGACTAGAGGGGGGTGATGCCATGTCACCGGTCTACCTCGCGTCAGCGGTGGTGGCGGTCTCATGCATCGCGTTCATGGCTGTGGGGACGGCCTACAAGTGGGACCTCACATCAGAGGGCTACGGGCGGTGGACGCGCACCATTGGCGCGGTCTCGCTCATCGGTGTCGTGGCCACAGCGGTGTGGGACCGGCTCAAGGAGCCGAGGGTGGCGGTGGCCGCAACGGTGGTGAGCGTCACGCTCTCGGCGGGATTCGTGTGGGCTCACCGGCTGCTGAGCTGCCGGCTCTTGGCGGCTCAGGGCGGCGACACCCGTGATCGCGGATGTGACTCGCCGGAGAAGCGGCCCTGATGCGCATGACCGCCGGGGGTGCTACCATGATGGTGCCTTGCCTTGCGTGGACCCGGCGTCAGCGGTTGAGCCAACACTTCTTTGCCGGGAGCCTTACATCTCGCAAGCGAGTGGTATCCCTTCGGGGAAGCGCGGACTTGTGGTGCGGGCACCCACCTGCTTCGGCAGGTTCACCCGGCCGACCACGCAGGGCGGGGTTCGACCATACCCTGACGGGTGGAGGAAGTAGATGCGCAGAATAGTCGTAGCCTTCGTCGTAGCAGTGCTCGCATTCGCACTCGTGGGGTGTGGGGGAGGCGAGGAGGCCGCCACCGACGCCGCGCCGGAAACGGACGCCGCGGCAGCTCCGGCTCCCGCACCGGAGCCGGTGGAGCCGGCGTACGTGACCGACCGCTCCCTCAACGTGGATGAGACGACACCCACGCCATTCCCGTCGTTCACCACCACGGTCACCCCGTACGCGTTCCAGGAGAAGCTCGACGCACGTCGGCCGATGCTCATCCTGTTCTACGACAAGGGACAGATCGTCACCAAGGACCTGCGCGCCGAGGTGGACGCGGTCATCGAGCAGTACCGCGGCCTCATCGATCTCGTGACCTTCGACGTGAGCGGCGGCGGCGATCCCAAGGTCGCTGAGGCTGCGACGATGTACGCAGCCGAGCTCGGCGTCCAGAGCACGCCGCACGTGCTCATCGTCGACCGTGGCTCATTCATCACCTGGCAGTGGAAGGGCTACGTGGAGCGCGGTGTCCTCGAGCGCGAAGTGGAGCGCGTGACACGCTAGTGATGCGCGACCTGTTCGACGAGGCTGCCGAGGACCGCATCGAGCGAAGCGCGCCGCTTGCGGCGCGGATGCGGCCACGCACGCTCGACGAGTTCGTCGGACAGGCCGAGGCTGTGGGTCCGGGCACGGTGCTCCGCACCGCGATCGAGATCGACGCGCTCTCCTCGCTCATCCTTTACGGCCCCGCTGGCACCGGCAAGACCAGTCTCGCACGGCTCATCGCCGGGATGACCAAAGCGCACGTCGTCGAGCTGTCGGCGGTCAACGCCGGAGTGAAGGACGTCCGCGAGGTGATCGAAGGCGCCCGTGAACGGCTGAAGATGACCGGCCGCCGGACGGTGCTGTTCATCGATGAGATCCACCGCTTCAACAAGTCGCAGCAAGACGCACTGCTGCACGCGGTGGAGGACCGTCTCATCGTGCTGATCGGCGCCACCACAGAGAACCCCTTCTTCGAAGTGAACGCGCCTCTGATCAGCCGCTCGCGCGTGGTGGAGTTCGCGCCGCTATCCGACACCGACATCCGGGAGATCGTGGAGCGGGCGCTCACCGATAAGGAGCGTGGACTGGCGGGCGCCGTGGCGATCGCGCCCGAGGCGCTCGACCGTATCGTGACGCTCGCCGGAGGCGATGCCCGCGTGGCGCTCACCACGCTCGAGCTCGCCGCGCAGATCGCCACAGCGGAAGCGGGACCGTCACCCGACGGCCTGTCGGACCTGAAGGACTCCGCGGTACCGTTGATCGACGCCGACCTCGTCGCCCGCGCCACGGCGTTGCGCGCGGTGCCGTACGATCGCGCGGGCGATGCCCACTACGACATCATCTCGGCGTTCATCAAGTCGATGCGGGGCAGCGACCCCGACGCCACCGTCTACTGGCTTGCGCGGATGGTCGCCGGAGGCGAGGATCCCAAGTTCATCGCGCGCCGTATGCTGATCTTCGCCTCGGAAGACGTGGGCATGGCCGACCCGCAGGCGCTGTTCATCGCGCATGCGGCGTTCAAGGCCGCCGAGTCGATCGGCTGGCCAGAGGCGCGCATCAACCTGGCGCACGCGGCGATCTACCTCGCGCTCGCGCCCAAGAGCAACGCGGCGTACCTCGCCATCGACGAGGCGCTGCGCGACGTGCGCGAGGAGTCGGCCGAGCACGTCCCCGACCACCTTCGCGACCGCCACCGCCCCGGCGCCGAGCGGTACCCCGCATACCTGTACCCGCACGACTTCCCGGGCGCCAGGGTGGACCAGCAGTACCTGCCCGATGGCCTCGTGGGCAAGCGCTACTACCGGCCCCGGGGCCCCGTGGCTGCACCCGAAGAGGAATAGGTCGCCACCTCGGCGTTTGCTACACTGGGCGGGTACGTTCGAAGGCATCGTAAGGGGCGCATCGTGGACACTTCGGAAGCTCTCGGTATCGCGCTCACGGTCGCGGCCCTCGCGCTCACGCTGCTCGCCCTCTACGCGCTCGTCGTCATCATCAAGGCGGTGCGCGAGATCCGGATCGCGGTGGAGGACGTTCGCGTGCGGCTGGTGCCCCTGCTCGAGAAGGCCGACGTGACCGTGGATGCCGCCAATGTCGAGCTCCTCAGGCTCGACGCCATCGTGACGCAGGCCGAAGAGGTCGGCGAGGCCGTCTCCAGCGCAAGCGATTTCATCCGATCCCCCGTCAACACGGCGGCACAGGGCATCGCGCGCGCTCTACGCTCGTTCAGCAAGCGATGAGCCCGCACCGGTGGGCCCATCGAAGGAGGATGCATGGCTAGTGATCGCATAACGCTCACCGTGCCAGCGCGGGGCGAATACGCCAGGACGGTCAGGATGACCGCCGCCGAGCTCGCGAGCCGGATCGGCATGTCGTTCGATGAGGTCGACGACGTCAGGATGGGTGCCGAGGAGGCGTTCGTGTACGCGAGCGAGCGCGTGGGAGAGTCGGCCAACGTGACGTTCACGTTCACGGTGTCCGCCGACGCCCTCGAGGTGGAGGTCGGCCCGATGCCCACGCCGGACGAGGGCGCGGCCGCTGTGTCGGAGGGGTACGCCGAGTTCATCCTGCGGTCGGTCTGCGATGAGTTGGAGATCCAGCACGCACCTGAGGGGTGCACGCTGTGCCTGTGTCGCCGGGCAGCGGCGCCAGCGGGAGAGCCCGGTGCCTAGAACCCAGCGCCGACAGGAGCGACGGCTCGTGTGGGACAAGGCTCGCACGCGTGAGCTGTTCGTCCACTACCACGAGCATGGTGACGAAGAGTCGCGCGACGAACTCATCACCATGTATCTCAACCTGGTCAAGTACCTGGCGAGCCGGTTCCGCAATCGCGGGGAGCCCATCGACGATCTCATCCAGGTGGGGACCATCGGGCTGATCAAGGCGATCGACCGGTTCGACATCGGGCGCGAGGTCGAGTTCACCACGTACGCAACGCCTACCATCGTCGGCGAGCTCAAGCGGTACTTCCGCGACAAGGGCTGGGCCATCAAAGTACCCAGGCGGCTGCAGGAGCTCTCGTTCCGCGTGAACCAGGCCGTCGATGCCCTCACGCAGCGCGAGCAGCGCTCGCCGAGCATCCTCGAGATCGCCGAGTACCTGGAGGTCACCACCGAGGACGTGCTTGAGGCGCTCGAGACCTCCGAAGCGTACAACTTCGTCTCGCTCGAGACCGATCGGACCTCCGAGGGGAGCGACTCCTTCAGCATCCTCGAGTACATCGGTGAGGACGACCAGCTCATGGCCCTTGTCGACGATCGCACCATGCTCTCTGAGGGTCTGAAGCATCTGGCGCCGCTCGAGCAGCGTGTCCTGTACCTGCGCTTCTTCCAGGGCCTTACGCAGACCGAGATCGCGGCGATGCTCGGCATCTCGCAGATGCAGGTGTCGCGGCTCCTGCGCCGGACGCTCAGGTTGCTCCGCGAGCACATCACTCTTGAGGAGGTCTAGATGACGACGCTGCTCCGTCCGGAGCCGCGCGACCGGTGGTCACGCACCTTCGCGATCACCTGGTCGCTCGTGGGCATCGGTGTCCTGCTCGCCGCGGGCGGCTGGCTGCTCGGCAAGATCGCCCCTGCGCTCGTGCCCTTCGGGCTGGCCATCATCATCCTCTTCACATTCAGGGGGCCGGTCGCGCTCCTCGAGCGTCGCGGTCTGTCGCGTGGCCTCGCCGTTGGCGTGTGCTACCTGATCAGCGTCGCTGTGCTCGGCGTCGCGCTCGGCTTCCTCGTCCCGGCGCTCGTGGTCCAGGTGCGCGAGTTCGTCGTGGCGTTCCCCGGCTACTATGAGCGCGCGAGCGAGCTCTTCTTCGAGCTGCAGGGCAAGTATGAGGCGCTGATCGTGCCCCCATGGCTCGAGGACGCGCTTGCCAACCTCCAGGACACGATCACCCGCCAGTCGGCCGAGTGGTCGCAGCTGCTTGCCAAGGAGATATTCAGCGTTGGCGGCTCGGCGCTCTCGTCGTTGCTGACAGCGGTGCTCGCGCTTGTGGTCGGCTTCTGGCTGCTCAAGGACCTGCCGGCGATCAACAAGGAAGTCCTGCTGCTCGCCGGCCCGAAGCGCCGCGACGAGGCGGCCATCGTGACATCAACGGTCTCGCGCGTGCTCGGTGGATACCTGCGCGGGCAGTTCACGATCTCGCTCGTCACCGGCGTCATCGTAACGATAGGCCTCTCCATCATCGGGGTGCCGTACTCGCTCGTCATCGGACTTCTCGCGCTGATCCTGAACTTCATCCCGTGGATCGGTCCCACGCTCACGGCGGCCATTGCGGGCATTGCGGCGGCGTTCGTGAGTCCGTTGCACATCGTTGGGGCCGTGGCCGTGTGTCTGGGCGCGCAGCAGGTGACCGAGTACTTCGTGCAGCCGCGGGTCATGTCCGAGAATGTCGACCTGCACCCGCTGCTGGTGATATTCTCGCTGCTTGCCGGTAGTACGCTGTTCGGATTCGCGGGCCTCCTGCTCGGTATCCCGGTGGCGGCCATCGGCAAGGGTCTGTTCGTCTACTACTTCGAGAAGTACACCGAGTCCAAGCTCACCTCTGAGGGAGGCGCATTCTTCCGCGCCAAGTCCGACGACGGGGACGATGGGCCAGCGCCCGAAGAGCAGGTGGCCGACGGGGATGGGTCGTCTATGCTCGCGGACCACGGGACTACCGATACGTCAGACGACGCCTGAGCGGCGTCGGGAGCATCCAAGGAGCGCATACACGTGAAGTCCGCCGAGATCAGAGAGAGCTTCCTGTCGTTCTTCGAGAGCAAGGGTTGCAAGCGGCTGCCCTCGTCCTCGCTCGTGCCGGACGACCCGTCGCTCCTGCTCACATCGGCCGGCATGGTGCAGTTCAAGCCCGTCTTCCTCGGCGCCCGAGACATCGGTGTGACGCGTGCCACCACGTGCCAGAAGTGCGCGCGCACCACCGACATCGACATCATCGGCACCACGGGGCGGCATCACAGCTTCTTCGAGATGCTCGGCAACTTCAGCTTCGGCGACTACTTCAAGAGCGAGGCGTGCGCCTGGGCGTACGAGTTCTCCACGCAGGTCCTCGGCATGGATCCCGACCGGCTCTGGTTCTCGATCTACGAAGACGATGACGAGGCCGAGGGCGTGTGGCGCGATGAAGTGGGTGTCCCAGCGGAGCGCATCGTGCGCATGGGCGCCAAGGACAACTTCTGGTCGGCGGGGCCCACCGGCCCCTGCGGGCCGTGCTCGGAGCTCTACTACGACCAGGGACCTGACGTGGGGTGCGGGCTCGATACCTGCGCGCCGGGCTGCGACTGCGACCGGTTCGTGGAGTACTGGAACCTCGTGTTCATGCAGTACGACCGTCAGGACGACGGCACGCTCGAACCGCTGCCCAAGAAGAACATCGACACCGGCATGGGCCTGGAGCGCGTGGCCGCCATCATGCAGGGCGTGCGCACGAACTTCGAGACCGACGACCTGCGCGTGCTCGTCGCGATCGGGGAGGGGCTCTCGGGAGTCGCGCTCGGCGAGGGGGAGAAGACCGACGTCTCGCTGCGCATCCTCGCCGACCACGCGCGGGCGGTGGCCTTCCTGATCGCCGACGGCGTGCTGCCCGGCAACGAGGGCCGAGGCTACGTGCTGCGGCGCCTGCTCCGCCGCGCCATCCGCCATGGCAGGCTGCTGGGTGTTGAGGACGCGTTCATGGTGAAGCTCGTCGACGCCGTGATCGAGCGGTGGAGCGCGCCGTATCCGGAGCTGGCCGACAACGCCGAGCTCATCCGCGGCATCGTCTCCTCCGAGGAGGAGCGGTTCACAGCCACGCTGCGCCAGGGGCTCGCGTTCCTCACCACGGCGATCGAGCGCACCCGTGCCGAGGGCGGTTCGGTGCTCGACGGCACCGAGGCGTTCACATTGCATGATACGTACGGTTTCCCGTACGAGCTCACCACCGAGATCGCGGCCGAGTCGGGTCTTGAGGTCGACAAGGATGCGTTCGAAGCCGCCATGGAGGCCCAGCGTCAGCGCGGGCGGGCAGCGGTCAAGGACGAGTCGTGGTCGTTCGGGAGCGCGTTCGACGACATCGCACGCCAGGCAGGCGCCACGGAGTTCCTCGGGTACGCGAATGACGAGGCCGAGAGCGCCATCGTCGGCATCGTGGTGGATGGCGTGCCGGTCGATCGCATCGAGGCCGGGCAGGAGGGCGAGATCGTGCTCGCCGCCACGCCGTTTTACGCCGAGCAGGGCGGACAGGTGGGCGACACCGGCGTGCTTTCGGCCGGCGAGTCGCGCTTCGCGGTGAGTGACACCCGCTTCGCGGTCCCTGGCGTGGTCGCCCACGTGGGAACGCTCGAGTCGGGCGCGCTTGCTGTGGGTGACACAGTGCATGCGTCCATCGACTCGCTCCGCCGCGAGCGCATCCGGCGCAACCATACCGCCACGCATATCCTGCACTGGGCGCTCAGGCGCATCCTCGGCGATCACGTGCGGCAGTCGGGCTCGCTCGTGGCGCCCGACCGGCTGCGCTTCGACTTCACGCACTTCGAGGCGGTCACCTCCGAGCAGCTTCGGCGCGTGGAGGAGATGGCCAACCACAAGATCATGGAGAACCACGCCGTCCTGAACTACGAGACGTCGCTTGTCACCGCCCGCGAGATGGGCGTGACCGCGCTCTTTGGCGAGAAGTACGGCGAGATCGTGCGTGTGCTCGAGGTCGGCAACTTCAGCAAGGAGCTCTGCGGCGGCACCCACGTGGGCCGTTCAAGCGAGATCGGGCTGGTCAAGATCGTGTCCGAGGGCAGCGTGGGAGCCAATCTGCGCCGTATCGAGGCGGTCACGAGCTTCGATGCGCTCGCATACCTCGAGCGGGTGGAAAGCGAGCTCGCCGAAACGGCCGCGGCACTCAAGGTGAGCAAGTTCGACGTCTCCGAGCGCGCCGCCACGCTGGCGCGGCGCGTGAAGGAGCTGGAGGGCGCGGCGCAGCGGGCGCGGAGCCACATGACCGGATTCGACCCGGCCTCGCTCGTGGAGGGCGCGGCCGATGTTGGCTATCCGGTCATCGTCGGGCGCATCCCCGATGTGACCTCCACCGAGCTCCGGGGAGCGTGGGACCTCCTGCGCGCCAAACTCGGTGACACCGGCGCCGTGGTGCTTGCCACCGCCGATCCCGAGTCGGGGGCACCGCTGCTGCTCGCCGCGGGAACGCCGGCGGCCGTTGCGGGAGGGTTCGACGCCGGGGCGCTGATCAGGGCGATCGCACCGTTGGTGAAGGGCGGGGGCGGTGGCCGTCCGGAGATGGCACAGGCCGGCGGCAAGGACGCCTCCGGCATCGATGCGGCGCTTGCGCAGGCGCGCGCCACGCTCGGCATAGGGTAGCGGCATGCGGGTGCTCGGGCTCGACATCGGCTCGGTGCGCGTTGGTGTGGCCGTGTCCGACCCATCGGGGCGGATCGCGTCGCCGCTGACGGTGCTCGACGCGAAAGCGCTCGCGGGCGACGCCACACCCTTCGTGCGCCTTGCCGAGGACTACGAATCCGAGCGTATGGTAGTGGGGCTCCCGCTCACGCTGTCGGGCGAAGAGGGCCCCCAGGCTGCCGAGGTGCGTGCTGCGGCCGTGAGGCTTGGCGCGGCCGCGGGGCTGCCTGTGGAGTACGCGGACGAACGCCTGTCAAGCGAAGAGGCGCGGCGGATGATGTCCGCGTCGGGCATGAGTGAGAAGGAGCAGCGCGGCTCGGTGGACAAGGTGGCCGCCGCGATCATCTTGCAGGGCTGGCTCGACGCACAGTGGAACGGCACGCAGGAGGAGCGATGACCGGAGAACGCCGCGAGACCGGGGCATCCCGCTGGCGGCCGCTATCGGCGCGCGGAGTCCGTTCTGCGGACCCAGGGTCGCGCCGCCGTGCCCGTACGGTGGTCGTGCTGCTTGTGGCCGCTGTGTTGGTGCTCTGCGTGCCCGCCTTCGGTATCTGGCGCGTGTTCTTCGTGTCCCAAACATCCGTCACGGCCGGCCAGGCCGTGCAAGTGGAGATCCCTGCGGGCGCCGATACGGCCCGCATCGCCGAAGTGCTTGTCGATGCGGGCGTCATCGAGAACGCCGCCATGTTCCGGCTCCGGGCGCGTCTGGACGGGGTGGATGGGCAGCTCAGGCCGGGTGTCTACGACCTCACCACGCGCATGGACCACAGCGAGCTCATCGAACGGCTGCTCGCGGGCCCGCCGATCGCGTACACCACGGTCACCATCCCCGAGGGGTTCACCGTCGAGCGTATCGCCGAGCGGATCGAGGCCGAGGCGGGCATACCCGCCGAGGAGTTCCTCGCACTGGCCCTCGGCGGCGCGGCACAGTTCCGGGACGCCCATCCGTACCTCGAGGCCGTGCATGAGGGCTCGCTCGAGGGCTACCTGTTCCCGAAGACGTACCGGATCGTGGAA
This sequence comes from Actinomycetes bacterium, assembly GCA_022839745.1. GTDB lineage: Bacteria > Actinomycetota > Coriobacteriia > Anaerosomatales > Anaerosomataceae > Anaerosoma. Next base: position 101,131 of record JALHJB010000009.1, read on the forward strand.
GGTGCTACCGCCGCTGACGTGATCGAGATGATGCTGGTGCAGTTCGACGAGGAGTTCGCTACGGTCGACCTCACGGCGGCGGGCGAGATGAGCATGCACGAGCTCGTCACGCTCGCGTCTATGATCGAGCGCGAATCACGCCTTGCCGAGGAGCGTCCGCTCGTCTCCTCGGTCATCCACAACCGTCTGCGTATCGGCATGAAGCTCGAGATCGACGCTACCATCGAGTACGTGATCAAGAAGAACCGTCCGCGGCTGCTCAACAGCGACCTCAGGATCGAGAGCCCGTACAATACCTACAAGTACGGGGGGCTGCCGCCGGGGCCGATCGCGAGCCCGGGGCTGGCATCGCTGCAGGCCGCGGCAGCGCCTGCGGAGACCAAGTATCTTTACTACGTGCTCACCGGCGCCGATGGTTCACACACGTTCTGCGAGACGTACGAGCAGTTCCTGATCGCCAAGGAGAAGTCGAGAGAGGTGACTCCCTGACCATGAGTGAGAGCAACGGTCCCGCGATACTCATCCGGGGTGCGCACAAACGCTACAAGCCCATCGTGGGGGCGCCGCAGCGTGACGCGGTGCGTGGCGTGGACATCAGCGTCGCGCCGGGCACGATACACGGCCTCCTCGGCCCCAACGGCGCCGGCAAGACAACCACGATCAAGATGCTGCTCGGTCTTGTGCGGCCCACCGCGGGCGAGTTCCGGATCCTCGGCGAGGACTCCACGCGTCCTGAAGGTCGGCGCCGGGTGGGCTTCATGCCCGAGCAGCCGTACTTTCCGCAGCACCTGCGGGCCGCGCAGGCGCTCAGGCTCTATGCTCAGCTGGCCGGCGTGCCCCGCGATGAGATCGGGCCGCGCACCACGGCGTTGATGGAGCGCGTGGGGCTGCAGGGACGCGAGAAGACCACGCTCGACGCGTTCTCGCGTGGCATGTTGCAGCGGCTCGGCATCGCGCAGGCGCTCATCAACCAGCCCGAGGTCGTGGTGCTCGACGAACCCGCCTCGGGTCTCGACCCGGTGGGTCAGCGCGATGTCCGCAACCTCATGCTCGAACTGCGCGAGTCCGGCGTGACCGTGCTGCTCTCATCGCACCAGCTCTCCGAGGTCGAAGCCGTCTGTGACGATGTCACGATCATGAACGCGGGCCTCGTGGCCGCTGAGGGCGACCTCGACGCGCTGCTGAACGTGGAGGGCAGGACGTCGATCAGGGTGCGCGGGCTCGAAGGCGGCCTGCCCGCGCGCGTGGCGGAGCTCGCCAGCGAGGTGGCTGTGACCGGCGGCGTCTCCGTGTTCTCGGTTGCCGACGAGACCGTGCGCGCGGTGATAGATGCTGTTGACGACGCGGGCGGACGGGTGGTCTCGGTCACGCCCGTGCGTGACTCGCTGGAGGACTACTTCGCCCGGCTGCTTGCCACCACCGCCGAGGGAGGTGAGGACCGATGATGTCGCGCATCTGGCCCATCGCGCTTGCCGTCGTCACCGACAGCCTCAGGCGCAAGGTGGTGTATGTGGTGCTGGTGTTCGCCGCCGTCCTCGCGATGGCGATCCCGTCGCTGCCCAGCTACGGGTTGGGGATCGAGGATGCGGTGTACCGCGAGGTCGCGCTTGCGCTGTCGTTCGTCGCGGCGCTCGTGCTCACGTTGTCTCTCTCGGCCAACCGTGTGCCCTCCGAGGTCGAACGCCGCACGGTCTACAACGTGCTTGCAAAGGGTGTCAGCCGTGCCGAGTACCTGGTGGGCTCGTGGCTCGGGATCCTCATCGTGACGGGGGGCGCCATCGCGGCCTTCACGGGTGTGCAGCAGCTCATCGCGCTCGCCCGCTACGGCGACCCTATGTGGCAGCTCTGGCAGGGCGCTCTCGCCGTGTGGCTCGAGATGGGTGTTCTCTCCGCATTCGCGGTGGCCGTTTCGTCCGTTGCGGGGCCGGTCGTGGTGGTCACCGCTGCGCTTGCCGTTCTGTTCGTGGGGCATTCACGCTCAACGCTCCTGGGCGGCGAGGGCGCGCTTGCACTCAAGCCGTTCTACCCATCGCTGGACGCGTTCAACATCGTCAATCCGGTGGCGCATGGCACCGGCGTTCCTCCGCTGTACCTGCTGAGCATGCTGGTGGTGTTCGTAGGATTCGTGGCGATCGCTCTGGCGGTTGCCGTCTGGCTGTTCGGGCGGAGAGACCTCTGATGAGCGCGCTCAGGGACAAGGCTTTGATCGGCGTCCTGGCGATCGGGGTGACGCTCGTCCTTGGCGGGCAGGCGGCGGCCGACGCGCTTGTTCCGGAGGCGTCCGGCGCGCAGACCACCGAGGCCGTCGGTCGTGCCGCTTCCTCGTACCTCACCGGCATCAAGACGTTTGCCGCCGCTGTGGTGTGGAACCGGATCGACCCGGTCATGCATGGATACTACTCCGGGGTGTCGCTTGGCGAGCAGCGCTACATGCTGAGCTCCATCGCGCTCGTCATGGCTCTCGATCCGCACCAGACGCAGGCATACCCGATCGGGTCCTGGATCCTTGCGGACAACGACCGCGTGGCCGATGCTCTGAGCGTAGCCGAGCGTGGAGTCGAGGCCAATCCGCACTCGGGGCTGACGCTCTCGAACCTCGCCCAGATGCAGTATCTCTACGGCGAGGGGCTGTCCGCCGCCGCGGTCACCGCCGAGCGTGCACTCGACGAGGACGTTGAGTGGATGGACGCACAGCAGAAGCACCAGTGGTATCCGCTGCTCGGCGACATCCTGCGCAGGGCCGGACGTGACGATCTCGACGCGGTGGTGCAAGCCGAGCTCGAGCGGCTCGATAAGGAGCATGCGGACGAACTCGGGGAAGTCGACCACGACCACGACCACGACGGCGTGCCCGACCACTAAGGAGCGATCGACCTGCTGCAGCCACACCACTACGTCAGCCACGTGACCGCGATCGACCTGGCCGCCCTGCGCGCCGAGGGGATCACGGCGTTGCTCCTGGATGTCGACAACACGGTTTCGCCGCATCACTCGACCGAGCTCATCCCTGAGATCCGCGAGTGGATCGCCTCACTCGGGCCAGCGGGGTTCCGCGCGTGTTTGGTCTCGAACAACTGGCACGATGACATACACGATCGCGCCGCGGCGCTCGGATTGCCGGTCATTCCCAAGGCCGCGAAGCCGCTGCCGTTCGGTATATGGCGTGCGGCCCGCATGCTGGGCGTGCCGAGGTCCGAGTGCGCGATGGTGGGCGATCAGATCTTCACTGATATCCTCGGCGGCCGGCTCGCCGGAGTGCGCACCATCCTCGTGGAGCCTCTGACCCCGTCGGACATGGGTCACACCAAGGTGCTTCGCGCGCTGGAAACAGCGCATAATGGCAGGCAGACGCCCCGAGGCGTAACGGGCATCGGGAGGGGGAGCGGCGGGTGATCATCAACGGACGAACGCGGCCGACTGCCGTGATCGGGTGGCCGATCGCGCAGTCGCTCTCACCCGTGATGCACAACGCCGCATACGAGTCTCTCGGCCTCAACTGGGCGTGCATCCCGCTGGGCGTTCCGGACAACCGGGCGCTGCTCGCCTTCACCGAGGCAGCACGAGCCCTCCCGTTCGTCGGCTTCAACGTGACCATGCCGCATAAGCAGGCCATGCTCGCGCTGTGCGACGAAACGGCCACGCTCGCGCAGCTCGCGGGCGCCGTGAACACCGTGCACTGCGTGGACGGTCAGCTCATCGGCTACAACACCGACGGCCGCGGTCTCCTCGAGTCGCTGCAGACCGATGCCGGCTTCGATCCAGCCGGACGTTCGATCGCTGTCATCGGCGCCGGCGGAGCGGCCGGTGCCGCCGTCACCGCATGCATCCTCGCGCGTGCCGGGCGTATCACCATCGTGAACAGGAACGCCGGGCGCGCCGAGTCGCTCCTGGACCGCGTGCGCGGGAGCCTCCGCAGCATCGCAGCCGAGGCGCTGCCGCTTGAGCCGTCCGCCGCTGGCTCCGTGCGAGAGGCAGATCTCATCATCAATGCCACGCCGGTGGGGATGGCCGCCGACGATCCCAGTCCCATCCCTGGCGAGTGGATGCGCGAGGGGCAGCTCGTCTACGACATGGTGTATCAACGCTCCGGCACCGCTCTGGCCGAGGCCGCGCACAGCGCCGGCGCACGAGCTGTGACCGGTCTGGGAATGCTCGTGGCGCAAGGCGCGCTGGCTATCGACATCTGGATGGGTGACGCCAACGGGCAGACGCGCGCCCCGAGAGATGTCATGCGGGCAGCCGCTGCGGCCGAACTGGCCGGACAGGCCGCGGCCACGGACGGAGGCTCGCTGTGACCGCGGCATCAGGGAAGCGGCTGGGCCGCGTGCTCGTCCAGGGCGGCCTCATCACCCAGGAGCAGCTTGACAGCGCGCTCGCCGAGTCCAACGGACGCTCGCTCTGCGCCACGCTGGTGGATCAGAAGGTGACCGACGAGGTCACGTTCGCTCGCGCGGTGGCCGATAGCATGGGGCTTGCGTTCGTCGACCTCGGCGCCATCGATATCGATGCGAATGCCGCAACGATGATCTCCGTCGACATCGCGCGCCGCCACAGCGTACTGCCCATCCGCATCCAGGACGACGAGCTCGTGGTGGCGATGGCCGACCCGGCCAACATTTTCGCCATCGATGACCTGCGGATCGTCACCGGATACGACATCAAGCCCGTGGTGGCCGCCGAGAGCGATCTTGACTCCTCCATCGAGCGGATCGCCACCATGCAGACCAACGTCGAAGACATGGTGGGCAACCTCGAGAGCGTCTCTGTCGACATCAGTGACGAGGACGAAGGGGCCGGCGACGAAGAGGCGCCGGTCGCGCGGATCCTCAATCACATCGTGACCGAGGCGATCCGGCAGGGCGCCGGCGACATCTACATCGAGCCGGGGGAGCGGGACATCCGGGTGCGGTACCGCATCGACGGTGTGTGCCAGGAGATCATGCGCAGCCCCAAGAAGATCCACCGTCAGCTGATCAGCCGCCTCAAGATCCAGTGCGCGATGGACATCGCCGAGCGGCGTATCCCGCAGGACGGCCGCTTCGGTGTGGTGCTCGACGGCAAGTCGGTCGACTTCCGTGTCGCCATCCTCCCAACCGTCCACGGCGAGATGTCGGTCATGCGCCTGCTCCACAAAGACGCGATCCTGATGTCGCTCGAGGACCTCGGGTTCCTCGAGCAGCCCATGCAGCGCGTGATGGAAGCGATCAACCGCCCGTACGGCGCGCTGCTGGTCACCGGCCCCACAGGCTCGGGTAAGTCGACCACGCTTTATGCCGCCATCAACAAGACCACCAAGCCCACCGTGAACCTCATCACTGTGGAGGACCCGGTCGAGTACCGCCTCGAAGGCCTGTCGCAGGTCCAGGTCCACGAGAAAGCGGGCCTCACGTTCGCCTCGGCGCTGCGCTCGATCCTCCGGCAGGACCCCGACGTCGTGATGATCGGTGAGATCCGTGACAAGGAGACCGCCACCATCGCCATCGAGGCGGCGCTCACCGGTCACCTCGTGCTCTCAACGCTGCACACCAATGACGCCCCTTCGGCGCTCACCCGTCTCACCGAGATGGGGGTGGAGCCGTTCCTCTCTGCCTCGGCTATCAACTGCGTGCTGGCGCAGCGCCTCGCGCGCCGTCTGTGCAGGGAGTGTCGCGAGGAGTACACGCCCGATGAGGCAGCGCTGCAGCGCATCGGCTTCCCGTACACACCGGGCCGTCCGCCACGGCTGTATCGCGCGGTGGGGTGCAAGAAGTGCAACAACATCGGCTACAAGGGCCGGATGGGCATCCATGAGGTCATGTCGGTGACCGAGGAGATCGAGCGCGCGTGCGTGAATCACGCATCAGGCGACGAGATCGCACGTATCGCAGTCGCCGAGGGGATGCTCACTCTGCGCGACGATGGATTCTCCAAAGTCCTCTCGGGCCTTACGTCCATCGAGGAAGTCATGCGGGTGGTCGTCTAACGCCCCCGACCTGCGTTTTCACGGTTGTTTCGCCTCCGGTGACGTGAGAGACTGGGACTGCTCGCCCCAGGCTGGGTTTGATTGCGCACGCCATCCAGACTTTCGGCCTGTCTGACTACCGCTTCCGGAGGTGACGACACGATGGTGGACAAGGGCATCGGCGACTACTTCATCAGCGATACCGATGACGAGTCGTTCGAGGACGACGATCTGCTTGGTGCCCCGGTCGTTGTTCCTGTGACGCCCCAGGTGGCCCCCGCTCCGGCGCCCGTGTCGGCGGCTCCGGCGCCTGCTCCTGTGGCGCAGCCCGCTCCAGCGCCCGCCGCTGTGGTCGCCGCTCCCGCCGTGCAGCAGGCGCGACCGCAGACCACGACGCGGCAGCTCTCGCGCGAGGAGCTGCTCGCCCAGGCGCTCGATGAGCTCATGCGCGAAGACAGCGACATACAGGCGGCGGCGCTCGTGAGCCTCGACGGTTTCACGATGGCCTCGGCACTGCCCGCGGGCATGCAGGCCGATCGCGTGGGCGCGATGTCTGCCGCGATCCTCGGCCTTGGCGAACGTGCCGCCGCCGAACTTGGTCGCGGTCACTTGTCGCAGGTGTTCATCGAGGGAGAGAACGGCTACGTGCTGCTCATCGCGGCCGGCAGCCGTGCGGTGCTCACCGCGATGGCCGAGCCGAGCGCAAAGCTCGGTCTGGTGCTGTACGACATGAAAGCGACCGCTGACCGCATCGGCCAGATACTCGGCTGAGCCCGGTCCGCGTCCCCACACGACACGATGCTTCACGGGGGAGTGACGGTTCCAACAGATGGCACTGCGCGGCAACCTCAAAGACTTCAGTCTTCCGGACGTCTTCCAGCTCGTGCAACTGAGCGGGAAGACCGGTGTGCTGCGTATCGTCCGCCCCGATACCGAGGGCAGCATCTGGTTCCGTGACGGCGATGTCTTCTTCGCCCAGTCGAACTGGCGGCACGAGCTCCTGGGAGAGCGGCTCGTCAGCGCTCAGCGCATCACGCCCGCCGCGCTCAAGCGCGCGCTCGAGATACATGACGCCGAGGGCGGTGCACGGCGCCTCGGCGAGATCCTGGTGAGCGAGGGCTACATCACCCAGCAGGTGCTCGAGTCGTTCGTGCAGGAGCAGATCGAGGACACCATCTTCGACATCATGCGCTGGGACGAGGGCGACTTCGACTTCGAGACGCTGCCCGAGGTGGCGCACGAGGACATCGGCCTCTCGGTCTCGGTAGAGAACATCGTGATGGAGGGCAGCCGCCGCCTCGAGGAGTGGAACCGCATCAAGAAGAAGGTCCCCTCGGCGGACATGGTCTTCAAGATGGCCACGGCGCCCGGCGAGGGCACGTTCGAGATATCGCTCAAGCCGGTGGAGTGGAACCTGCTGCTGCTGATCGACGGCACGCGCTCGGTCCGCGACCTTGCACTCGAGATCAGAAGCACCGACTTCGAGGTGTCGCGGGTCATCTATGGGCTCTTCTCGGCCGGGCTCCTTGAGGTGCCGTCCGACGAAGAGGTCGGGCGGCTACGCGCTGAGCGCGCGGCTCGCGAGGCCAAGCGCGAACGGGTCCGGGCAGCCGCCGCCGCGGTGGCCGAGGTCGAGCGGGAGCCAGAGACCGAGGTCGCGGCCGAGCCTGCAGCCGAACTCGAGCCTGAAGCCGAGCCCCAGCCTGAGATCGTGGCCGCAGCCGCCCCTGAGGGGTCGGTCGCCGGGTTCGTGGCGCAGGAGATCGAGCCGGACCACGAGGTCCCCGAGTTCTTGTCGGTGGGGGCGGAGTCTCCCAACGAGGATGACATGGCCGTGTTCACCGAGATGATCGAGGCCGTGCTCCATCCACAGGGGACACCATCAGAGCCGGAGGCAGGGCCCGCAGCCCCCTCGGCGATCGTGACGCCCGTCGAGCCTGTGGCGTTCGATGAGCAAGGCGAATCGTTCGCCGCCGACGTGCTGGACCAGTGGACGGATTCCATGCTGCCGCCTGAAGTAGACGCTGAGCTTGAGTCTGAGCCTGGTATGTCCCCGCTGGCGGAACCTGTGGCCCCGACCGAGAAACCCGAGGCCCTTGACGCGCCGTACGCGGACCTCGGCGCCATCTCACTGGCCTACCTCGCCGAGATCCCCGCGCCGCCTGTGGTCGAGTCTGTGCCGCTCGAGCCGACGCCCCTTCCTGAGGGATTCAGCCCGACGGGCGATTTCGAGACCGACCTCCGCACGCTCGGCCTTGGCGAGTACCCCGCGGAGCTGCTCGAGCCGGAGCCGGTGAGCGAAAGCCGCGAACCGATGTCCGCGCTCGAGTCCGACTACTCCTTCTTCGAGCCGGCCGTGCCGGAGGTCGAGGCGCCAAGCGTGGAAGCGCCGCCCGAGAGCGCCGACGCCGGCCTTGATTCGCTGTTGGAATCGCTGAGCGCTCCCGCCGACGGGCTCGCAGAGCAGTCGGCCGGGATCATCTCATCCGGTACCGACTTCGGTGCCGCCGATGAGCCCGGTGAGTACATCTCCACCGACTCCTTCCTCGCTGGGTTCGACTCGGGTGACGGTCTGGGCGGTGGTCTGGGTGATGAGCTCACCGCGCTCACGGGCGGTGGGAGTGCGCGTGCGCGTCCGATCGCTACCGTGAACTCGATCCCCGAACCGGGTGAGCCCACCCGTCTGCGGATCGACCAGGCGGTCGACCGCGAGTTGCTGGAGAAGATCATCAAGGGCGTCGAGGACCTCTGACAAGGGACGGAGCACGCATGCAGTCGGTCAAAGTCGTCATCACTGGCCCGTTCAACGCGGGCAAGACGACCTTCATAAAGTCGGTCAGCGAGATCACGGTGCTCTCAACGGAGCGCCAGATCAGCGAGTCGGCGAACGAGGGGAGCGGTGAGACCACCGTTGCCATGGACTTCGGGCGCATCACGGTCTCGGACGACGTGGTGCTGTACCTGTTCGGTACCCCCGGCCAGGAGCGGTTCTCGTTCATGTGGGAGACGCTCTCCGAGGGCATGCTCGGCTTCGTGCTGCTTGTGGATGCCGAGGACCCCGACTCGTTCGAAGACGCGAAATCGATGATCGCGTTCTTCAGGAACATGTCCGACGTGCCGTTCGTGGTGGCAGCCAACAAGGTGCCCGCCACTGACATCAAGACGCTCCGGCAGGTGCGCGCCGCGATCGCACTGGAAGATGCCATCCCGCTGCTGCCGGTGGATGCGCGCGACAAAGAGAGCGTGAAGGCCGTGCTTCTTGGCCTGCTCTACCGGATCCTCGACAGCATGGACTGAGGCTCGGATGGACGAGCGCTACTACATCATCGGGGCCCTGGCGCTGGTCCTTGGGCTGCTCGCGATCTACGTGATCGCCTCGATCGGGCGCTACCGGCGGGCGGTGCGTCGTTCGCGTATGCCGCAGCTGGTTGCCGACACTGAGTGCGAGGCCAAGTACCTCGCCGAGGATGACAGCATCAGTGCCGCGTTCACTGCGCCGGCCGCCGAGCCAGCTGCCCCCTCAGTCGAACCCGAGCCTGTCGTAGCGCCGGTGGTGCAGGTCGCCGGTGCCGCACCGGCCGCCGCAGTGCCGATCGTCCGTCCGGCGCTCGAGCCTGAATCGCTCGAGCAGCCCGACGAACCGCGTCGCGCTGCGGTGGTTCCTGAACCGATTCCGATGGCGGCAGATATCCCCGATATGGATGAGCTCACGCGCTTGATGCTGTCGCTGGAGTCGTCCGCGCCTGCGCCCGCACGTGTGTCGGAGTCCGCACCTCAGACGGCGCCCACCCCTGTGCCCACCCCTGTGCCCACCCCTGTGCCCGCCCCCGTACCCGCCCCCACACCCGCTAGCGAGCCATCGCTGCCCGGTTACACGCTTGCCGACGAACTTGAGCGCCTGATGGGTGCCGCCACCGCGGAGTCCGCGCTGCTGCCCCCCGAAGCCCATGTGCGGGACGCTGTGTCACCGGCCGCCGCCTCCACCCCACCCAAGGAGCCGGCGTTCGAAGCGCCACCGATGGCGCCGCCGCCGTCCCTTGGACAGGCGCTCTCCGATACCCGCGAGCCGCTCGCCACGCCGATCCCGCAACCCATACCGGCACCGGCCCCCGTTGCCGCACCCCCCGCACCCCCAGCGCCGGCCCGGCCCGCGCGTCCGGTTGCGGTCGTTGCGTCCGTGCCCCCCGCCCGCGCGGAGAGCGGCGCAGCCGCTCCGCGTCCCGCGGCGGTCGTCGCGTCGGCTACCACCGAGCGGCCCGATTCGGTGC
>JALHJB010000046.1 GCA_022839745.1 Actinomycetes bacterium
GGCCGCGACCAGGAGCGCGTAGGGCAGGCCCACGAAAGCAGGCACGGGAGAGAGTCGGCCGAGCTGGACGTAGTGCGTGCCGACGATCACCAGCAGCCAGGCCGCGGTAATGACGACTTCCCCCAGGCCGCGGCCGGCGAGCCGCAAAGGGGGCGCGGAATAAGCCCAGCCGAGCAGCAGGCCCGCGAGGCCGATGGGCACGAGCAGCGGCCCGCTGGTGAGGGTGAGCGCGAGCCCCGCCGGTACCACCATGGCAAGCGCTCCATAGCCGAGCCAGGCGGTTTCCCGCGCCGTGAGCACTTCGTTCTGCATGAAGCGCGAGCCGCCGGTGAAGGGGTAGAGCCGGTCGCGATTGAGCCCGTCGGTGTCGCGGTCGTGGTAGTCGTTGATGACGTTGGCGCCGGCGTGCGCCACCAGGGCGAAGACGAGGGTGGCCAGCGCCGCCCAGGGCCGTAGCGCCGCACCCTCATGGGCCGTGAGCGCGAGCCCGAGCAGCACTGCGATGAGGGTGACCACGAGGAAGGCCGGGCGCGTGGCGAGCAGCCAGACGATGGGACGGCCGCGCAGGCGGGCGTCGGGTTCGAGCGGAAGCGAGCGGGCGGGCATCGGCACGGTCTCACAAAAGCACGATGTCGTATTGCTCCTGCGTGTAGCAGGTGTCGCTGCGCAGCGAGATCTCCTTGCCGATGAAATCCGACAGCATCGCCAGCGCCTGCGACTGTTCTTCCAGGAAGAGGTCGACCACGGCGGGCGAGGCGAGGATGCGGAATTCCTTGGCATCGGCGAATTGGCGCGCCTCGCGCAGGATCTCGCGCAGGATGGCGAAGCACACCGTCTCGGCGCTCTTGACGAAGCCGCGTCCCTCGCACATCGGGCAGGGCTCGCACAGCTGCTGCATGAGGGATTCGCGCGTGCGCTTGCGCGTCATCTCCACCAGTCCGAGCTGGGTGAATCCGCTCACCGTGATCTTGGTGTGGTCGAGCGAGAGCGCTTTCTTGAACTCTTCGAGCACGCGCTCGCGGTGCTCGGGGTTGGTCATGTCGATGAAATCGACGAGGATGATGCCGCCGAGATTGCGCAGCCGCAGCTGCCGCGCGATCGCCTGCGCCGCTTCGAGGTTGGTCTTGAGGATGGTCTCGTCGAAATTGCGCGCGCCCACGAAGGCGCCGGTATTGACGTCGATGGTGGTGAGCGCTTCGGTCTGGTCGAAGATGAGATAGCCCCCCGATTTGAGATCGACTCGGCGCGACAGGGCTTTTTCGATCTCTTCCTCGACGTTGTAGAGCTCGAAGAGCGGCCGGTCTCCGCGGTAGTGCTCGATGAGGGGGGCAACCTGGGGGGTGTAGGTCTCGGCGAAGGCCAAGAGCCTCTGGGCGTTTTCGCGCGAATCGACGCGGATGCGTGCCGCCTCGCCGTCGACGAAGTCGCGCAGCACGCGCAGCGCCAGATCCAGGTCTTCGTGGATCAGCGAAGGAGCGCGGCGGCGCAGGGCCTCTCCCTGGATGTCGGCCCACAGGCGGCGCAAATAGGCGATGTCGGCGGCCAGCTGCTCGTCGGTGGCATTCTCGGCATTGGTGCGCACGATGTAGCCGCCGCTCTCCTCGGGCGGCAGCAGCGCCGTGAGCCGCTCGCGCAGGGTCTCGCGCTCGCTCTCGCCCTCGATCTTCTGTGAGATGCCGATGTGGTTTTCCTGGGGGAGATAGACGAGATAGCGCCCCGCCAGGCTGATCTGGGTGGTGAGTCGCGCCCCTTTGCTGCCGATGGGGTCCTTGAGCACCTGGACGGTGATCTCCTCGCCTTCGGCGAGCAGGCGCTCGATGCGCGGGGGCGATTCGGGGTGACGCTCGGCCTGCCACAGGTCGGTGATGTGGAGAAAGGCGGTGCGCTCCAGGCCCACGTCGACGAAGGCCGACTGCATGCCCGGCAGCACGCGCACGATGCGGCCACGATAGATGTTGCCCACCAGGCCGCGGTGCGCCAGGCGACCGAGGCCCACTGCCGCGCGGTCGTCGATCTGTTCGACCGGCTGCCCACCCTGGAATCGCCCTGCGAGGCCCTGGTCCGCTTCTACGACCGGTCGCTGGTCCACCTGCTGATGAACCGCTGGGACGTGCCGGAGTTCGTCTTGCGCCCCTACTACGGCACCGGGAGCGTGCGGGGCGGGTGCGTGTGCAGCTACCTCTGGAACTTCGGCGAGGTGTGGGAGATCCTGCCCCTTTTCGACGCCGCGGGGGCGCAGGAGCAAATCCGGCACTACTTCGAGACCGATCTGACGGCCCACTTCGCGTTCAACCCGGTGACCGGCGGGGCCTTCGGCCCCTGGTACCCGGTCAACCAGGAGAAAATCATCGGGCTGGTGTATTACTACGTGAAGGTGACCGGCGACACGGGCTTTCTGGGCCGGGTCACGGCCGGCAAGACCACCCTGGAACACGTCATCGCCAACGCCGACCACGGCGACGACCCAGCCAAGCCCGTCGCCCTGATCGACTACGGGCCGTCGAACTCCCACCTCGAACTCCGCCGCGGCTACCCCTATAACCACGTCATGCCGGACCTGAACGGCCGGCGCTACCAGAACTTCACGTGGGCGGCGGAGTTGGCCGAGCAGGCGGGCAAGGGCGACGTGGCGCGCCGACTCCGCGCCCGGGCCGAAGGGGTCAAGACCGCGCTCAGGAAGGGCCTCTGGAACAACGAG
>JALHJB010000001.1 GCA_022839745.1 Actinomycetes bacterium
ATCGATGCGGCGCGGAATCAGACGATCGGCCTCACGTCCACCGGCGAGGTTCTTGCGGCCGGTTCTAATTCCTCCGGCCAGCTCAACGTCACCGAGTGGAGTGGCATCACTGCCGTCTCTGCAGGCGACACTCACACGGTCGGGCTTACCACGGAGGGTACCGTGGTGGCCGTCGGCAGCAACTTCAACGGTGCTCTTGTTGTCGGAGCCTGGACCGATGTGGTCTCCATAGAAGCGGGCCGCTCCACGACGCTCGGTGTGCGTGCCGACGGGAGTGTCCTGGCGACGGGTAGGATGATCACCCCGCTGGGCGGTTACGGCGATGCCAACACCTGGACGGAGATCGCGGCCGTTTCTGCTGCTTCGGACTACGCGATGGGCCTGCGCGCCGACGGTACGACCGTGATCGTGGGCAGACTCCCCTCGTTCGCGTCGCAGTTCGTCTGGGGACCATGGCTGTGGGATCACCTGGAGCCCACTGCAATGGGTGTGGACCATGCCGTGGCCATCGTGGACAGCACGAGACAGACCGTCATCAAGGACACCGACCGCGTTTGGGTGTCTACTGCCTCGGAGTTCCACCCGGTCGCCGCGGTGGCTGCTGGGTACCACTTCACCGCATACAAGTATGCGTATGGGAACACCGATCTGACGGATTGGGGGACAGTCTCACTCACCGCGTTCGCGGGCACCGGCTACACGAACACCCCGGTGTCGTTGAGTGCGAGCAGAGGCGCCCTTTATGGGATCATGGTGGACGGTGGCATCGCTCAGTTCGATGGCAGTACGACCGTAGGTGCCTGGACCGGTGTGGCCGAGGTCGCTGCATACGGTGGCAGTGATTCGATCGTCATCGGGCGGCGTAGCGACGGTACGTGTGTCGCTATCGGCCCGGTCGCGACGGCGGTCGCCAGCTGGCGCGACATCATCGATGTCGCCGCGGGTTCGGATCACGCCGTCGGCCTGCGCGCCGACGGTACCGTGGTCGCCACCGGCGACAATCGGTATCACCAATGCGACGTCTCCGGCTGGACCGACATCGTGCAGGTGGCGGCAGGCTACGACCACACGGTCGGACTGCGCTCGGACGGCACGGTGGTCGCCGTTGGGGACCGGTACGGCAACGAGCTCGACGTCCAGCACATCAACGACCGGGCCCAGTCTCAGCTGCTTGGACCGGAGCCCGTCGTCTGGATCGATGCGGGCACCAATATGACCATGGGCGTGATCGCCAACGGTGAGGCCGTGGTCATCAGTGACGAGTGGGGAGAGGTGTGGCCCGATATCGCCACCAAGCGGCCGGCAACGGCATGGGTCGGCGGCAGCGGAGAGGCTGTGGGCCTGCGGTTCGATCCTGGCTTCGAGCCGGGTGCCGAGTGGGCGACGCTCACAGCCTCGATTCCCGCACTCGCACCCGGCCACTCCGTGAAGTTCGCGGTGCGGACCTCCGAGGATGGCGTCACGTTCTCCGAGCCGCTCGGTCGAAACGGACGACCGATCGACTGGACCGACGGCACCGGCAACTACCTCGGCCGGGCGTACGGCGACACCGCGCCGCGCACGAGCCTCGAGGCGGTCCCGGACGCGAAGTACCTCGACATCGTCGTGCGGCTGGAAACACGCGATGCCATGACGAGTCCGATCCTGCGCGATGTCTCGGTCACATGTCGCGAGAAAGACGTGAACGTTCCCTCGGTCACGGGCCATGCTGCAGCGAGCTACGGCGACTCGGCCACCGTGACGATCGCCGCCTCCGATGACTTCGGTCTTGCGTCGCTGGCGTACCGCCTTGATGGCGAGACGACGGTGACTGTCGCGGCCTCAGGCACGAGCGCGACGAAGGCCGTTACGACTGGCGCACTCGGCGAACACTGGTTGGAGTACTGGGCGACCGACCTGTCGGGCAACGTGAGCGAGCACGGGAGTGCGTCGTTTACCGTCGTGGATGCCAGCGCGCCTATCGTGACGAGCGACGCGATCGCCAGCTACGACGAGACGGCCACGCTCACGATCACCGCGAAGGAAAACTTCGAGCTGGCCTCGATCTCGTACCGCCTTGACGCGGAGGCGACCGTGACGGTGCCGGCAGCGGGGTTCTCGGCCGAAACCTCGCTCACCACAACGGCGCTCGGCGAGCATACCCTCTCGTTCTGGGCCACGGATGCCGCAGGGAATGTGTGTGAATCCGTCTCAGCCTCGTTCATGGTGCTGGATGCCGTCGCGCCGACCGTGTCGTGCGAGGCGACCGGGCGCTACGACGACGTTGCGGTGTTCGGGGTCACCGCGGCTGACAACCGCGGTCTCGCTTCGATCTCGTACCGTCTCGATGGTGAGGCGACCGTCACCGCGCCGGTGAGCGGACTGACGGCGAGCGCACCGGCCTCTGTTGCCGGTCTCGGCGATCACTCGCTGGAGTACTGGGCCACCGATAGTGGTGGCAACGAGAGTGCCCGCGGCACGGCGACGTTCACGGTGCTCGATGCCACGTCGCCTGTGGTCATCTCAGATGCGCGGGACACATATCGTGATACTGCTTCCATAACGCTCAGTGCATCCGACGACCGGACGCTTGCGTCGGTCTCGTATCGCATCAACGGCGAGGCGACCGTGACCGTCGAGGCCTTGGGCGCAACGGCATCGGCGCCGGTCTCGATCGCCGCGCTCGGGGAGTATTCGCTCGAGTACTGGGCGACCGACGGTTCCGGCAACGAGAGTGCGCACACCACGGTGACATTCGTCGTGCTCGATGGAACGCCTCCCGTGGTCACCATCGATGCGGTCGAAGAGTACGAGGATCTTGCCGTGCTCATGATCACAGCGACCGACGAGACCGCTCTCGGCTCGATCTCCTACAGCCTGGACGGTGCGCCCGTGGTCACGCGGCCCAAGTCCGGCACGCTCGGTATGCTGGTCACTTGGACGGCGACGCTCGGCGAGCACACGCTCGAGTACTGGGCCGCCGACGCGGCCGGAAACGAGAGTGAGCGCGTGACGGTGACGTTCACCGTCGTGCCGCCCGACCTTCTCACCACGCCACCCGCCGAAGGTGTCATCCGTCTGCTCGGCGATGACCGATACGGCACGGCGGTGCGAGCATCGCTTGAGGCGTTCCCCGACGGAGCCACCTCCGTTGTGATCGCGTCGGGCCAGGATTGGCCGGACGCACTCGGCGGCAGCGCGCTTGCGGGCGTCGTCGATGGTCCGCTGCTGCTGACCCGTGAGGGGACACTGCCCGCCGAGGTGCGAGAAGAAATCGTCCGGCTCGGCGCCGAAAGGGTGTACATCCTCGGCGGTTCCGGGGTGGTCTCTGCGCTCGTGGAGGCGGAGCTGCACGGACTGCTCGGGAGTGCGAACGTTCGCCGGCTCGGCGGTATCGATCGCTACGAGACCGCGCGGCTGATCGCTGCCGAGGTGATCTGGCTGCAGGGACCGGCGTATGACGGGACGGCGCTGGTTGCCTCTGGCAGCACCTTCGCCGATGCCCTGGCCGCAAGTCCGCTTGCGGCGGCACACGGCTGGCCGATCCTGCTCGCGAACCCGAGGGGCGGAGCCGTCGGTTTGCCTGCGTCCGCCTCCAACGTCGTCGTCCTCGGTGGCATCGGGGCGGTGTCGGAGCAGGCATGGGCCGACCTCGAGGCCGCTCTCGGCGAGGGTCACGTCACGAGGGTAGGAGGCGTCGATCGCTACGAGACGGCGGCGGTCATCGCCGCGTACGGTGCCGGACATGGAGCGGTGTGGGAGTGCGTCGGCATCGCCACAGGGGCGGACTTCCCCGACGGTCTTGCCGCTGGCGCCGCACTCGGTGCGCGAGGCGGGCTGCTGCTGCTCACACCCACGGAGGCGTTGCATGATGCCACGCGTAGCGCGCTCGAATCCAACGCTGAGTCCGTGAAGTCCGCCTACATCATCGGCGGAGATGGCGCGGTGTCTGCGGAGGTGGAGGTGGCGGTTCGCGCCGCACTCGGCACCGAATAAGGCAGACGCGCCGGTCGGCGGACGTGCGTTCGGGCCGCAGGGGCCGCGTGCCCAGGTCGGCCTCAGTACGTCAGCGCCCGCTGCTATACTGTGGCCACTGGCATGACCCGACGAAGGGAGCACCCGTGAAGTTCATCATCCGGATGCTTATCAGCGCGGCCGCGATCTTCGGCGTCGCATACCTGTCAAACGGCTGGCTGCTGCAAGTCGATGAGTTCTGGCCCTCGGCCGTGCTCGCCGCCCTCGTGCTGGCACTCGTGAACGCGATCGTGAAGCCCATCGTGCACGTGCTGTCCCTGCCGGTCACCTGTCTCACCCTTGGGCTGTTCTCGCTGGTGATCAACGCCGGGATGCTCTATATAGTCGCGTGGGTGGTCGACGGCGTTGCCATCACAGGCTTCTGGCAGACGGTTTTCGCCGCGGCGATAATCGCTGTCATCACGTCTGTGGGCACCTCGTTGGTCGACGACAAAGACTAGCGGGTGGTGTCGTGACGGCGGACACGATCGATATCGACGACTACGGGCACGCCAACGACAACGAGCGCGATCTCGTGCTCATCACCGGCATGTCGGGCGCCGGCCGCACCGAGGCGATCCACACGTTCGAGGACCTCGGCTACTTCTGCATCGATAACCTGCCGCCCGCGCTGCTCGATCAGCTGGTGGAGCTCGCGGCGCTCCCGGGCAGCCGCATCCGCAAGGTCGCGGTGGTCTGCGACGTGCGCGGCGGGGTGTTCTTCGAGGATCTGATCGCCGCGATCGACCGGCTTGAGGAGCGCGGCAACCACCCAAGGATACTGTTCCTGAGCGCGGATGACCGCACGCTGGTTCGGCGCTTCAAAGAGACCCGACGGAGACACCCGCTGGCGGAGGTCGGTTCGGTGGCCAGCGGTATCGCCGAGGAGCGGCGGCGGCTCGAGGCGATCGAGCGCCGCGCCGACTTCCGGGTGGACACCACCGACCTGCCTCCACAGGATCTGCGCGCGCTGATCCGCGAGGAGTTCGTTCCAGCGGGGCACGAGAACCAGATGATGGTGACGGTCTCATCCTTCGGCTTCAAGTACGGTGTGCCCATCGACGCTGACATCGTCATGGACGTGCGTTTCCTGCCCAATCCGCACTACATCGACCGGCTGCGCCCCAAGACCGGCCTCGATCGGCCCGTTCGCGCGTACGTGCTGGAGAAGCCTGAGACCGCGGTCTTCCTCGATAGGTGGCTACCGCTCGTCGAGTTCCTGCTGCCCAACTACCTCTCCGAGGGCAAGACGGCGCTGCACATCGCACTCGGATGCACCGGCGGCAAGCATCGAAGCGTGGCGCTCGCGGAGCGCACCGCCGAGTTCATCAGGCAGGACGGTTACACGGTCGCCGTGACGCATCGCGACATCGCAAGAGACAAGGCCCGGCCATGACGGCGCGTTCGGCTGTGGCCATCGGCGGTGGGACGGGGCTGCCGCTTGTGCTGCGGTGCATGCTCGCGGCCGGGTTCGATACCACGGCGGTCGTGACGGTTGCCGACGACGGCGGCTCCTCCGGGCACCTGCGGCGCGAACTGGGGATGCTGCCGCCCGGAGATATCCGCAACTGCCTCGTGGCGCTCGCGGAGCCCGAGAGCGAACTCGCACCGGTCTTCCAGTACCGGTTCCCCGCGGGCGAGGGGCTCGTGGGCCACGCACTCGGCAACCTGATGATCGCTGCGCTCGCGGATATCGAGGGTGGGTTCGCCGAGGCGGTTGAGGCTGCCGGCCGACTGCTCGGTATCCGGGGCCGCGTACTGCCTTCAACGCTTGCCGACGTGATCCTCTCGGGCCGCGACCGTGAAGGAAGGCTCGTCATCGGCCAGGCCAGGGTGGCCGAGACTGAGGGTCCCATCGCACGCGTGTGCCTGGAGCCTGCGGATGTTCCCGGATACCCGCCGGCACTCGATGCGGTGCGTGGCGCCGATATCGTGGTGATCGGCCCGGGCAGCCTCTTCACGAGCATCATCCCGAACTTCCTGGTGGACGGTGTGACGGAGGCGCTACTGGAGAGCGATGCGCGTGTGATCTACGTGTGCAACGTGGCGAACATGCGTGGCGAGACGGCGGGGATGGACGCGGCCGACCACGTCGACGCGCTGGTGGCCCATGGCCTCGGCGGAGCGATCGACGTGGTGCTGGTCGATGAGCCGGGGCCGGGCCAGCGTGCCGATGCGGTGGAGTCGGGTCCCGCGCAGCGTGCGCGGATAGAGGCCGAGGGCATCGACGTGGTGGGAGCGGATCTCGTCGATCCCGCGAGTCCGGCGCGGCACGATCCCGAGAAGCTGCTGGCGGCTCTTTCGGGGGTGTGGTGATGTCGTTCACCGCCGAGGTCAAGGAAGAGCTCGCACGGATCGAAGCATCCAAGCCGTGCTGTGCCCGTGCGGAGCTCTCGGCGTTGATCCGGGTCGAGGGCACGCTCCATTTCACCGGCGGCGGTCACATGAGGCTCGAGATCGCCACGGAGACGGCGCCCGTCGCCCGCAAGATCATCAAGCTGCTGCACAGCGCGTATCAGCTCGAGACCGAGTTGACCGTGCGGCGCTCGGTGCTGCATCGCTCGAACAACTACCTCATCACCGTGGTGAACCAGCCAGCGCTGCACCCCGCCCTTGCCGACATGGGCATCGTGGACGCGTCGTTCGCGCCGCTGTACGAACTGCCGCGCGGTCTCATCAAGAAGGACTGTTGCGCGATCGCGTATCTGCGTGGCGTGTTCCTCGGCGGCGGCTTCGTGGCCGATCCGCACGGTGACTTCCACTTCGAGCTGACGGCCGAAAGCGAGCCGATCGCCAACGACCTGGTCACACTGATGGCCCGCTTCGGCATCAACGCCCGGGTCACCAGCAGGCGGGGCTCGTACACGGTCTACCTCAAAGGCGCCGAGCCCATCGTCGACTTCCTCGCCCTGGTGGGAGCGCATCGCGCACTGCTGCGAGCGGAGGATGTACGCATCATCAAAGAGATGCGCAATGATGTGAACCGCCTCGTGAACGCCGAGACCGCCAATCTGCAGAAGACGGCGACCGCTGCGGCGGGTCAGGTCGAGGCGGTGCGCTCAATCGAGCGGGCGAGGGGCCTTGATTCGCTTCCGCCGGCGCTGCGGGAGATCGCATCGCTCAGGCTCGAGCATCCTGAGGTGAGCCTGCGCGAGCTCGGCGAGCTGGCTGATCCTCCGCTCACCAAGTCCGCGGTCTACCATCGGATCCGCCGCCTGGAAGAGCTTGCTAAGGAGTTGTACGGGTAGGTACACACCGGAGGCATTGCCACGGTGAAGTCGCCCGAAGGAGCGGTCTCTGGTTCGTATCAATCGGTTACTATGTGAGACGGGCCACCCGGTCCGGGAATCAACGGCGCACGGCTTCAAGGAGGGGTACCACGTGACGATCCGGGTAGGTATCAACGGCTTCGGTCGCATCGGCCGACTGGTGTTCCGCGCGTGTGAAGGCGATCCGGCGATCGAGGTCGTGGCTGTCAACGACCTCACCGATGCCGCAACGCTCGCGCACCTGCTCAAGTACGACTCGGTCCACAAGGTCTTCCCGCATGAGGTGGTCGCGGGTGAAGGTTCGTTCACCGTCGACGGCCGTGAGGTCAAGGTGATGGCGCAGCGCGACCCTGCGCAGCTGCCGTGGGGCGACCTCGGTGTGGACATCGTTGTGGAGTCCACCGGCTTCTTCACCGACGCCACCAAGGCGCAGGCGCATCGTGACGCCGGCGCGAAGAAGGTCATCATCTCGGCTCCGGCCAAGAACGAAGACATCACCATCGTCATCGGCGTGAACGACGACCAGTACGATGCCGAGAAGCACCACATCATCTCCAACGCGTCATGCACCACGAACTGCCTCGCGCCGTTCGCCAAGGTGCTTCGCGACAGCTTCGGCCTCAAGGCCGGCTTCATGAACACGATCCACAGCTACACCAACGACCAGAACATCCTTGACCTTCCCCACAAGGACCTTCGCCGTGCCCGCGCCGCCGCGATGTCGATGATCCCCACGTCGACCGGTGCCGCCAAGGCCATCGGCCTCGTCCTTCCCGACATGAAGGGCAAGCTCGACGGCATGTCCGTCCGCGTTCCTACGCCCGACGGCTCGGTCGTCGACCTTGTGGCCGAGCTTGAGACCCCGGTCACCCGGGACCAGATCAACGCCGCGATGAAGGCTGCGGCCGAGGGTCCGATGAAGGGCATCCTTGAGTACTGCACCGACCCGATCGTTTCGATCGACGTGGTGGGCAACCCCGCGTCCTCGGTGTTCGACTCGCTCCAGACCATGGTCATGGGCGGGGAGGGCACGTTCGTGAAGTGCCTCTCGTGGTACGACAACGAGTGGGGCTATTCCAACCGCGTGAAGGACCTCATCAAGATCGTCGGCTAGACCCGCACCACAGCGGGGCGCCCACCACAACGGGCGCCCCGTTTCGCGCTTCACAGTGTCCAGGCGTACCCCGGGAGGCTCCATGTTCGCCAAGAAGACCATCAAGGACGTCGACGTACGCGGCAAGCGCGTGCTGGTGCGCGTCGACTTCAATGTGCCGATCGCCGATGGCGAGGTCACCGATGACACGCGGATACGCGCGGCGCTGCCGACGATCCGCTACCTGGTCGACCACGGCGCGCGCGTGGTGCTTATGAGCCACCTCGGCCGCCCGACGGGGGAGCCGGACCCGCAGTTCACGCTCAAGCCCGCACGGCGCACCCTGCAGCGGCTCATCGGGCGCAACGTGGCGTTCTCGCCCGAGACCGTGGGGCCTGAGGCCGAGGAGGCCGTGGGCCGGATGATCGACGGCGAGATACTCATGCTTGAGAACGTGCGCTTCCACCCCGGCGAGAAGGCCAACGATCCGGAGTTCGCGCGTCAGCTCGCATCGCTCGGAGACATCTACGTGAACGACGCATTCGGGGCGGCGCATCGCGCTCACGCCTCGACGGCGGGCGTAGCCGCGTACCTGCCGGCGTACGCTGGCCTGCTGCTGATGCGCGAGGTGGAGACGCTCAACGGCATCCTCGCCGACCCGGACCGTCCGTTCGTCGCCATCCTCGGTGGCAGCAAAGTGAGCGACAAGTTCGGTGTGATCGACAAGCTCATCGATTGCTGCGACTCGCTGCTCATCGGCGGAGGGATGGCGTTCACGTTCCTCGTGGCCAAAGGTCACGAGGTGGGCGACTCGATCGTCGAGGCCGACTGGGTCGAGCCTGCCAAGGCGATGCTGGACAAGGCGAAGGCCGCCGGTGTGGACCTCGTGCTTCCCACCGACTTCGTGATCGCCTCCGAGATCGCCGACGACGCCGAGACGCGGATCGTGGGCCGGGAGGAGATCCCGAAGGGCATGATGGGCCTCGATATCGGTCCAAGCACGATCGAGCTCTACAAGGGCGATATCGCCATGGCGAAGACCATCTTCTGGAACGGCCCGATGGGTGTGTTCGAGAAGAAGCCGTTCGAAACGGGCACCCGCGAGGTGGCCGTGGCCGTGGGCCGCAACAACCGTGCGCAGTCGATCATCGGCGGCGGCGACTCCGCGGCGGCTCTCAAGAAGTTCGGCCTTGATGACCGGGTGACGTTCGTCTCAACCGGCGGCGGGGCATCGATGAAGCTGCTCGAGGGCGCGACGCTGCCTGGCGTCGACGCGCTCCTGAACAAGTAGGAGGGACGCATGGACCGTCGCATGCTCGTTGCGGGTAACTGGAAGATGTACACGACCTCGGGAGAGGGCGCGGTCCTCATCCAGGACATCGCGCAGCTGGTCGAGGAGCAATGGGACGACGTCGAGGTGGCGGTGTGCCCGCCGTTCACCGGGCTCAAGGCTGCGTCCACGGTGATCGAGCTCGATCGTCTGCGCATCTCGCTCGGCGCGCAGGACGTGCACTGGGAGGCCGAGGGCGCGTTCACCGGCGCCATCGCCCCGCGCATGCTCACCGAGCTCCGCTGCGACTACGTCATCGTCGGCCATTCGGAGCGCCGGGAGTTCTTTGGCGACACGAACGAGACCGTGAACAAGAAGGTCCGCGCGACGTTCGACGCGGGCATGGTGCCGATCATGTGCTGCGGTGAGTCGCTCGACGTGCGCGAGGGGCTCGGCACCGAGGCCTTCGTGCGCACCCAGGTGACCGAAGGCGCGGGGGGGCTGACGGCCGAGGAGGCCGCGCGGCTCGTGATCGCGTACGAGCCGATCTGGGCCATCGGGACGGGGCGCACGCCCACGCCCGAGGCGGCCAACGATGTCTGCCGCGCGATCCGCGCGACGATCGGTGCGATGTACGGGCCGCCGGCCGCCATGGCGGTGCGCGTGCTCTACGGCGGATCGGTGAAGCCGGAGAACGCCTCGATGTTCTTCAGCGAGCCAGACATCGACGGCGCGCTCGTGGGCGGTGCCGCACTCAAGGCCGGTTCGTTCGCGGACATCGTGAAGGCCGCTCGCTAGTGTCCGCGCAGCGACCGGTCGCACTCATCATCATGGACGGCTATGGCATTGCCGCGCCGGGCCCTGGCAATGCCATCTCGAGTGCGAACACGCCCAATCTTGATGCGATCTTCGGAGGGTGGCCCACCACGACGCTGGCTGCGAGCGGCCATGCGGTGGGGTTGCCCGACGGGCAGATGGGCAACTCCGAGGTCGGCCATCTCAACATGGGAGCCGGCAGGATCGTCTACCAGGAGCTCACGCGCATCGACCGTGCGATCGAGGACGGCTCGCTTGCTGAGAACGACGTCCTGCGCTCGGCGATCGACGCGGCGGTGGCCGGCGGGCGGGCCGTGCACTTCATGGGGCTCGTCTCCGACGGTGGTGTGCATAGCCACCAGGAGCACCTGTATGCGCTCGTGCGGATGGCCGCCTCGCGCGGTGCGCGCCGCGTCTTCGTGCACGCGTTCCTCGACGGCCGCGATGTGCCGCCATCGAGCGGACTCGGATTCGTCGAGCGGCTCGAGGGCGTGCTCGGTGAAATCGGCGTGGGCGAGGTCGCAACGGTTGCCGGGCGCTACTACGCCATGGACCGCGACAACCGCTGGGAGCGCGTCGAGCGCGCATGGCGGGCGATGGTGCTTGGCGAGGGAGTGAGCGCCGCCTCGGCCACCGCAGCGATCTCGGCATCCTACGAGGCGGGCGTGACCGACGAGTTCGTCGTGCCCGCGGTCGTCTCCCGCGACGGCGGGCCGGTGGGGACCGTTGCCGACGGCGATGCGCTCGTCTTCTTCAACTTCCGCCCAGACCGGGCGCGTGAGATCACCCGTGCGTTCGTGGACCCTTCGTTCGCCGGCTTCGACAGGCCAGCGGTCCCTGCCGTCGGGTTCGTGTGCCTCACGGAGTACGACCCCACCATCCCGGCACCGGTCGCGTTCCCCAAGGACCTTCCCTGTTGCGTGCTCGCCGATGTGGTGGCCGAGGCGGGGTTACGGCAGCTCCATATCGCCGAGACCGAGAAGTACGCGCACGTCACGTTCTTCTTCAATGGCGGTGCCGAGGCGCCGAAGGCGGGTGAGGAGCGCGTGCTGATACCCAGCCCGAAGGTCGCCACGTATGACCTCCAGCCAGAGATGAGCGCGCCCGAGGTCACGGCCGCGCTCGTGGCGGCGATCGAGGCGGACCGGGCGGACCTGTACATCGTGAACTACGCGAACTGCGATATGGTCGGGCACACGGGCGTGTTCGACGCGGCTGTACGTGCGGTAGAAGCGGTGGATGCCGGCGTGGGCGCGGTGGTCGGTGCGATCCGCGCGAGAGGGGGCTCGGCGATCATCACCGCCGATCATGGCAACGCCGAGCAGATGCGCGACCCGGCGGATGGTGGCGCGTTCACCGCGCATACGCTGAGCCCGGTGCCGTTCGTGTGCGTTGCCGACAGCGTGACCGGCCTGCACGACGGCGGGATCCTCGCCGACGTGGCGCCATCGGTCCTCGAGCTTCTCGGGCTTGCCGCACCGGCTGAATGGACGGCCCGATCGCTCCTGATGAGGGGCTGAGCCTGCCGGGGCGTACTTGAGGTGGGACGGGTGCGCGGCTATACTGACACGGTTCGTCCGGATGTTCCGCCGCCTTGGCGGCTTGGGTGAGGAGATCACTGTGGATATCGTCGCATACATCGCGCTTGCTATACATGTAATATGCGGAATCGGCATGATTGTATTCGTGCTCCTCCACTCAGGCAAGGGCACGGGCGTCTCGTCGCTGTTCGGTGCGGGCATGCCGGCTTCAGCCACCGGCACGGGCATGATCGAGAAGAACCTCGACCGCATCACGATCGCCTTCGCCGCTGGTTACGGGCTTACCGCGCTGCTTCTGATGGTCGTCTATCGTCCGGGGGTCTAGGGCCCCCGCTCGGCCCGCAGCGATGTCTGGAAGGCCGCCGAGAGGCGGCCTTCTTCCGTGAAGGTTGCAGGTCGGTAACAATGCTAAACGCTTGCACTTCGATGCAGACACCGCCAAACTAGTACGTTAGGCAAACGGAGTAGACGCGGTCGGCACGGTGACGTCCATCGTGCCCGCAAGCCGCCGGAGCCGCCGTAAGGAGGGATGTGCGAGGCGAGAGCAGCCAAGACCGCAACGGATAGGACACACAGAACAGTCCTAGCACTGGAGGGAGGCTCTACCTTGTCCGAGCGAATTCGCAAGGGTTTTTCGTTTCTTCTCGCACTGACGTTGGTCGTATCGATGTTCTCGATCACCGGCTGCGCAGCCGAGGAGGAGCCCACCGACGACGGTACCGAAGAGCCGGTATCTGATGTCACTAAGGGTGGTACATTCAACTTCTACATCAGCGAGCCGGCGTTCATCGACCCGTACAACCTTCAGGAGTCTGAGGGCACGCAGGTCGGCCAGGCCGTCTTCGACAGCCTCGTCGCGTTCGACCCGATCACCTCTGAGCTCAAGCCTGCTGCGGCCGAGAGCTGGGAGTCCAACGAGGATGCTACTGTCTGGACCTTCCATCTCGTTGAGGGCGCCAAGTTCCACGATGGCAGCGACGTGACCGCGGATGACTTCAAGTACGCATGGGAGCGCATCTGCACCCCGTCCGTGGCGTCTGAGATCTCCTACCACCTGGGTGCCGTGAAGGGCTACGACGCCATGCAGGATGAGACGGCCACCGAGCTTGAGGGCGTCAAGGTCATCGACGACTACACCCTCGAGGTCACCCTGAACTACGGCTTCGCCGACTTCGAGTTCGTTGTCGGCCACCCGGCCCTCGCGCCGGTGCCGAAGGAGGCCGTTGAGTCCGACCCCGCCGCCTTCAGCGAGATGCCGATCGGCAACGGCCCCTTCAAGATGGCCGAGCCGTGGGCGCACGACCAGTACATCAAGATCGTGAAGTTCGATGACTACTACGGCGACGAGCCCAACATCGATGGTGTCGACTTCAAGATCCTTGCCGACCAGGACACCGCGTTCCTCGAGTTCGAGGCGGGCAACCTGGACTTCACCCAGATCCCGACCGGCCGCATCCAGGAGACCATCGACAAGTACGGTGAGAGCCCGGACGGGTACACGGTCAACCCGGGTGAGCAGGTCAGCCTCGGTGCCGAGCAGGCCATCTACTACCTGCTCGTCAACACCACCGACCCGGCCCTGAAGGACCCGAATGTCCGTGCCGCTCTGTCGATGGCGATCGATCGCCAGGACATCTGCGACAAGGTCTTCGAGGGCACCCGCACGCCGGCCACCGGCATCGTGCCGCCGGGCATCGTGGGATACGAAGCCAACGCCTTCCCGTACGCCAAGTACGATGTCGAGGCCGCCAAGGCGAAGCTCGCCGAGGCCGGCTTCCCCAATGGTGAGGGCTTCCCGGAGATCTCGCTCGAGTACAACTCCGGTTCCGGTCACGAGGATATCCTGCAGCTGGTCCAGGAGGACCTGAAGGCTATCGGCGTCAACGGCAAGCTCGTTGGCTCCGAATGGGCGCAGTACCTCGACAAGCTGGGCGCCGCTGACTACCAGGTCGGTCGCCTCGGCTGGATCGCCGACTACCCGATCATGGACAACTTCCTGTACCCGCTCTTCAAGACCGGCAGCAGCGACAACTACTCGTTCTACAGCAACCCTGATGTCGATGCGAAGCTGGACGAGGCCCGCACGACCGTCGATGACGACGCGCGTGTCGCCCTCTACCAGGAGATCGAAAGCATCGTCGGCAACGACGCCGTTTCGATCCCGATGTTCTACTATCGTCACACGCGCGTTGCGTCTGACCGCGTCAACGATGGCGTGTACAGCGCGAACGGTCTCTTCACATTCGAGTCGTGCTGGCTGTCCGAGTAATCGGAGCATGATCCGGTTCGACAGCTGATTTGAGGCGAGAGTGCCGGGGTGCCCCCGGGTGCCCCGGCACTTCGCTTTCCTGGCCGGGTGGCGTGGATTTGGAAGACAGGTCCAATGTTCAAGTACGTGATGCGACGCCTCTTTCAGATGATCCCGGTGTTCCTCGGGGTCACGCTGATGCTGTTCGTTCTGCGGATCCCCGGCCTCCTGCCCGGCGATCCGATCCAGCTCATCGTCGGAGAGCGCGAGCTCACACCGGCCTTGCGCGCGGAGATCGAGGAGAAGAACCACCTCAACGAACCCCTGCACATCCAGTACGGGTACTACGTCGGAGGCCTGCTGCAGGGCGACCTCGGCGAGTCGTATCAGAAGAGCCGTCCTGTGACGGAGATCCTCGGCGACAAGTTCCCGAATACCTTCCGCCTTGCGTTCGCCGCGATCCTCGTTGAGATCATCGTGGGCGTATTGGCGGGCATCATCTCGGCGGTGAAGCAGTACTCCTTCTGGGACGTATTGGTCACCCTGTCGACCTCGGTCCTCGTGTCGGTGCCTGTCTTCTGGCTCGGCATGTTGTTGCAGATGTTCTTCGGTATCAAGCTCAAGGAGTGGACCGGCGGCTCCGTGTTCCTTCCGATCTCGGGCATGGGCAATCCACCCGACTTCGTGCACCTCATCCTTCCGGCAATAACCCTGGCCTCCGTTTCGACCGCATATGTCGCGCGCATCATGCGCAGTCAGATGCTCGAGGCGATGGGTCAGGACTACATACGTACGGCGATGGCCAAGGGCCTCACCGAGCGTGCGGTGGTCTTCAAGCACGCGCTCAAGAATGCCCTGATCCCCGTCGTCACCTACATCGGTATCGATCTTGGCGCCCTTATGGGTGGTGCCATACTCACTGAGAGCGTGTTCTCATGGCCCGGTGTGGGTCGCGAGATCTACCTCGCGGTGCTGCAGCGTGACTGGCCCGTCGTCATGGGCGGCGTGGTGGTGGTCGTCGTGATCGTCATGTTCGTGAACCTGCTTGTTGACATCAGCTACGCGGCACTCGACCCGCGCATCAGGTATGGGGGTGCTGCCGAATGAACGGCCGCAAGAAGAAGGCCGGCGTTCCGTTCGCCCAGGCTGGCGAGCCCGTGGATGCCGGTGGTCACCTGCTGAAAGACGAACGCCCCGGTGCCGTCGCTATCCCGGGCGC
The DNA here is from genome assembly GCA_022839745.1 of Actinomycetes bacterium. Classification (GTDB taxonomy): domain Bacteria; phylum Actinomycetota; class Coriobacteriia; order Anaerosomatales; family Anaerosomataceae; genus Anaerosoma. Next base: position 15,450 of record JALHJB010000001.1, read on the forward strand.
TGCGGATATCCCGGCCTCGCGCAAGACCCGCACGCTTGCGGGCGACGCATGGCTCCGTCTGCGGAAGAACAAGCTCGCGATCGCCGGTCTCGTATGGCTCGTGTTCATTGCTGTCATGACCATCTCGGCCGATCTCTGGGTGCCGGAGTTCTTTGCGGACCCCACGTCCACCGAGTTCGAGGGACTTGAGCCGCCATCGGCGGCGCATCCGTTCGGCACCGACCGCATCGGACGTGACGTGTTCTCGCGCGTCGTGTACGGCGCCCGCCCATCGCTCTCGGTCGGTGTGCTGGCCGTGAGCATCTCGCTTGTTCTCGGGCTCATCTTCGGGGCATTGTCAGGCTACTACGGTGGCCTGCTCGACTCGTTCATCATGCGCACAGCCGACGTGTTCTTCGCGTTCCCGTACATGCTGTTCACGATCGCCTTGCTCGCGGTGCTTGGCCCGGGGTTGCAGAACGTGTTCATCGCGATCGGCATCCTCGGCTGGCCATCGATCGCGCGCGTGTTCCGCAGCTCCATCCTCTCGGTCAAGGAGACCGAGTACGTGGACGCGGCGAGGGCAATGGGTGCTTCGGACCTGCGCATCATGTCCCGGCACATCCTCCCCAACGCGATCGCCCCGATCATCGTGTACGGCACGATGAGCATCGGTGGTGCGATCATCACCGAGGCCGCCCTCTCGTACCTCGGCATGGGTGTGCAGGCGCCCACGCCGTCGTGGGGGAGCATGCTCTCCGAGGCAAAGGCGCTGATGACGGCTGCCCCGTGGCTGACCATCTGGCCCGGATTCGCCATCCTGACGACCGTTCTGTCGTTCGTGCTCATGGGCGACGGTATGCGCGATGCGCTCGACGTGAAGATGAAGGACTAAAGACATGGCCCTACTTGAAGTCACGAACCTCAAGACGCACTTCACCACCCGTGACGGTGTCGTCAGGGCCGTTGATGGCGTGTCGTTCAGTGTGGAAGAAGGACACACGCTGGCGATCGTGGGTGAATCCGGTTCTGGCAAGTCCGTGACCGCGTTGTCACTCATGCGGCTGATTCCCGACCCGCCCGGCAAGATCATCGATGGATCGATCATCCTGCGGGGCGACGATGTCCTCAAGATGGACGCCAGCACCGTGCGTGCGATGCGCGGTGACCGGATCGCGATGATATTCCAGGATCCGATGACATCACTGAACCCGGTGTTCAGGGTCGGCTTCCAGATCGGGGAGGCGCTGCGGATCCACAAGGGGCTGTCCCGGAAGGATGCTGCGGCGCGCGCCGTGGAGATGCTCGACCTCGTCGGCATCCCGAACCCGGCGGAGCGCGCCCGCGACTATCCGCATCAGTTCTCGGGCGGTATGCGGCAGCGGGCCATGATCGCGATGGCGCTGGCGTGCGACCCCGACGTCCTCATCGCCGACGAGCCCACAACTGCGCTCGATGTGACCATCCAGGCACAGATCCTCGAGCTTATGATCGAGCTGCAGCAGCGCAAGGGCACGGCGATCATCATGATCACGCACGACCTTGGCGTGGTGGCCGACATGGCTGACGACGTGATGGTGATGTATGCCGGCAAGCAGGTGGAGTACGGCTCGGCCCATGACGTGTTCTATCAGCCGCTCCATCCCTACACCTGGGGCCTGCTCGACAGCCTGCCGAGGCACGACATCGACGAGAAAGGCACGCTCCTTCCCATCGAGGGTCAGCCGCCGAGCCTTATCGACGTACCCTCAGGGTGCGCCTTCCATCCGCGCTGTCCGTACGCGCAGGATCGCTGCGTCAAGGAGAGTCCCGAGCTGCGTGAGATCACGGCCGGCCACCAGGCGGCGTGTCACTTTGCCGGTGAGGACGGGTTCGTTCGCGGCGAGGCCGTTCCGGTGACCGGGGAGGTGGCGTGATGGCGGACCTGCTTCGTGTCGAAGGCCTCGTCAAGCATTTCCCGGTGGAGCAGGGGCTCATCGCCTCCAAGCTCAGCAAGAAGGTGCACGCGGTCGACGGCGTGTCGTTCACGGTCCGTAGCGGTGAGACCCTCGGGCTCGTGGGTGAGTCTGGCTGCGGCAAGTCCACCACGGGCCGCTGCCTGATCCGTCTCATCGAGCCCACGGCGGGAACGATCGAGTTCGATGGCCAGGACGTGCGTGCCTTGCGCGGCAAAGGACTGCAGGCGTTCCGGCGTGACGTGCAGTTCATCTTCCAGGACCCGTACGCGTCGCTTAACCCGCGCATGACCATCGGCGAGATCGTCACTGAGCCGCTGTCGGTGCACAAGATCGGGACGATGCTGGAGAGGCGCTCACGCGCCAAAGAGCTGCTCGACGTCGTCGGTCTCAACCCCGAGCATATCAACCGCTACCCGCACGAGTTCTCGGGCGGTCAGCGCCAGCGGATCGGCATCGCTCGATCGCTTGCCCTGCAGCCTCGGCTGATCATCTGCGACGAGCCGGTCTCGGCGCTCGACGTCTCGATCCAGGCGCAGGTGATCAACCTCCTGGACGAGCTGCAGGACCAGTTCGGCCTCACGTACGTGTTCATCGCGCACGACCTCTCAGTGGTACGCCACATCTCGGACCGTGTCGCGGTGATGTACCTTGGCAAGATCGTGGAGATCGGTGGCTGGCAGGGACTGTACGATCAACCGCACCACCCGTACACCCAGTCGCTGCTGTCGGCTGTCCCGGTACCCGACCCTGACAAGCAGCGTTCGCGCAGCAGGATCATCCTCGAGGGCGACGTGCCCAGCCCGATCGATCCGCCGAGCGGCTGCAGGTTCCACACGCGCTGTCCTATAGCGCAGGAGCGATGCCGTATCGAGGAGCCCGAGCTGCGCGAGGTGGGCCCGGATCAGAGTGCGGCATGCCACTTCGCGGCTCCGTTCCCGATACCCGAGGCACTCGGCGTGCAGAGCGTGAGCGGCTCGGCAGAATCGGTCTAGGCAGGCTCGGAACGTCTTGCTATACTCTCGTTCGCTGCCCGAGGGCAGCAGCTCTGTCCGAGTGGCGGAATGGCAGACGCGCTAGGTTGAGGGCCTAGTGCCCGCAAGGGCGTGCGAGTTCAACTCTCGCCTCGGACACCAGATGCGACCAGGGCCTTCCTTCGAAAGAGGGGAGGCCCTGATTCTTTGTTCGGTTCTCAGAGTGTCAGGCGCTTTCGGCGAGCCACTTGTTCGCCTCGTCGACCGTGCGGCACAGCCGCGTGTTGATTCCGCCGATCCGTGAAAGGACGTTCGCGATAAGCCGTGAAACGCCGTTTTGGGCACCGACAACAGCGACTCTTGAGACGAGCTCATTGGACTTCTTGAGGGACTCCTTCATCGCGTCCGAAGCCTCGCTGTTCATCTGGCCATCGGACAATGTCGATGAGCAGCCGCTGGCCGCTTGTGCCGGCGCTGGCCACCGCGCGGTTGCCTTTCTCCACCAGCCGCAGGATCTCGTCAGGCCCGAGCCCTGAGTAACCCACCTTTAGGATCGTTTTGCCGCGGAATTCGCAGGTTTGACACCGGTCCCTTATTGTTCCTCCGATCGCCGTAGGTCTACTACCGGGGCCCCTCGGTGTGAATCGTCACCCCGTCGTGGGCAGGAGTTGCGGCTCCGCCGTGTCGCGCCCCCGCTGTGATCCCCTCTCATCCTATCGACAGCATGCACCCCTGAACTTGACCAGCTCGTCAGGATTCACCGATTTCAGGACGTAACGACACATCGGTCCGCTGACTCCACGTCTTTGACGGCGTGCGGCCGGACCGTATGCGCTACGATGGGTTCGGGTCTTGCGGCGGGATTCGGGGTGATCGTATGCGCACGCAGAAGCGACTCACCGAAGCATATGAGAACGCGCGGGTCGTCCCGTTCACGGACGACTCGAACTTCGTGTTCATCAGCGACTGCCACCGGGGCATCGGAAGTCTGGCCGACGAATTCACCCGCAACGAGAACTCGTACGTGCACGCGCTCAACCACTACTACGCCAACGGCTTCACGTATGTGGAGGTGGGCGACGGTGACGAGCTGTGGGAGCACCCGCACTTCAAGCACATCAAAGACGCGCATTACGATTCGTTCGACGCGCTCAAACGGTTCAACCTGGACGACAGGTTCATCCTCATATGGGGGAACCACAACAACTTCCTTCGTGACCCTGAGTACGTGCGCGAGAACCTGCATGTGTACCGGGACGAGTACGCTGGCACCACCCATGACTTCCTGCCGGGGATCGAGCCGTGCGAGGCGCTCGTCCTGCGCCATGAGGTGACCGGCCAGGAGATCGTAGTGCTCCACGGTCATCAAGGCGACTTCGCGAACGATCAGGCCTGGTGGCCCACGATGCTGGGGCTGCGGTACTTCTGGAGGCACGTCCACGCGGTGGGCGGCCGGAATCCCGCGAGTCCGGCGAAGAACGCGTACAAGAGGCACAAGATCGAGCGTCACTACACGAAGTGGATCCAACTGCACAAGCGGGCGCTCATCTGCGGCCACACGCATCGGTTCAAGTTCCCCCGGAAGGGGGAGCAGCCGTACTTCAACGCCGGTTCATGCGTGTACCCTACAAAGCTCACGGCCATCGAGCTGACCCAGGGCACGATCGCGCTTGTGCGCTGGCGCGTGGTCGCCGATGCCCGGGGGTCGCTCCGGGTCGCCCGTGAGGTGCTCGGCGGCCCGGGTCCCATCGCAGGCTTCGATACGAGAGAGCCGCATGCATGAGCGTCTGTGCTAGGGTCGACTGATGGCGCACTGTGGCCCGTCGAGCTCGCGGGGAGATGAGTGATGATCGATTTCCACCCGATACCTGTGGGAACCGGCACAGCGTGTGGATGTGTGCGCTGCGGTTCCGCTCCTGAGGTGTCGTACGCATCGGTCGCCGCGGTAGAGGCGCACCTCGCCGGGGTGCGCGCGATGGCCGGCGGCACACGGGGGGAGACTGCGGCCGGGTCCGCGTACGGGGTGGCGCTTACCGGCCCCGAACCGTTCGCCCATCCGGAACTCCCGGCTCTCGTGGCTGCGTGCCGGCGTGCCGGCTTCTCGCGCATCGCTATGGAGACCAATGGAGCAGCGCTTGTCGCGCACGGCAACGCCGCAGGTGTCCTCCATGCGGGCGTGCGCCACCTGTGGGTACGCGTGCTGGGAGCCGACGACGCCACGCACGACGGCCTCACGGGTCGCCCGGGGCACGGGGCCGCGTCGAGGGCGGGAGTGGCGGCGTACAGCGAGGCTGCTGCGATGATGGGGGCGACGGTGGCCATCACGGCGGTGGTACCGGTGTGCCGGCACACCCTCGGCGAGCTGCCTGCGATCGTGGCCTCCTGCGCCCAGCGAGGCTTCGACGCGGTGCGTCTTGAGTCGGCCGGGCCCGTGCCTTCGCAGGCGGCCGCGGTCATCGCGGCGGCGTGCGACACGGGCATGGTGAACCGCATCTGGGTGTCGACAGACGGCACGCTCCCGCTGCCGGAGACGCATGGCCTGCATGGAGCGCCCGACGGGGCCCCGGTGGCCTCCGGACCCCGGGAGGGCGACGCACGATGACCGCTCCCCTGAAGGTGGCGCTGCTCGCCCTCAACTCGCCTGGCTACCAGTCGCTTGCGCTCGGCTATCTCCGGGCGTACGCCCAGGCCGATGACCGGCTCAAGGGGCGCGTCGGCTTCCAGAGCCTCGATCTCACCACCGACGATGATCCGTGGTGGGTCGCGTACCGCATCATCGCGCTTGAGCCCGATGTCCTGGCGGCGTCGGTGTTCTGCTGGAACGCGCGGGCCGTCTACGACATCTGTCGCATCGTGAAGCAGGCGCTGCCGGATGTGCGCATCGTCCTTGGTGGGCCCGAGGTGGGACCCATCGCGGCCAACGTGCTGCTCGCGCATCCGGAGGTGGACGCCGTGGTGCGTGGCGAGGGAGAGGCGGCCTTCGCCGATGTGATCGACCTGGCGCGACGTGGCAAGCCCTTCGCCCGCGCCGACGGGGTGACCGCACGTGATGCTGCAGGTGCTCCCGTGGCGGCCCCCGACCGCGCGCTTATCGCCGACCTGGACACGATACCTTCACCCTACATCACGGGCGTGCTCGAGCCCCGCGAGGGCAGTGCGTACGTGGAGACGTTCCGTGGTTGCCCGCACGACTGCGCCTACTGCTTCGAGGGCAAGGGCTACGGGCGTATCCGCTCCTTCAGCCGCGGGCGCGTCGAGGCGGAGATCGCGCTTCTCGCCGGCGAGCGGGGAGTGCGGCAGTTCTCGTTCATCGACTCGGTGTTCAACCTCACGCCCGACCGCCTGCAGTGGCTCTCGGACACCCTCGCACCGTATGCGGCCCGCGGCCTTATGCTCCACACCGTCGAGGTGGATATCGAGCGCGTGGACGACGAGGCCGCCGCTCTGCTGCGGCGCGCCGGCGTGGTCTCCGTTGAGACGGGGCCGCAAAGCATCGGGACAGACGCCCTGGCCACCTGCCGGCGCGCGTTCAACGCGGAGCGCTTTGCCGCGGGAGTGGCGGCGCTCAAGCGGCAGGGCATCCTGGTCGAAACCGACCTTATCGCGGGCCTGCCGGGCGATACCGCCGAGGACTTCCTCCGGGGCGTGGCGTTCTGTCTCTCGCTCGATCCCGGCAAGATCCAGACCTCCACGCTGCACGTGCTTCCCGGCACCGACCTGTACCTCCGCGCCGCCGAGCTGGGCCTGCGGTTCGATCCGGAGCCGCCGCATGAGATCGTCGCCACGCGCGACATCGGTTTCGCCGACCTGCGCAGGCTTGAAGCCCGCTCGATCCACATCGCCCGCCTGTACGCCGCCAGGATCGAAGGAGACTGACATGTCCGACGTCTCGAAGCGCGCGGAGTCGATCCGCCCGTTCATCGTGATGGATGTGGTCGCACGCGCACGCGAGCTCGAAGCGTCCGGTCGTGACATCGTGCATCTGGAGATCGGCGATCCCGACTTGACAACGCCCGAGGTGATCGTGAAGGCCGCCGAGGCCGCCATGGACGCGGGCGAGACCGGCTACACGCCGTCCCTCGGCCTACCGGACCTTCGTGATGCGGTTGCGTACCGGGCTCGTGATGACTACGGCGTGGACATCGACCCCGGCTCGGTGATCGTCACGCAGGGGACCTCGCCGGCGATGCTGCTGCTGTTCGGCTCATTGCTCGATCCGGGCGACGAGGTCATCATGCCTGACCCGTGCTACCCGGCGTATCCCAACTACGTGAACTTCCTCGGCGGGGCGCCGGTGCCGGTGCGTGTACGCGCCGAGGACGGCTTCAGGTATCGCATCGACGAGGTCGAGCGTGCGATCACGCCGCGCACGAAGGCGATCATGTGCAACTCGCCGTCCAACCCCACCGGCGGCGTGCTCGGCCCGGACGACCTTGCGCATCTCGCGCGTCTGGCCGAGGAGCGCGGCATCTGGCTCGCGAGCGACGAGATCTACCACGGGCTGCAGTTCGAGGGGCGCGCGCACAGCGCGCTCGAGTTCACCGACCGCGCGTTCGTGCTCAACGGGTTCTCAAAGGCGTACGCGATGACCGGGTGGCGCCTCGGCTACATGATCGCGCCGCCGCAGTTCGTGCGTCCCGCCGAGAAGATCCAGCAGAACTTCTTCCTTTGTGCCAGCAACTTCGTGCAGGTGGCGGGCACCGCCGCACTGCTGCGCGCGCAGGACGACGTGGCGCGGATGCGTGAGGTGTATGACGAACGCCGCCGGTACCTTGTGCCCGCGCTCCGTTCGATCGGCCTCACGGTCGCCACCGAGCCCCTCGGCGCCTTCTACGTGTTCGCCGGGGCTACGCACTGGGGTGCTGACTCGGTTCATCTCGCGTCGCGTCTGCTCGAGGAAGCGGGGGTCGCGGTGGCCCCCGGCAGGGACTTCGGCCCCGGTGGCGAAGGGTTCCTCCGGTTCAGTTACGCGACCTCTCTGGAGCGGCTGCACGAGGGTGTAGCGCGGCTCGCGGAGTGGGCGGGCGCACGGTGAGATGTGCCGTCCACCGATTGTGGGTGTAGTATCTGTCACGTGCTGCCGATGAATGACCTGTGCGGTACAGTGCTTGCTGTACCTTCGGGGCCGACCACCAACAGATTCGGGGACAGTGTGAGCGCAGACGTTTGGAGCAAGGCTGATCTTCATATCCATTCCACGCATAGCGACGGACTCGCCACCATCCCCGAGATCATGGAGTACGTTGCCGCCAAGACCGATCTCAAGGTCATCGCGATCACCGATCACAACACCATAGAAGGCGCGCTCTTCGCCAAGGATCTGGAGGACGTCTACGGCCTCGAGGTCGTTGTGGGCGAGGAGATGTCCACCACCGAAGGGCACGTGCTCGGCCTCTTCCTCACCGAGGAGATCCCCGCTGGCCTCACCCCCCTGGAGACCGTGCGGCGCATCACCGAACAGGGCGGCATCGCGATCATCCCGCACCCCTTCTCGGCACGCGGCGTGTTCGGCCCATTCGGCCGCAGCCGGCTTGCCGATGCCGCGCGCGACCTCGCGTTCCACGCGCTTGAGGTCTACAACTCCGTGCCGTACCTGATCTGGGCCAACCGGGTGGCCGCCAAGATGTTCAGCGGCGGGCTCGGTGTGGCGGCTGTGGGCGGCTCCGACGCACACGTGCTGCGTGGCGTCGGGAAGGGCTACACGGTCTTCCGCGGCACCACCGCCGAGGACCTTCGTCGCAGCATCGACGCTCTTGAGACGCATGCCGAGGCTGACCGGGGCGGTCTGGCGCTCGCATTCCGCTACATGCGCAGCATCCCGCAGATCAGGCGGCGTCAGGCGTTCAACCAGGAGCGCTGCAAGGTCTCGCGTCGGAGCATGGCCGCCGAGCGCGCCTGATCCGGCTTCAGACGTCGCCGGGTGCGTTGCCCACGGGGGAGCCCGTCCGTGACCCCCGGGTGTGGTTTCTAGCGCCCCTGTGTGTCGTCGAGCGCGGCTGAGGCGACGGCCCCAACGGCTGCCGCGAGCGCGTCGTCGTCACCCCATGGCCCAAGCGTGACCGTTGTGACCGCCGTCGGCACTCGTGCGTATGACACCGCGCGTTCGAGGTCGAGCCGCGTCTCGAGCGTGGGGAGCACAGTCGTCGCGGGGATGGTGATGATCCGCCGACACCCGAGCACCGCGAGATGTCGCACGGTCTCGGTCACATCCGGCGTCTGCCATTCGAGCCGCGCGACCTTCACATGCTCGCTGGACAGGCCCGCCTCGACGAGCAGCATCCGCACCCGCTGGATGAAGTAGTTCTCCGTCTGCTCGGAAGCGGCGTATCGGCGCACCCATGCCTCAGGCGAGCCCGGACATACCAGCGCGACACCCACGTTTGCGTATGGTGTGTGTTCTACATGTGCGAGGACACGTTCGGCCAGCCGGCGCGCGAGCTGACGGTCGTTCCAGATGGACGAGGCGACGCGGACCTGCGTCGCCAGATCGTGCTTAGCGGTGTCCGAGGCGAGCGCGAGGGCGTGTTCGGCCGCTGCCGATTCGGGCGACCCGAGGATCACGACAGCGATGCGCGTCGCGCCGGCATCCGCCTGCTCGATGATGGCACGGCGCAGGTCGTCGGGGTACTGACAGGTGGCCAGCGTGATCTGTGGGCGCGCGAGGGGCTCCCAGAGCTCGGCTATCTTCTGCGCGAGCGCGGCTGCCGCGGCGACACCCGGCGCTGTTCCGCCAACGGCCCGGTAGCGGGTCTTCTCGGTGAGGAATACGAACGGCACCGCGCTGAGCGGCAGCTCGATCGCTGCAGTGTCGGCCAGCAGGTTCTGCCGGTGCGCTACCGCCCTCGGGTCATACCGGCGGGGCTCCGCGCATCCCAGGAGCACAACGCCGGTCACGCCGGGCGTGGGGGGTCGCGTGGCCGTTGCTCGGCGTCTGAGCGCCGCTAGGTGCGGCACTCCCGCGGCCGCCACCGTGTACCCGCCAACGATGCCCACGACCACGAACAGGATGGAGGCGGCGATCGCGAGGGGCGTTGAGTAGATCTGGGCTATCGTGCCAAGGGTGTAAAGCGCGCCGAGGAAACCGCCGATACCCACAAGTACGGCGACCGTAGAGTGCGGCCGGGCGAGCACCATCGCTCCAACGATGCAGGCACCGAAGAGGAGGCTGCCTGCGAGAAGGGCGAGCCAGTAGACCACCGATCCTCCTTGCGTCATCACAGACGATAGTGGAAGTGGGTGGCGTCCGCCACAGGCTATTGACATAGATACCCCATGGGGTATACTTATACCTGTCAGATGTCACCCAAGAGGAGGAGATCCCCTTGAGCAACGCAGTGCGTGAGATCAGTGAGGCGCAGTTCCAGGCAGAGGTCCTCGAGGCTGGAAAGCCTGTCATCGTCGACTTCTGGGCACCGTGGTGCGGCCCGTGCCGTATGGTGGCTCCGGAGCTTGAGAAGCTCGCAGGTCGTGTTGGCGATTCGGTCGAGTTCGTGAAGGTGAACGTCGATGAAGCGCGTGACGTGGCCATGCGGTACGGGATCATGAGCATCCCCACCATCGCCAAGTTCGAAGGTGGTAGTCTGGTCACACAGGTGGTGGGGGCACGCGGCGCCGATGCCCTCGGCCGGGAGTTCGGGCTGGTCTAGGACATGCCAACGTACGAACTGCACTGCAAGGAGTGTGGCCACCGGTTCGACAGGTTCCTGATGCGGTTGCTGAGGGAGTCGGACCGGGTATGTCCCGAGTGTGGCTCCACGAACGTCGAAGCCGGTGTCGGTGGCGGATTCGCCGCGCGACCTGTGAGTACGAGCACCGGTTGCGTGCCCCGCGGGGGATTCGGCTGAGGCTAGCCACAGGGCCCGTGTGGCCCGTCCGGCATGGTGGTGGTCATGGATCTGACATACCGACGGGAAGGTCGCAAGACATTCCCCCAGATGGTCGAGGCCGTCGAGCGCGCAGTGCGCTCGCACGGCTTCGACGTCGTCAGACGACACGATCTGCAGGCCGCGCTCCAGGCCAAGGGGTTCCGCATCCAACCGCTCGTGATCCTGGACGTTGCGATGCCTGGCGGCTTCTACGATGTCTGTAAGATGCACATCTACGCCGATGGCGACGTGGTGTGGGTGAGCGCGGTGCGGCCCATCTCGATCTGGAACGAAGACGACGAGGTGGGCGAGGGCGAGATCGGGGATCTCGACCGCTCGGTGGCGCAGCTCATAGACGCCGCCTGCGCCCTCTGATGCGCGGTTCGCTGGACGGGTCCGGCACCTGAAGCGCGGGCGGTCCCTACTGCACGCAGCTCGAGTACTTCAGGAATACCTTGATGGCCTCATCGATGAGCTCATCGCGGTCGGTCACGGAGTCATCGACCAGGCAGGTCTTCATCGAGTAGCCGATGATGTGGAGCCCGACTTGGTTGAGCGCCGACTTCGCCGCCATGATCTGCGTGAGCACCGCATCGCAGTCTTTGCCCGACTCGATCATGGTCTGGAGTCCCCGGATCTGACCCTCGAGCCGTTTCAGCCGATTGACGATCTTACGTCGCTCTTCCTCGGTCGGGATACTCGCGATACGTGTGGTGGTGTTCATCATCACGCTCCTTGCGCGAACGCGGGGCAGGCGTAAAATCGTATGAATGTCCATGGACAATATACCCCTAGGGGGTATCTCCGGCAAGGGGAGTCGAATGGGGTACTCCAAACCGCATACGCAAAGCGTCGACCGCAGTCGTGCGGTCCGTCGCGTCTTGTGGTGGGTGCTGGCGCTCAACGTGGGCGTGGCCGTCGCCAAGCTGGGCTACGGACTGCTGATCGACTCCGTCTCCATCACGGCCGACGGGTTCCACTCGTTGTTCGACGGCACATCCAACATAATCGGTCTCATCGGTCTTGGTCTCGCGGCACGCCCCGCGGACAAGAGCCATCCGTACGGTCACGGCAAGTACGAGACCTTCGCTTCAGCGGCGATCGGCGCGCTCCTGTTGTTCGCCGCGTGGCGGGTGGGCTCATCGGCCATCGTGCGGATCCAGGATCCCGGGGCCGGTCCGGCGGTGGATGGTGTGAGCTTTGTGGTCATGCTTCTCACGCTTGCCGTCAACCTTGTGGTCACGACCGCCGAGCGACGTGCCGGCGACCGCCTGGGAAGCGAGATCCTGCGTGCCGACGCAAGCCACACCGCAAGCGACGTGCTGGTCACGCTCGGCGTCATCGGTGGACTTGTCGCGGTACGCCTCGGCTACCCGATCGCCGATCCGATACTCGCGTTGCTGGTGGCGGGATTCATCGTGGTCACCGCGTTCCGCGTGCTCGGGACCGCGGGTGGTTCCCTCGCCGACACGGCGCGTCTCGATCCGGCAGAGGTGAGTGCGGTCGCATGCTCGCTCGAGGGAGTCCTCGGCTGTCACGGTGTGCGGACCCGGGGCAGTGAGAGCGAGATCTACGTTGACATGCACGTACAGGTTGACCCGGGGATCACGGTCGCGACGGGACACGCGATCGCCGAGCGCGTGGAGAAAGCGGTCGTGGAAGGGTTCCCAGCCGTCGTCGACGCCATCGCGCATCTTGAACCGTTCGACGAGTACCAGCAACGCAAGACGGAGGAGCAGGAGAGGAGCGGGCTTCTGTGACCTCCACGCTACGCGACAACGCTGCGCGCCGCGCGGAGGGGTACGGGCTGGTGCTGCTTGCCGCGCTGTGTTGGGCCGGCGGGGGGCTGCTCGCGAAGTGGCTCTTCTCCGCTCCGGGGCCGGCGACCGCGGGCTGGCCGTTTCCTCCTCTGGGCATCGAGGTCGATCCGGTGGTGCTCTCGGCCGCCCGCGCGGTGGTGTCCACGCTCATCGCGACCGCGTTCCTTACGCTTCGCCGACGCGAGCTGCTCAAGGTCCGGGGGCGCGATCTGCCGTTCCTCGCGGTCTTCGGCATTCTTGGCCTGGCGATGGTGCACTTCGCCTACTTCAAGACGATCTCCCTCACCGGCGTTGCCACGGCGATCCTTCTCGAGTACCTCGCTCCGGTGATCGTGCTGGTCTTCTCGGTCACGCTGCTTGGCGAACGGTTCACCCTCGCGCTGCCGAGCGCGGTGACGCTGAGCGTCGCCGGCTGTGCCCTGATGGTGGGCGCTCTCGGCCCGGACGGTCTGGTGGTGCCGCGCGAGGGCCTCATCTGGGGCCTCTCTTCGGCGGTCTTCTTCGCGGGGTACTCGCTGATGGGGAAGTACGCGTCGGGCAGGTTCGCGCCCTGGACGCTCCTTACCTACGGGCTCGGGTTCGCCTCGATGTTCTGGCTGATCGTGCTCGGCGGTCCCGGGCCGATCGTCACGCTGCTCTCCGACTGGCGCGCGGCGGCGGCGGTGCTCGCGCTTGCCGTGGTCAGCACGATCATCCCATTCGGCGCGTTTCTCAAGGCGCTGAACATGATCGAGGCGACGCAGGCGTCGGTGACCTCCACGGTCGAGCCCGTCATCGCAGGGGTGGTGGCCTGGTTCATCTTCGGCGAGCATCTGAGCGCCCTGCAGCTTCTGGGAGGCGTGCTGGTCGTGGCCGCCGTCCTGCTCTCTCAGGCGAGCACCCGCGTTCCCGCGGAGATGCCGCTGGTCGATCCGGACGTGTTAGGTGGAGAGACGACCGGCGCATAATGTGAATGGTACGTTGTTTGCTAGTAGGGCGACTCCCGGAGGCCCCATGGACCTCGTTCAGCGGCCAGAACTGAAACAGAAGGTCACCCTCTCACCCCAGGTCTACCAGGGGTTGAACATGCTTGCGATGCCCGTGCTGGAGCTGCAGGCGCTCATAGAGGCGGAGATCCTGGAGAACCCCGTCCTCGAGGTCGAGGAGGACGACTACGAGCAGCCCGACGCCGAGGAGCGTGAGGCCGCGGCCGACGACGAGCGCGCCTGGGACGAGTGGCTCGATCAGTACGAAGAGCTCGAGCACATGGACAGCGCGGCACCGCGCGATCCGGGGGCAGAGGAGATCAACGCCGAGGAGTTCGTGGGTGGCGTGACCTCGTTCACCGAGCACCTGCTGGAGCAGCTGGCGATGCTCCACCTCACTCCGGAGGTGGCGCTCGCCGCGCGCGCGATCATCGGCTCGCTCGACGAGGACGGCTTCTTCGTAGGCGATGAATCGGAGATCGCGGCCATCGCCGACGTGCCGGTCGACGTGGTACCGGATGCGCTTGCGGCGGTCCAGCAACTGGATCCTCCCGGCGTGGGGGCGCGCACCGTGACCGAGGCGCTGAGGATCCAGGCCGAGGTGGTGGGCGTCGACACGCCGCTCGTTCTCGGCATCATCGACGCGCACCTCGACGACGTGGCCGCAAGCCGCTTCAAGAAGATCGCCAGCACCCTCGGCACCGACGAGCAGTCGGTGCGCGAGGCGGTCGAGTCGCTGCGGATGCTCAACCCCCGGCCCGCGGGGGCGTTCTCGCCCGGCTCCGCACCGGCCTATGTGGTCCCCGACGTGACGCTGCGGCGGTTCGACGATGAGTGGCTTGTGATTCCCAACAGCGAAGCGGTGCCGGGTCTGCGCGTGAACGCGCGCTACCGGTCTATGCTGCGCTCTGGATCGACCGCCGACGATGAGACGCGTCGCTACCTGAAGGACAAGATCCGGCAGGCCGAGAGCTTCATGCGCAACGTCGATCGTCGCCGGGACACCGTGAGCCGCATCGCCGAGATCATCCTCGAGGTCCAGCGCGACTTCTTCGAGGACGGCAAGGGGGATCTGCGCCCGCTGCGGCTTGAGGACGTCGCGGTCGAGCTCGGCGTGCACCTCTCCACGGTCAGCCGCGGCGTCACTGGCAAGTACATGGCCACCCCGTACGGGCTGTTCGAGCTCAAGCACTTCTTCTCGGGTGGATATCGCACGTCCACGGGGATGGACGTGGCGTCAACCACCGTGCGCAAGAGGCTGCGGGAGCTCGTGGAGGCCGAGGACCCCGCCCGGCCGCTGTCGGACCAGCGTCTGGCCGAGGCGCTCGCTGAACAGGGCGTGAGCGTGGCCAGGCGGACGGTCGCCAAGTACCGCGAGGAGCTCGGCATCGAGCCCTCCTGGGCGAGGAAGCGCACATGACCGCGCATGAGCGGTCGGGACCTGCAGGTGCCGCGCGATCCGAGGCCTCCCGCAACGATGTCGCGCTGATCGTCTTCCTGCTCGCGGCGATCACGGCGCTCCACCTGTTCACCACAGCGTCGCCCGAGACGATGGCGATGCACCTGCTGTACCGCAAGCTCTACTACATACCGATCATTTACGCGGGGTTCGTGTTCGGCTGGCGTGGCGGCCTCGTCACGGCGCTCGCTACTGCGCTGGTGTTCGGCCCGCATGCACAGTCGGCGATGGGCGGTCTCGTCGGCCCTAACGTCGACAACCTCTACGAGATCGTGATGTTCATCGCCGTCGGCTTCCTGTTCGGGTGGCTGCGTGACCTGGAGGAGCGCAAGGCGCGCGACCTGCGAACGGTCAGCGTCGAGCTCGAACACGCCTACCACACGCTCGAAGAACGTGCGATCCAGCTTGTCACCATCCAGCAGTACACGCAGGCGATCCTCCAGTCCATCACGTCAGGCGTGATCACGGTGGGCCCGGATGGGTCGGTCGCCACCGTCAACACCGCTGCGGAGCGCGCACTCGGCATGAGTGAGGCCGAGATGGTGCCGAGACCGCTCGGTGTGCTGTTCCGCGAGGACGGCGGGTTGGAGACGGCGCTTCAGCAGGTGCTGCGCGGGGTGGCACAGCGCCGCGTGAACGAGATGACGCTTGTGACGCGTGGCGGCAAGACGCTTCACGCGCGCGTATCGATCGCGCGCATGCGCGATGACGGTGGTCGTGTCCTCGGCGCCGTTGTCAGCGTGGAGGACGTGTCGGAGGTCAAGGCGCTCACCGACCAGCTGGTCCGTGCCGATCGCCTGGCTGCGATGGGTGAGCTTACAGCCGGTGTCGCGCACGAGGTCAGGAACCCCCTTGGCATCATCAAGGCCTCCGTGCAGTTGGTGGAGGAGTCGGGCAACGACCCCGCCCGCATGAGAGAAGTGATGCGGGTCATCAGGCAGGAGATCGACCGGCTCGATCGTGTGATCAAGGCCCTTCTCGATTTCGGACGCCCCTCGTCTCCGACGCTGCGACCCACCGATGTCAAGTCGGTGATCGATGATGTGGTACTGTTCACCAGCCGCTTCGCGGGGCAGGCGCGGGTCAAGATCGTCACCGAGTATGCTCAGGAGGGGCTCTCGGTGTTCGCGGATGCCGACCAGCTCAAGCAGGTGCTGGTGAACCTCGTCTCGAACGCCGTCCAGGCGATGGGGGAGAGCGGTGGCACGATACACCTGCGCGTGTGGGGGGATCGCGAGTACGTGTCGATAGCGGTCGAGGACACCGGCCCGGGCATGCCGCCCGAGGTCGCTGAGAAGGTGTTCGACCCGTTCTTCTCGACACGCGATGATGGTACCGGGCTCGGTCTCACCATCGTCCACCGCATCATCGACCAGCACGGCGGCAGAATAGAAGTCCACAGCGTACCGGGGCGCGGCACGACCTTCACGGTCGTGCTCCCCGCACAGGGAAGAGGGGTCGGCAGATGAAGGGTCGCGTGCTCATCGCGGACGACGAGAAGAACATGCGCTGGGTCCTGAGCCAGGCGCTCGAGGCCGAGGGCTACGAGGTGTTCGAGGCAGCGGACGGCAAGGAGGCCCTGACGGCGGTTGCCGAACACGAGCCCGAGGTCGTCATACTCGACCACAAGATGCCGGCCCCCGACGGCATGGAGGTGCTGCGGCGGCTGCGATCAAAAGGCCACCGCTTCCCGGTGATCATGCTGACCGCCCATGGCAACGTGCAGACGGCCGTTGAGGCGATGAAGGCCGGTGCCAACGAGTACCTCACGAAGCCGTTCGATCTCGATGAGCTGAAGCTCAGCATCGAGAAGGCGCTCAAGGTCGAGGCGCTTGCCGCCGAGGTGGACCGTCTGCGCGAGGAGTTGGAACGGGACTGGGACGTGGAGGGGATCGTCGCCGTCGATCCGGCGATGCTCGAGCTGCTGTCCAGCGTGGAGAAGGTGGCTCCTACCGGCGCCACCGTCATGGTCTACGGCGAGTCCGGCACAGGCAAAGAGCTGGTGGCGCGCGCCCTGCACCGGCTGTCGCCTCGCGCATCGAAGCCGTTCATCTCGATCAGCGCCGGTGCGCTGCCGGAGACGCTGCTCGAGAGCGAGCTGTTCGGGTACGAGAAGGGCGCCTTCACCGGAGCGATGACGGCCAAGCCCGGCCGTTTCGAGATGGCCAACGGCGGCACGCTGTTCCTCGACGAGATCGGCGACATCTCTGCGGCGGTGCAGGTGAAGTTGTTGCGCGTGCTGCAGGAGCGTACGTTCGAGCGGCTGGGCGGCACGCGGAGCATCGAGGTGGACGTGCGCGTGGTGGCGGCCACCAACCGCGATCTCCAGCAGCTCATCGCAGACGGTACCTTCCGCGAGGACCTGTTCTACCGGCTGAACGTCGTGCCGCTCACCATACCGCCGCTTCGGAAGCGTCCGGCCGACATCCCGGCGCTCGTCGCGCACTTCCTCGACAAGTTCGGCGCGGGCAGCCGCACGATCTCATCGCAGGCGATGGAGGCGCTTGTGGCCTACCAGTGGCCCGGGAACGTACGGGAACTGGAGAACACCGTCGAGCGGATCACGATCCTCTCTCACGGCGAGGTCATCGAGGCGGACGACCTCCCGGCGGAGGTACGTGCGGGCGTGGGTATCGTCGACGCCGGGTCGCGGTGTTTCGTGCTGCCCGAGGCGGGCATCGACCTCGAGGAGACCGAGCTCGACCTGATCAGGCAGGCACTGGAACGTGCGGGAGCCAGTACACCCAAGGCGGCCAAGCTGCTCGGGCTCACGACCAAGACGCTGGAAGCACGGATGGAGCGGTACGGGCTCTAGGTGCTCTCTGCGCACGTGATGCATTGGCACGAGGATTGCATCTCGCAGCGTGTCATGTCGCCGAACCGCGGAGCTGAGAGTGAAGCGCGTCAGGGCCCGGAGCACGCTGGGCGTCACTGTGGTCGTCCTCGCTGTTCTCACAACGGCGACGGTCGCGGTGGTGAACCATAGCGCCCAGCACGCGGCGTGCACGATCCTGTCGCCCGCTGGCGGCGCGGTCATCGGCCTTACGCTGCTCGTGCTGATCGTCGCTGGCCGAGCGCTCATGAGCCAGGCTCAGCGGGAGGCGGACCAGGGCCGTTCTTCTCTCGAGCGGCGTGAGTGCAAGGAGTGTGGGCGTGAGGTCCACGGCGCCTGGAGGATGTGTCCCTACTGTGGCGCGATGGTCGAGTCCGATCGCGTGCCCGAGAATGACGGGGTGTCGGCATGACGACTAAGACGCAGCGATTCACGACCACGGGCATGCACTGCCCATCGTGTTCGATGCTTATCCAGATGGTCGTGAGCGAGCTGGACGGCGTGACGGCGGCAGAATCCGACCATCGCACGGGCATCACTGAGGTCGTCTTCGACGACTCCGTGCTCGGTTCCGATGAGATCGTGGCCACTATCGTGCGGGCAGGGTACGGCGCAGAGCCCGCCGACGCATAGCGAGCAGTCGGCGCGAGCTGGACGCAGAATACCCCCTCGGGGTATAACGTTGGTGGTACCCATTCGTCGTCTTTGGAGGAATCGGCATCGTGAGTGATACCGCGTCGCTGTTCGCTGCCCTCGGAGCCGGTTTCATCACCTTCCTGTCTCCGTGCGTCCTGCCGCTGATTCCCGGATACATCGCCTTCATGACCGGCATGTCCTCGGCGGAGCTCACCGCGGAGAACCGCAAGCTCTCGACCATCCTGGTGCCATCGCTGCTGTTCGTGCTCGGTTTCAGCATCGTGTTCGTCGCGCTGGGCGCATCGGCCTCGGCTGTGGGTTCGTTCCTTAAGCAGTACAGCGATGTGCTCGAGAAGGTGGCGGGCCTCATCATCATGCTGCTCGGCTTCTTCATGCTCGGCATCATAAAGGTGCCCTGGCTGTACGGTGAGGCGCGGTTCGAGATGCAGAAGGCCAAGCGGTTCGGCAGCTTCGCCTCCCTGCTCATGGGTATGGCGTTCGCGTTCGGTTGGTCGCCGTGCGTGGGGCCGGTGCTCGGGTCGATCCTCATGGTCGCCGCCAACAGCGCCGAAGTGGGGCGAGGCGCGCTCCTGCTCGCGGTGTACTCCCTCGGGCTCGGCGTGCCGTTCGTTCTGGTCGCGCTTCTGCTCGGCCGCGTGAAGCCGATACTCAACTGGCTGAACCGCCACGCGCTCGTCATCAACCGCGTGGCCGGCGTTGTGCTGATGGTCCTCGGTCTGCTCATCCTCACCGGCTGGATCGGTCCGGTCGTCGGCTGGCTGTCGATGTTCATCCCGAAGCTTGGTGGCTGAGTCGCGCGTTGCCGAGCGGGTGGCCGTGCTCTAGGATTGGTCGTCGGGGCATCGGCATCCTGGAGGCCGCATGAAGGCGCGCGAGCGCTTCACTCTCACCAATCGACTGCTGCTGCTCTCGGCGCTCATCGTCGTGAGCACCACGGTGCTCCTCATCGGCACGTCCGCAGCGGGCGTGTACAACATGGCGGTGCGACAGGAGTCCACACGGCATGCCGCATACGGTGACGTGCTGGTCTCTCGCATCGGCGGGCGGCTCGCCACGATCCATGCCGAGATGCGCACGGCCTCGCTCGACCCTGATCTGGCGGGCGACGACGAGGGGCAACTCCGTGCCGCGCTCGCGCGGGTCGCGCTGGACGACACCGGCTTCATCGAAGGCGCGGTCCTGCTCCGCGAACCCACCAGCACGCCCGTCGCGTGGCCCACAGGGACGCTCGACGCCGCTTCGCTCGGCGTATTGGACTCGCTTGAGCGCACGGATGACCTGGGTACGGTCGTGTGGGTCACGCCCGCGCCCGGCTCGCGGGGCGGTCTGTGGGCGGTCCATGGTGTGGCCGTGCCCGGGTCAGAGCCTCGTGTGCTGGCGGTCAGGGTGCGTTCATCGTTGATCGAGGGCGAACTTGCGATGACCAGCGAGCTGCCCGGTCGTCCACTTGCCATCGTCTTCGACCCGATGGGTCGCGTGGTGTTTTCCAGCGCGCCGCTCACGGCTTTCGAGTCGGCCCGTGCTCGGTTCGTCCCCGATGAGGAGGGTGGCTCGGCCGGACGCGTCTCACTGGAGAGCACCCAGACCATGGTGGGACGGTATGCCAGCATACCGGACGCGCACGACCTGGGGTGGCGGGTCGCGATCCTGGAGCCCGAGACCGGGGTGTGGGGCGAGACATGGCGGGCACTGCGGCCGGGGCTGCTCGGCTGGATCGCCGCGCTTGGCGTGGCGCTGGTGGGCGCGCTGTCCGTGGTCGATCGGTCGACGCGTCCGCTGCGGCAGCTCGAGCGCAGAGCCCGCGCCATCGGTGCCGGGGACCGGGTGGAACCCGAGCGGGTGACCGGCAGCGACGAGGTCGCGCGCCTGCTCGACGCGTTCAACTCCGTTGTCACCCGGTTCAACCGGCTGACAGATTCGGTCGAATTGCTCGCACGGACCGATGACCGCGAGGAGCTCTTCGAGCGCATCGTTACGTCGGTCGCGCACATGTTCGACGGGGCCGATGTGGATGTGCTCGTGCTCTCCGAGGAGGGCGACCTCGACCTGGTGGTCGCACACGGGGCGCTGGAGGCGCGTGAGGACCTCCGCATCCCGGCGCCGCGCTCAGGCTGGCTCGCGGAGTGTCTCGGAGCCGGGGCGTCGGTCTCCGCCGCGTACGACCCCGACGATGCGCTGTTCGCGCTGCACGGTGATGACGTGGTCTCAGGAATGGCGGCCCCGCTGTGGGCGGGAAGCGACTGCGTCGGCATCGTTGCGGTCATGCGGACCGAGGGGGCGTCGTTCAGCGACGGAGAGCGCGAGACCCTGCGCTCGTACGTGGCCCAGGCCGCAGTGGCGCTGCAGAACGCGCGGCTGTTCGACGACGAGCGCCGCTCTCGGCGTGATGCGGAGTCGCTCAGGGAGATCGCGGAGCGCGTGGCCTCACCTGTCGGCGTGAGCGAGACGCTCCGCTACATCGCGTCGTCGCAGGCGGAGCTCCTGGGATACGACTCGTCTGAGGTGGTGCTGCTCGATGACCCCGGTTCGTACGGGATCGACGTTGCCGATGCCGGCGCCGATTCACTGTGGGCCGATGTGTGGCGTCAGGCGAGCGGTGACGGCGAGCGACTGGAGCCCGTGCATGTGACGATCGATTCCGCCTCCCCTGAAGGCACGGCCGCGCTGATGGCGTATGGTGCGCTCTCGGCCTTGCTCACGCCTCTGGTCCGTCAGGGCCGCTGCGTGGGCCTGCTGGTGTGCATGGCGTCGCACCCGTCGCGGATGTCGGGGGCCAAGCGGCTCAGCCTCGCGCGCACCATCGGGGCCGAGGCGTCGTTGGCGCTCGAGAACGCATATCTGTTCCAGGCGGCGAAGAGCCGCGCCGACAATCTCGAGACCATTTTCCGCATCTCTCACGCCGTGGGCTCGTCGTTGCAGACACGTGTGGTGCTCAACCGGGTGCTGGATGTGGTCCAGAAGATCCTTTCGGCCGACGCCGTGATGCTCATGACGCTTGATTCCAAGCGCAAGATCATCACCGTCCCGATGGCGCGTGGCATTCTGCACCGGGACATGTTGGACATCACCTTCCGGCCGGGTGAGGACGTTCCGGGGCGCGTGTTCGAGACGTTGGAGCCGGAGCGGTACGACCGCATCTCGGGCACCGATACCCGACTGCTGAACGCCGCGGCCGCACAGGGGCTCGAGTCGTTGCTCGCCGTGCCGCTGCTGGCACGCGGACGAAGCATCGGCGTCCTTGTGGTCTTCGCCAGGGGAGCCGGTGCGTTCAGCAGCGAAGAGATGGACCTGCTGCGGACCTTCGCCGCGCAGGCGGCTCTCGCGATCGACACCGCCGAGCTCTTCAGTCGTGAGCACCATGTGTCGTCGGTGCTCCAGGCGAGCATCCTGCCCTCTCGTCTGCCGCATATCCCCGGGCTGGAAGCCGGCAGCGTGTATCTGCCGGCCGGTACCGACGCCGATATCGGCGGCGACTACTACGATCTCTTCATCGCACCGGAGGGGTCGGTGGCGATCGCCATCGGCGACGTGTGCGGGAAGGGTGTGGTTGCGGCCACCAAGACGTCGATGATCAAGTACGCGATCCGTGGCATGGCCGCTGCCGGTGCCGGTCCTTCGCGGATGCTTGAGGAGCTCAACCGGATGTTGCTCGAATCCGGCGACGCCACGAGCATCGTGACCCTCTGGCTCGGGCAGCTTGACCTGAGCACGGGCAGACTGCGCTATGCCGATGGCGGTCATCCCGCGGGGCTGTTGCGGTCGGTCTCCGATGGGCGGGTCACGATCGAGCGCCTCGGCACCACGGGCGCGCTTCTGGGCGCGGTGGAGGACGCGTCATGGGAGGAGCGCACGGTGACCCTCGATCCCGGAGCGACGCTGCTGCTCTACACGGACGGTGTGACTGAGGCGCGCAGCGGTGCGCGGTTCTTCGGCGAGGGCCGTGTCCGGAGAGCTCTCCGGACTGGCGGGTCAGCGTCTGCCATGGCCGAGCGACTGCTGGCCGCTGTGCAGCGGTTCACCAGTGGGGATATACGTGACGATGCGGCGATCCTTGCCGTTCGGTACGCGGCGGACGATGATAGCGTGGAGGCCGATGACCGTGAGGCGTGAGTACGCGCGGACACAGGGCGGCTCCGGGGAGGTCAGATGAAGATCGTCACCGAGCATCATGGCGACGGGCGCGCGTGCGTTGTGCATCTTCACGGTGAGGTCGACATGGTCACCGTCCCTGAAGTCCGGGAGGCGCTTGAATCCGCGATGAACCGCGGATGCGACAACCTGGTGCTCGATCTCGCGCACGTCAGCTACATGGACAGTTCGGCCCTCGGCCTGCTCGTGTGGGTGGATTGGAAGCTGGCCCCTCGCGAGGGACGACTGGTGCTTGCCGGGGCCGACCGCAACGTGTCACGGATACTCGAGATCTCCGGGCTCGTCAGCGCCGCGCCGTGCATATCCGCCGCGAGCGACCCGGAGGACGCGCTCTCGGGGTTCGAACTCACCGGTCCGCCCGCGGTGCCGTTGTGGACCCGGGAGCTGGAGTTTCCCGCACACCCGGATTCACTCGCCAGAGCGCGGGCGGAGGTCTGCGACCTGCTCGACCCTCTCGGGATGCCAGAGACCGTGTTCTTCGACGTCCGCGTCGCCGTGGGGGAGGCGCTGGCCAACGCGATCCGGCATGGTTCACCGCGCGGCGCCAATGACCCGGTGTCGGTGTCAGTGTCGGCGTATGAAGACAGGGTCGTGTTGGTCATCGCCGATCATGGGGCGGGTTTTGATGGCGAGACGGCGTCCGATGGCGATCCATACGCGTCCTCGGGGCGGGGAGTGATGTTCATGCGCGCCCTCATGGACCGTGTGGACTTCACGCCGCTTCCCGGGGGCGGGACGGCGGTGACGCTGGTGCGTCACCTCGCGGCCCTGGACGTTACGCGCGGGTGACGTGCCAGCGGCGGCTCGATTAGGTATCCTTGACGGGCTGGATCATCCGAGGGAGGAAGCGTCATGGAGTTGATGGATGCGATCCGTGGCCGTCGTTCGATCCGTATTTTCGACGGACGACCGGTCGATAAGGGGATTCTCGAGCAGGTGCTGGATGCGGCAACGTACGCTCCGTCCCGCATGAACACCCAGCCATGGCATTTCCACGTCGCATCGGGGGATGCGCGGATGCGTGTCGCCGAGGTCATGGCGATGACCACGGCGTACCTTGAGGAGTACATCGACGTGCTTGGACCTGAAGGCGTCGAGCATGCGGCCCGGTTCTACGCCGATCTCGGCGCGGCGCCGGTGATCATCGGTGTGGCATCCACGATCACAGAGGACTGGAACGAAGCGCGCGACAACGCGATCTCGGTCGGGGCGGCCGTTCAAAACGTGTTGCTTGCCAGCTACGACATGGGTCTGTCGAGCTGCAGCATCTCCTCTCCGCACTGGATCCGTGATCGGCTGGGCGACGTGTTCGACCTGAAAGAAGGATGGGAGGTCGTGTCGCTCATCGTCCTGGGACACGGGGCCGAGGAGCCGCCCGAGCGAGACCGCCACACCGATGTGGTGACCTACCTCACGTGAGCGCTCGGGGGCTGCGCGCCGTCTTCTTCGATGTGGGGAACACGCTCGTGTATCCCTCGCCGAGCGTGTCGGAAGTCTGCCGCGGCGTGCTCCGGGAGGCGGGACACGAACTCGACCTTTCGCTCATCGAGTCGTACATGCCGCTCGTGGATGCGTACTACGAGGAGCGCTACGCCGAAGACGACGCGTTCTGGACCGATGACGGGCGGACGACGTCGGTGTGGATCGGTATGTACTCGCTGCTGTGCCGCAAGCTTGGCATCGAAGCCGAGGCTGTGGCGATCGCGCGGCGCGTGTACGACGAGTTCGGACGGCCCGATCGCTGGGCGCCGTACGATGATGTCCGGCCAGCGTTCGAACGGCTGCAGGCGCGTGGTATCGCCATCGGCATCATCTCGAACTGGGACACGCGGCTGGTACGGATCCTTACCGGGCTGGGACTCGGAGAGATCCTGTCCGATATCGTGTCATCTGCGGACGTGCGACTCCACAAGCCCGACCCACGCATCTTCGAGCTCGCGTGCGAGCGGATCGGCGTCGTCCCCGGCGAGGCGGCCCACGTCGGCGACCATCACTACGCTGACTACCTCGGCGCCAGTGCGCTCGGAATGAAGGCCGTTCTGATAGACCGACATGGCCTCGACGTGGACCACGGCGTGGTTCCCATCGAGACCCTGGATTCACTCGAGGGGGAGCTTGGGCTGTGACCGGCGCTTCGCGAAAGGATGGGTTGGCATGAGTACACAGGAGGTCACGGGAACAGAGAGCCAAGGGGGCTTTGCCCGGCGAATACCCACGTACACTCGCTTTCTCATCGGGATCCCGGTGGTCGGTCTCTTCGCTGGGGCGGTCACGTTGACCGGCCTGGCGGCGGTCGAGACGGTCAGCGTGATCTCACGTGTCGTCAGTGGGGCGTTGCACGAGAAGGATGCCGTGCTCGACTTCATCGAGCTTGCGGACGTGTTCCTGCTCGCCACGGTGCTTTACATCATGGCACTCGGTCTGTACGAGCTGTTCATCGACGATGCCATCCCGCTGCCGGCGTGGCTGCAGATCCACTCGCTCGACGATCTCAAGAGCAAGCTGGTCGGTGTGGTCGCTGTTGTTCTGGCGGTGTCGTTCCTCGGCGCTGTCATCAAGGGCATGGAGCCCGTGTCGCTGATGTACGAGGGCGTGGGGATCGCGGCCGTTGTTGCGGCGATGGGATACTTCCTCGGCAGGGGTGGGCACTCCTGAGTCTCGACTATCACTTGACGGTTTAGCGCCTCGGACGCACAATGCGGGTGTCAGGCCGTATCACAGCAGTTCTTCGTCGTAGCAGTCGTCGCAGCAGCAGAAGGAGTCATGGCCATGACCATCACCGAAGCGCGCAAGCGCTACCCGCTCGTGCCGCATGAGATCCTCAAGTGGGCGCTCGAGAACATCGCGGACCCAAAGGACCTGGAGCGGGGACTCTTCCGTCTCGATCAGGCCAAGCGCATCCAGCTCAAGTACGGCGTATAGCTGTCGCCGTCTCACGATCGGTCGATCAACCGAGCGCGAGCCACGCGAGAGCGAGCGCGACCAGCACGAACGTTGTGGCCGCTATCGTCCAACGCAGGTAGCCGCGTTCGGCGCCGAGCAGCGGCTCCGCCAGCGATGAGGAGCGTGCCTCCGATCGCCCGGCCGCGACGGGCCGGGGCCGATCCGCGCGTGCTGCCCATCGGGATGCTCCGCGGGCAACCATGGTGAGGAGATCGCCGGGCTCGACTACTGCACGGTAGCGGGTGCCTCCCGGCACGATCCTGGCGATCACACCCCACACACCGAGAGCGATCAGGCCCGGCCACAGCGCCGCCCACAGCGATGACAGCGAGAAAGCGGAGCTGATCGCGTGCTGGTTCCAGTCAGAGGGCCACATCCACGTGGCGGTGGCCACGAGCATCAGCAACAGGCCCCAGACCAGCGCGGCACCACGCGCGTTGCCCGGTGTGGTTTCCCGTGGCTGCAGGGTGAGCGCGAAGAAACGCAGCATGAGCGCGGCCGTTCCCACCGCAGCCCATGACAACCCCACGTATACCGCGGCCGAAATGTCACCGCCTACCGCATGGACCGCGTCCTTGAGCGCGTACTTCGCCACGAACCCGCTCGTGAGCGGCGCACCAACGAGCGCGAGCGCGGGGAGCGCCAGGGCCGCCAGGGCCACGGAGCGCGCCCGTCGTCCGCTGAGCCTCTGCACAACGTCGTCGCCGAGCACGAGTGCGGCCTTCGCCAGCCCATGATGAAGCGCGTACGTCACAACGGCACCATACGCGAGCGTCGCGGCGTTCGTGTCCGAGAGTCCGGCGCCCGCTGCGATCAGCACCAGGCCCATCTGGCTTGCGCTCGAGTAGCCGAGAACCGCGCGTGGATGGTCGGTGAGCACGCCGAGGACCGCGGCGCCGAACGCCGTCGTCAGGCCCAGAACCATCACGGCGTCGGCCCAGCCCGGTGGCATCCCGCCCGCAGGCAACAGCCTCAGCATCGCAAGCGCGCCGACCTTGGTCGAGGCGCCCGCGAGCGCGGCGGCGGGACCCGTGGGCGTGTATGTGTAGGTGAGCGAAAGGATGCCGCTCAGCGGCAGCATGCCGATCTTGAGAGCGATCGTGGCGAGCACGAGCGTCGTGATGAGCGCGGCGGAGGGGAGTCCGGCGATGGCGTCGCGGTATCCGGGGAGGCTCGTGGTGCCGGTCTCGACCACCAGGAGCACGAGCGCAGCGAGCAGCAGCGCCTCGCCCACAACGGTGAGCGTGAGGTAGATGGCGCCCGCCCGGCGTGACTCCGCGCTGCGCGTGTGGGTGATCAGTCCCCACGCCGGAAGAGCCATGAGCGCGAAGCACAGATAGAAGGAGACAGCGTCCGAGGCGGCCGCTACGCCGATCCCGCCTACTGCCGATGGCACGTAGTACGCAAAGAGCCTGGGGCGATCGGCGGCGGGAGTCGTGATCGCCGTGTACAGCCCCGAGAGGAGCCACACCACGGCGAACAACGCCAGGAACGGGATCGACGTCTCATCAAGACCGAACGTGAACGCGCCGGTCCCTGTGAATGCGGACGTCACGGCGTGACACCTCCAAACGCCGGAGCGACCGCGGTCAGGGCCCAGTGGACAGGCGAGCCCGGCAGACCGGCGGTGAGCCCCAGGACGATAGACATCGCAGCGACGATGACGATGGGCCACAGCATGCGCGGGTCGCTCTCGACACCCTCAGGCGCGCCGTGATCGCCGGGTCGCATCGCGGCAAGCAGTATCGGCACCATGTAGCCCATCGCCAGAGCGCCCGCGGCAACGTAGACGATGAGCGCCCAGGACGCACCGGCCTCGACCGAGCCCGAGCCGAGCAGCCACTTGCTGGCGAACCCGGCAAGCGGGGGGATTCCAGCAAGTGCGAACGCGGCAACGGCGAACGATCCCATCGTGACCGGCATGCGCCTGGCCACGCCGCCCATCTCGCTCAGCTTCTTCACGTGGAGCGTCTCGGCGAGACTGCCCGCGGTGAAGAACATCGTGATCTTCATGAACGCGTGGTGGGCGAGGTGGGCGAGCGCGCCGGCGGCCGCGAGCGGTGAGCAGAGCGCCACGCCGAGCGTGATGTACGAGAGCTGCGCCACGGTGGAGTAGGCGAGCCGCTTCTTGAGATCGTCCTGACGCAGCGCGATGACGCTCGCCACGATGATCGACGCGGCGGCGAACGCGGCGAGCACCTGTGCCACGCCAAGGGAGGATGCGAGTGCGGGGCCGTAGAGCTCGTTGATGAGCCGGATGATGCCGAACACTCCCGCTTTCACGACAGCAACCGCATGGAGCAGGGAGCTCACCGGTGCGGGCGCTACCATCGCGCCCGGCAGCCAGCCATGCAGCGGCATGATCGCGGCCTTGACGCCAAAGCCCGCCGCCATGAGGAAGAATATGGCGCGGAGGGCGGTCGTGTGGGTCTCGACACCGGCGAGCGCACCGCCCGGGGTGAACGGTGTCGGGCCGGCGAGCGCATAGAGCCAGGCGTTCCCCAGGAGCAGTAGCGTGCCGCCGGTGAGCGCGTACAGCAGGTACTTGCGTCCGGCCGCCAGCGCCTCGGGAGTGCCGGAGTGGACCACCAGCGGGTAGGTGGTGAGCGTGAGGATCTCGTAGAAGACGAAGAGGCTCACCGGATCGGTGGCCAGAGCCACACCATTGGCGGCGGCGATGCATAGGGCGAAGAAGCCGAAGAACCTCGCCTGATCCGCAGCGTGTTCCATGTAACCGATCGCGTAGACGAGGGTGATCATCCACAGGACGGTCGCCACCGTGGAGAACAGCAGGCCGGTCAGGTCGCTGTGCACTCCGAGGTCAAGGTCGGACATCATCGGGATCGCTCCGACCGCGACCTCGCCGCCGTATGCGCGGATGACAAGGACGACGACGGTGCCGACCGACGCTGCCGCGGCTATGAGATTGAGGGTGTTGCGCGCGCGAGGCCGCCGCTCCCCGAGAAGGAACGTCGACAGCGCGGCGATGGCGGGCAGGAGCACCGGGAGCCAGATCATCATGGCGTCACCGCGCCCGAGGCAAGCAGCGGCCCGATGGCCGCGAGTTCGTTCACCAGCGGTGCCGCGAACACGAAGAACAGCGCGGCGAGGGCAAGGCCGAGCGGCAGCCATTCAAGGCGGATGGCCGCATCGGCCGGGGCCAGTGCATCAGCGGGGCCTGACAGCATGATCGCGAGCACCCGGAACATGTACGCGGCCGCGAGGAGCCCTCCAAGCCCCAGGGCGACCGCCCACCACCACTGCCCGGTCGAAATGGAGGCCGTGGCCAGCTGGAACTTCGAGCCGAAGCCGCCGCTGGGGGGCAGGCCCATCATCGTCACGCCGGCAAGCGCGACGGTCATCGTCAGCACCGGTGCGGTGCGGGCGGCACCCCGCATGCGATTCAGGTCATCCGTCCCGAACCGGTCCATGAGGCTTCCCGCCGCCATGAAGAGCCCTGACTTCGCCAATCCATGCGTTGCGGCATGCAGCAGCACGCCACCGAGGGCGAGCGACATGACATCGGCGCCAGCTCCCGCCAGGGGGAAGACTATGAACAGATAGCCGATTTGCGCGACCGTGGAGTACGCCACGAACTGCTTGATCCGGGTCTGCAGCAGCGCCTGGATCGAGCCCCAGATGATCGCCACGGCCCCGAGCACGCCGAGCAGCACGTTCAGGCCGGGCACGAAGCCGGGGGGCGTCATGCCGAGTACGATCCGCAGCAGTGCGAAGTAGGTGCCTTTCACGACCAGGGCCGACAGTGCCGCGCTGACCGGTGTCGGGGCGGCCGAGTGTGCCGACGGCAGCCAGAAGTGGGCCGGCACCAGTGCGGTCTTGAGCACGAGCGCAGCCACCATGAGCGCGATGCCAACGGCGGCTCCCGATTCGCCCGGGCCGCCCTCGGCGAGAACGACCCGCAACATCGCCATGTCGAGGTTCGCGGTAGCCGAGTACAGGAGGGCGACCCCGAGGAGGTATGTCATGGCCGCGAGCATATTGGCGAACAGGTAGCGTGCGCCGGCACGCAGCGCCCGGGCGTCACCCTTGAGTGCGGCAAGGCCGACCGCCGAGATGCCCACGAGTTCCAGGCAGACGTAGACGTTGAACGCGTCGCCCGTGAGGCACAGCCCGTTAAGCGATGTCCACATGAACATCCAGAGCGTCCAGAAGTGCCCGTTGCCGTACGCGTTCGGGTCGTCACGGTGGAAGTAGGCGGTAGCGAACACCGTCACGGCCAAGCCCACGACAGCCACGAGAAGCACGAACAGTGCAGCCGGTCCATCGGCCACCAGATCGATGCCGAGCGGCGCCCCCCAGCCTCCCACCTCGTAGCGCCATGCGCCGACGTCAAGCACGCGCGCCGCGAGGGCAACGGCCAGCGCCGTGTTCACAACGGCGCAACCGAGAGCGACATAGCGGTCCACATTCCGGCCCGCGATGAACGTGAGCGCCGACGCCGCGAGCGGAGCCAGGACGAGCAGTGCCGGCAGTTGGGCACCGAGACTCATCGGCCATCACACGCCGGAGGGTCCTGGTCGAGGTCGTCCAACCCGGTAAGGGTGTAGTAGCGCTTCGCGATCGAAAGCCCGAGCGCGGTCAGTGCGACCGTGACGACGATGCCGGTGAGCACCATCGCCTGAGGCACCGGATCGGTGACGCCGTCGGGCGTTCGCTTTCCAAGCGCGATCAACACCATGAAGATGCCACTGCCCATGATGTTGGCGCCGATCACCTTATGCATGATGTGCCGCTGCGCCAGAAGCGCATACGTCCCGATCGAGAAGATCAGCGCGCCACCCACTGCGTAGATCAGATAGGTGCTCACGACGCCTCCTCATCCTCTTCGCCGCCGGAGGCAGAGGCGAGGAACAGGCTCAGCATGCTCGCGCCGATCGACAGCGTGAGTATGCTTTCCAGGATGAGCAGCACGATGTGCCGCATGTCGTCGGAGTAGTCGAGGAGCGTACGGCCGGCGAGGATCGGCGTGACTGATACGGCGATGAACGCGAGCAGGCCGACAGAGAGCACGAGGCGGATGACCGAGTGACGCGCCCAGGAGGGACGCACCCATCCAGTCAGCGCGAGCAGGATGCCGCCGGCACCGAGCACGGCGCCGGCCTGGAACGCACCGCCAGGCTTCGTCGAGCCCACCCAGACCAGGTATCCGGCCACGACCATCATGATCGGTGTCACGGCTTCGCCTAGTGACCTCAGGATGAGGTCAGCCGTGCCGGTCAGCCGGCGCCGTGTGCCGAGCCGCGGATCGCGCAACGAGAGCACGGCGACGGTGGCTAGCATGAGCACCGAGATCTCCAACAGCGTGTCGTAACCACGGAAATCGAGCAGGACCGCGGTGACCACGTTGTTCACGTGGATGGCTGCGGCACCGCCGATCATCTCTTCCGAGAGCCCGGCCGACTCGCGGGGCAGATCCAGCACGGTCGACGAGATGATCGCGAACAGCGCGATAGCCGCCACCAATGGAACCACGCGGATGCGATCACGCATCGGCGTCCCTCCTCTCGGCTGAGGCAGGGGACGGGTACGGCGTGACGCGAGATCTCATATGTCCAACGGCGTCGAGCAGAAGGGCGCCGGTGACTCCGGCGCCGATGGCGGCCTCGGCGAGGGCGACATCAGGGGAGCCGAGGCGCACCCAGGCGAGTGACAGGAACAACCCGAACGCCGTGAACATCACGACCGACTTGAAGAGCTTCCGCTGTGAGACCGACCCGATGGCGATCCATACGAGCAGTCCGACGAGCAGCACATCGAAGAGGGCCCTCATGCGGCATCACGCGTCCACGGCTCCACGCCGCTGACCAGCGCGGCCTTGGCGAAGATGTGACACGCGGTGGCGCTCGCAAGCAGGACCAGGTGCCAGATGAGCAGTAGCTTGAGGGCCATCACCCAGGAGTCCGCCCGAACCGCGAGCCCCGCGACCAACAGGCCGACACCCAGGTTGTCCGCCTTGGTCAGAGCGTGCAGCCGTGAATAGACGTCGGGGAACCGTATCAGGCCTACTGATCCGGCGATGAAGAAGAAGGCGCTCCCGATGAACAAGGCGCTACTGACGATGTCACGGACCAGGTCGAGTGTCATCGATCGCCCGCCCCCCAGGCGCGTTCCACAAAGGCCACGGCCGTGACCGAGGCGAGGATCGCGAAGACGATGGCCATATCGACCAAGGCCGGGATGTCCTCGAGGGCGCCGAGCACAAGCGTGAGTGCGACTCCAACGGTGCCGAACAGCATGGAGGCCAGCATCCGATCAGCGCTTGTCGGCCCCAGGGCGATGCGGATCATGCCCATTCCCGCCGCGATGAGAAGGACGACAGCCAGTGCTTCCAGGGTGACCCTCATGCGTGGTCCTCCAGTTCCTGACCGAAGACGTCGGCGACGACCGATTCGAGCCGGAGCAAGTCGTCGTGCGCTTGCTGGGTGTCGTCGAGCGCATGGATGGTGAGCGTGCCATCCGTGATCTGGACGATCAGCGTGCCCGGCAGAAGGCTGATCGTGTTGGCGAAGATGAGCCGAGCCGCACCGCCCCGGAGCCGCGTGGGGTAGTCGAAGAGAGCGGGGTTGATCGGCAGGCGAGGGGAGAGCGCACGACAGGCGACATCCACGCCACCCGAGATCGCGTGGGTCAGGAAGTACCAGGCATACCGCAGAGCCCCGGCGAGCCTGAAGCCCGTCCGCCGGGGCGGTGAGATGACGAGCGAGAAGGTGGCGGCCAGCATGGCCAACGGCACGCCCAGGCCGAGGGACGACGTAGCACCCTCGGTGAGCACCCACCACAGACCGGTAAGGAGTGCTGCGCGCGCGATGAACGAGCTCAGTCGTCCCCTTTCAGGGGGCGTGCTCTTGTTCATCTGTACGGCCTCCTCGGGTTTCCTGCGATGCGTGCGGTTCCTCTCAATGACCTCTTGGGACACCGCTGATTATAAGCGAAGGGCCCGTCCGTGTTCGGACAGGCCCATAGGGTGCCTGGAGGCGACGCCCGGATTCGAACCGGGGATAAAGGCTTTGCAGGCCTCTGCCTTGCCACTTGGCGACGTCGCCGTATGGGGAGCATCGGATGCTCCGCTATCAAAGAAGGTCGGCCGCTTGAGCGGCATACCTGCCCTCAGGGCCGACCTCCGAAGTGTCGATGGAGCGGACGACGGGATTCGAACCCGCGACCCCAACCTTGGCAAGGTTGTGCTCTACCAGCTGAGCCACGTCCGCGCGCAAGGGGTAGACTACCATGCCCCTCGACGGGCGTGCAACAGCCATCTTCGGCGTTCTCGATGGTGTCTCTGGGGCGGCGCGGGGTGTTGGATATAGGGGATATTCGGGGCTAGCGCATCGCGGATCCCCTGCTACAATAGTCGTCGCTGCTCAGCAGCAACCATGGGCGCTTAGCTCAGGGGGAGAGCACTTCCTTGACGCGGAAGGGGTCAGAGGTTCAAATCCTCTAGCGCCCACCATGGAAACAAGAGGTCCCTTCGGGTTTCGCCCGGAGGGACCTTTGCGTTGCGGGTAGGAGCGTTCGCGCGGGCGAGGCGAGCGGGTCGAAGGGGTGATCAGGGGCAGGCGGTATCGTTGCCGTACCGATCGCACGGGAACGGGTGCTCCTCGGCGACGATGAACGTGCCGGCCTGTGGTAAGACACGGGTCGTCATCGGCGTGGTGATGCCCGCGACCACCTCGCCGTCGTACTCCACCGGCAGCGGCGGGTCGGCGATGATGCGCACCCGCGAGGCGGTGTGGACCTCGAGGCCGGGTCGCTCCGGATGCTTCTGCAGCCGGTCCACCAGCGCCGCCCAGATCGCGGGCAGCAGGCCAGCGGCGGAGGATGCCGTGAGAACCACCACTTCGAAGAGTCCGTCCTGCGCGTCCGCGCCGTGTGTCACGGCGATATCGAACTGTATGCGCGCGAGGTTCATCACCATCACGGCGATGCCGTCCGTCTCAACGGTGCGGTCGTCCAGCTCGAGGGTGAACCGCGAGACCCGCGGGTTGAGGTTCTGTAGCGCGCCGAGCAGGTACGCCCCCTCGCCGAGCGTTGGTTTGAGAGCAGCGGCGGCATCCATGATCGAGGCATCGAACCCGGCTCCGGCCGCGATCGCGAACCCGGCGACCGACTCCCGCGTGGCCCCAACGCCGGGAAGCGTGAGCTCGCCGAGGTCGATCGAGACCGTGCGCCCGGCGATCAGCGCCACTGCAAGCTCGGTCGGGTCGAGCGGCAGCCGAAGGTTCCGGGCCAGCAGGTTGGCGGTACCCGCGGGGTATGCGAGGATCGGAATGCCGCTGTCGCGCAAGGCGTACGCGACGGATGAGACCGTGCCGTCGCCCCCGACGGCCACCACCCGTGCGTACGAGTCCGCATCGCGGAGCAGATGGCGCAGGTCGGCGTGCTCGTGCATGAACCGCATGGTCACATCCACACGATGCGCACCGAGCTCGCGCACGAAGTCGTAGAGGCCGGGGTCGCCGGTGCCCGCACGCAGGTTGGCGATCATCAGTACGTTCATGCACTGGCTCCTCGTCTGCGTGCCGTCCATCGGCTACACTCGAACGACATTGCGCGTCCGATCCGGCAGAACCATAACAACCCGGAGACTCCATTGTACATCCGTGATGCTGAAGCCCTGTCAGAAGCCGTCGAGGCGCTGTGTTCCGCGCCGGTGGTCGCGCTCGATACCGAGTTCATGCGTGAACGCACGTACTTCGCGCGCCTGTGCCTTATACAGATGGCCACTACCGAGGCGTCGTACCTGATCGACGCGATCGCACTCGAGGGGAAGCTCGAGCCTCTGGCGCGAGTGCTCGGCGCGCCTGGCGTAGTGAAGATCGTCCACGCCGGCTCACAAGACGTCGAGATCCTCTTGCGCGCCACCGGCAGCACCGTGGCGCCGGTGTTCGACACCCAGATCGCCGCAACGCTGGCTGGATTCCCCACGCAGGTGGGGTACGCCCAGCTCGTCCACGATCTGCTCGGTGTGAAGATCGACAAGTCCGACACCTTCACCGACTGGTCTGTGCGTCCGCTCTCCGAGGCGCAGTTGGTATACGCCGAGGCCGATGTCCTGCATCTACCCGCGGTGTACCGTCTGCTGCACGAGCGGCTGGTGCGTGAGGGTCGCCTCGGCTGGCTCGCCGACGACTTCGAGCGGCTGGCGGACCCGGCTACCTATGAAGTGGACCCGCGCGAGCAGTACCGCAGGGTGAAGCGGGCGTCGTCGCTTGATCGCCGGAGCCTTGCCGTGCTGCGCGAGCTTGCCGCATGGCGTGAGACCGAGGCGCAGCGCAGGGACACGCCCAAGCGATGGCTCATCTCGGACGAGAGCCTCATCGAGGTCGCTCGCCGACGTCCGGCTTCGGCGGCAGAACTGGCGACGATCCGCGGCGTGAACGACCGTGTGGCCTCGCGCAACGCCAGCGCGGTGCTTGCCGCCATCGAGGCCGGCATGGCGGTGCCCGATGACGAGCTCCCGCGCCTGCCAAAGCGCGACCGCATCCCGACCGATGCCCAGCCGGTGGCCGACCTGCTCAACGCGGTCCTGCGGGTCCGTGCCCGCGAACACGGCGTGGCGCCCGGGCTCATCGCTTCGCGCAATGACCTCGAGCGGTTCGCCGCCGGTGATCGCGAGGGGCACCCGCTGTCGTCGGGATGGCGGCATACGCTTGCCGGCGCCGAGCTCGGCGCGATCCTCGACGGCGCCGTCTCCGTGCGCGTGGTCGATGGCAAGCTCGCAGTGTCGCCTGTGGATGCGAGGTCCTACGCGGAGGACGCCGATGGCCGCGCGTGATCAGGCGCTTTCG
This sequence comes from Actinomycetes bacterium, assembly GCA_022839745.1. Lineage (GTDB taxonomy): Bacteria > Actinomycetota > Coriobacteriia > Anaerosomatales > Anaerosomataceae > Anaerosoma. The sequence continues at coordinate 50,858 of JALHJB010000001.1, forward strand.
GTATCGGACGCGATGGCGCTCGCTAAAGGAGCGCTCGAGTCCGTGCGGTTGCGGGTCATGGGAGAGGTCTCCGAGGCCACGATCAAACCTGGCTACAAGGCCATCTACTTCTCCCTGAAAGACGGCTCGGCGGTCATGCCGTGCCTCATGTGGCGCGATTCGTACGACGCGAGCGGGGTCGCGCTCGAGGACGGCCGGCTGGTCGAGGTCTCCGGCAATTTCACGGCGTACGTGCCCAAGGGCCGTATGCAGTTCCAGGTGCGGTCGGTCACCGCGGCGGGCGAGGGTATGCTGCGGCTCGAAGTGGCCCGGCTGGCACGGACGCTCGAGGCGGAGGGCCTGATGGCCGGGTCGCGTAAGCGCGCGCTTCCCGGGCACCCCACACGGATCGGCGTGGTCACATCGCCGCGAGGCAAGGCCATCCACGACATCCTCCGCACGCTCGGCAGGCGCTATCCGCTGGCAGAGGTCGTGGTGGCTGGTGTGCAGGTGGAAGGCGAAGGGGCCGCGCGCGAGATCGTGCGCGGCCTGGCGACGCTTGGCGCCGAGCCGGGAGTCGACGTCATCATCCTCGGCAGAGGCGGCGGGAGCTACGAAGACCTGATGCCGTTCAACGCCGAAGAGGTCGCGCGGGCGGTCGCCGCGTCTCCCGTGCCGGTTGTGACGGGAATCGGGCACGAGCCCGACACGAGCATCGCCGACATGGTGGCCGACCTGCGGGCATCAACGCCCACCGCAGCGGCCGAGGCCGTGGCGCCGGATGTGGCCGAGGTGTCGCGAGCGCTCGCAGCACAGAGCGTGCGGCTTGGCCGCGCGCTCACACATCGCGTGGCCGATTTGGAGCATCGCGTGCGATCGATCGCCGACCGGCCGATCATGGCGTCGTGCGATGCCCTGTTCGCAACGAGGGCGCAAACGCTTGACATGCTCGCCTCCGGACTCGAGCGAGGGATACCTGCCCTGCTCGATCGTCGCGCCGAGGCGCTCGTGCGCGCTCGGGCTGCACTCCTGCGCGTTGGCGCACGTCTGGTGGAGCCCTCGGAGGCCGCGGTCTCCCGGGGGGTCGAGCGGACGGTGCTCGTCGGGCAGCAGCTGCTGGAGCGGAACGAGCAGGCTGTTGGCCGCACCGCCGCACGGCTGGACGACCTCTCGCCGTTGGCGATACTGGGCCGTGGATACGCGGTATGTTACGAGTGTGAGGGTCCCATCCTGCGGTCCGCCAAGAGCGTGTCGCCGGGTGATCGTGTGGATGTCCGCCTTGCCGAGGGATGGCTCGGCTGTATCGTTGAGACTGTCGGATCGGAGGACTAGATGGCAGACGAGGTCGTTGCGCCCGCTGACATGACATTTGGTGCCGCACTTGCCGAGCTGGAGCAGATCGTGCGGGCCCTGGAGACGGGCCAGCTCGAACTTGAGGAGAGCCTTGCGCGGTACGAGCGCGGCGTTGCGCTGCTGACCGCGTGCCAGAAGAAGCTCTCGGAGGCGCGCCAGAAGGTGACCGCGCTGATCGGGGAGCTCGAGAGCGACGAGGGCGAGGGGGAGGGCGCATCGTGAGCGACTGCGTGTTCTGCATGATCGCATCGGGGGAGATCCCGAGCACACCGGTGTATGAGGACGAGACCGTCCTTGCGTTCGACGACATCGCTCCGCAGGCGCCGGTGCATACGCTCATCATCCCGCGGGCCCACTACCGGGACATCAATGACAGCGTGCCCGACGAAGTCCTGGTTGCGTTGCTCCGCGCGGTTCCCGCGGTGGCGGCAGCCAAGGGCGTGGATGCGAGCGGCTATCGCGTCATCGTGAACACGGGCGACGACGCGGGTCAGACCGTGCATCACCTGCATGTCCACGTGATCGGGGGCAGGTCCCTCGGTGAAGGAATGGTCAGACCGGCCGAGGGGGAGTGACCCGATGAGCGAGCGCCAGAACGTCTGCATCGTGACGGATTCCACCTCGGACATCCCCCCGGCGCTCGCCGAGGAGCTGGGGATCACCGTCGTGCCGCTGAACGTGACCATCGAAGGCGAGACCTTCTCCGATGGCACGATCTCGCTCGAAGAGTTCTTCCGTCGCATGAACGCGGCCAAGGAGCTCCCCAAGACCTCGCAGCCGTCGGTCGGGGCGTTCATCGAGGCGTTCAGAGGGCGACTGGAACATTGTTCGGAGGTCGTGTGCATGACGATCTCGCACAAGCTCTCCGGCACGCACGAATCCGCCGCCGAGGCGGCGCGGATCGTTGGCGAGAAGGTGCACATCCTCGACACGCTCAATCTCTCCTGGGGCGAGGGTTACCAGGTGGTCGAGGCCGCCCGTGCGGCTGCGTCCGGCGCCACCGTGGAGCAGATCAAGGCCCGGTTCGACGAGCTGCGCTCGCGGGTGAACATGGTCGTTGGACTCGACAGCGTGGAGAATCTTGCCAAGGGCGGTCGCATCGGCAAAGTGGCGGCCATCGTAGGCGGGCTGCTCAAGATGCGCGTCATGCTGACCGTGGCGCCCGACGGGTCGTTCGAGCCGGTGGGCCGGGCGCGTGGCGCGGTTGCGGGTATGCAGGCGAGCGTGGACTGGGTCGCGGCCCGCATTGATGAGAACCGCCCGGCCGACTTCGCCATACAGCATGCGCTCTCGCAGGACAAGGCGGACTGGCTGGAGCAGGCGATCAGGGCGCGGTTCAACGTGCGGGAGCTCCTGGTCATCGAGGCCGGAGCCGTCATATCGACGCATACCGGAACGGGCTGGGGGATAACGGCCGTTCAGGTCTGATCCAGGGGCACGACCGGCCGCGCGGTGCCCGGCAACGGGAACAGCCCCGACCTTCGGGTCGAGGCTGCCCTGATTCCTTCCCATATTACCCCTGAGTCCTCAGGCGGCATTCCACGACGACAACGTCGAGGCATCGGGATGCCGGTCACCGATGAGCCGCAACCGCAGTGGGGCGGATTCCCCGCGACACCGCATGTTAGGGAAGGGAAACTGTTAACAAACCGTACGCTACCTGCTCGATGCGAAGATTGCAACTCCCGTGACGTGAACGGCGTGAGGCCCGGTCTTCGCGCTACTCGCGTGATGGTGCGCCGATGACCGGCCACGCGTGCCGCCCACCGAACCATGAAGGCCGTTCGCCCGGCTTCACCTACCCGCGCTCGCTCCACAGTGGCTACCATGGGCACACGTCGCCACGGCGGCACCGGCGCTGCGCTGAACACCGAGGGGTTCGCGGCGCCGGACGCAGCGTCAGCCACTGAGAGGAGACCCATCCGATGACGGAATCGAACGCGATCGAGTCCCTGTCGCAGGAGTACCGTGTGGTCCAGCCGCCTGCCCACGCGACCGCTCGTGCGCACATCCAGACCATGGATGAGTACAACGAGCTCTACCAGCGGTCGGTCGAGGACCCCGAGGGTTTCTGGGCCGATATGGCCGAGCAGATGCTCTACTGGGAGAAGAAGTGGAACACCGTTCTCGACTACGACTTCGAGAAGCCGTACGTGAAGTGGTTCGTGGGCGGCAAGACCAACGTCACCTACAACTGTATCGACCGTCACCTCAACGGGTGGCGCCGCAACAAGGCCGCGCTCATCTGGGAGACCGATGAGGGCCGCAGCAAGGTCTACACCTACCAGTCGCTGTACTACAAGGTGTGCAAGTTCGCGAACGTGCTCAAGAAGCACGGCGTGAAGAAGGGCGACCGCGTCGCCCTGTATCTGCCGATGATCCCGGAGCTTGCGATCTCGATGCTCGCGTGTGCCCGCATCGGTGCGATCCATTCGGTCATCTTCGCCGGATTCAGCTCCTCGGCACTGCGCGACCGCATCCAGGACTGCGGCGCCAAGCTGCTGGTGACCGCCGACGAAGGCATTCGTGGCGGACGTGTCGTGCCGCTTAAGGCCGAGGCCGACGCCGCCCTCAACGAGTGTCCGTCGATCGAGACGGTCATCGTGGTCTCTCGTGCGCGCACCCGGGTGGATATGGAGCCTGGCCGCGACTTCTGGTACCACGAGGAGGTCCGCGCCGACGACATCGCGCAGCACTGCGACATCGAGTGGATGGACTCTGAGGATCCGCTGTTCATCCTCTACACGTCGGGCTCCACGGGCAAGCCGAAGGGCGTGCTGCACACCACCGCCGGCTACCTTCTGTACGCGGCCACAACCTTCCGGTATGTCTTCGACTACCACGATGAGGACGTGTACTGGTGCACCGCCGACATCGGCTGGATCACCGGTCACAGCTACATCGTCTACGGACCGCTCGCCGTAGGCGCCACGTCGCTCATGTTCGAGGGCGTGCCCACCTACCCCGACGCGGGCAGGTTCTGGGAGATCGTGGAGAAGCACGGTGTGAACCAGTTCTACACCGCGCCGACCGCCATCCGCGCTCTCATGAAGCAGGGCGAGGAGTGGCCGGCCAAGTACGACCTGTCTACGCTGCGCGTGCTCGGTACGGTCGGCGAGCCGATCAACCCCGAGGCATGGATGTGGCTCTACAGGAACATCGCCCATGAGAACGCGCCGATCGTCGACACCTACTTCCAGACGGAGACGGGCGGGCACATCATCGTGAACCTGCCTGGCGTCACCCCTATGAAGCCCGGTTCGGCGACCCTACCGTTCTTCGGCATCGAACCTGTCGTCTTGAACGAGGATGGCAGCGAGACGGAGTTGGGCAGCGGCGGTCGCCTGTGCATGACCAAGCCGTGGCCGGGTATCATGCGCGGCACGTGGGGCGATCCCGAGAACGAGCTCATGAAGAACGTGTACTTCTCCGCCTTCCCCGGCAAGTATTTCACCGGTGACGGTGCGCGCAAGGACGAAGACGGTTACTACTGGCTGCTCGGCCGTGTGGACGACGTCATCAACGTGAGCGGGCATCGCATGGGCACTGCCGAGATCGAGAGTGCACTCGTGAGTCATGCATCCGTGGCCGAGGCCGCCGTCGTGGGCTACCCGCATGACGTGAAGGGCGAGGGCATCTACGCCTACGTCATCCTCAAGACAGGCACGGATATCCCCGACGGCATCGAGAAGATCCTACGCGGCCACGTCCGCGAGGAGATCGGGCCGATCGCCAGCCCGGACTTCATCCACATCGTGCCCGAGCTACCCAAGACACGTAGTGGCAAGATCATGCGGCGCATCCTCCGCAAGATCGCCGGCGGTGACCGCGACATCGAGGCGTTCGGCGACATCTCCACCCTTGCCGATCCATCGATCGTCCAGATCATCATCGACACTGCGCCGTAGGGCATTTCCGGCGTGTCCGAAGTACCCGGAGGCCTCGCTGCGGCGGGGCCTCCGGCGTGTCCGGGTGCGTGCATGGTGCCACGGAGTGCCAGTGCTCGGCAGGGGGTCGCCGCCGCGCGCCCGCATGGTAGACTATGCGTCGACTCATGACGCCCCGAGTACCGGAGGTAGCTTCCCGTATGGCCTATAACGATCTCTTCTTGCGCGCGGCCCGGCGAGAGCCGACCGAGAGCACACCTGTCTGGATGATGCGTCAGGCTGGCCGTTACCTGGCCGAATATCGCGAGATCCGCGCGAAGCACGGATTCCTCGAGATGTGCCGTACCCCCGAACTGGCGGTCGATGTGACCATGCAGCCGGTCGATCTGGTGGGCGTGGATGCCGCGATCCTCTTCAGCGACATCCTCGTCGTCTTCCCCGGCATGGGGCTCGACCTCGAGTTCGCCAAGGGAGAGGGCCCGGTCATCCACAACCCGGTCCGCACGGCCTCGGACGTCCACAACTTGCGGATCTCGGACCCGATCGAGGACACGGGGTACGTCATGGAGACGCTCAAGATCCTCCGCAAGGAACTCGAGCACAAGGTCCCGCTCATCGGCTTCGGCGGCGCGCCCTTCACGCTCGCGAGCTACATGATCGAGGGCCACGGTACCCGCGACTACGAGCACACCAAGGCGCTCATGTGGGGCGAGCCCGCGCTCTGGGACGAGCTCATGACCAAGATCACGGACACCGTGATCGCGTACCTCTCCGCGCAGATCGACGCCGGCGCGCAGGCCATCCAGGTGTTCGACAGTTGGGTGGGCTACGTGGCGCCGCGTGACTACGAGCGGTCGGTGCTGCCGTACACGAAGCGTGTGATCGACGCGCTCACCGTGCACGGCAAGAAGGTCGTGCCCGACGGCGTGCCGATCATCCACTTCCCGAATGGCGCGACGTCCATGCTCGACCTCGCCCAGCAGGCAGGCGGTGACGTCCTCGGTGTGGACTGGCGCCTGGACATGAAGCACGTGGTCGAGCAGGTGGACGAGCGCTTCGCGATCCAGGGCAACATCGATCCAGTGGCGCTGTTCGCACCCGACGATGAGCTCGAGCGCATGGTCGTGGAGATCCTCGAGGCGGTGGGAACGCGCCCGGGCCACATCTTCAATCTCGGCCATGGTATCCACAAGACGAGCGATCCGGAGAAGGCGCGCACGATGATCCGTTTCGTGCACGAGCACTCCGCTCGGATCCGCGGCGGCAAGTAGGGGACCGGCGTGACCACCGAGCGTACCGGCGTCTTGCTGACGGCATTCGGCGGCCCCGACTCTCTCGAGTCGGTCGGCCCCTTCATGGCGCGCTTCATGGGGCGTGAGCCCTCACCGGCGCTCGTGGCCTCGGCGCAGGACAAGTACCGCGCGATCGGAGGCGCCTCGCCGCTGCCGCGTGTGGCGGCCGAGGTGGCCGCATCGCTCGAGCACCATCTGCGCGAACGCGGGCATGATGTGGTCGTCGGCGCTGGCATGCGTTACTGGGAGCCGTCGATCGATCGTGCCCTGGACGAGCTGCAGGAGGCGGGCGCCGAGCGGATCGTGATGGTCTCGCTCTCGGCGTTCGAGTCGCAGGTCACATGCGAGTCGTTCAGGATGTGCGCGCTTGAGGCCGCGCAGGGCCTCGCGATCTCTGACGTCTGTGAGGCCCCCGTGCTGCACAGGGCGCCCCAGTATCGCGACTTCTTCGGCCACGCCTGTGCGCACGCCTTGGAGCGGGTGGACGCCACGCGGCCGCTCGTGATGATGACGGCGCACAGCCTGCCCGTGGCCGATCTGGTGGATGACGACCCGTACCCTGGCGGGTTGCGGGAGGTGGCCGACGCGGTGGCCGCGATCGCCGGTCTGGCGGAGGGCTCTGACTTCAGCGATGATGAGCGCCTCCCCGGCGTGAGCGCGTTCGGCTCGTTTGAGGGGCCGGTGCCATGGCTGCAGGGCTATCAGTCAAAGGGAGCGCGCCCGGGAGCATGGCTTGGGCCGGACCTCGGCAACGTGATGGAGGTCGCCGCGCAGGCCGGGTACGATGCGCTCGTGGTGGTGCCGATCGGCTTTGCCATCGATCACATGGAGACGCTCTGGGACCTCGACATCGCCGCCGCCGAGCAGGCCGACGGCCTGGGCCTCCGGTTCATACGGACCGCGGTGCCCAACAACGACGACAGTTTTGTTGAAGCGCTCTGTTGGGCGGTCGAACCGCTGCTGTAACGTACGCGCGACGATCACAGACCGACTGCGGCGGCCGGCACCGCCAGCGTATCCGAGAGGGAGCCGCAGTATGCACATCATCATCATCGGGGGCGGTATCGCCGGGCTTGGCGCTGCCTACAAGGTCAGGCGCGCCGCCGACGAAGGCCACGACGTGACGTTCATGCTCGTTGAGCGCGACGACCGCATTGGCGGCAAGATCTGCACCGATATCGTCGAGTGCCCCGACGGCGGCCGCATCATCGCCGATGGCGGGAGCGACTCGTTCCTCACCGACAAGACCGCGGTCCACCGTGTGGCGAAGCTCCTCGGCGTGTTCGAGGAAGAGACCGGTACCAACGATGAGACGAAGAAGACGTTCATCGTCAAGGGTGGCAAGCTCATCGAGATGCCGGACGGCATGATGATGTTCGCGCCCACCAAGCTGGTGCCGTTGGCCACCTCGACGCTCTACTCGTGGCCCGCCAAGTTCCGCATGGCGCTCGACTGGTTCATTCCGCGTAAGGTCCGGTGGGCTGAAGGGGAGACCGCTCAGCAGCATGACGAGACGCTGGAGTCCCTGGTGGTCCGGCGGCTGGGCCGCGAGGCCCTCGATCGACTCGCCGAGCCGCTTGCTGCGGGTGTGAACGGCGACGAGCCCGACAAGATGTCGGTGGCGGCCCGCTACCCGATGCTGCTCGACATGGAACAGAAGCACGGTTCGCTCATCCGCGGCTTCCTCGCCCAGCGCAAGAAGGTCGAGGAGATGCGCAAGAAGTACCCGCCGAAGCCGGGGCAGAAGCGCCGTACGATGTTCTCCTCGTTCAACGAGGGGCTGCAGTTCATCTGCGATCGCATGGCTGACGCGGCCGGTCGCGAGCACATACGCACGGGCGTGGGCGCGTCGGCGATCGCCCGCGACGATGACGGCTGGACGGTGACGCTCACCACCGGCGAGACGCTCAGGGGCGATGCCGTGGTCGTGGCCACGGAGGTCTGGGCCGCCGCGGAGCTCACCGCGCCGGTCGATGCGGCGCTTGCCGATGTGCTGGGCACGATCCCGTGCTCGTCGTCGGCCACCGCGATCCTCGCGTTTCGCGAGGACGACTGCCCCTTCGACCTGAAGTGGCACGGGATCCTCTCGCCGATGGTGGAGAAGCGGCCGCTCACCGGCGTGACGCTGATGAGCTCCAAGTGGCCCAACCGGGCCCCGGAGGGCACGGTGCTTTTCCGCGGGTTCCTCGGCGGGCCGCGTGACGAGGCGGTGCTCGAGGCGAGCGATGAGGATCTGCTCGAGCTCGCGCGCACGCAGATGGTGGCGCTTCTCGGCATCAAGGCGGATGCCCGCCCGCGCTACGCGAAGCTGTTTCGCTGGGAGAAGGGCATGCCGCAGTACACGCTCAACCATCTCGACCGCGTTGACGAGATCGAGCGGCTCGAGGCGGAGATCGCCGGATTCGCGCTCGCGGGCAACGCGTATCGCGGTGTGGGCGTGCCCAACGCGCTTGAGAGCGGCGAGCGCGCCGTGTCGAAGGTCCTGAGCGAAGCGGGCATCACGCTGGTGGAGGACGCCATGGAGGAGAAGCGGGTCTACTAGCGTCCGGTGTACATTCCATGCGTCCAACGGGCGTGTTCGACGAAAGGCGGGTAGGAGTGAAGAAGGTCATCATCATCGGTGGTGGCGTGGCGGGTCTCGGTGCGGCGTACAAGGTGCGGCGCGCGGCCGAGGCCGGGCACGAGGTGGACTGCATGGTCATCGAGAAGGACGACCGTATCGGCGGCAAGCTTAAGAGCGAGATCGTCGCCGACCCCGACGGCGGTGAGTACATCGTCGACGGCGGCAGCGACGCATTCGTCTCGACCAAGCCGACCGTTGCCCGCATCGCCCGGATGCTCGGCATCGGCGATGAGACGGTGCCCGCTTGCGAGGAGAACAAGAAGACGCTGATCGTGAAGGGCAAGCGTCTGGTCGAACTTCCCGACGGCATCATGATGTTCGCTCCCACCAAGCTGCTGCCGCTCGCCACCACCACCTTGTACTCGTGGCCCGGCAAGTTCCGCATGGCGATGGACTGGTTCATCCCGCGCAAGGAGCGCTGGGCCGAGGGCGAGACCGCGCAACAACACGACGAGACGCTCGAGGCGTTCGTGGTGCGGCGCATGGGCCGCGAGGCCCTCGACCGCGTGGCCGAGCCGCTCGTGGGCGGCGTGCACGCATCGGACCCGGGGCAGATGTCGCTAGCGGCGACCTTCCCGAACTTCCTTGAGATGGAGCAGGAGTTCGGTTCGCTGATCCGCGGGTTCATGAACGAGCGCAAGAAGCGCGAAGAGATGAAGAAGAAGTTCCCGCCCAAGCCCGGGGCCAAGCCGTGGGCGTTCTTCAACACGTTCCACCGCGGGATGCAGGACCTTCCCAACGCGATGGCCGAGGCGGTGGGTCGTGATCGCATCAGGACCGGCGCCGCGGTCACGATCATCGAGCGTGCTGGCGAGACCTGGCGTGTCACGCTTGAGACCGGCGAAGTGATCGAAGGCGACGCGCTGATCGTGGCTACCGAGGCGTGGGCGGCGACCCGCCTCATGCGCGACGTGGATGACGCGATCGCCGACCTGCTCGCCGAGATCCCGTGCTCGTCATCGGCGACGGTGTCGATGGCTTTCAAAGCCGAGGACTGCCCGTTCGATAAGAAGTGGTTCGGCATCCTCTCGCCGCTTGTGGAGGACCGCCCGATCCTCGCGGTGACGCTGTCATCGTCCAAGTGGCCGGACCGCGCGCCCGAGGGGCGCGTCCTGCTCCGCGGTTTCATCGGCGGACCCCAGAACCAGCATCTGCTGGAGGCGACCGATGAGGAGCTCGTGGAGACGATCCGGCAGCAGCTCATCGACCTGCTCGGCGTGCGTGCCGAGGCCGAACCGGTGTTCTCGCGGGTGTATCGCTGGAACGGCGGCATGCCGCAGTACACGCTCGGCCACCTCGACCGTGTGGACGAGATCGAGCGGCGGACCGCCGAGATCGCGAGCCTCGCGCTTGCGGGCGGAGCGTTCCGCGGCGTGGGCGTCCCCAACTGCATCGAGAGCGGGGAGCGCGCGGTCACAAAGGTGCTTGCTGACGTGGGCATCACCTACGACGAGGACACCACGCCGCGCCGGGGCCGGTGACGCCGGAGAGCGCGGCGCCACTGCCGGGGTAGGTCGGCTACCGCCGGTCTGCCTCGGCGATCAGGCCGAGCAGCACGAGGTGGAGCACGGTGTTCGCCGCAACCACGTCTCGCGTGCTGACGGTCCACGGCTCACCATCGAAGTCGGTGACAGCGCCTCCGGACTCCTCGACCACGAGGACCCCGGCGGCCATGTCCCAGGGCTTGAGCGCGGTCTCCCAGAAGCCGTCGGTCCGGCCGATGGCGACATTGCACAGGTCGATGGCTGCGGAGCCATCCCGCCGGACGTCGTGCGCCGGCCGGAGCACGCGTTCGAAGATGCGGAGCTGGCGGTCGAGCGCCGCACCGCGATCGTACGGGAACCCGGTGGCGATGAGCGCTCCCGGCATGTCAGACGCGCCCGCGCACTCCAGGCGGACGCCGTTGCTCGTGGCGCCCGCGCCCGCGGCGGCCGATACCATCTCGTCCAGCGGGACGTTGAGCACCGCGCCGGCGACCGGCCGGCCTCCGGCCACGCAGGCCACGCTCACCGAGTAGCACGGGTAGCTGTGGATGAACGAGGTGGTCCCGTCGAGCGGGTCCACGACCCACACGAAGTCGTCGTCGAGCGATCCGCGTGCGACACCGGCCAGGTCGTAGACCTCGGGCTCCTCCACCACGAATCGGGCGCCTTCCATGACCCCGGCGATGCTCCGGACGACCGCGACTCCGGAGGCGATGTCGGCTGCGGTGACCATGTCCGTAGCGACGCCCTTGGTCCGGATGCCGGTGACTTGGCCCGCATGCGCGGTGAGCACCGCTCCGCCCGCCCGGGCGGCGTCCTCGGCGATAGTGCGAAGGTCCAGCATCGGTGCTCCTCGGTGTCCGGCATCGGGTATCCTCAAGTGTAACGGTAGTCCATGGGCGGTGCGCCCATTCAGGAGGAGTCACCATGGCGGAACGAGGGTTCGCGGCGCCGGAGCTCGATCCAGTGGCCGTTGCCGATCTTGCCGAGCGCGCCCGGCGACTGCGCGGTGCGATCCTCACCATGACGACGCTTGCCGCCTCAGGCCATCCCGGTGGCTCGATGTCGTCACTCGAGCTCTACCTGACGCTTGCGCACTTCGCAGAGGTCGACCCGCAGCGCCCGCGGGCGGCCGATCGCGACCGCATCGTGGTGAGCCACGGTCACACGTCGCCTGGCGTGTACTGTGCGCTTGCCGACGCCGGGTTCTTCCCGCTTGACGATGCGGTGGCGCACTTTCGCCAGGCGGGCAGCGTGTTCGAGGGCCACGTGGAGCGGTCGGTCCCGGGTGTGGAGTGGGGCACCGGCAACCTCGGCCAGGGCCTCTCAGCCGGTGTCGGCTTCGCGCTGGCGTCGCGCATCACCGGTGCCGGGTATCGCACGTTCGTCGTCATGAGCGACGGCGAGCAGCACAAGGGGCAGGTGGCCGAGGCGCGGCGGATGGCCGTGAAGGAGGGGTTGAGTGACCTCACGGTGCTCGTCGACTGCAACGGCATTCAGATATCCGGCCACACCGCCGAGGTGATGCCGGTGAACATCGCTGAGGGTTTCGCCGCGGACGGGTGGGGCGTGATCGAGGTCGACGGGCATGACATCGGTGCCGTGTACGCCGCGGTGGCTCGCGCGGTGGCCGACACTTTCCGTCCTGTGGCGATCATCGCGCACACGGTGATCGGCAAGGGCGTCTCGTTCATGGAGGGCGACCCGGAGTTCCATGGGCGGGGCCTGACCGAAGACGAGTACGTCCGTGCATGCGCGGAACTTGGCGTGGAGCCGATGCTGGAAGCGGCGCGGGAACGCCGCGGGGGCGTCACGCTCACTCCGGCGCTGCACCATGTGCGCGGGCCTCGCGTGATCGACCTTGGCGCTCCACGCACCTACACGCGTGAGAAGCACACAGACAACCGCTCGGCGTGGGGCACTGCGCTTGCCGATCTCGCACGGGCGAATCCGGCGCAGCCCATCGCGGTCGTGGACTGCGACCTTGCCGCCAGCGTGAAGACCGGCGAGTTCGCGAAGATGCGGCCCGATGCGTTCGTGCAGGCCGGCGTGGGGGAGCACAACGCCGCTGCCGTCTCCGGTGCGCTCTCGACGGCCGGTGTGCTCACCTTCTTCTCCGACTTCGGGGTGTTCGGCATCGACGAGGTCTACAACCAGCAGCGATTGAACGACATCAACGAGGCCGAGCTCAAGCTGGCGGTCACCCACTGCGGCCTGGACGTGGGCGAGGACGGCAAGACGCACCAGTGCCTCGACTACGTTGGAGCGTTCCGCTCGATGTTCGGGTGGCGGGTCATCGTGCCGGCGGACCCCAATCAGACTGATCGCGCGGTACGGGAGGCGGCACGCATGCCCGGCTGTGTGGCGATCGCGATGGGGCGCTCCAAGCTGCCGGTCATCCTCGATGAGAGCGGCGCCGCGCTGTTCGGTGACGACTACGTCTTCGAGTATGGCGTCTCCACGTGGGCGCGCGAGGGCTCCGACGCCGTGATCGTCGCCATGGGCACCGTTGCCGGGGCGGCCGTTGACGCGGCCGATGGGCTGCGTGATGAAGGCATCTCCGTGGGAGTGTGCATCGTCTCCTCGCCGCTCGATCTCGACACTGAGGCGATGGAGCGCGTGGCGGAGGCTCCCTGGGCCCTGGTCGTTGAGGACCATGGGTGGCGCACCGGATTGTGGGCGTCGGTCGCCGAGTGGCTGGTGTTGCACGGCTGTGAGGCCCGCGCCGTGCCGCTCGGCGTGGACGGCTACCAGAGTTCGGGTCGGGCGTCGGAGCTGCTTACACGTGCGGGACTCGACCGTGCGGGCATCATGCAGCGGATGCGGGAGCTGCTTGCGCGCTGACAGGGACGGCGTTTCATTTCACAGGTTCTTCACGCGGGACAGCTACAGTATGTGCCCGGAGGTGTGAACGTGCCACGTGACGTGCTGGTTGTTGATGACAACGAGAAGATCGTCGAGGTCCTGACGGCGTATCTCGAGCAGGCGGGTTTCTCGGTGCGCTCGGCAGTCGACGGCGCGACAGCGATCGCCGAGGTCGATCGGGCTGTTCCGGACATCGCGCTGCTCGATGTGATGCTCCCCGGTGTGGACGGCATCGAGCTCACGCGGCGGTTCCAGCGCGAGCACGGGCTCCCGGTCATTCTCGTGACCGCCCGCTCTGATGAGGTGGACCGGCTCATCGGGCTCGAGGTGGGCGCTGACGACTACATCTCCAAGCCGTTCAGCCCGCGTGAGGTCGTGGCACGTGTGAAGGCGGTCTTGCGCCGGACCGGAGACCAGCGCCCTGGCGATGAGACCGTGCGTATCGGCGAGCTCTCGATCGACCCGGAGCGCAGGGCGGTGGCGGTCCAGGGTCGGGACGTGGAGCTCACGCGCACCGAGTTCGACATCCTGGCCGCGATGGCCGCGCATCCCGGCAGAGTGTACAGCCGGTTGCGGCTGCTCGAGGTCGCCACCGGTGACGCCTTCGAAGGGTACGAGCGCACGATCGACGCCCACGTGAAGAACATCCGCAAGAAGCTCGGTGAGGATCCCCGTGCACCGCGCTACGTGCACACGGTGTTCGGCGTGGGCTACAAGGTGGAGGACCGGACGTGAAGCGCGCCAGCCTCATGGTGCAGGTGTTCCTGTCCATTCTCGCGGTCTCGCTTGCCGCGGTGCTTGCCACAGGGTTCATCGCGCGTGGCACCCTCGAGAGAGCGTTCGAGCGTTATCTTACCGGGGGCTCTACGCACATGGGTCCCGGCAGCGGAATAGGACGCCGGATGATGCTCGGCGGAGCGGAGCAGACATTCCTTGCCGGTGTCGACCAGGGCATCGTGATCTCGGTGGCCGTTGCCGTCGTGCTCGCCGCGCTGGGTGCCTGGCTGCTCGCGCGCTATCTGGTCAGGCCCCTGCTCGGCCTGACCGCGGCGTCGCGTGCGCTCGCGGGGGGCGATCTCACGCACCGGGTGGACGAGGAGGGACCGCACGAGGTCGCCGAGCTGGCCACGGCGTTCAATGACATGGCCGACTCGCTGGAGGAGTCCGAGCAGCTCAGGCAGCGCATGGTCAGCGATGTAGCGCACGAGTTGCGCAATCCGATCGCTGCGCTGCGTGCGCAGATCGAGGGCATCGCCGACGGGGTATTGACTGCCGACGAGCGTCAGATCGGCTCGCTGGTGGAGGACATAGGGACCCTCTCGCGGTTGGTCGACGACCTGCAGGAGCTCTCGGTAGCCGAGGCCGGACGGTTGCGGTACGAGTGGTCCACGTTCGACCTCGAGGCCCTCGTGCGGACCGAGGCCGATCGCGCGGCGCATGTCGCGCAGCCCGGGGTGCTGCTCCGTGTCGCATCGCCGCAAGGTCCCGTGCTTGTGGAGGGTGATGAGTTCCGGATCGGCCAGGTCGTGCGGAACCTGCTCTCGAACGCACTGCGGCACACCACCGCTGGCACGATCGAGGCACGGCTCACACCCGCCGGGGAGTCGCGCATCCGCGTATCGGTCGTCGATACGGGAGCGGGTATCGCGGGAGCCGATCTTCCGCACATCTGGGAACGGTTCTATCGCGCGGATACCGCTAGAGCGCACGAGACCGGTGGCACCGGGCTGGGCCTTGCCATCTCCCGACGCATCGTGGAGGACCACGGTGGCACCGTGTTCGCGGTGAGCACCGTGGGGCAGGGGAGCGAGATCGGGTTCGAGCTGCCGCTCGCGGCGGGTCGAACGCTCAGTGAGCGGTAGCCTGCTTCCGGGCGATGTCGGCCTTCGCCTCGGCCACCCGCGCCTGCAGCGACGGATCGGCATCGGGTCCCGTCGCCTCTTCGGCCACCACGCCATGCTCCTCGAGCACGTACAACACGGCGCCGATCGCCCGGGGCACCGCCCCTTCGACGGGCTCCGTGAGGCCGATGGTCAGCTCGGCGGGGCTCATGTCCTGGATCTGGACGCCGATGCAGTCAGCGTCCGGCTCGATGCCGATGAGTTGGGCCGCCTGCAGCACGTCCACGAACCGCACATCGTGGAGAGAGTGCATGATCTGGTTGGGCGCGAAATCCCTGGGTGAGACGCGCACCACGGTCCCGGGTGGGAGGTCGGTGCCGTCCATCGCGTCCACGATGAGCAGGAACTCCACACCCCTGAAGAGGTGCAGCATGCCATACCCCATGGTACCGCCGTCCACGATGCGTACGTCCCCGGGGAAACGGTAGTTGGCTTCGAGCTCGGTGGCGACCCGATTGCCGATGCCCTCGTCGAGCATGAGCACGTTACCGATGCCGAGCACAAGGACGCGGGGCTGGATGTCAGGCACGGGGGACTCCTTCGGCGACGGGGAGGGTCGATCCTGGACCATCATACGTGATGATCCTCCGCACAGAGACCGGGGCAGAGACCGGGCCCCGAAGCGGTCCGCTCCGGGGCCCGGCTGCACGGTGACGGTCTGGCCGTCACCACCTGACGGAGACTAGTGCTCCGTCTCCTTCCAGAGGAAGATGATCTTGCTCGGCGCGAAGTTGTAGATGTTTGCGAGATATGCATGGACCATCGTGAACAAGATGAACACCCACATCATGAAGTAGTGGATGATCCGCATGTTCATCGGGCCGCCGACAAGCTCGGTGCCCCACATGAAGAAGCCCCAGTCCGCGGTCGGACCGTACAGGGCGAAGCCTGTGTAGGCCATCAGGTAGGTGAGCGGGACGGTCGCCAGGTACGAGATCTTCTGAAGCGATCCGTACTTGGCCGAGATGACCCCTTCCTTGCGGAGGAACAGGTAGTACTTCACCGTCTCGAAGAACTGGTGCTTGTTCTTCTCCTGCGGCAGCCAGTTCTTGATGTCCGTATCGACCTCACGCGAACCGAGGTCCGTCGCGGTCTTCACGAAGAAGGCGGCGATGACGCGGAACGTGAGGTTGATCAGGATCACGAACATGGCGACGAAGTGCATGCCGCGGGCGACGCCCATGAAGCCGTCGAAGAACGGGTAGTGGATGTAGAAGCCCGAGAAAGCGAGCATGATCATGCAGATCAGGTTGATCCAGTGCGTGATCACGAACACCAGCGGGTGCGCCTCACGATAGTGCGCCTGGGACGACATCTACATCACCCCCAGCGGGGAGGACATGACGGTGACTTCCTTGCCGGTCGTTGGTTCAAACACGTGAACCGCGCATCCGATTCAAGGATCGAAGCTGTGGGCTATACGAAGCGCCTCGAGAGGCCGCTCCGGGTCGGCGATCGGTGCACCGATGAGCGCCTGCTCCATCGGACCGGGGACGTCGTTGTCGTCACGCGGCGCGATATCCCAGGTGGTCGGGGCAACGATGCCGTAATGCGCGATCTTGCCGCTCTTGATGTCGATCCAGTGCGCAACCGAGCCGCGAGGAGCTTCCCAGGCGCCAACGCCGGCACCCGTGTCCTTCTCGGCGGCCTGCCAGAACTTGGCCTCGCCACCAGCGAGAGCAGCCACGAGCTCGTTGACCCACACGAGCGCAAGGTCGGCGACATACGCAGCCTCGAGGTTGCGCGCGGCCACACGGCCGAGCAGCGAAACGAGCACCTCGGGCTTGCCGGCGACGCCAAGAGCCTCGAGCGTGGAGTCGATCAGCATCTTCGGCGTACGGACGTCCGCGGCGCCACCAGTCACGTCGGTGCCAGCGGCCTCGGCGAGGTAGGTGACGATCATGCGGGACAGCGGGCCGGACTCGGCCGGAAGACCCTTGGCACGAACGGCCTTGCCGTAGCTGTACTTGCCCTCGGTGCTGTACTCCTCGTACTTCACCTGTGTCTCGCTCTTGGAGGGGTTGAGCCCCGTGCCTGACGAGTACCACGAGTGCTTGACGTCCTCGGTGACGTCGTCGGGGCTGATGCCCTCGGCCTTGAGGCCCTGGGCGAAACCGCGAGGCATGTAGCGGTTCTCAGGAACGAGATCGCTCTTCTCGAAGACGCCCCAGCTGATGAAGTTGCCGCAGCCGCCACCATAGGTGGTCGCATCCAGGATGAACGGCGCGATCGCGAGCGTATCCGGGATGAGTGCGGTGTCGACGAACTCCTTGACCTTGAGGAACCGGAAGAGGATGTCGTCGAGCTTGTCAGCGGTCGGGACGAACGCCGTGCCGCCGGGGACCGAAGTCATCGGGTGCGAGAACTTGCCCGCGATGATGGCCACGATCTCGTTGGCGACAGCCTGGACCTCGAGCGCCTCCAGGTAGTGCGTGGTGGCGATCAGGTCGAGCTCGGGCGGAAGCGCATAGCCCGGGTGGTCCCAGTAGTGGTTGGAGAAGATGGACATCTGGCCGTTCTCCGCGAACGCCTTGAGGCGATTCGCTACGGCGCCGAAGTCCGCTACGCGCGTTCCGGCAGCCTGCGCCAGGGCGTACGTGTCGGCGATGTCCGCGTTGAGCGCGTTGATCGGGCTCACGTAGTCGAGCGCGGTGAGCTGGTAGAACCACAGGATGTGGCTGTGCAGGAACTGCGCAGCCTCGAGCAGGTTGCGGACGAGACGCCCGCCTTCGGGGATCGTGATTCCGAGTGCGTTCTCCGTGGCCTGCGCCGACGCATGGCTGTGCGAGATCGGGCAGACGCCACAAATGCGCTGCGTCACGTAGAACGCGTCTTCCGGGCTCCTGTCGAGGAGCACGGTCTCCATGCCGCGGTACAGCGTGCCGGAGGACCAGGCATCGACGACCTTGCCGTCCTTGACCTCGACCTCGACGCGCAGGTGACCTTCGATTCTGGTAACCGGGTCGATAACGGTGCGTGCCACTACTTATCGCCTCCCTTCGCCATTCGCTTGCGGTCGTACGCCTTCATTTCCTCAATCGGGGGACCATCGCCGATGCGGCCGGCGGCCTTCATGCCGAGACCATGCGCGACGAGCGCGGCTGCGGCCACGCCACCGACGACAGCACCCACGCTGCCGGGCTGGACGTTACCAAGCGAGCCGCCCATCTGTATGCTGGAGAGACGCTTGAAGAACGGGGCGTTGTTGTCGACCCAGTTCAGTCCGCCGCAGCCGATGCACGGGGCGCCGGAGTTGACGCACCAGCTGACCGAGCGGTTCCAGCGGGTCACGGGGCACTGCGTGTAGGTCTGCGGGCCCTTGCAACCGACCTTGTAGAGGCAGTAACCCTTTGCCTCTTCCTCGCTGCCGAACTCGGTGACGAACTCGCCGTTCTCGAAGTGACCGCGACGAGGGCAGTTGTCGTGGATCGTCGAGCCGACGATGTACTCCGGATACAAAAGCGAGACGTCAGCATCACGGTAGTTGTCGTGATACTTCTTCTCGAGCAGCGCTGTCTTCTCGAGGAAGACCGCCGGATCGTCTCCGGCCACGAGCAGCCACTGCACGACCATCGCGACGACCCACTCGGGGCTCGTCGGGCAGCAGGGGAGGTTGACCACGGGAGTGGCCACCTTGACGCTGTCAAGGAACGACTGGACACCGATGCCGCCAGCGGGATTCGGATGGGCGTAGATCCAGCCGCCATCCACCGCGCAGGCACCGACTGCCAGGATCGCCTGGGCACCCGCAGCTGCTTCCTCGAGGATGTCCTTGCCCTTGTGGCCGTTGACGAGCAGCGTGTTGCCGTCCTCGCCCATCATGACGGCGCCTTCATAGATCAGCAGGTAGTTGCCGGCCGCGATCGTGTCCGCGATGTTCTTCTCGGCCTGTTCGCCAGCTGCGGCCATGATCGTCTCGAAGTAGTTGAGTGAGAGCAGTTCGAGGACGATCGTAGCGACGTCTGGCGTGTCGACCTGAGCCATCGACTCCGTGCAGCCGGTGCACGAGCCGCCATTGAGCCAGAGCGCGGGCTTGAGCTTCGCGCCCTTCTCCACGGCGGCGGCGATCTGCGGAGCGGCAGCCTCGGACAGTCCGAGGGTTGCGGCGACGTAGCCGCAGTACTTCATGAAGTCGCGGCGGCTGACACCGCGTACCGCAAGCAGGTCGTAAATCGCACCGTGCGCCTCTTGCGCCATGCCATACACCTCCTTGGTGTTGGAACGTAGCCTACAGTGCGGTCGAAACTGTGTGACCGGGCCCTATGCCCGGCATGCGCGTGTCCCTCCTCCCTCCCTTCGCGCGCAGCAAGACGGTAGCCTGTGAAGCGAGCAGCCCGGCATACGTGTGCCAGGAACCGCTCGCGAGGCCTTCTGGAGGGGGATTCGTGTGAGGTGCGCTCGGCCGTGAGGCAGACCTGCCCGAGGGTCGCCTCAATCAGAGGGACGCCGGGCCCCGACTGCGTCGTATGTCCGGAGGGAACGGTCGCGATATCGAGGGGCGGTCTGCGCGCGAACCCCCGAATCGCCGACAACCGTGCAGCGTTGTATAGAAACTCCCGTACCCTGCATGCGTCCTGTTCCCCTTACCGAACCGCGCAGGACATCACCCATAGGATACATGTACCCGTGTGGTCGCGTCCATGCATACATGGGTGCGAAATGCGGCACACGGACGGTGTAGCGATGCGTGGGATCTTTCGTGCCTCAGGCAGGAATCGGTCTCGATCCGTCAAATAGTCCATGCGGGGGCGGCTCTCGAGAGGTGGGCGATTCTGTGGCACATGCGGCCAATGGGTTGGTGATGGATCTGCGGGGGGTCACGCCGTCGATGCGCCGACCGCTCGTGTTCGCCGTCATCGACAAGATGGTCGATATCGAATGCGACGACAGCATGGTCCTGATCTGTGATCACGACCCTTCGGGCCTGGGCTATCAGCTTGATCTCAGGCGCGAATCACGTGGATTGTTCGAATTCGACTGCGATCAGCGCCTCGATGGCGCATGGGTCGCGCTCATCCGCCGCCGGCTGCGCTAGAGGAGTCGGGGTAGCAGGTCCGCCAGATCGTCAAGGTCGCCGCTGAAGTCCGCCGCCACACCGTCGTGCGCGCCCACATAGAACGTGCGCATCCCGACGTCGGAGGCCGGCATATCGAGCATCCTGTCGTCACCGACCATGAGGCAGTGTGCAGGAGCGGTCTCCAGGAGACCTGCGGTCTGCCTGAAGTACGATGGGCTCGGCTTGCACGACTCCATCTGCTCGTACGTGGTGACCACATCGACCGCCAGGTCGGCAACTCCGGCCCACGACATCCGGTGATCGATGGCCACGCGGGGGAAGATCGGGTTGGTCGCGATGGCTACGCGAAGCCCCAGATCGAGCGCGGTCTGCACTGCGCGCCTGGCTCCCTTGGCCGGACGCGCGCTGCCAACCAGCGTGGGGAAGACATTCGCGTAGAAGTCCTCGAAAACCGGCCAGTGTGCCTCGAGATCGATGCCCGTCCTGTTGTGGAGGTCGGTGAAGAACACCTCGCGGTTGGTGCGACCGGCATGCGGTTCGGTCATCGCGCCTACCGAGGCGTTGAGCGCTCGCATGAATTCGGCCCGGTCATCCGGGTCCCCGAACAATGGTCGTGTCGCCTCCTCGAGCGCGGCAAGGTAGCGATGCAGGAAGTCGTTCAGGTCGAGGTCGAGCAGCGTACCATCGAGATCGAACAAGACCGCTTGCATCTGCCTGCCTTCCATGACCGCGCCTGCACCTGTGCTAAGCCGCAGCGCTCGGTGTTCAGCCTTGCACGTGGTGACTGTGGACGAGCACATCGCGTAGTGTTTCACTATGTAGCAATTCGTACAAACGTCCGATATGAGTGATATGACGATGCCTGTATCGCGCCCCGCCATAGTATCGCGTCTGCATCAGGACCCGCTCTTCCGGTCGCTCACCGACGAGGAGCTGGAGTCGCTCGCATCGCTGATGTCGTACCGCGAATACCCGAAGGGCGCCTTCATCCTCACCAAGAACGATGAGTCCAGCGCGGTCTACATGCTCATCTCCGGAAGGGTCAAGATATCCGTCGCGTCGCCGGAGGGGCGCGAGCTCGCGCTGAACTACCTTGAGGCGCCCGGCTACTTCGGTGACATGGGTGCCGCCGAGGGTGACATGCGTGCCGCGGATGTGATCGCCACCACCGACGTGGAGCTGCTCATCATCGAGGAGCGGGACCTCGAGCATGTCTTCCGGATCCAGCCGCGCCTGGCGATCACGCTCATCGCTACGCTGTCAGAGCGTCTGCGTGAGCTTGTGGTACGGCTGGAGGGCATGGCCTTCCATGATGCGACGCATCGTGTCATGCGCGTCATGCTCAACGTCTCGACGGCGTCGTACGAGTCGCGTGGCGTGCCGGTCATCGAGGGGCTCACCCACTACGAGATCGCCACGCTCGCCGGCACGTCGCGTGAGACGGCGAGCCGGGTGGTCTCGAACCTGGCCCGCGAGGGCGTTGTCGCTACCAAGGGTCGCAAGATCGTGGTCGATCTGTTCGCCCTTCGCGATCTGGTGGAGAAGGACTGACCGCGGATCAGGCGGGTCCTGATGTGTCCGAACGGCGAGCGGGTATGAACGTTTGTGTCCCGACCCTCCCCCGGAAGGAGCCATCATGAAGGAGTTCACCCTCGAGGACCTGAAGCAGTACGACGGCCAGGACGGTCGGCCGTCCTATGTGGCGTACGACGGTGCGGTGTACGACGTCTCGGACAGTGCGATGTGGGACGAGGGTGACCACGTGGGTGCCCACTCGGCGGGCGAGGACCTCACCGAAGCGCACGATGACGCGCCTCACGATGTCCATATCGTCGACTTCCCGAAGGTGGGAACACTGGTCTAGAAGCGTCCCTCGTGAAGCCATCGTCCTGATCCCGGGCCGGGTGACGGATGCCGATCAGACCGCCGCGGGTTGGCGGTCTGATGTCGTTCCGGTTCGAGACGCGCCTTGACCGAGCGCCAGGCAGCCGATCGTGACAGCCGCCGCGTCCACACCCGTTCTCAGGACGAGGTCCGGCAGGGTCCTCCCCGAACGAGGAGTAGATGCCGATACTTTCGTACTGGAACAGCCTTCCCAGTACGAACAGGGCCGTGATGGCAAGTATCGGGATGGCTTTGCCTCCTGTGCGATGACCCTCACGCATCGCGGGGCGTTCACGGGTGAGCCAGCGTCCAGCGAGGACGCCCAGGACGAGGAGCGCCACCCCGTCTGCGAGTGGGTAGGTGATCCTGTCCAGAGGAGCCACGTGCGGCAGGGGCTCGAAAAGGTAGACGGCCCAGATGAGGCAATAGGCTGCGCCGAACTTGAGTCCTCGAAGCGTCCCGGTCCGGTCAGACCGTCGCGGACGACAAGGAACAGCGAAGCGATCAGGGCGTATGCCACTACTCCGTGGATCGTGAAGGCCAGAGGCATCGTGCCGGTGAGCACGAATACGCTCGGGGAAAGCACAGCCTGCTCTCCGGCAGGGATCATCAGTTGTCCGACGATCCTCACGAGCGTGGTAAGGGCTCCTATAGCGAGCAGTTTGAGAGCCGTCCTCGTTTTCTCAGACATGAGCGGGCACCGCGCGCAGGGGGTCTACCTCGAGCACTGCGACGGTCTCCAGGTGGAATGTCTGCGGGAACAGGTCCACGGGGACGAACCGGCCCGGCGTATACCCAGCCTCGGTGAGTCGCTTCACGTCGCGCGCGAGCGTGGCCGGGTCGCATGACACATACACGACTCGAGGGATGCGAGCGTCGATGAGCGCACGCATCGCCTTCTCCGAGATACCGGCGCGCGGTGGATCGATCAGCGCGGCGTCCACGTGGCCGATGTCAGCTAGCGCATACGCGGCGTCTCCGGGAACCACGTCGGCATCCAGATCGGCGGCATCGAGGTTGTACCGCAGGTCGGCGAGGGCGTGTTTCGACGCCTCCACGGCAACGGCCTCACCGGCCGCGCGGGCGATGGGAAGCGTGAACGTCCCGGCCCCGGCGTAGAGGTCGGCGACCCGCATGGTGCCATCGCACGCGAGGGCTTCGAGGGCCGCCTCACGCAGCCGCTCCGCGGCTTTGGTGTTCACCTGGAAGAAGCTCGGCGCGGAGATCCGATACCGGTCGGCGCCGAGGTGCTCATTCCAGCCTCCCGGCCCGGCCAGCACCTCCACGCCAGCGATCTCACGCGTGTCACCGGTGCCACGGACCATCGTACGAGTGACGGTGCGCGCGCCGGTGGCCTCGGACAGCACACGTGCGGCGAGCGCGCGCGGAAACGGGCCTGGGGCGGTGCGGACATCCACGGCGATCTCACCCGCGGACGAGACGCGGAGTGCGGCCCGTACGATCCGCGTGTTCCCGCGGGTCATCAGGAATCGCAGGGCGCCGGCAAGCGACTTGGGCAGGTGGGAATGCTTCCCGGTCAGCAGCAGGCACGAGTCCACGGCGACGACATCGTTGGTGCCCGTGCGTGAGAAGCCCACGGTGAGCCGTCCTCCGTGCTCGGTCACCGCGAGTTCGATCTTGTTCCGGTAGCCGTAGTGCGCCGGCGACTCGATGATGTCGGCCACGTCGGGAGACGCGACGCCGCCGATGCGTGTGAGCGAATCAACAAGGGAGCGCCGCTTCTCGAACGCCTGTCGCGCGTAAGCGACGTGTTGCCACTGACAGCCGCCGCACACGCCGAAGTACGGGCACGGCGGCTCCACCCGGTCGGGCGAGGGCTCGTGCAACTCGGCGATCGACGCCCGGACCCAGCGTCCGTGGTCTTCGGTGACCTCGAGCGACACCACATCGCCGGGACAACTGAACGGCACGAAGGCCGTGCGTCCGTCAGACAGCCTCGTTACGCCGTCCCCGCCGTGTGCTAGGCTCTCTATCGTACTGCGCGCGCGATCCATTCGTGTCCCTTCAGTCTGTCCCATGATAGCCGGAGACCGGTGGTGCGGGGTGTCTGCGGGCGAGAACGTTCGTGCTCCCGCATGGTCTGTCAGTGGTCTGGTTAGCGAGGAGGTTACGTACAGGTGGCACCGATCCGTGTGCTCATAGTCCATGACGACGCCGCGTTCTTCGAGCGTGTGAGGCAGGGGATAGTCGGCGCGTTTCCTGACGCGCAGATCAATGGCGCGATCTCCGCGCCCCGTGCGCTTGGCATGGCGAAGCAGCAGATGCCTGACGCCATCATCGCCGACGGTGATCTGGAAGGCATGGACGGCTACGCCTTCACCTCGGAACTCAAGGCCGATCCGGCCATCGCCGCGATCCCGGTGCTGATCGTTGCCGATGAACCCTCGGAAGCCAGCGCTCTCAAGGCCCGCCAGGTAGGCGCGGCCGGACATCTTCCGGCATCGGTGGACATCGGTTCGCTGGTCCAGAAGATCGGATCGCTCACGCAGACCGCACCGATCGCGTCGGCTGCCGCCCCGCCGGTGCAGCGGGCGGTCGAACCCCTCGGGGTGCAAGGCCAGCCTGCAGGCGCTCCCGCACCCGTACCCGCGCCGCTTCCCGGCTACGGGCAGCCAGCCGCGGGGAGGCCCGCTTCTGTTCCGGGCCCGCTTCCGGTCGGTGGTGCCGGGATGCAGCCCCCCATGCAGGCCCCGCAGGCGGCTCCGGTCGCTCCCGTGCCTGCCGCACCGCAGCCTCCGCACATCGCCACGCCGTCGGTGATGGGCTCAGGCCCGGCTTCGGACGTCCCCCACGTGGACGACCTGCTGCGCCGCATGATCGACATCGGCGGCTCCGACCTTCATATCACCGTGGGCAGCCCTCCGGGCATCCGCGTGCGTGGCGAGGTCGTGCCGGTCGAAGGCGGCAAGGTGCTCACGCCCAAGGACACCCAGGAGATGCTTCTGAGCTTGCTTTCCGAGGAGCAGCGCCGGCGGTTCGAGACCGAGCTCGAGCTCGACTTCGCGTACAGCATCCCGGGCCTTTCGCGGTTCCGCACGAACGTCTTCCAGCAGCGCAACTCCATGGGCGCGGTGTTCCGCGTGATCCCGCTGAAGATCCCCACGCTCGAGGAGCTCCAGCTTCCGCGGGTGTGCAAGTTCCTGGCGGAGCGTCCCCGCGGCATGGTGCTTGTGACCGGACCGACGGGTTCGGGCAAGTCGACCACGCTCGCCGCCATGATCGACCACATCAACACGACGCGTCCCGTGCACATCATCACGCTCGAGGACCCGATCGAGTTCATGCACAAGAACAAGAAGGCCTACGTCAATCAGCGCGAGATCGGCGAGGACACGCACTCGTTCACGGCGGCACTCAAGCGCGTGCTGCGCCAGGACCCCGACGTCATCCTGGTTGGCGAGATGCGTGACTTGGAGACCATCTCCGCCGCGCTGACCGCCGCTGAGACCGGCCACCTCGTGCTCGCAACGCTGCACACCACCGGTGGTCCTGAGTCTGTCGACCGTATCATCGATGTGTTCCCGCCGCACCAGCAGCAGCAGGTACGCATGCAGCTCTCCACCACGCTCGAGGGCGTGCTCTCGCAGACCCTGCTCCGGTCGACCGATGGGCGCAGCCGCGTGATGGCCATGGAGATCATGTTGGGCATCCCGGCGATCAGCAACCTCATCCGTGAGGGCAAGACGCATCAGATGGCCACGATCATCCAGGGCGGCGCCGCCGTGGGCATGCAGACGCTCGACCAGCATCTCAAGACGCTGCTGCAGGCCGGGCGTGTCACCTACGAGGAGGCCATCCAGAAGGCGAAGGAGCCCCGCGAGCTCGCCCAGATGCTCGGGCGCAAACTGTAGTAGTCCATCGGCGGGACACGGCGGACAGGGCAGGCGGGGGTCTCTGCCCGCCTGTGCGGCGGACACGGAGGTGCCAGTGGATACGGTCAACGTCAGGTGGAACGGCAAGCGGCGCTTCGTGGGCTGGGACAAGGCCGGTCACGGCATGGTGATGGACGCGACTGCCCACTACGGCGGGGACGGCAGCGGTGTGCGCCCGCTGGAGCTGGTGCTGTACGGGCTTGCCGGTTGCACCGCGATGGATGTCATCTCGATACTGGAGAAGAAGCGGCAGACCGTGCTCGACCTCGAGCTCGTGGTGAACGGTACGCAGAGGGTGGACGAACACCCCAAGATCTACGAGCACATCGAGATCGAGTACGTGGTGACCGGCATCGGCGTGAAGCCCGAGGCCGTCGCCCGCGCCATCGAGCTCTCCGAGGAGAAGTACTGCTCGGTGCGTGGCATGTTCGGCCCGCAGGTAGAGGTCGTCACGTCGTTCCGCGTGGTTGAGGCGGAGCTGCCGTGTGAGTGAGCCACGGTCCGGCGTCATCGTGCTGCCTGTCTACAATGAGTCCGGGACCGTGATCGATGTGCTCGACGCGGTGCGTGAGATCTTCGATGGATCTGTGGTGGTGGTGGACGATGGCTCCACCGACGGCACGGCCGCCTTGCTCGCCGCACGGCGCGACATCGAGCTCGTCACGCATGCCCAGAACGTTGGCTACGGGGCCTCCCTCATCGACGGCTTTGATGCGGCGCTTCGGATGGGCGCAGCCGCCGTGGTGACGATGGACTGCGACGGGCAGCATGAGCCCGCTCACATCCCGGAGTTCCTAGCCGCGCTTGAGGAATGCGCGATCTGCTCGGGGAGCCGATACCTGCCGGAGAGCCGGACGGTGGGGGACGCGCCACCGGCGCGTCAGGACGTGAATCGCACGGTGACCGAGGCCATCAACGTCGCGACCGGGTGGTCGCTCACGGACGCCTTCTGCGGTTTCAAGTCGTATCGCGTCGAGGCGCTGGCGCGACTGAGGCTGACCGAACCGGGGTACGCGATGCCGCTCGAGCTCTGGGCCCGCGCGTACCGTGCCGGTCTGTGCGTGGTCGAGCACCCCGTGGAACGCATCTACTTCGAGGGCGACCGCTCCTTCGGGCAGGACCTGGATGACCCCGCGCGGCGCCTCGCGTACTACATGCATGTGTGGGAGCGCGCGCTGGCACGGGAGGACTGATGGCTGACTTCGTATGCATCGGGGCACACCCCGACGATGTCGAGATCGGCATGGGAGGCACGGTGGCGGCGCTGGCCCGCGCTGGCTCCGATGTGCTCATCGTCGACCTCACCGACGGAGAGCCCACTCCCTTCGGCAGCCATGAGACGCGGATGGCCGAGGCGGCCGCGTCCGCGAAGGCCCTTGGGTGCCGACGGGTGACGCTCGGCTTTGAGAACAGATACCTCGTTGATGACGCCGAGGCGCGCACCGCGGTGGCGGAGGTCCTGCGCGTGGAGCGCCCGCGGGTCCTGTTCGTGCCCTATCCGGAGGACGCCCACCCCGACCACCTCGCCGCGTCGCGGATCGCGGAGGCGGCGCGGTTCTACGCGAAGCTCACGAAGACACGGATGCGCGGCGAGCCGCACTATCCGGCGCGCATCTACCGGTACATGGCTGTGCATCTGCGACTGGTCCGCGAGCCATCGTTTCTCGCCGACATCTCCGGCACCCTGGACGTCAAGCTCGACGCGCTGCGGTGCTACCGCTCGCAGTTCGTTGATAACGTCGGCAACGCCGGCGTCTTCGAGCAGGTCGAGCGTACCGCGCGCGCATACGGCGACCACGCCCGCGTGCACGCTGCCGAACCGTTCTTCGCGCTGGAGACGCCGGTCGTGCGCTCCGTGACCGATCTCGTGTAGGAGCCGCGTATGAGCGTGCATAGGAAGATCGCACCGCCTGAGGGTCACGGAGAGGTCCTGTGCGATCCTCCGTATCCCACCTGGCACGAGCACCTCACGGCGAACCGTGCAGCGGTGGGCACGTGGCCTGCCGCACTCCGCGAGAGGAGGACCGCCGCTCGCGAGGAGTTCCTCGCGCTCGCCCAGACGTACACGCGTGCCCTTGGTATCGACGCGCCGGAACCCGCCCCTGACGCGCCCATCGTGCTGACCGGTCATCAGCCTGAGCTCTATCACCCCGGCGTGTGGGTGAAGGTGTTCTTGCTGCAGCGATTGGCGGAGGACGCCGGGGCCACCGCGGTCGACCTGGTGGTGGACACCGATCGTGCGGGAGCGGTGGGCGCGAGACTGCCGTGGCTCGGAGCGCCCGTGGAGGTCCGCACGGTGGTGCTCGCGCAACCAGGCGACGCCACCTTCGCGCAGTCGCCGGTTCCCGACGACGCACAGCGCGCTGACTTCCGAGAGCGCGGGGCCGAGGTCCTTGAACGGTTGCCCGCACCGGCCCTATCGCACCACTTCGGCGCGTACTGTGACGCGCTTGATGCCGCCGCCTCGCGCGCGGACGACCTCGGCGGCATGCTTACCGCGGCACGGCGCGCCTTCGAGACGCCGGCGGGGAGCTGGTATCTGCAGGCCCCGGTATCGGGCGTCGCGAAGCTTGCGGCCTATCGCGCGTGGGCATTGGATGTGCTCTCCGACGCTGCGCGGTTCCGCGAGGTCATGAACGACGCCTTGCGGTCGTATCGGGCGCGTACCGGCACACGCTCGGCGGCCCAGCCGTTTCCAGATCTCGAGCAGCGGGGCGATCGGGTCGAGGTGCCGTTCTGGCTGCTGCGCGACGGCACGCGGGAGCGCGTGTGGGTGGATGCCCACGGCGCCCTGTACCTCGGTGAAGGTGCCGCTCCCGACCCGGCGGGCACCACCGTGCGCGATCTCGGCTCGCGCGCCGGCGACGCCGTGCTTGCGCCCAAGGCGATCACGCTCACGTTGTTCGCCCGGCTGTTCCTCGGCGACTACTTCATACACGGCACGGGCGGTGGTCGTTACGATCGCGTGACCGACGCGGTGATCCGCGCATACTACGGGATCGAACCTCCGCGATTCGCTATCGCGTCCATGACGTTGCTGCTGCCGCTGGGCGCGCATGTCGTCACGGACGAGGAGGTTGCGGCACTCACGCAGCGTCTCAATCGGCTTGAGCACAATCCCGACGCCATGCTCGATGAGCTCGAGTTCGATGACGACGCGGAGTACGCCCGGGCCCATGAGCTCGCGGACCGCAAGGCGCGGCTCGTGAGGGAGATCGCGGCCCCGGACGCGGACAAGAAGTCCATCGGCGCCGAGATCCGCGAGGTGAACGGTGCGCTCGCCGCGCTCCTGGAGCCGGTGGTGCGCGAGACGCGCGCGGCGCTCGAGCGTGCGCGTGCCGCACAGGCGGCCTCCGATGTGCTTACGGACCGCACGTACCCGTTCTGTCTCTGGGATCCCCGGGAGGTCGCCGACAAGGTGCGCTAGCGCCTGGCAGCTCGCGGGGGTAGAATGCTCGTCACCCGCTTTGGGCGGGGTACGACCGTCAGAATGAAAGGACCGCCATCATGGGTAAGCCCGTCGTGGATCCCGACCTGTGCACCGCCTGCGGCATCTGTGTTGATGAGTGCCCCACAAGCGCGCTCGACCTCGAGGACGTTGCTGTTCTCGCCCGTCCGGATGACTGCACTGAGTGCGGCACGTGTGAGGACGTCTGCCCGAACGAGGCGATCAAGCTCCAGTAGCACGCCAGACCTACGGCGCTCACATGATGCCGGGCCTGGTGTCCGGCATCTGTGCGTCTAGCCCCGGGGACCGCCACGGTCGTGGATGTAAAAGCGCGGCTCCTGCCCCTTGAGCAGGCCGATGAACCGCCGATGGTGGGCCGCGTAGACCACAGCGCCCATCACGAGGGCGAAGAGGAAGTCCGGCGAGCGCAGCAGCGCGGCCGTGATAGGGAGCGTGAGCGCGGCGGCGACCTGTCCGGCCATCATGTAACGTGTGATCGCGATGACCGCGACCCCGACCACCACCACCGCGACGAAGTACCGCACATCGTAGGCGAGGAGCGCTCCCGCCCCGGTGGCGAGCCCCTTGCCCGAGCGGTGCAGCCGCTTCTTGATGAGCGCCATCACTGCGGAGTAGTTATGGCCAAGAACCGTGCCCGCCACGGCGGCCATCGGGATGAACGCCCACGAACCGTCTCCACCGGCCATGCCGACACCAACCGGCACTGCGAGCACGCCGCCGGCGAGCCACTTGGCGATACCGACGGGGACGACGCCTTTCAGCACATCGGCGACCATCGCGACCACGAACCAGCCCCACGAGCCGGTGGTGCGGCGCACGTTCATCGCGCCGACGTTGCCCGTGCCGTGTGTGGTGATGTCCTCGCCGGTTACGGCGCGGACGATAAGGTAAGCACAGGGTATCGAGGCGGCGAGGTAGGAGAGCGAGAGCGCGCCCGCCGTCGCCATCATCGTCGTGGCGGGTGTGATGTCCACGGCGCTCATCGCTCGAGCGGGACGACGTACTCGATGGCCAGCGGCAGCACTTCGACCTCGAAGCGGTTGCCCACCATCACCTCGCCGTCGATCTGCGCGGGTATGGGCTCGTCAGACTCGATCACCACCGAGCGATGACGCGACATGCGCACGACCTTCATGCCCGTGTGTTTGCCCACCACCACGAATGGCAGCCGCACGAGCGCCTGGGGGAGCGAGAGCGGGTCGATCAGGCAGACCTCGAGGAGGCCGTCATCGGGCAGCGCGTCGGGGGTGATCCTGAAGCCGCCGCCGTAGGTGGGCCCTATCGTCGTCGCAAGTGCGAGCACATCGTCCTCCACAGGCTCTGCGCCGTCCCACGAGATGCGGACGTGGTGTGGGTACAGCTCGTTCAGGAGCACGTGGACGAGTGCGGTGAAGTAGAGCCACAGCCCCGCCCGCCTGGTGGTGGCCTTGTACTCGACCGCCTTTGCGGTGACGCGCGCGTCGAGGCCTGCCGCAAACGAGTTGTTGAAGTACATATCGTTGCACCGGCCGATGTCGAACCTCCGGCGACGGCCCGATATGAGAGCCAGTGTCGCCTCGGCGATGTCTTCAGGCACGCCGACGGTGCGACGTGTGTCGTTCCCGCTGCCTGTAGGGATGAGGCCGAGTGCGGGGCGGTCGCCTTCGGGGCGCGCCATGATCCCGTTCAGCACTTCGTGGACCGTGCCGTCCCCGCCGACCGCCACCAGCACATCGTAACCCTGTGCGTCGCGAGCGATCTCAGCGGCATGGCCCATGTAGGCGGTGAGAGTGAGGTCGAACTCGGCAGACTGCAGGAGCTGTTCGATGACCGGAACGAGCGGGCCTGTTTCGCCGTGCCGGGCCTCTGGGTTCACGATGAGAAGCATGCGGCTTGTCGTCATGTGTGTCGCGATCGCCGGTGTGGGTCCTGGGCGCAAGCATAGCGGTCACGAATCCGCTTGGAAACAGGGGAGGGCGTGTGCTACTGTTCACGGGCGCCCCCGCCCTCTTAGCTCAGGGGATAGAGCGTCTGCCTCCGGAGCAGAAGGTCGTAGGTTCGAATCCTACAGAGGGCGCCAAGCGGCACATGCAAAGGGCCGGTCCACAGCGGACCGGCCCTTCTTGCATGCATGGCGGAGGCGAGAGGCTAGTGCCCCTCGGCCTTCTCCTTCTGATACTCCTCGACTAGCTTCTTCTGGATGTCGCCCGGGACCTGCTCGTAGCTGTCGATCGTGAGCGTGTACGAGCCGGTGCCGCTGGTGATCGACCGCAGGTGCGGCGAGTAGTGCACGACCTCGGCATATGGGGCCTGCGCGCGGATCACCTGGATGCCCGCTTCGGGTGCGTCCATGCCAAGGATGCGCCCACGGATGGAGGAGATGTCGCCCATGACCGCGCCGGCGTGCTCGTCGGGCACCTCGATGGTGAGGGTGGCGATCGGCTCGAGGATCACGGGGTCCGCCTTCTCGGCGGCGGCGCGGAACCCGATGCGAGCGGCGGTCTTGAACGCCATCTCGTTGGAGTCGACCGCGTGCATCGAGCCATCGTATACGGCCACCTTCACATCCTGCACGGGGTAACCGGCAATGGCGCCAGAAGCCATCGTGTCCTGGACGCCCTTGTCGATTGCGACGATGAATGGTTTGGAGATCCTGCCACCCACGATCTCGTCGATGAACTCGTAGCCGCCGCCCGGGTTGGGCTCGAGCCGCAGCCAGCAGTCGGCGAACTGGCCGCTTCCGCCGGTCTGCTTCTTGTGGCGGCCCTGCGCCTGTGCCGTCTTGCGGATCGTCTCCCGGTACGGGATGCGGATGTCGATGAGCTCGGCCTCAACGTGGAACCGGTCATGCAGCCGATTGAGCAGCACGTCGATCGCGGCGTCGCCATAGGAGGTGATAACCGTCTGGTGGGTCTCCTCGTCACGGCGCAGCGTAAGGGACGGGTCTTCGTCCACGATGCTCTTGAGAGCCGAGCCGAGCTTGTCCTCGTCGGCCTTGGTCTTGGCGACGATGGCCACAGGGTACAGCGGCTCGGGGAGTGGCAGCGGCGCGAAGGCGATGTCGCCCTTGGCCGAGAGCGTGTCGTTGGTGAGGGTATCGGAGAGCTTGGTGAGCACCGCGATGTCGCCGGCGGGCGCGCCATCGATGTCCACGGTCTCCTTGCCGATCATCTTGAAGACGTGGGCGATGCGCTCCTTCTTGCCAGTGCGCGAGTTCACGAGCTCCTGCCCGGGCTTGAGGGTGCCGGACACGACCTTCACGAAGTTGATGCGCCCGACATAGGGGTCGGACAGCGTCTTGAACACGTGCACAGCGACGTCCCCCTCGACAGAGAAGGGGACCTCGCTGCCGTCGACCGTCGTGAGCGGACCGTGCGCGGTGGGCTCAGGGAAGAACGTCACGATGTCGTCCATCAGGTCCTCGACGCCCTGCATCGTGATCGCAGAACCCACGAACACCGGGATGAAGATCGACTGTGCGATCGCCTTGCCCAGGAGCGTCTCGAGCTCCTCCTGCGACAGGCGGTCACCGTCGAGGTACTTCATCATGAGGTCGTCGTCGGCCTCAGCCACGAGTTCGCACAGCTTGTCGCGAGCAGCCTCGGCCATATCCGCGAGCTCGGCGGGGATCTCGAGGATCTCCTCCTGATCGCCCTCGTGGTGGTACGCCTTCATGCGGATGATGTCGATCACGCCGCGCAGGTCCTGTTCGGCGCCGATGGGGATCTGCACTGCGCCGACACGATGGCCGAACGCCGCGTCGAGGGCGGCCATCGCAGCGTCGAAGTCGGCGTGCTCCTTGTCCATGCGGTTGATGAAGACCGCCTTGGCGATGCCCATGTCGGTGGCGAGCTTCCAGAGCTTGCGCGTCTGCACCTGGGGGCCGGCGACAGCGTCCACCACGAACAGCGCCATCTCGGCGGCCTCGATGCCAGCCACCGCGTCACCGATGAAGTCGGCATAGCCAGGGGTGTCGATGATGTTGATCTTGACGCCGTTGTGCACGACGGGCGCCAGCGCGAGGTTGAGGGTGATCTTACGTTTGACCTCTTCAGCCTCGTAGTCGAGGTTGGAGTGTCCATCCACAACGCTTCCGAGGCGGTTGGTCTGTCCCGCCATGAAGAGCATCGCCTCGGCGAGCGACGTCTTACCGGCATCTCCATGGCCAAGCAGGACGACGTTGCGGACCTTGTCGGTGCTGGGTGCTCCCATGAGCATCGCCTCCTCGAGCAACACACGGACGGGCCTCGTCAGAGAAAAGGCCGGACCCGTGGTGCCCGTGCGTCGCGGGAGGCGACGACGGCCCGCTCAGGGCCCGGTGCACACATCCCGCCTCCGCCTGGCAGGCGGCGACGTGATGCCCACGATAGCACATGGAGCTCGGCGAAAACGGGGCTGTATCGCGTGCTGGCGCGATGAGAGCACACTGGTAGAATAGAGCGATTCCAACCGTATCCGACGTTCGGCGTACGCGCCGGAAAGGGAGGTCGAATGATCCGGGGAACAGCTGTGTGGAGGGTCGCGCTCTTCGGCCTGCTGGCGGCCATGATGGCGTTGGCGCTCCTGGCCTCTGGTTGTTCGTCCGAGCCTGCTGAGCCGGGGTCCGCCGCCGGTGGCGACGCGGCTCCGTCCGATCCCGAGACCGCCGATGACGGCGATCCGGCCAACGCATATGAGGAGGACACCATGCATGTCTCCACTGTTGAAGTGACAGGCACCGAGCGCGCCGTCATGGTCACATCCAAGGGCACCGTGACGCTCGAGTTCTATCCCGAGGATGCTCCGAACCACGTTGCGAGCTTCATCGAGCTTGCCGATGCCGGGTTCTACAACGGCATCAAGTTCCATCGCGTGATCCCCGGGTTCGTGGCGCAAGGCGGAGACCCGATCACCCGCGACCTCACTCCTGAGCAGGTGGTCGCCGGCGCACCGGGCGTTGGGACCGGCGGTCCCGGCTGGCAGCAGAAGGCCGAGTTCAACTCACGCAAGCACGAGACAGGCACGCTCGCCATGGCGCGCTCGCAGCATCCCGATTCGGCAGGCTCGCAGTTCTACATCTGCCTGGCGCCGCAGCCTTCGCTCGACGGTCAGTACACCGTCTTCGGTAAGGTCGTGGAAGGCATGGAAGTGGTGACGGCGCTTACCGTGGGCGATACCATCGAATCGGTGACCATCACCCGCTAGGGAGGGCCTGTGGACGAGACGCGGCTGGCTGCCGGAGAGAAGGCATACGAGTCGGGGGACTGGACTGCCGCCGCGCGCGAGTTCCTTGGCGCGACCGCCGGTGAGATCCAGGGGAGCGGCTACGCCTTCCATCGCGCCGGAAACGCACTGATGAAGCTCAAAAGGCTCGACGACGCGTGCGCCGTATACGAGCGGGCGCTGGCCGACGAGTCGTACGAAGACCGTGCCGCGGTGGCCCGGAACATCGGCACCGCGCGCATGTCGCTCGGCAAACACGAGGAGGCCGCTGCCGCGTTCCGGCGTGCGCTCGATGAGCCGGCCGACGACAACCGCTACAAGGCACTGCAAGGCCTGGGCGGAGCGCTGTACGAGTTGGGTCAGACCGAGGAAGCCGCAGAGATGTACCGCCAGGCGGCGATCGAGCTGTCCAACCCCGACCCGGGCAAGGCGCTCAACAACCTGGGCCTGTGCCAGATGGTCTTGGGGCGGCCCGAGGACGCGGTGCAGTCTTATCAGGCGGCGGTGGATCTCCGGGGGTATGGGGGTCGCGGCAAGGCCGCGGCGAACCTCGGGACCGCGTACGCCGCGCTCGGCATGCACGAGCATGCAGTGAGCGCGTTCGAGCGCGCACGTGACGAGTTCGGCTACGAGCTCACGGGCGCCGCCGAGGCCGCGTACCGTGCCAGCCTCGGGGCATGCGCCACGGTGGAGCGGATCGACGGCTGGTCCACCGGTGAGATGCCTGCGGTGGCGCTCTCAGACACCGCACGCGCGAAGTTGTTCGATGATGATGGCGGTCCCGACGATGACGTGACGGGCTTCTTCGCCCGGACCGACGAGGAGATGAAGGCCGCGGACCGCGAGGCACGGCGGAAGGACCGCTCCGAGCGCCGCGAGCGCAAGCCGATGTGGGTGTCGCTGCTCGTGTGGGGTGCTGTCGCGGTGCTCGTCGCGGGCGCACTGATCGCGGCGTACATGATGGGGTACGGGTATCCCACGCAGCAGATGACTGTCAACGGCGCGCTCGGCGCCTATCAGGCCGGTGAGGACGTGAGCAGCTACTGGGTCGCCGTTCCCGCCTCCGATGTGGACAAGGCGATGTCGGGGCTGCCGCCAGCCTGGGAGTCGTACTCGATCGACTCGGTGGAGCGTACCGCACGCGCCTCTACCGCCGAGGTCACCGTCGTGCATGAGCAGGGCGGTCAGATCACGTATCAGTTCGCGCTCGTTCGTGAAGGCGTTGGCTGGAAGATCAACGGTCTTACCACCGCCTTCAATTCTATGGAGGGCGGCATCTGATATCTGTTTCCTCGGATTCTGCGCGCAGGGGATGTCCTGTGCGGACCGAAACAACGTGTGAATAGGCTGACGGACCCGTCGGCATGCATGAGAAGGAGCGAACGTGGAACAGAGGACCTATTGCATGATCAAGCCCGACGCCGTCGCCCGCGGCCTCGTGGGCCGCATCGTCACGCGATTCGAGGACGTGGGACTTGCGATCGAACGTCTGGAGCTCGGGATGGTCACCCCGGAGCAGGCGGCCGCGAACTATGCCGAGCACGAGGGCAAGCCCTTCTACGCGGGCCTCGTCGAGTACATCACGTCCGGCCCGGTCGTGAAGATGGTGCTCGCCGGTCCGGACGCCGTACCGGTGGTGCGCAAGCTCATGGGTGTCACCAACCCGAAGGACGCCGCGCCGGGCACGATCCGCGGCGACTACGGCCTCACGCTCGATGCGAACATCGTCCACGGGTCGGATTCACCTGAGAGCGCCGAGCGGGAGATCGCGATCTTCTTCGGCTAGACCAACGGTCAGGACGCTCCGGCGGCGTTTGCTGGAGCGTCTCACGGGTGGGGAGGGGTGCGTGTGGGTAGGTCCGCGTTCGCTGGCGGGGTCCATCCGCCCGGATACAAGGAGAGCACGGCTGGCTCGGCGGTCCAGTGGGCGCCGGTGCCGTCGCGGCTTGTGGTGCCGCTGAGCCAGCATCTTGGCGCGCCGTGCGCCGCGTTGGTGCAGAAGGGGGACCGGGTCGAGCGGGGTCAGCTGATCGGCGACGTCGACGCGATGGTCTCGGCACCGATACACAGCCCCGTCGCGGGCGTGGTGACAGAGATCGGCACCACGCTCACCGCCGGCGGGCAGCGTGTGGCCGCGGTGATCATCGAGCCAGACGAAGTCCAAGACCTCGAGTCGTTCGTCGAGGTGCCTGATACCGGCGATGAGCGAGCGCGGATCCGCGCTGCCGGCATCGTGGGCATGGGTGGTGCAACGTTCCCGAGCACGGTCAAGCTGTCTCCCCCCAAGGGGATGAAGATCGAGACGGTGATCCTGAACGGGTGCGAGTGCGAGCCGTTCCTCACATGCGATCACCGGTTGATGCTCGAGGAGCCCGCTCGCGTGGTGGCCGGTGCCGAGAAGATCCGCGAGATGATGGATGCGCGGCGCGCGGTCATCGCGCTCGAGGACAACAAGCCTGACGCCGCGGCCGCTCTGCGCGCTGCCGCAACGGGAGCGGTCGAGGTGGTGGAGCTGCCCACCAGGTACCCACAGGGCGCCGAGAAGCAGCTGATTTACGCGCTGCTCAAGAAGGAGGTTCCGCACGGCAAGCTGCCTGCGAGCACCGGCGCCCTCGTTCACAACGTCGCAACCGCTGTGGCGATGGTCGACGCGCTCGAGAAGGGGAAGCCCCTGACCGAGCGCATCGTCACTGTCACCGGCTCGGTTGCGCGCCCGGGCAACTATCGCGTGCTCATCGGCACGCTCGTGAGCGATCTGATCGAGTACGCTGGCGGGCTTGTCGGCGACGTGGAGCGGGTCATCTCCGGTGGACCGATGACCGGGATGGCGCTCGGCAGTCTCGACGTACCGATCGCCAAGGGTTCGTCGGGCATCGTAGCGCTGCCCAAGGGCGTGGCCGCTCCGGCGATCTCCGACGACCAGCCGTGCATCCGTTGTGGCCGCTGCCCCGACTCCTGCCCGATGGGGCTCGAGCCCTATATGCTCGCCACGTTCTCCGGAAAGCGGATGTGGGACGCGGCTGCCGAGCGTCACGTGCTCGACTGCATCGAGTGCGGCGTCTGCTCGTATGTCTGCCCCACGAACCGGCCGCTGCTGCAGCTCATCCGGGTGGGCAAATCGGCCGCGATGTCCAAGGGGGTGAAGTGATGAGCGAGGAGACCACCGCACCAGCGCGCACTGTCGGGTCTTCGCCGCACATCTCATCGAAGGCCACCTGCACGGGCATCATGCTCTGGGTCGTGGCCGCGCTCGCACCCTCGGCCATCTGGGCGGTTGCCACGATGGGCATGGTGGCCGTGCAGCTGTTCGCGGTCTCGATCGTCGCGGCGCTCGGCACGGAGTGGGCGTGGAACGCGATCGCACGCAAGCCGCAGACGCTTCGCGACGGAAGCGCGCTCGTGACGGGCGTGCTGCTGGCGATGAGCCTCCCGCCGCGCACGCCGTGGTGGATGGTCGCTATCGGCGCCTTCATCGCGATCGCGCTCGGCAAGCTCATCTTCGGCGGACTCGGCCATAACCTGTTCAATCCCGCGCTGGTGGGCCGTGCTTTCGTGACGCTCTCATGGGGCGGCGTGCTCGCTGGCGTGCAGAACCGTGGATGGTTCGCCACGCTGGCCGACTTCTCCGCCGAAGGGTTCGACACGATCTCCGGCGCCACGCGCCTGGGGATCGCGGCGTCCGACCGTGCCGCGTCCGGCGCATACGGGTTCGATCTTGCCGCGCAGTACCAGCCACTGCTTCTCAAGAACCTGGAGGGATCGCTCGGCGAGGTATCGGCCGCCCTGCTGATCCTGGGCGGACTGGTGCTCATCATCAAAGGCATCATCGACTGGCGCATCCCGGCGGGATACATCGGCACGATGGGCCTGGTGTCGTGGGCGTTCGGCTCCGATCCGATCTTCCACGTCCTCGCCGGCGGTGTGTTGCTCGGGGCCTTCTTCATGGCCACCGACTACGTCTCTTCGCCGATGTCGAAGAAGGGCCGGCTGGTGTATGGCATCGGATGCGGCCTGTTCAACGCACTCGGCAGGTTCGTGGGGCCGATGCCGGAGTCGACGACGTTCGCGATCCTGTTCATGAACGGCCTTGCGCCTTTGATCGACAGGATGACGAGGCCGCGAGTGTTCGGGGTGGTGAAGACCGATGAAGAACGCGCTTAGGTTGGTTGTACCGGTACTGGTCACGTGCATCGTCGCCGCGGCCGGACTTGCCGTCACGTACAAGGTCACTGAACCCAAGATCGCCGAGCAGGACAGGCTCGCGGAGGAGCGGTCGCTGCAGGCGGTCCTGCCGGACGCGACGTTCACGTGTCTTGAGAGCTCGCGCATCCAGGACGATATCGACGCCGCCGCGGGTCCGGTCGATGTGCTGGACACGTTCCACGCAGCCATCGACGGCAAGCACGCAGGATGGGCCGTGAAGGTCGCATCGCGCGGGTACGGCGGCCCGATGGTGGTGGTTATCGGTTTGGATACATCCGGTTCAGTATCCGGCGTTACCATCCTCTCGCACAACGAGACTCCGGGTCTTGGCACGAAGGTGATCACCGATGAATGGTTCCTCGAGCAGTTCCCTACGCTCGAGGCCGGATTCACCGACGCTGACGTCCGAAATCTCGATGCGATCAGCGGCACGACCAAGTCATCCAACGGCGTCCGCAACGGTGTTGCCGCCGCCGGGCGTGTGTACACAGAGGTCCTGAGCGGGCTGGGAGAGGGGGGTTTCGAATGAGCGAATGGTTCCGCGTGTTCAAGCAGGGGCTGAGTATCGAGAACCCTCTCACCGTTCTGATGATCGGACTGTGCGCCACGCTCGCCGTATCCACGCAGTTCCAGAACGCGTTGTTCATGGGACTGGCCGTCATCTTCGTGCTGACCATGAGCAACGTCCTGATCTCGCTCTTCCGCAAGGCGATCCCCAGCGAGGTGCGCATCCCGATCTTCATCGTGATCATCGCCGCGTTCGTGACGATCGTCGACCTGGTGATGAAGGCGTTCGTGCCGGGCGTGTATGCGGTGCTCGGCATATGGATACCGCTGATCGTGGTCAACTGCATCATCCTTGGACGCGCCGAGGCGTTCGCGTACGTCAATGGGGTGGGCCTTTCGATAGCGGACGGCCTCGGAATGGGTATCGGCTACTCCACCGTGATCGTGTTGCTGGCCTTCGTGCGTGAGCTGTTCGGCACGGGTCATATCGTGTGGTTCGAGGGAACACTGATCTCCCTCCCGTCCGGGTATGCCCCGCCGAGCCTGCTCCTTCTGTTCCCCGGAGCATTCCTGGTGTTCGCGTTCATGATCGTGGGCGCTCGATGGATCAATGAGCGGTTCGAGGCACGGAAGGAGGCGGCGGCATGTCGTCCGTAAGCCAGTTGGCGCTGCTCTTCGTCGGTGCCGCGCTCATCAACAACATCCTGCTGACGCGCTTCATCGGCCTGTGTCCGTTCTTCGGTGTCTCGAGCAACATGGAGACGTCCATCGGCATGAGCCTCTCCGTCATCTTCGTCATGGTCATGTCCTCGACCGCCACATGGGTCGTCTGGGAGTTCGTGCTCGCGCCGCTCGGTGTTGGCGAGTTCCTGTACATCCCCGCGTTCATCCTCATCATCGCGTCGCTGGTGCAGTTCGTTGAGATGTATCTGCGCAAGGCGAGCCCGGTGCTGTATCGCGCCATGGGCATCTATCTGCCGCTCATCACCACGAACTGTGCGGTGCTGGCGACGGCGACGGAAGCTGCTAAGCCGGGGTTCTTCAAGATGAACCTGGCGATCACGAACAGTGCGGGCGCTCTCTCGCTCGGCGAGGCGCTGGTCTACACGCTCGGCGTGTCGGTCGGCTTCGGGTTCGCACTGGTCACGTTCGCCGCGTTGCGTGAACGCCTCGAGCTGGCGCCGGTGTCACGTCTTATGAAGGGCGCCCCCATCGCGTTCATCACCGCCGGTCTGCTGTCTCTCGCGTATGTCGGTATGTCCGGCTGGTTCGGTCTGTGAGGTAACCACGTGGACTTGATGCTCATACTCAAAGCGGTCGGCGCTCTCGCTGTGATAGGCGTGGCGACATCGGCCGTGCTTGCTGTCGCCGCCAAGCGCTTCTACGTCGAGGTCGATCCTCGTATCGAGGCTGTGCTGGCAGCCCTGCCCGGATCGAACTGCGGCGCGTGCGGCAACCCTTCGTGCTTCATGTCGGCCGAGAGGATGGTCGCAGGCGACCTCGCTCCGAACGCCTGCGTGGCAGGCGGGCAGACGGTGGCCGACGCGGTCGCTCTCATTCTCGGCGCTGACGCGTGTGAGGCGGTCGCGGTCGTCTCGGCGCGTCACTGCGGTGGAGGCGATCGCGCGGTGAGGGCGTACGAGTACGCCGGCGTGCGCTCATGCGCCGCGGCGGCCCGGCTCGCCGGCGGTCCGCTGCTGTGTTCCGCCGGCTGCATCGGCTTCGGCGATTGTGTTCGGGCGTGCCCGTTCGATGCCATGCATCTCAACGAGCGTGGCCTGCCCGTTGTCGACCTGGAGAAATGCACGGGCTGCGGCGTGTGTGTGAAGGAGTGCCCGCGCGGTCAGATCTCGCTCCTGGAGCTGGTGCCCGAGATGGCCCCTGTAGTGGTGCGATGCAACGCGCGCGACAAGGTGAAGGCGCGCAAGCAGGGCTGCTCGGCCTGTTGTATCGCGTGCAAGAAGTGCGAACGCGCATGCCCGAGTGACGCGATCCATGTGATCGACATGCTCGCCGTGGTGGACTACGACAAGTGCACCGGTTGTGGCGCGTGCGTGGAGGTCTGTCCCCAGAACTGCATCGACTTGTTCGGCCGCGGCGGAGACGCGGTCGCGCTTGACGGGGTCGGTCACGGAACCGGGGACACAGCAGCTCAGGAAACGGACGTTGCCGGGGTCGCCGGGGCGGGTGCCTGACGATGACTCGTGGCGACCGCCTGCTGATCGCTGCGCTCGCGTGCCTGGCGCTTGTCGCCTGGCCGCTTGCATCCGCGGTCGCGGGCGGTCGTGCCGGGCAGGTCGTCATGAGTACCGCCGAGGGGGAGACCGTGGTGCCTCTGTCTGTGGACGCCACGTATGAGGTCCAGGGCACTGCAGGTATTGTGACGGTCGAGGTCCACGACGGCACCGTCCGCGTGGTGAGGTCGGACTGTCCCGACCACACGTGCGTGAGGACGGGCGCCGTTTCGACCGCGGGCTCCGTTATCGCGTGCGTCCCCAACGGTGTGGTGCTGCGGGTGGGGGGTGAGGGCGGCGATGGGCTCGACGCTCGCATCCGCTAGGCGGGGCGTGTCCGTTGGCATGTCCCGCGAGTTGACGGTGACAGCCGGTCTGCTTGCCGTCGCCTGTGTGCTTGGGCTGCTCGAAGCCGCGCTTCCCGGGATCCCGTTCGCGCCGTGGTTGCGGCTTGGCTTCGCCAATATCGCCGTGGTGGTCGCGCTCGCGGTCTCAGGTGGCAGGATGGCTCTGGCCGTGAGTCTTGGCCGTGTCGTGATCGTCGGCGTCGCCGCCGGCACGCTCGGCTCGCCGGTCTTCGTGATCGGTGGCGCGGGTGCGCTCGCGTCGCTTGCTGTGATGTGGGCCCTCTCCCGTGTTGGTGACGCATTTTCGCCGGTCGGCTGGTCCGCCGCCGGTGCGGCCGCGCACATGCTTGCGCAGTTCCTTGCGGCTTCGGCTGTCCTGGGGTCGTGGGGCATCCTCACGCTCGCACCTGTCTCGATGCTTCTTGCGCTGCCACTCGGCGCACTCACGGGCGCCCTCGCCCGCACCATCGTCTCCCGTCTCCGGATCTGCTGATCACGACGGGAGAGGGGGCGCTGTGGCGCCACGATTGCTGGTCGAGGGTCCACGAACGCGTGGCCTGGTGTTGTGCGGCCAGGCCGAGGCGGTCTCCGATGAGGAGCTGGTAGCGCTGGTGCTGGGCTGCCGCGAGGAGTCGGTCGCACGGGGGGTGCTTGCCGATCATCCGCTGCCCGACGGCCTGTGGCGTGCGAGCGCCGAGGACCTGTGCGCGCATCCAGGAGTCGGCCCGGCTGCCGCGGCACGCTTCCTGGGTTCGCTCGAGCTCAGCCGTCGTGCGGCAGCGCGGGCACCGCTGTCGCGGCCGACCATCATGCGACCGGAAGACGTGGTGCGGCTCTGCGGGCCGCAACTGCGCGGTTCGGACCGCGAGCACTTCTGGGCGCTCGCGCTCAACACGAAGAACCAGCTGCTGCGGACCATCGAGGTCTCCGTGGGCAGCCTGAACGCGTCGATCGTGCACCCCCGCGAACTGTTCAAGCAGTGCGTGAAGGTCTCGGCAGCATCGGTGGTGGTGATGCACAACCATCCGAGCGGCGATCCCACGCCATCGGGCGCTGACATCCAGCTCACGCGGCGCCTGGTGAAGGCGGGCGACGTGCTGGGCATCGAGGTGCTCGACCATGTCGTGATCGGGGACGGCGGCGCCCATGCGAGCCTCCGTGACCTTGGTCTGATGTGAGGCCGGGGGATCCGGAGGCGATTCCGCTTATGCGAGCCGCGCATCCGTGGCGCCTGTAGCGTCGCCGGAGGGGCCGCATGTAGGCGCTCGGGTGGGCCGTACACCGTCTCCGACCTGCGCGGTTATCGAACCGCAACCTCCCAAGACGGTGTCGAGACAGGTCATGTCTGGTACACTCTGCCGGGATATGCGGTTGTGCCGTGTGTCTATCCGAGCACGCACAGACCTCTACGGCCGGTCGTTCACATGAATAGACCGGTCATTGCGAGAGGAGCAGCGACTTGTCGCTTGTCGATATGTTGTTCGATTCATGGGGCGGAGACATGGCGGTCGATCTGGGGACCGCCAACACGCTCGTGTCTGTTCGCGGTCGCGGGATCGTGCTCATCGAGCCCTCTGTCGTAGCTATAGAGCGGGATACCAAGCGTGTGCTTGCTGTAGGCGTCGATGCCAAG
Source organism: Actinomycetes bacterium (assembly GCA_022839745.1). Lineage (GTDB taxonomy): Bacteria > Actinomycetota > Coriobacteriia > Anaerosomatales > Anaerosomataceae > Anaerosoma. The sequence goes on from JALHJB010000001.1 coordinate 94,610, forward strand.
CGGATGCTCGGCCGTACGCCGGGCAGCATCGTGGCTATCCGTCCGCTCAAAGACGGCGTCATCGCCGACTTCGAAGTCACCGAGGCGATGCTGCGCTACTTCATCAACAAGACGCGCGTCAAGCGCTTTCCGTGGCAGCCGAAGCCCCGTGTGGTCGTGTGCGTTCCGTCGGGTGTGACCGAGGTGGAGAAGCGCGCCGTCTTCGAGGCCACGATGCAGGCTGGTGCGCGCAGTGCCTACCTGATCGAGGAGCCGATGGCCGCCGCGATCGGAGCTGGTCTGCCGATACAGGAGCCGACCGGCAACATGGTCGTCGACATCGGCGGGGGCACGACCGAAGTCGCGGTGATCTCGCTCGGCGGCATCGTGGTGGCGCAGTCGATCCGCATCGGCGGCGACGAGTTCGATGAAGCGATCGTGGCGCACATCAAGAAGGAGTACAACGTCCTCATCGGGGAGCGCACCGCCGAGGAGATAAAATTCGAGATCGGCTCGGCGTATCCGCTTTCAGAGGAGCTCGACGTGGAGGTCCGCGGGCGGGATCTCATGACGGGGCTCCCGAGGACGTTCCAGGTGTCGTCCGAAGAGATCAGGATGGCGATCGAGGAGCCAACGCTCGCGATCATCCAGGCCATCAAGGGGACGCTCGAGAAGACCCCGCCGGAGCTTTCCAGCGACATCATGGAGTACGGCATCGTGCTCACCGGCGGCGGAGCGCTCTTGCGAGCGCTCGACGAGCGCCTCCGTATTGAAACCGGCATGCCGGTGCACGTCTCCGAGAACGCGTTGATCAACGTCGTGCTGGGTTCGGCGCAAGCGCTCGAGGAGATCGATGTCCTCAAGAAGGTCCTGACAGTCTCACGGTAAAGGCGGAGGCCGCTCATGCGTATCGGGCAGTCGGAGCCGAGACAGTCGCGACCAACACTGCTCATCATCCTTGTGGTGCTTTCGCTCGTCATGCTCACGGTCTACTTCCGTGAGGGCGATGACGGGGTGCTTCATGGCGCCCGGCGAGTGACGCTGGAGGTCACCGCGCCACTCGCGCGCGCAGGCACCGCGATCACCTCGCCGATTCGCTCGATCGGCTCGTTCTTCGAGGGCCTCGGCGCCTCGCGCGAGCGTGTGCAGGCGCTCGAGGAGCAGAACGCCGAGCTTCGCACGCGTCTTGCGGAACTCGAGGAGGCACGGCAGGAGAACGAACGCTTGCGCGCCCTTGTCGACTTTGCCGAGGAGCGGAAGTTCGCGAAGCTCGGTGCCGAGGTCATCCGACGTCCGATCAGCATCTGGGAAGGCGTCATCCTCATCGATCGCGGATCCAACGACGGTATCGAACCCGGCATGCCGGTGATCGCGGCGCAGGGACTCGTGGGGCAGATCGCCGAGGTGTCAGCGCACTCCTCGTCGGTGAGGCTCGTGACCGATCAGTTGAGCGGCGTCGCGGCGATCGTGCAGTCGTCACGCACCCCCGGAGTGGTGCGTGGCTCGGTGGATGGATCGTTGTCGCTTGATTTCGTCGATCGGACGTATCTTCCGGTGGAAGGCGATGTCGTGATCACAAGCGGCATCGGAGGTGTGTATCCGAGCGGCATCGTGATAGGCGATGTGGTGGCGGTGGACGACCGCCACGGCGAGTTGTACCCGCGGATCCGCGTGGCATCGCGCGTCCCGATCAGCTCGATCGAGGAGGTCTTCGTGCTCGTGGGCTCGGTGGTCGAAACGGATGCGGGTGAGATCGAATGACGCGATGGGGAACGACAGCAGGGGCGCTCCTCGGCGCGTTCGTGCTCCAGGTGATGATAGCCCCGCACATCTCGCTCTTCGGGGTGACACCCAACCTGCTGCTGCTGGTGGTCATCACGTTGGCGTTCGTCGAGGGGTCCCCGGCGGGCGCGACTGCGGGATTCATCGCCGGGCTGCTGATGGACCTGTTGTCGTCAGGCCCGATCGGCGCGTGGGCGCTTGTCATGTCGGTCACCGGGTACCTGAGCGGTTCGCTCAGGCAGAACCTGTTCGCCGAAGGCTGGCTGGCCCCGGTCACGGTGGGCGTCGTGGCGGCGCTCGTGGCCGACTTCGCCTACCTGGTGGTGGTCACCGTTATCGGAGTGGGGCCGACGGCGTTCTGGCAGGCGCTCGGCAGGCTTGTGCTGCCCCGCGCGCTGTACAATGCGGTCCTGGTGATGCTCGTCTACCCATGGCTGGCGCGATTCTTGCGAACCGACCGTTCGATCAAGTCATTCGGTCGCCTCGCCTGAGTCGACCGCCCGTCCGGCCCGTCTGGAGTCTCACGCCTCTATGCCAACCGTCAGTCAGGAGTTCAGATCCCGATTCGGCGTCCTCGGAATCATCGTGGTCGTCGTTCTCTCGGCGCTGCTCGTCCGGCTGTGGACGATGCAGGTCCTGAACGGCGAGTCGTTTTCCGCGCAGGCTGAGAACAACCGGGTACGTGAGATCTCCATCCAGGCGCCACGCGGCCGCATCCTCGACCGCAACGGCGTGCCGCTGGTGACCAACCGCTCAGCGCTCGCGGTGAGCGTGGATCCCTCGCACGAGGACGTTCGGGCGCTGCTCACACGCACATGGACCGAGGACACCGCCGACGATCCCACGAGCCGCGAGCTCAACGAGATGTTCGGCGAGATCGCGGCCCTGCTCGGCATAACGACCGCCGATGTGTGGGAGCGCGTCACCGATGTGCAGCAGGAGGCGCTCAGGCCGCGCGTCATCGCCGTTGACGTGTCGATGGAGTCGGTGGCGCAGATCGCCGAGCGTCAGACCGACTTCCCGTGGGCGGCTGTCGAGGAGATCGCGGTACGGGAGTATCCCAACGGCAACCTCGCGGCACACGTGCTCGGCTACACCGGCGCGATCTCCGAAGAGCAGTTCAAGAATTCCGATGAGTACGCCGGCTACGAGCGCGGTGACACCGTGGGCAAGTCGGGCGTTGAGCGCCAGTACGAGGGCGTGTTGCAGGGCGACAAGGGATGGCGCCGCATCGAGGTGAACGCCTCCGGCAGGGCGCAGGGCGTGGTGAGCGAGCAGGCGCCGCGACCGGGCAACGACATCCGCCTGACCATCGACGCCGCTGTGCAGGCCGTCACCGAGGATGAGCTCGACAAGGCCATCGCCGAGGCACACCGCCAGGGCTACACGAGCTCCCGTGCGGGTGCCGCGGTCGTCCTGGATATCGAGACCGGCGAGGTGCTCGCTTCCACCAGCCGTCCAACGTATGACCCCACGGCGTTCCTCGGCGGTATCAGTTCCGCCGAGTGGGAGGCGCTGAATGCCAAGACGAGCGAGTATCCGCTGAACGACCGTGCCATCATGGCGGCGTATCCGCCTGCGTCCACATACAAGGTCATCACGGCCATCTCGGGCATGGAAGCCGGCATCACGTCGGAGAACACGACCTACAGCTGCACCGGCCGATGGACCGACATGGGCAAGCAGTGGCCCAAGTGGTGCTGGAAGCGCACCGGGCACGGAACCGTGAGCCTGCGCGGCGGACTCAAGCACTCGTGCGACACCGTCTTCTACGAGATCGGCTACGAGTTGTACAAGCGCGGCAAGGAGGAGCTTCAGGCGACATCGCGGGAGTTCGGTCTGGGCTCCAAGACCGGCATCGATCTTCCGGGCGAGTCAGCCGGACGCGTGCCCGACGCCGCCTGGAAGAAGCGGTACAACGAGAACTATCCCGAGTATCAGACGTGGCTGCCCGGTGACACTGTCAACATGTCGATCGGGCAGGGCGACATGCTCACCACGCCTCTGCAGATGGCGCTGGTGTACGCGGGCCTTGCTAACGACGGCGACATCATGAAGCCGCACGTGCTGAAAGACGTTCTCGGCAGCGAGGGCGACGTCATCCGCACGATCGAGCCCGAGGTGCTACACGCGACAGGCGCACCCGCAGAGATGCTGGGAGTGGTCGAGCGCGGGCTGATCGACGTCACCGAGACCGGCACAGCAAAGGGCGTCTTCGTCGGATTCAAGCCGACGGTGGCCGGCAAGACCGGTACCGCCCAGGTGAAGGGCAAGGACGACTACGCGTGGTTCTGCGCGTACGCTCCCGCCGAAGACCCCAAGTACGCGGTCGCGGTCATCGTGGAGCAGGGCGGACACGGCGGCTCGGTCACCGGGCCGGCTGCACGCAACATCCTGGCGCATCTGCTCGGCGAGGAGCTCAAGACGATCCGCACCACGGACGAATCGAGGTGATGCGCGATGAACAAGACCACCGGACAGCGCATCCTCGATAAGGTCAACGTGCCACTGGTGGCGTGGGTGGCCGCGCTCCTGGTGTACGGTACGGTCATGGTCGCGTCGGCAACGTCGAGCATGAGCAGCGGCAACAGCATGCTGCTTCGCCACCTCTTCGGCATCGGCGTGGGTCTCGCGCCGCTGGTGGTCGCCTGGTTCATCGACTACACCAGGCTGCGGGGCTGGCAGGGGCCGCTGATCGCGTTCGGCGCGTTCTTGCTGATCAGCCCGAGGATCCCCGGGCTTGGGGGCACCGCGAAGGGAGCGACTTCGTGGCTGGAGATCGCGGGCGTACGCCTGTTCCAGCCGTCGGAGCCCGCCAAGCTGATCTTCATCGTCATCTTCGCCGCGGTGATCGCGAACATGAAGGGCCGGGTCGACACGCCGTCACGGATCACCAAAGCCTTGCTGTACCTGGCTGGCGCCGTGTTCCTGATACTGTTGCAGCCCGACCTGGGCACCGGCATGGTGTTCGTGGCCATCGCCATGGTGATGCTGGTGGTGGGCGGGATGAAGGCCAAGCACTTCGCCTTCCTGGCGGTGGCCGCGGCCGTGCTGGTAGGGGCGATCCTCGGCGTGGACGCCGGCCTCGACCAGATCGCGGGCAGGGATGTTGGTCTGAAGGACTACCAGAAGAACCGGCTTCTGGTCTTCGTGAACCCCGACATCGATCCGACCGACGCAGGGTACAACCTCGCGCAGTCGAAGATCGCCATCGGGTCGGGAGGTCTCACCGGCAAGGGGCTCGGCTCCGGTACGCAGTCCAACCTGCACTTCATCCCTGAGCGGCACACCGACTTCATCTTCTCAGTGCTCGGCGAGGAGCTTGGCTTCTTTGGAGCGGTGCTCCTGCTCGGGCTGTACCTCGCACTGCTGCTCACGGCGCTCGCGATCGCGACCTCGTCCCGCGATCTGTACGGCGCGCTCATCGCCACCGGCGTCCTCGGCATGTGGCTGTTCCAGATTCTGGAGAATGTGGGCATGACCGTGGGTATGATGCCTATTACAGGCATCCCGTTGCCATTCATGAGCTTTGGTAGCTCATCGATGGTCACGAACCTCGGTGCGGTGGGTCTGTTGCTCTCGGTCTGGTCCCGGCGCTACGGCGCGGGCTCGTGACGGAAGGGGATACAAGCGATGGCGATACGTCCCAAGATGGCGCTTCCACTCGACGTGCGCGACGTCACGAAGTCGGGCACGCGGTACACCGAAGAACGTGAGCTTCCCGTGCGCATCGGCGTGTACGTGGAGGTTGACGCGCCGGACGTGCTGATCGACGCGATCCGTGAGAACCTGCGCCCCCGAACGGCGCGCGCGGTACTGCAGATAGAGGTGGCCGAACTCGGGCAGACGCCCCCGCTCGAGCAGCTCACCGACGTTGCGATCGTCATCGCTGGCAGCGGTAACGTCGCGCTGCAGCAGGCGGTCTCCGCGGTGCGCCAGTGGCGCGTGCCCCTCGTGGTGGTTGGCCTGGGCGACGGCGTTCGCGATCGCGAGCTTGCCGACGCGCTCGGACAGCCAACGGCTGATGTGATCGTGAGCTACGACCCCGCCGAGGTGGTGTCGCGGCTGGGCGCATGGCTGACGGACACGCTCGGCAGCAAGCGGCTCGCGCTTGCGCACAACTTCGCGTTCATGCGCCGGGCGGTTGCCGAGGACGCGGTGAAGACCACCGCGTGGCAGAACGCGCTCGTGGGGGCTGTCACGCCGATCGCCGGTGCTGACATGCCGATCATGACTGCCAATCAGGCCAAGATGCTCCTGCAGATCGCAGCCGCGTACGGCGAGCCGCTCGGGGTCGAGCGGGTCAAGGAGCTGCTCGCCATCGTTAGTGGCGGCTACCTGATGCGGGCCGTGGCCCGGCAGGCGCTCACGATAGTGCCGGTGCTCGGGTGGGCCATCAAGGGTGGCGTTGGGTACACCGGTACGCTGGCGATGGGGAAGGCGGCGGTGCAGTACTTCGAGGACGGCAACGACCTCGGCCAGGTGCTCGCCAACTTCAGGGGCATGGTGGCCGAAGCGGCCACGAAGCGTCCGCGTCGCGGCCGGCGAACCGTGGCCGATCTGCCTGCATCACCAGCGGTGGCCGACCTGGCCGCGGCGCAGCCCTCGGCCGATCCACACGTGCCGCCCGCGCTGCCTGCCGATGATGGCGGTTCGCGTGGCGAATGATCTCTGGCCGCAGGTAGAGAAGCTGCTCGGCCGCATCGAGCGGCCGTCGCGGTATATCGATGGGGAATGGGGCGTGCTCAGACGCCCGGACGCGGCATACCGTGTGGCTCTCATGTACCCGGACACGTATGAAGTAGGCATGGCGAACCAGGCGCTGCAGGTCCTCGCGGCTCGCCTGGCCACGATCGAAGATGTCGCCACCGAGCGCGTGTTCCTGCCGTGGGTGGATATGGCCGGGCTCATGCGCGAGGAGGACGTGCCGCTCTTCACGTTGGAATCATGCATGCCAGTGGCAGACGTGGATCTGCTCGGCATCACGCTGTCCAACGAGCTCACGTATAGCAACGTGCTCGAGGCGCTCGATCTTGCGCGGATCCCGCTGCGGGCCGCCGATCGCCGTGAGTCGCACGCCCTCGTGATCGGCGGAGGGCCGAGCGCCCACAACCCAGAACCCATGGCACCGTTCTTCGATGCGATCCTCGTGGGCGATGGGGAAGACGCCGTGCTCGAGATCGTGGCCTCGCACCGGGCTTCGAAGGCACGCGGCGCGAGCCGCGAGGAGACAGTGCGGGCGCTTGCCTCGATCGAGGGCGTGTACGTGCCGTCGCTGTACTCACCCGGTGCCGACGGACGGATGGCGGCCTCGGCGCCTGCTCCTGCCAGGGTGCGCCGGCGGGTGCTCGCGGACCTTGACGCGTACCCTGCTCCGTCGTGCCCGGTGGTGCCATATGCCGACGTGGTGCACGATCGCGCCACCGTTGAGGTGCTGCGCGGCTGCTCGCGCGGGTGCCGCTTCTGCCAGGCGGGGATGGTGTACCGCCCCGTGCGTGAGCGGCCGGCCGATTCGATCGTGCGCGATGTGGTCGAGGGGCTCGCGTGCACCGGTTTCGAGGAGGTCTCGCTCACGTCGCTTTCCACCGCCGACCACTCACAGCTGGAGTCGGTCCTCCGGCGGCTGGTTGGGAGGCTCGAGGGCACCGGGACGGCCATATCGGTGCCGTCGCTCCGGGTCGACTCGTTCACCGTGCCGCTTGCGCGACTGCTTGGCGATGGCCACAAGAGCGGGCTCACGTTCGCGCCGGAAGCCGGGTCACAGCGGCTGCGCGACGCGATCAACAAGAACATCACGGAGGAGGAGATCGTCACCGCGGTGGATCAGGCGTTCACCGCAGGATGGCGACGCGTGAAGCTCTACTTCATGATCGGGCTGCCCACGGAGACCGATGACGACGTCAGGGCGATCGGGGCGCTTGTGAGCCGTGTCGTCTCGGTGGCGCGTGAAGCGACGCCCAAGGCGGAGCGCGGCGGGCTGCGAGTGGCCGTCTCGGTGTCCACGTTCGTTCCCAAGGCGCACACGCCGTTCCAGTGGGACGGTCAGCTGCCGTTCTCGGACGTCCGCCGTCGTCAGGAGATGCTGCGCGACGCGATGCCCCGGCGGGGCGTGGAGCTGTCCTTCCATGACGCGGAGTCCTCGCTGCTCGAAGCCGTGCTTGCGCGCGGTGGCAGAGAGGTGGCCGACGGTATCGAGGCCGCCTGGCGTGCGGGCGCACGGTTCGACGCATGGAGCGAGCAGTTCTCCCTCACGCGTTGGCTCGAGGCGTTCAGCTCGATCGGCATCGATGCCGGGGAGGCCGCGTCACGGCCGTACGCGCAGGACGAGCCGCTGCCGTGGGGGCACATCGACAGCGGCATATCCGAGGCGTTCCTGCACCTGGAGCGTGTCCGCGCGGAGGCGGCGACCACCACTCCCGACTGCACGTTCGAGGACTGCACGGGGTGTGGCGTGTGTCCGGGCCTGGGAGTGGACAACGTGATCGCGGAAGGGGCGCGCCGTGGCTGAGGGCTTCAGGCTCCGGGTCTGCTTCCACAAGATCGGGCGGCTGCGATTCCTCTCGCATCTCGAGACGGGGCGTGCGTGGGAGCGCGCGGCGCGGCGCGCACGGTTGCCGTATGCTGTGTCACAGGGCTTCACGCCGCGAATGCGTCTCGCATTCGGTCCGGCCCTGCCGGTCGGCACCGCGGGCGAACGGGAATATCTTGATATAGCGCTCACGCGCTTCGTGCCCGTGGCGGAGGTGGAACACGCGTTGCACGCCGCCATCGTGCCTGAGCTTGGGCCAGTCGAGTGTCGTTACGTCTCACCGGTCGAGGGTTCACTGGCCTCAAGACTGACGATAGCAGTGTACGAAGTCGAGATCGAAGGGGGGAGTCCGCAGCAGGAGATCGAGCGTTCGCTCGTCGCACTGATGGGAACCGGTCGCCTTGAAGTCGAACACAAGGGCAAGCAGAAGGTTTTCGATCTCGCCACAGCGCTCCCGAAGGAGCCTGAGGTGCGATCATCGGAGGGACGTACCGTCGTTCGGATGTGGGTCCGGATGGGTGAGCAGGGGTCTCTCCGCCCCGAGGTCTTCATCACGGCAGCCGTAGGCACAGACAGGGTGGCTTCGGTCACCCGCACCGACCTTCTCATCGAAGACGACCAGGGCTGGCGCCGGCCACTGTAGCGGCACACATCGTGCCTGACATCACACGCGAGATGCTGATCTCGCATGATATGCACGAGACGCGGGTCGCGGTCGTTGAGAACCGCCGTCTCGTCGAGTTGTACATCGAGCGTCCCAAGCGCAGCGTCGTGGGCAACGTGTACCTGGGCAAGGTGCGAGACGTGTTGCCCGGCATGCAGGCGGCTTTCGTGGACATCGGCCTGGAGAAGAACGCGTTCCTGTACGTCGACGAGGTCGTGGCGCCTGAAGGTGTCGCGGACGCGCCACGACGCGACATCCAGTCGCTCCTCAAGCCCGGGCAGCAGCTCATGGTGCAGGTGCTCAAGGACCCGATGGGCACCAAGGGCGCCCGGGTCACCACCGAGGTCACGCTGCCCGGCCGTTTCCTCGTGCTGATGCCGTTCTCCGACTTCGTCGGCATCTCCCGGAAACTCGCCGAGGAGGAGCGCGAGCGGCTTACCTCGATCATCGAGCCGCTGGTTCCCGACGGTATCGGTGTGATCGTGCGTACTGCCGCGGCGGGTGCGCACGAGAAGGACCTGCAGGGCGACCTGGAGTTCCTGCTGCGTTTGTGGCGCAGGGTGCAGGCGCAGTCGCGAGAAGGTCTCGCCCCGGAGGTCGTGTACACGGAGATGGACCTCGCGCTGCGGCTGGTGCGCGACGCCTTTGGCGACACGTTCCGGCGTCTCGTGATCGACGACAAGCGGGTGTACGAGAAGGTGACGTCGTTCCTGCGCAAGTCGGCGCCCAGGCTCGTTCGGCGTGTTCAGATGCATAAGGACAAGGAGCCGCTCTTCGAGGCGTATGGCCTCAGGTCGGATATCGAGCGCGCCGTGTTGCGCGAGGTGCCTCTGGCATCGGGTGGGCACATAACGATCGACAAGACCGAGGCCCTGACCGCCGTGGACGTGAACACCGGCAGCTACGTGGGGCGGAAGAACCTCGAGGACACCGCGCTGCGGACGAACCTGGAGGCGGCGTCTGAGGTCGCCCGCCAGCTGCGGCTCCGCGACATCGGCGGCATCATCGTCATCGACTTCATCGACATGGAGGATGCGCGCAACCGGCAGGAAGTGGTGGCGCGACTGACGCGGGAGCTCGAGAACGATCGCACCAAGACGCGTGTCTCGGAGATGTCGCGTCTCGGGCTTGTGGAGATGACGCGGAAGAACGTGACAGACGGGCTCTATGGTGTGCTCACCCAGCCGTGTCCGAGCTGCGGCGGCGAGGGGCGCGTGCTTTCGGACACTACGCGGCGCATCATCGTGGAGCGGAGTCTGCGCGACCTGCTCCTGGCGGGCAAGTCGTCGGCGTATCTCGTGGGGCTCAACCCGCAAACGTATGCCCTGGTCAACGCCCCAGGCAACAACACGTTGGCGCTGCTGCGCTCCGAGACGGGCAAGCGGGTGAACGTGATCGCGGATCCCGACGTGGACCCGATCGAAGTCCGCCTGATGATCGAGGGCAAGGTGGCCTCAGGCGGTGACGAGTCGTAGCCGATGCGCCGCGTGCCGCGGGTGGGCGTACCAGCGCGCCACCGGATTCGGCGAGTCGCATTCGGCGGTGGATGGATACGCCCGGAACCGTTGACGCTCGCTTGCGTATTCTGTTAGCATTGCGCTTCGCGTGTACCCCCTTTGACTGGAGCAACGTCCATGTATGCAGTGGTGAACACCGGCGGCAAGCAGGCCAAGGTAGAGGTCGGCACCATCGTCGCCGTAGAGAAGCTCAAGGCCGAGGTCGGCGAGAGCGTGTCGCTTCCGGTGATCTTCATCGCCGATGGTGACAGCATCATGGCCACGCCGTCCGAGCTTGCTGGTGCGTCGGTGACCGCCGAGGTGCTCGAGCACTTCAAGGGCGAGAAGCAGATCGTCTTCAAGTTCAAGAAGCGCAAGGGCTACAAGCGCACGAAGGGTCATCGCCAGCAGCTGACCGCCGTTCGCGTGACCGATATCGCGGTCGCCGGTGGCGCAAAGCCCGCGAAGGCCGAGAAGGCCGAGAAGCCCGCGAAGGCCGTTGAGGCCCCTGAGGCCGAAGCCCCCAAGGTCGAGGCAGCCGCTTCTTCCGAGGCGGCTCCGCAGACCTGTGCCGCCACCAAGTCGGACGGCACGGCGTGCACCAACAAGGTGAAGGAGGGCTCCAAGTACTGCGGAGTCCATGCGAAGAAGTACGAAGGCTGATAGACTATCCGGGCACAGCCCGACGGATGCGAGGGTGAACTGAGATGGCTCACAAAAAAGGTATGGGCTCGACCAGAAACGGTCGTGACTCCCAGTCACAGCGCCTCGGCGTGAAGCGTTTTGCCGGTCAGGTCGTGACCGCTGGCTCGATCCTGGTCCGTCAGCGCGGTACCCGCCTGAAGCCCGGCCAGAACGTCGGCCTTGGTCGCGACGACACGCTGTTCGCGAAGATCGATGGCGTCGTGGACTTCACCCGCGGCAAGGACCGCAGGGTCCACGTACTGCCGCTGGAGTCGTAGCCACTACGACCAGTCGAGCGCTCGAAGGCCTCCCGCCGATAGCGGGGGGCCTTCTGCATGGAGCGGACCGGCGGGCTACAATGAATCGTCCGTCAGGGGTTGGAGCATCGTGTTCATAGATGAAGTGAAGATATATGTGCGGGCAGGCGACGGCGGCGCCGGATGCGCGTCGTTCCGTCGCGAGGCGCACGTACCCAAGGGCGGCCCGGATGGCGGAGACGGTGGCCGCGGCGGGCACGTGATCCTGGAAGCGGACAGTGCGCTCTCGACGCTGATCGACTATCACTACAAGCGTCACTTCAAGGCGGTCCGGGGCACGCACGGCAAGGGCTCGCAGCGCGATGGCGCCAACGGTCCCGACCTCGTGCTCAAAGTCCCGCGTGGCACCATCGTGCGCGATGCCGAGACAGGCGCGTTCCTCGGCGACCTCACGCGTGATGGCCAGCAGCTCATTGTGGTGCGCGGAGGCGGTGGCGGCAGGGGCAACCGGCACTTCACCACATCCACGCGTCGCGCGCCGACCTTTGCCGAGCTCGGCGAACCTGGCGAGGAGGCGTGGCTCGAGCTGGAGCTCAAGCTGCTCGCGGATGCCGCGCTCGTGGGGCTCCCCAGCGTTGGCAAGTCGTCGCTGATCGCCCGCATGAGCGCCGCGCGACCCAAGATCGCGGACTATCCGTTCACCACGCTCGTGCCCAACCTGGGTGTGGTCACCAGCGGCGAGCGCTCGTTCGTGGTAGCCGACGTTCCCGGGCTCATCGAAGGCGCCAGCGAGGGGGCCGGTCTCGGCCACGCCTTCCTGCGCCACATCGAGCGCACCGCGCTCATCCTGCACGTGCTCGACTTGTCCGGCGGCTACGAGGGGCGCGATCCGCTGGAGGACCTCGCCGTGATCGACGGCGAGCTCGCCGCGCATGCGGAGGACCTCTCGGAGCGGCCGCAGATCGTGGTGGGCAACAAGATGGACGCCGAGGGAGCCGCCGGGAACGCCGGACGGGTGGCCGCATGGTGCGAGGAGGCGGGACGGCCGTTCTTTGCCGTATCCGCGGTCACCGGTGAGGGCATTCCCCAGCTCATCCGTGCGGTGGGCGAGGCGGTCTACGAGATCCGCCAGAACGCGCCAGCCGATGAACCGCTCTATGAGGCCGAGTACGTCCACGTCCCGCGGGCCGACCGTGAGATCCTGGTCACGCGCGCGATGGACGGCGGCTGGGATGTGAGCGGGGCGGGTGTTGAGCGTGCGGTCATCATCACAGACATGCAGAACGAAGAGGCGGTAGCGTACCTGCAGCGCCGTTTGTCGAAGATGGGCGTGGAGGAGCGGCTGCGCAAGGCCGGGGCCGTCGATGGCGACACCGTGCACATCGGTCCGGTCTCGTTCGAATTCGAATCGCATGAGGGGGATGGGAGAGCGGGTGGCTAGACGGACCGTAGTGGTCAAGGTCGGGAGTTCCACGGTCACGGGCGCTGACGGTCGGGTCGACCGTGCGTACCTCGGCTCACTGGGGCGTCAGGTGCGCGCGCTTATCGAGCAGGACTACAGCGTGGTCGTGGTGACCAGCGGCGCCATCGCGGCGGGTTTCGAGACGCTGCACTTCGACGAGCGGCCTACCGATCTGCCCACGCTCCAGGCCACGGCCGCGGTTGGCCAGGTGCTCCTGGTGGACGCGTACCGCGAGATCTTCGGTGCCGAGGGCCTCACTGTGGGGCAGGTGCTCGTCACACGTCACGAGGTGGGGCACCGTCAGCAGTACGTCCACGCGTGCGAGACGCTCGAGCGCCTGCTCGACCTCGGGGTGGTGCCAATCGTGAACGAGAACGACACCACTGCTGTGGAGGAGATCAGGTTCGGCGACAACGACTATCTTGCGGCGCTCATCGGCATGATGGTGCACGCCGACCTCGTGCTGCTGCTCACCGACATCGAGGGCCTGTACTCGGCGGACCCGCGGATCGACGCCGACGCACACCTGCTGGAGCGCGTCGAGGAAGTGACCGACGAGCATCTTGCGTCGGCCGGAGGGCCCGGCACCGGTGTGGGAAGCGGCGGTATGGCCACCAAGCTCGAGGCCGCGCGCGCGCTCATGAAGGCCGGGATCCCGATGGTGGTGTGCGACGGCCGTCGCGATGACGTGGTGATCGACGCCGTGGCGGGCAACCCGGTGGGGACGCTCTTTGCCGGGGGCAAGGCCGCGGTCAAGGGACGCAAGCTGTGGCTGGCGTACGCCGGCCATCCGAGGGGGGCCGTCACGATTGACGATGGCGCGAAGCACGCCCTATGCTTGCGGGGCGGAAGCCTGCTCCCGGCCGGCGTCGTCGACGTCACCGGGAGTTTCGTCATCGGCGATGCGATCGCGGTCGTCGATGTGGAGGGTCGCGACATCGCGCGCGGGCTTGCCGGTATGTCCTCGGCGGACCTCAAGCGGGTGCGGGGCCTGAAGACGGCCGAGATCTCACGGGTGCTTCCCAACTGGGACGGCGCCGAAGTCGTGCATCGCGATCACCTGGTGATACTGTAGCCTCGACCGAGACGAAGGGGACGGTGCTATGTCGGAGGTCCACGAGCTGGCCGCACGCGCCCGTCAGGCAGCTATCGCGCTTGCGAGCACATCCACCGACCAGCGCAACCGCGCGCTGTTGGTGATGGCGCACGCGCTGGTGGCCAAGCAAGACGAGATCATCGCCGCCAACGAGCAGGACATGGTCGCCGCGCGCGCGGCGGGCACCGCCCCGGCGCTCCTGGACCGCCTCGAGCTCAACCCCATGCGCATCAAGGCGATCTCCGAGGCGCTGAAGAGCCTCTCCGTGCTGCCCGATCCGATCGGCGAGGTCGTGAGCGGGTCGCGTTTGGCCAACGGCATCGCGCTCAGCCAGGTGCGTGTGCCTCTCGGCGTGGTGGCGATCATCTACGAGGCCCGGCCCAACGTGACCGCCGACGCGGCCGGTCTGTGCGTGAAGACCGGCAACGCGGTGATCCTGCGCGGCGGCAGCCTTGCTGTGAACTCGAACCTCGCAATCACCCGCGTGCTCGCGAACGCGGCGGTGGGTGCGGGTCTGCCTGAAGGATGCATCCAGTCGGTGGCGACCACCGGCCGCGAAGCCGCCAACGAGCTCATGGGGCTGCACGGCATGATCGACGTGTTGATCCCTCGCGGCGGCGCCGGCCTCATCAGGAGCGTGGTCGAGAACGCCAAGGTGCCCGTGATCGAGACCGGCGTGGGCAACTGTCACGTGTATGTGCACGAAGCCGCCGATCCCCGGATGGCGCAGCGCATCGTGCTCAACGCCAAGACCCACCGGCCGGGCGTGTGCAACGCCGCCGAGACGCTCCTGATCGATGAGGCCATCTACGAGCGTGTGCTGCCGCCGATCCTCCGCGCCCTCGAAGAGGCCGGTGTCACGGTGCACGCCGACGAGAAGACACGCGCGCTCGGCGCGATCATGCGCGTGCAGCCGGCCACCGAGGAGGACTGGTCGACCGAGTACCTCGACCTGCGTATCGCGTGCAAGGTGGTGCCCGGGTTGAATGCGGCCATCGACCACATCAACACGTACGGCACCAAGCACAGCGAGGCGATCGTGACCGAGGACTACTCCGCGGCCACGCGCTTCCTGAACGAGATCGACGCGGCGGCGGTCTACGTGAACGCTTCGACGCGGTTCACGGATGGCGGCGAGTTCGGCCTGGGCGCCGAGATCGGCATCTCCACCCAGAAGCTCCACGCGCGCGGCCCGATGGGACTCGCCGCGCTGACCACGACGAAGTACATCGCCATGGGAAGCGGGCAGATACGCGAGTGAGGAAGCGACTCCGACTGGGCATCATGGGCGGCACGTTCGACCCGATCCACTACGGGCACCTCGTCGCCGCCGAGGAAGCGCTGGTCCAGTTCAATCTGGACCGCGTGGTCTTCATGCCCACCGGTGAGCCGGCACGGAAGGTCGACCGGCGGGTGAGCTCGGCGGAACACCGGTACCTGATGACCGTGATCGCAACGGCGAGCAACCCCGATTTCGAGGTCAGCCGCCTTGAGATCGATCGTCCGGGCATGACGTACACCGTCGACACCATGACGCAACTGCGCAGCATCCACGGCTCGGGCGCCGAGCTGTTCTTCATCACCGGTGCCGACGCGGTGCTCGAGATCCTCACCTGGAAGGACTCCGCGCGCCTCGCGGACCTCTGCACGCTGATCGCGGCGACCCGCCCCGGCTTCGACATGGCGCCGTTCCTGGAGCGCGCCAACGAGTCGGGCCTGGTCGTCCAGACGATGGAGGTCCCGGCGCTCGCGATCTCATCCACCGACATCCGCTCACGCGTGGCCTCGCGGCGCCCCGTCCGCTACCTGCTTCCGGAGGCGGTTGCCGCATATGTGGCGAAGAACCGCCTGTATACCGAGGAGGCCTGACGTGGCGGTCTCGTACGACCTTGCGCGGGCCGCTGTGGCCGAGCGCCTGTCAGCGTCAGCGCTCGCGCACTCCGAGCGTGTTGCGCAGACCGCTGGCGAGCTTGCCGAGCGCTTCGGCGTGGATGTGGAGCGCGCGCGTCTGGCGGGCCTGCTGCACGACTGGCACCGGGAGCTCGGCGCGGCCGAGCTCGTCGCTCGCGCGCGCGAGGCGGGGATACCCGTCACCGGCGTCGACGAGGACGTGCCGTACCTGCTGCATGGTCCGCTCGCGCGAGTGGACCTGCCACAGGCGCTTCCCGGTGTGCCGGACGATGTCTGCGAGGCCATCGGGGCACACACTTACGGGACCGTACCGATGTCTCCGCTTGCGATGGTGGTGTACATCGCCGACGTGATCGAGCCTGGCCGGACCTACTCCGGTGTGGAGCGGTTGCGCGAGCGGGTGGCGGACGCGTCGCTCGAGGAGCTTTTCCTCGACACCTACGCGGCGTCGCTGAAGCATATCGTGAAGCGCCGCCGGCCGATGCACCCCGAGACCCTGCGGGTGTGGAACGCGATCGTGGCGAGTGACGGTCGATGAGCGCGAAGCGTCGTAAGGGCCAGCCGGAGAGCGGACCCGCGCACCAGCCCGTCGGCTCCGACTATCCGCGCCGCCGGACGCATGTGGAGCGCCCCGCGGAGTCTGCCGGCTGGCGTGCCTCGAAGCGCTCCTCGAAGCTGGGGCGCAAGGTGCGGCGTGAAGCGAAGGTGGAGCGCGTGCGCACCAACGTGCGCGATGGCGCGCGGACGACCGGCAACACCATCGTTGCGGGCCTCCAGGTGCTCGGGATGGCCCTCGGCGGCATCGTGGCCGTGCTGCTCGTGCTGTTCATCCTGGCCACGGCGATCAACCAGGGAGCGCGGTGGCTCGCCCGGCGCGACGCGGCAGAGCAGTCCACACCCGAGGCGCGCGCGGAGAAGGCCAGGGAGAACCTTCTCATCATCGGCACGGAGGGAACCGGCACCGCCGAGTTCCTTGCCGTGCGGCTGGACGAGAACGATGAGCAGATCCTGGGCATCGCCGTTCCCAGCGGCGCGTTCATGGAAGTGCCCGGCCAGGGGTTCGAGCGGGTGGGTGAGAGCATCTCCGGCGGGCCGGGCGTATCGCTGGCGGCGATCTCGAACTACCTCGGCGTGCCGTTCGACCACTACGTTGTGGTGAGCCCCACGGTCTACCAGGACGCGATGACCAACCAGAGCCTGCGCGACGTGATGGGCAACATCACCGAAACGTCGCTGCCCGAGGAAGACCGCGCCCGCATCGCCGAGTTCATCAGCGGAGTGGAGGGCGCGCGTACGGCCCTTGTGCCGCTACCGGTGAAGCCCATCGACCTCGGCGGTGAGACCTTCCTCGAACCGCAGCGCGACCAGATCGCCGATCTGCTGCTCCAGTGGTGGGGCGTGAAGCTGGGCGCCGGCGACAGTTCGGTGCGGGTGATCATCTACAACGGCGCGGGCACGCCCGGCATCGCCGGGCAGGCGGCGCAGCAGCTGATCGCCGCTGGGATGCGCGTGGTGGACACCAAGAACGCCGACCGCTTCGACTACGCGGCCACGCTCGTGGTCGTGCAGGACGGCGATCTGAAGCAGGGCGAGCAGGTCGCCACCGCGCTCGGCACGGGCGAGGTGGTCGACAAGCCCTCGGAGCAGGATGTCGCCGACGTGATCGTGATCATCGGCAAGGACTACGTTCCGCCGCAGGAGAACACGCAGCAATAGGGAAGGAGCAGGACACTGAGCCGCACATGGGAACCGCGCGAGATCGCGTTGCTGGCCGCTTCAGCGGTCGCGTCGAAGAAGGGCATCGACCCGCTTGTGCTCGATGTCGCCGATACGCTCGTGATCACCTCGTACTTCGTGATCGCGAGCGGCAGCAGCGACCGGCAGGTCGCCGCGATCGCTGATGCCGTGGAAGACACGCTCCGCGAGCAGGCGGGCATCAAGCCGATCGGCCGGGAGGGCGAGCGCGAGCGCAAGTGGATCCTGCTCGACTTCGCTGACGTGGTGGTGCACATCTTCCAGCCCGAGGAGCGCGAGTTCTACCGCCTCGAGAAGCTGTGGTCCGACGCGCCGAGGCTCGAGATCCCGCACGACGAGCCCGCGCCGGCAGCAGGGTCGTGAAGCAGGCGATCCGGACCTACGGTGTGCAGCTTGCGCTCGTAGGGGTCGCCGCCGTGTGGGGCGGTACGTTCGTTACCGTGAAGGACGCGGTGGCGCGGTATCCGATGTACGCGTTCCTCACGCTCAGGTTCGCGATCGCCGTGCTCGCGTTCGTGGCGGTCGTGCCGTCGGCGCTGAAGCTGATGCGGCTCGATACGCTGAAGACGGGAGTGCTGGCCGGTCTGTTCCTGACCGCCGGGTACGTGTTCCAGACGTGGGGACTGCAGGACACGTCGGCCTCGAAGGCCGCGTTCATCACGGGGATGTTCGTGGTGATCACGCCGGTCCTGCAGGCCTTCGTGCTCAGGCGGATCCCGCATCGAACCACGATCGCGGGTGTGGCGCTTGCTGTGACCGGCCTGTGGTTCCTTTCGGGCGGCAGCGCCGACTCGTGGAACATCGGTGACACACGGGTGCTCATCTGTGCGTTCGCGTATGCGGGTCACTTCATCGTGCTCGGTTCGGCCGGGGAGCGGCACGACGCGCGGCCGCTGACCCTCGTGCAGCTCGCCACGGTGGGAATCGCCTCGGCGGTCATCTCGCTTGCCACTGAGCCGCGCGGTCTTCCGGGCGACGCGGGTGTGTGGTTCGCGCTCGTGCTCACCGGCGTGTTCGCCTCGGCGGTGGCGTTTGCGGTGCAGACGTACGCCCAGCGTACGCTCTCGCCCACCAAGACGGCGCTCATCCTGATCATGGAGCCGGTCTTCGGCGGTGTGTTCGGCTACTTCGCCGGCGAGCGGCTCGGCGCGAGCGGGCTTGTGGGCAGCGCGCTCATCTTCCTCGGCATGCTGGTGGCCGAGGTGCTCGGTCTCATGCGCAAGCCGGGAGAGCAGCCGGTGGAGCTCGAGCAGACGATCGAGGGGCCGCCCATCCTCGTGGAGGTGGAGGACGGTGGCTGATCGTGAGAGTGGACGCAGCGCGGCGGGAGCGCGCGTGAAGGAGCGATATGAGACAGGCCCGGTGTGGGAGACCCGCCGGGCCTGTTTGATTGACGGGCCATACGGGTAGGGGTATCGTTTGACCATACCCCCATAGGTATCGCTGTACTGCAGTGTCGTGCCGTGGGGTGAGTGGTGGACCATCGACACGGAAGGACCGGCGCATGGCAGCGGTAAGCGAGCGGGTCGAGTCGCAGCTCAAGGGGATCTTCGGCGATCGAATGCGTACCGATCGCGTGGAGCGGAAGCTCTACTCTTCGGACATCGGGGCGATGCCGCGCCTCATCAAGCCGCTCGTGCCCACCGGCATCGCCGGTGCAGTGGTGCGTCCGGTGAGCGAGGACGAGGTGATCGCGCTCATGCGTGTGGCGCGTGCCGAGCGCGTGCCGGTGGTGCCGCGCGGTATGTCGACGTCCGGCTACGGTGGCGTGCTGCCAGTGGAAGGCGCGATCGTGGCTGACATGTCGGCGATGGGCGGGCTCATCGAGGTCGACGCCGAGTCGATGACCGTGCGCGTGTTCGCGGGCACGCTCTGGGAGCAGCTGCAGAAAGATCTCAACCGCAAGGGGCTCGACCTGTTGCTGTATCCGTCATCGCTCCCGTCGTCCACCGTTGCCGGATGGTTCGCGCAGGGCGGCGCCGGTTTTGGCAGCTACGAGCACGGTTTCTTCAAGGAGAGCGTCCACGCCGCCCGTGTGGTGCATCTCGATGGCACGGTGAAGGAGTACACCGGCGATGAGCTGCAGGAGCTCGTGGCGGACGCCGAGGGCGTCACCGGCATCATCACCGAGCTTGTGTTCGGCGTCCGTGCGCTCGAGGACGAGGTGCACCGGGTCCTTGCGCTTCCCACGATCGAGGCGCTGCAGAAGGCGCTCTCTGCGATCTCGGCCGAGAAGCTGCCGATCTGGTCGCTCACGTTCCTCAACCCCGAGTCGATCAAGCTCAAGAAGACGCTCCCGCACCGTCATGGTCACCCGTACGAGATGGCGCACGAGCACTACGAGCCTGTGCTTCCGGAGGCGTTCCTCGCGGTCATCGCGTACCCCGCCTCGCGCCACGAGGCGATCGATGCGCCGTTGCGGGCGATCCTCGAGTCGGCAGGCGGCACGGAGCTCGACGCCGAGGCTGCCGAGCATGAGTGGGAGCAGCGGTTCGCTCCGATGCGCCTGAAGCGCGTGGGACCGTCGATCGTCCCCACCGAGGTCGTCGTGCCGCTCGGCGAGCTCGACCAGGTGCTTTCTACGATCGATTCGCGCGTGAAGCAGCCGTTCGTCCTCGAGGGCATGCTGGGCAAGGGCGACAAGGTCGTGCTCCTCGGCTTCATCCCGCACGACGAGCGTTCGCTCGCGTTCAACGTGGCCTTCGCGCTCTCACTCGTGGTCATCAAGATCGCCAACCAGCACCGCGGCGGCGCGTACTCTACGGGTCTGTACTTCCGCCAGGAGGGCAAGAAGGTCCTCGGCGAGTCCAAGCTTGCTGCGCTGCAGGCGTTCAAGCGCACCAACGACCCTGGCAATCTGCTCAACCCCAAGAAGGTCGTGGGCTCGAGCCTGCTCAACGGCTTCATGAAGTTCGCGCTCGCCATCGAGCCGGTCGTCCGGCCGATCGCCAACCTTGCCACTCCGCCCAAGAAGGTGGAGTCGCTAGAGACCAAGAACGGCGTGCCGGGTGATGTGGCGTTCTACAGCTACGCATGCGCCCAGTGCGGCTACTGCGTGCCCACATGCGAGGAGTACAGCGTGCGTGGCTGGATGAGCCACTCACCGCGCGGCAAGTACGCGTACCTCAAGGAGGTCATCGAGGGCCGGGAGAAGATCGACCAGAAGATGGTGGACACCTTCCTCGTATGCACCACCTGCGAGGTCTGCAACACGCGCTGCCAGCTGCAGCTGCCGGTGGAGCACTCCTGGATGGCGATGCGCGGTCAGCTCATCCACGAAGAAGGCCGTATGACCTTCCCGCCGTTCGAGATGATGGGCGCCGCGCTGCAGGGCGAGCTCAACATCTGGGCCGGGAAGCGCGACAAGCGCGCCGACTGGATGCCCGAGCATATCGCCGAGAAGATCGACCCCACCTCCGACGTGCTCTACTTCGCGGGCTGCACCGCGAGCTACGTGAACACCGACGTGGCCAAGTCGTCGGTGGAGCTGCTCGATGCCGCGGGCGTGAAGTTCAACTACATGGGAACCGACGAGGCGTGCTGCGGCATCCCGATGAAGGTCTCCGGCAAGTGGGACGTCTTCGAGGAGATCTACAAGCACAACACGTCCGAGGCCCGGAAGCGCGGCGCCAAGACGATCGTGACGTCGTGCCCCGCGTGCGGGCTGGTGTGGAAGGAGCTCTACGCCAACATCGCCGCCGAGCGTGGCGAGGCGTACGAGTTCGAGGTGAAGCACTACTCGGAGGTCGTGGCCGACGCCATCGCCGAGGGCGCGTTCGAGTTCACGCACGAGGTGAACAAGACGCTCACGTTCCACGACTCGTGCCACATGGGTCGCGCGCAGGGCAACTACGAGCCGCCGCGTGAGATGCTCAAGGCGATCCCGGGCGTGGAGCTCGTGGAGATGGAGCACAACCGCGAAGAAGGCCTGTGCTGCGGCTCGGTGCTCACCCTGATCGGCGACACGCCGGTGGCGCCGGAGCTCGGCAAGATGCGTGTCGACGAGGCCGTCGACGCGAAGGCCGACGCTCTGGTGGCGCTGTGCCCCTGCTGTCAGGTGCAGTTGCGCGACTCGATCGACAAGAAAGACATCCCCATGGAGGTCATCGACCTCGCGCACGTGGCGATGGACGGCCTCGGCATCGCGCACGAGGATCCGAGCCCGTACGCCAAGGAGATGTGGGGCCACTTCGAGAAGTTCATCTGGCTGATGAAGCCCGAGTCCATCATGAGCATCATGGTGGCGCTGTTGCCCGACATGATGAAGGCGATGCCGCCTGCGATGCTGCCGATGATGCGCGCCGCGCGTGCGGTACCCGGTGGCCTGGCGCTCATGGGCAAGATGATGCCCTCGATGATGCCCAAGATGATGCCCGCCATGATGCCGAAGGTGATGCCGGCGATGCTCGCGGAGGTCTTGCGGCGGGTCGGCCAGTTGCCGGAGGACATGGAAGAGCTCATGCCCGACCTGCTGCCCAAGACGATGGATGCGCTGCTGCCCAACATGCTGCCGCTGATCATGGACGACTTCGTACCGAAGATGCTCTGCTACATTGACAAGGAGTGGGAGCGCGACGTGCCGGCGGGCACCTCGCCCTGTGCGAAGGCGAGCGCATAAGGAGCGCTGCGGACGTTGACCACGGCGGCGGTGATGATATACTGTCGCTCGCGCCGAAAGGCGACCCAGATGTGGGGCCATAGCTCAGCTGGGAGAGCGCATGGCTGGCAGCCATGAGGTCAGGGGTTCGATCCCCCTTGGCTCCACCAATGAAGTGACGAGAGGGTCCGGACGAGAGTCCGGGCCCTCTTTGCGATCGGGTCTTCGTACGTGCATCGTGGCGGGCGATGCCGCAGGCGGACGACCCCAGGTGTCCGCCGGAACCCATATGCCTGAAGCCACACCTACGGGCATAGATGTCCGGGGAGGTGGTTCAGATGCTACGACGGCCGAGCGCCGATAGCGGTCCTCGATATCCACGCGCCGGAGTGCGAATGTGCGCCTGACCCGGTGCTCGCGCCTCTGCACCCTGAGAGAGCCGTAACGTGACTTCGATGAATACCCCTTGGGGTATACGCGAGAAGGTGCTATGGTGATAGCCGACAGCACGTTTTCGAGCGAGGAGAAGTCACCCTGGTGGAGAAGATCGTCATCATCGGCGGTGTGGCGGCAGGCGCCACAGCTGCCGCGAAAGCACGGCGCGTCTCGGCAGAGGCGCAGATCACCATCCTCGAGCAGGGCGCTGACATATCGTTCGCCAACTGCGGGCTTCCGTACTACATCGGCGGCGACATCAAGAGCAGGTCCAAGCTGATACTCGCGAGCCCGGAGAGCTTCGACGAGCAGTATCAGACGGTCGTCCACATCAACACGACGGCGACCTCTATCGACCGCGAGAACCGGATCGTCCACGCGGTCGACTCACGCACCGGCGAGAAGTCCGAGTACGAATACACCAAGCTCATCCTGGCGCAGGGCGGACGCCCGATAAAGCCCGCCATCCCCGGCGCCGACCAGGACCATGTCTTCCAGCTCTGGACGCTCGATGACATGGACAAGATCACGGCTCACATCGAGAACGCCAAGCCGAAGACCGCGGTGGTGGTCGGCGGCGGGTTCATCGGCCTTGAGATGGCCGAAGCGCTCGTGATGCGTGGGATCAAGGTCTCCGTCGTCGAGATGATGCCGCACGTCATGGCGGTCATGGAGGCTGAGATCGCCGGCTTCATCCAGCAGGAGATGCGGTCCTACGGCGTCGATCTGCTCACGAACAAGGGTGTTTCCGCGATCGGCAACAGTGATGTCACGCTGAACGACGGGTCCACGCTCGATGCTGACATGGTCCTGCTCTCGATCGGCGTACGGCCCACCTTGAAGACAGCCGAGGAGGCCGGGCTTGCGATCGGCCAGGCTGGCGGTCTGCTTGTCGATGATCTGCTGAAGACCAGCGACGACAACATCTATGCCGCTGGCGACATGATCGAGTTGGAGCACCGGGTCAGCCGGCGGAAGGTCCGCATCCCGCTTGCCGGCCCCGCCAATCGCCAGGGCAGGATCGCTGCTGAGAACGCGCTGGGAGGGCATCACCACTACAAGGGTGCGACCGGCACCTCCATCGTCCGGGTCTTCGAGGCCGTAGCCGGCATCACTGGCCTGTCGCTCAAGGGCGCTCGCGCTCTCGGCATGAACGCGGACGCGATCGTCATCCACAAGGAGCACCACACGGCGTACTTCCCCGGCGCGGAGCAGGTGACCGTGCTGGTCGTCTACGATCGCGACACCGGGGTGGTGCTGGGCGGCCAGACTGCCGGATATGCGGGCGCGGACCGGAGGCTTGATGTCCTGGCTGTCGCCGCGGCGGCGAAGCTGACCGTCTCGGATCTGGCCGACATGGACTTCGCCTACGCACCGCCGCTCGGCACCGCCAACGATGCCATCAACATGGCCGCGTACACGGCCGAGAACCGTATGAGCGGCTACTCCCCGGCACTGACGGTGGCCGAGCTCGATCCGTATCTCGAAGGGCGCGATCCGCTCTGGATCGACGTGCGCGACACGTTCGAGTACGAGCGTGTCCACGTCGACGGCGCGGTGAACATACCGCTCGAGCTGTTGTTCCAGCAGCTCGATACGCTCCCCAAAGACCGGCTGATCCTTGTGTATGACGGCACAGGCAAGAAGGGCCATCAGGCGCTTCGCACGCTGGTGGGAGCGGGCTTCACCGACGTGATGAACGTGAGCGGCGGTCTTGCGAGTCTGTCCGGCTACGTCCGGGCGATCGCTCCGCTCAACTTCAGGCTCGATCTGCCGGAGCCGGAGCGGAAGAGCATAGACGGTCCGGTGGAGGAGAACGCGCAGGATTCGCCTGGGCCCGCGGTTGAAGAGCAGGCATCCGAGTCGAGCGGACCGCTGATCGTCGATGTGCGGTCACGGGAGGAGTTCCGCCGTGGCGCTATCCCCGGGGCGATCAACATCCCGCTGGATGAAGTGCAGATGCGAATCGGGGAGTTCGGGCCGAAG
Organism: Actinomycetes bacterium; assembly: GCA_022839745.1. Classification (GTDB taxonomy): domain Bacteria; phylum Actinomycetota; class Coriobacteriia; order Anaerosomatales; family Anaerosomataceae; genus Anaerosoma. The sequence continues at coordinate 119,243 of JALHJB010000001.1, forward strand.
GACCGGAAGATCATCCTCTACTGTGCCAGCGGCAGCCGCAGCTCGTATGCGCTCCGGATCCTCATGGCATACGGTTTCACCAACGCCGAGAACGGCGGCGGCGTGATGCGTATGATGGCACGGGTGAAGGAAGGGCTGTAGGCGATCAGGTGCAGCGAGCAGTGACACAGGACCCGGTGGCCATACCGGGTCCCGCTCTTTCGGCTCAAGCGCGCTTCCTGGGCTATCATTCAACGGATACGAACCGCGTCGGCTGGAGGACCATTCCGTGAGCACACCGTACGACCCGCATTCGGTAGAGGAGAAGTGGCAGGCCGTCTGGGACGCCGAGGGACTCTATTCGGTCACCGAGGATGCCAGCAAGCCGAAGAAGTACATCCTCGAGATGTTCCCGTATCCCTCGGGCGACATCCATATGGGGCATGTGCGCAACTACTCCATCGGCGACGTGGTGGCGCGCTACTACACGATGCGCGGATTCAACGTTCTGCATCCCATCGGCTGGGACGCGTTCGGGCTGCCCGCCGAGAACGCCGCCATCAAGAACGCGACGCATCCGGCCAAGTGGACGTACGCCAACATCGACACGCAGGCCGCGTCGTTCCGGCGGATGGGCTTCAGCTACGACTGGGACCGCGCGGTGAAGAGCTGCGACGTCGATTACTACCGGTGGGGCCAGTGGATCTTCCTGAAGTTCTGGGAGCGGGGCCTGGTGGAGCGCAAGAAGTCCCCGGTCAACTGGTGCCCGAGCTGCAAGACCGTGCTCGCCAACGAGCAGGTGCTCGGCGATGGCGTGTGCTGGCGCTGCAAGAGCGTGGTGGAGAAGCACGACCTCGAGCAGTGGTACTTCAAGATCACCGAGTACGCACAGGAGCTGCTGGACGACCTCGACACGCTCACCGGCTGGCCGGAGCGCGTGAAGACGATGCAGGCCAACTGGATCGGCCGCAGCGAAGGCGCCGAGGTGGAGTTCGATCTGTGCGGCGTCGATGGCGAGCCGTGTGGTGAGACGATCACCGTCTTCACCACGCGCCCCGACACGCTCTTTGGCTGCTCGTTCTTCCTGCTCGCGCCGGAGCACCCGCTCGTGCGCGAGCTGACCGATGGCACCGAGCACGCCGAAGCCGTGCAGGCCGTGGTGGCTGCCGCCGCGCGTGAGACCGCGGTGGAGCGCGCGAGCGGTGAAGCCGAGAAGCTCGGTGCGTTCACCGGGCGCTACGTGATCAACCCGGTCAACGGCGAGAAGGTGCCCGTGTGGGTGAGCAACTACGTGCTCATGGAGTACGGCACCGGCGCGGTCATGGCGGTGCCGAGCGGAGATGAGCGCGACTTCGAGTTCGCGCGGAAGTACGGCCTGCCCGTGCCGCCGGTGGTGCTTGCCGATGACGACCCGCTGCTCGCCGAGCTGCGTGACGTGAAGGATCGCGTGATGACCGACGTGGTGTGGGACGAGGCGTTCGCCGGTGATGGCGTGATGGTGCAGTCTGGTGCGTTCACCGGCCTGCGCGGCGGCAAGGGCTCGGAGGGTATGCACGCGGTCACCGAGTGGCTCGCCTCGGAAGGCAAGGGCCGCTTCTCGATCAACTTCCGTCTGCGCGACTGGCTCATCAGCCGTCAGCGCTACTGGGGCAACCCGATCCCCGCGATCCACTGCCCCACCTGCGGGCTGGTGCCGGTGCCCGAGGACCAGTTGCCGGTGGTGCTGCCGATGGACGTTGACGTTGCCAAAGGCGAAACGCTGGCCGATCATCCCGAGTTCTACGAGACCACGTGCCCCACGTGCGGTGGCGCGGCGCGCCGTGAGACCGACACGATGGACACGTTCACGTGTTCGAGCTGGTACTACTTCCGGTATACCGACGCGCGCAACGGCACCGCGCCCTTCGCGCGCGAGAACGCCGACTACTGGATGCCGGTGGACCAGTACATCGGCGGCATCGAGCACGCCATCCTGCACCTGCTCTACTCGCGCTTCTTCACCAAGGTGCTGGCGGATATGGGGCTCACCGGCGCGCGCGAGCCGTTCACCAACCTGCTCACCCAGGGCATGGTGAAGAAGGACGGCGAGACGATGAGCAAGTCCAAAGGCAACGTGGTGGCACCCGAGGATATGATCGCCCGTTACGGAGCCGACGCGCTCCGCGCCTTCATCCTGTTCATGGCACCGCCCGACAAGGACCTCGACTGGAACCAGGACGGACTGGAGGGCATGTACCGCTTCCTCAACAGGGTGTGGCGGTATGTGACCGACGTGGCCGAGGTGGCGCCGTCCGGCAGTGCGATCGACGAGGCGGCCGCCAAGGGGCTCCGACGCGAGCGGCACCGCGTGGCCGGAAAGGTCACCGCCGACATCGAGCGCTTCGGCTTCAACACCGCGCTCTCGGCGATGATGGAGCTCCTGAACGCCGCCGGCGACTACCGTCGTACGGTTGCCGATGACGCGCGCGACGGTGCGCTCGAGCGCGAGGTGGCCGAGACGCTTACGCTGTTGATCGCGCCGTACGCTCCGCACATGGCTGAGGAGCTGTGGCGCGAGGTGCTCGGGCATAGCAGGTCGGTGCATCGTGAGCCGTGGGTGAGCTTTGACGAGGCGCTTGCCGCCGCCGATGAGATCGAGATCGTGGTGCAGGTGAACGGCAAGGTGCGCGGCAAGGTGACGGTGGCGGCGGATGCCGATGAGGAGACCGTGCGAGCGGCCGCGCTTGCGGTGCCCAAGGTCGCCGAGCAGATCGAAGGGCTCAACGTGCGCAAGGTCGTTGTGGTGCCCGGCAAGCTCGTAAGCGTGGTGGCCAACTGACAGCGCCGGTAAGGATCCGGTAAGGGTCCGGCTACCTGCCGCGCGTACGATATCCGCACTGACCGGACGCCCCCTCTGTCCTGACCGGGAGGGGGCGTCCGTTGTCGTTGCTGGAGAACGAGCGCGTGCGAGACCTGCTGGCACGTGCGGGGCTTGATCGTCTTCCGCCACGTGCGCTGGCGGGCATCATAGCCGCTGCGGTCCTGGTGATCGGGCTCGCGCTCTGGCGGTTCTGGCCGGCCGCACCCGCACCGGAGATCGCCTTTGATGAGGCAGCTGAGGCGGCCGTGAGCGATGCGGGCGATCAGAGCGCCGAGGGCACGTCAGCCGTCGAAGTGGGCGCTGTGGTGCATGTGGCCGGTGCGGTGCTGCGGCCCGGTGTGTACTCGCTGCCCGCGGGCGCGCGTGTGTCGGACGCGATGGCCGCGGCGGGCGGAGCGCTTGGCTCGGCGGCCTGCGACGCGGTGAACCTCGCGCGCATCGTGACCGACGGTGAGCGCATCTACATACCCACTGCCGAGGAGGTCGCGGGCTCCGGCGTGGGGGCTGCCGGTGAGCCGGCATGGTCGGGCGAGCCATCGGGCGGTGGCGCCGGAACGGGCGGCGCGCCGGGTACCGTGAACATCAACAGTGCGACCGCGGCGGAGCTGGAGACGCTTCCGGGGGTCGGTCCCGCAACGGCACAGAAGATCGTCGATGACCGCGAGGCGAACGGTCCGTTCGCGACCCCCGAGGACCTGATGCGGGTGCCCGGCATCGGCCCGAAGAAGTTCGAGGCGATGGCCGAGCAGGTGAGCGTGGGGTGAGCGGCAGATGACTTTGCCCGGAGAGGGGCCGCGCCGCCCGTGCGTACCACCGGCGGCTTGGTTCGCGTGTGCGATGTGGCTCGGGTGCGCTCTGGGTGAAGAAGTCTCGTGGCGGCTGTACGCGGCGAACAGCGTGTGGTGGTTGGGCGCCTCGGTTGCGGTGGTGATCGCTCTTGGCACCGTGATCGCCTGCCGTCACCGCGGACCGCGTGCTGTGATCGCGCTCGGTCTTGCTGGGCTGATCGCGGGTTGTGGCGCGTCCGGCATGCAGGGCGTGCAGTGGCACGCGCAATCGGCCACCACGGCTGATTGCGGAGCACGCTCATGGACGGGGAGGGTGGAGGCCGACCCGATGCCGGGGCGGTTCGGTTCGACGGTGCGCGTGCGGGTTCGCGGAGGACCGCTCGATGGCGCGCGCGTGCGCGTCAACTGGCCATCCGAGGTGCCGGTGCCCGACCTCGGTCGCACGGTGCGGTTCTCCGCGGTGCTCTCGCCGCCTCCAGCAGGGGAGGTGTGGAGCAGGCGCGTGGCACGCACCGGCGCGTGCGCGACCGGCAGCGCCTGGAGCGCCGAGGTCGGCGGGTGGGGGGATGGCCCGAGCGCGCCGCTCTTCAGGTGGCGTGCCATGGTACTCGAACGCATGCACGGGATCCCGGGGCCGGGCGGGGACCTGCTCGAGGGGATCGTGCTCGGCGACCGGCGCCGGCTGATCGACACCCCCGCTGATGAGGACTTCCGCGTGCTCGGCCTCACGCACCTGGTTGCGGTGTCGGGGTCGCATCTCGCGCTGGCGTGCGGGGCGGTCGCGATCGTCGGCGGCATGCTCGGTGTGCGTCGTCGGCCGCTCCTGGTCGCGACGCTGCTCGCGGGGGCGGCGTATGCGGCGGTGACGGGGATGGCATACTCGGCCCTCCGCTCGCTCATGATGCTGGGAGTGGCGGCGGTCGGCCAGCTGAGCGGCCGTCGGGGCGACGGCCTTGGATCGCTGTCCGCCGGCACCGTGGCGGTCCTGGTGGTGGAGCCCTGGTCAGTGCATGACATCGGGTTCCAGCTCTCCGTGCTTGCCGTGGGCAGCCTGCTGCTCTTCGGCGGGCTTGCCACCGCATGGGCCGAGGCCGGGGTGTGTCGCGCGCTTCGTCCGCTGGCGGGTCCGGTGTCGCTCACGTTCGTGGCACAGGCGGTCACGGTGCCCGTGATCGCGTCGTGCTTCGGCATGGTCTCGCTCCTGGCGCCGGTGGCAAACGGCTACGCCGGTCCGCTCGTGTCGCTGGCCCTGTGGACAGGCTTGAGCGGCGCGGTGGTCGTGCAGACGGTTCCGTGGTTGGGGATGCTGCTCCTGCGGTTCACGGCCGCGGTCCTTGAAGGCACGGCGTGGATCTCCGGCTTGATGGCGCAGACGCCGGGAGCGGCGATCGCTGTGGGGTCGAGCACGCTCGTGGTGCTCGGACCGGTGGTTGCCGCGGTGGCACTGTGGGTCTGGTGGCCGGTGCCGGGAGATGCGCGTAGTGCCAGAGCCGTGGTAGCGGCAGTGATCGGTCTGTCCGTGGCGATGGCGTTCGGCCCGGTCCAGGCACGGAGCGCCGCGCTCACCGTGCTCGACGTGGGACAAGGTGACGCGATCCTGGTGCGCGACGGCGGGCGCACCATGCTCGTCGACACCGGTGCCGACGACGTGTCGCTCCGTCGTGCGCTCGCGCGTCACGGCATCAGGCGCATCGACGCGCTCGTGCTCACGCACGCCCACGACGATCACACGGGCGGTGCCGCCGGGCTGGCGCAGGTGGCCGAGATCGGGTGGACCGGTTTCCCTGCCGTCGACGCGGTGTCCTTCGGCTGGGTGGATGGGCCGCGCCCGCTCAAGACGGGCGATCACTGGCGCCTGGGCGGTATCACGGTGACCGTGCTGTGGCCGCCGGGCGAGGTGGCAGGGGAGCCGCTTGACACGAACGACACGAGTGTTGTGCTGCATGTCGTGTGCGGGGGCTTCGATGCCGTCCTTGGCGGTGATGCCGAGAAAGACGCGCTCACGGGTGCAGCGGAAGGTGTGGGCTTGCCACACGTGGAGGTGCTGAAGGTGCCGCACCACGGCAGCGACAACGGCCTCACGCGAGAGGCCCTGGACGATATGGCACCGCGCGACGCCCTCATCAGCGTGGGAGCGGGAAACGACTTCGGACATCCCTGCGAATCCACGCTCGAGATGCTCGACGGCGCGGGCTGCCGGGTGTGGCGTACCGACGAGCTCGGTGACATCACCGTGCGGATCGGCCGGGAGGGCTACTCGATACGGTCGGCGCGTCGTGGAAGCCGCACGTCGCTTCGTGAGAGAATGGACGCTCCGCGGCGGGTGCTCGGTGACGCGCTGCACGCGGATCTCACACCGGAGGCGATGCATGGCAGTCAAAGGACTCGAGGACCTCAAGCCGGTCTACCTCATCTACGGGGAGGAAGACCTGCTGCTCGAGCGCGCCCTCCACCGTTTGCGCGCTCGCATAGCCGAGGTGGCTGACCTCACATTCAACTACGACGCCTTCGAGGGGGAGAGCGCCGACGCGGGAGACATCATCGCCGCGGCCAACACCTTGCCGTTCGCCTCCGAGCGTCGGCTGGTAGTGGTGCACAACGTGGACCGGATGAAAGCCGCCGGTCAGGCGGCGCTGGCCGCGTATGTGAACGATCCATCGCCCATGAGCTGTCTCGTGCTCGTGGCCGGGAAGATGCGTAAAGACAGCAAGCTGCTCAAAGCCGTCGCCGCAGCTGGAGGGGCTGCCGAGTATAAGGCGCCGCGCAGGAGCGAGTACCCGCGATGGGTGATCGATCTGTTCGCGGAGCGTGGGCGGACGCTTGCGCGTGATGCGGCCGAGACGCTGGTGCGCTCAGCGGGTCGCGATCTCCGGCGTCTCGAGATCGAGGCCGACAAGATCATCGCCTTTGCGGGGGAGCGCACGGACATCGGCCGTGAGGATGTCACGAGCGTTGTCGCTGAGACGGCGCCCGTGTCGATCTTCGAGTTCCTGGACGCGGTGGGCGCGCGTGAGTGCGGCCGTGCGCTCGAGTTGCTCGACGACCTGCTGCGAGGTGGCGAAGAGATCATCAGGGTGCACGCCATGTCGGTGAGGCACGTGCGCACGCTCATCACCGTCCACGCGCTTCTCGCGCGCAGCGCCGACACAGGCACGATGATGCGTGAGGCGGGCATGTCCGACTGGCAGCTGAAGAACGTGATCCCTCAGGCACGGCGGTTCGAGTCTGCGGAGCTGGTGCATGCCCTGACGAGCGCCGCAGATGTTGATGCGCGCATGAAGAGCGGGCAGGGGGATCCGCGTCTGCTGTTCGAGCGGTGGCTCGTCGAGCTGTGCAGAAGCGAGGACTGAGCGGACTTCCCATGATGCACGAAGGACCGGGAATGTCCCGGTCCTTCGTGTGTTCCGCGATGATGGCAGGTGCTAGGCGGTCATCCCGTTGACCTTGCCCATGACGCCCGACTTGCGGTTGGCGGCCTGGTTGGGGTGGATGATGCCCTTGCTTGCGGCCTTGTCGAGCGCGCGGTTGGCGGCATAGGCGGCCGCGAGTGCGGCGTCCTTGTCACCAGCGGCCACGGCAACGTCGACCTTCTTGATCGCCGTTTTCAGCGCCGAGCGGACCGCCTTGTTGCGGATGCGCGCCTTCTCGTTAGTGAGGATGCGCTTCTTCTGGCTCTTGATGTTCGCCACTTCGGTTGTTCCTCCAGCCTCATTACGATGGTGCCCGTCGCAGTGGGGTGCGTACGAACCGCGCAAGGATAGCACACGCGACCAGGCGTTGCTACTTTGGCACGAGTGTGATCACCGAGATCTCGGCGGGGGCGAGGAACCGAAGCCTGACCGCTTGCGTGCCGATGCCGTTGGAGATGTGGCGGTACGCCGCACCAACCCGATCAAGGCCGCTGATCGTACGCCCCCGGAGCTCAGGGAACACTGTGCTCGGGCTCGTCCTCGACACTACATGGCCATCGCTCCCGATCTCACCTGGCGCCCATAGCGCGCCGACGAAGGGGAGACGGATCTGGCCGCCGTGCGCATGGCCGAACAGGAAGAGCGAAACGCCGGCGTGTCCTCGTGTGGCTGTCGTGATCGCGGACGTCGTCATGGGGTAGTGGCCGAGTGCGAGCGTAAGTTCCGCGTCCGCAGGCGCCTCTCCGGATCGATGGCGGGCGTCACCACGATGCGACCCGCATCGGTCGGGAGCGGCACTGCGTCGTCACCTCGTTCGACAATGACCGCTCCGTGCTCGGCCAGCGCATCGAGTACTGCGGATGTGTCGTGGTTGCCCCGGGTGACGAACACCACGGGGGCATGGTCTTGCAGCACGGCGAGCAGTTCAAGAACGGGCGTGGGCTCGGCGTTGACGGTAGGGATGTGGTCCCCGTTGATGACGGCTGCGTCGAAGCGCTGCCCCTGCAGCTTGGCCGCGATCGCGCTCTGCGCATGCCCGAACGTCACGCCGTGCAGGTCGCTTGCGTGCAGTATGCGCACGTCGCGGGTCAGGCCCGGCACGGGGACCTCAACGGTGGTGATGGCCACTGTGAACGTGTCGTGCCATGCGATCACGCCGACGGCACAGAGGGCGATGACGATGATGAGTGAGAGCGCGGTGGTGGTGGACTTTCGCATCGGTCGACCATACCAGGAGGCCGCGGGCCAGGCAGGGCATGCGTCCGTATCGTTACCCGGCGCGGTCACGCTCCGCCCGTGGCGAGCACCGCCAGCGGAGGTGTCCGCTCCCATGCGGGCTGTTCGCACCCGTGCGACAGCTGCCTGTCATCCGGGTGCTGTCGCAACCGCGCGGCGCCTGTTATCCTTACCCTCCGATGACTGACCCCACCCTCATACGCAACTTCTCCATCATCGCGCACATCGACCACGGGAAATCCACCCTGGCCGACCGTGTGCTGCAGCTTACCCACACCGTCGCGGACCGCGACATGCAGGAGCAGCTGCTCGACTCGATGGACATCGAGCGCGAGCGCGGCATCACCATCAAGGCGCAGGCCGTGCGTGTGATGTACGACGCCGATGACGGCAAGACGTATCAGCTGAACCTGATCGACACCCCGGGGCACGTGGACTTCACGTACGAGGTCTCGCGCTCGCTCGCCGCCTGCGAGGGCGTGATCCTGGTGGTGGACGCCGCGCAGGGTGTGGAGGCGCAGACCGTCGCCAACGCCCAGATGGCGATGAACGCGCACCTGGAGATCATCCCGCTCATCAACAAGATCGACCTGCCCGCGGCCGACCCCGAGCGCGTCAGGCACGAGATCGAGGAAGGTCTCGCGATCCCCGCCGACGAGGCGGTGCTCGCCAGCGGCAAGACGGGTGAGGGCGTGCGCGATGCGCTCGAGGCCGTGGTGCGGTTGGTGCCGCACCCCATCGGCGATCCTGAGGCGCCGTTGAAGGCGCTCATCTTCGACTCGTACTTCGATGCTTATCGCGGCGTTGTCGCGCTGATCCGCGTGGTCGATGGCAGCGTGTCCAAAGGTCTCAAGGTCAAGATGATGGCCACCTCGACCGTCACCGATGTGGAGGAGGTCGGCGTCCGACGGCCTGCCAACATCCCGGTAGATGCTCTCGGCGTGGGGGAGGTCGGCTACCTCATCACCGGCCTCAAGGACCCGTCGCTCGTGAAGGTCGGCGATACCATCACGCTCGCCCGTAACGGGGCTACCGAGCAGCTGCCCGGGTATCGCGAGGCCAAGCCGATGGTGTTCACCGGCCTGTTCCCGATCGACGGCGACCAGTACCCCGACCTGCGTGACGCCCTTGAGCGGCTGCAGCTCAACGACCCCGCGCTCATCTGGGAGCCGGAGAGCAGCCACGCGCTCGGCTTCGGGTTCCGCGTGGGCTTCCTCGGCCTGCTGCATATGGAGGTCGTGAAGGAGCGTCTCGAGCGGGAGTTCGGTCTCGACCTGCTCGCCACCGCGCCGAGCGTGGAGTATCACGCGTACCGCACCAAAGGCGACATGGTGGTCGTGCACTCGCCGCAGGACATGCCCGACCCCGGGCATCTCGATCATGTGGAGGAGCCCTACCTCAAAGCGACCGTGCTCGTCCCCCCGGACTACGTCGGCGCCGTGATGGAGCTGGCCGATCAGCGCCGGGGCGTGTTCAGGGACATGCAGTACCTCTCCGCTACCACGGTCGAGCTGCACTACGAGATGCCGCTTTCCGAGCTCATCATGGACTTCTTCGACCAGCTCAAGAGCCGCACGAAGGGCTACGCGAGCCTGGACTACGAGTACATCGGGTACCGGCAGAGCGATCTCGTGAAGCTCGATATCCTGCTTGCCGGCAAGCCGGTGGACGCGCTGTCGTTCGTGGTGCACAAGGACAAGGCGTACGCGCGCGGCAAGATGCTCACCGAGAAGCTGCGCGAGATCATCCCGCGGCAGATGTTCGAGGTGCCCATCCAGGCCGCCATCGGTGCGAAGATCATCAGCCGGGAGACCGTGCGCGCGATGCGCAAGGACGTCATAGCCAAGTGCTACGGTGGTGACATCTCCCGCAAGCGCAAGCTCCTGGAGAAGCAGAAGGCGGGCAAGAAGAGGATGAAGTCGGTGGGCTCCGTGGACATCCCGCAGGAGGCCTTCATGGCGATCCTCAAGGTCGACGACTGATCGAGGTGGGCTCCATGGGGGATCTGGCCGAAGGGTTCGTTGTGCCCTGGAACGACACGCGCGTGGCGCTGCCGCGGCATCTGTATGTGCACGTGCCGCTCTGTCGCTCCAAGTGCGCGTACTGCGACTTCTACTCGGAAGTGGACACCGGCGCGCCGGAGCATGCCGCGATCGTGGGTCACACCGTCGAGCTGCTGCGCGGCTGGCTCACCCCACAGGTGCGCTGGTCGCCGCTTGAGACTCTGTACATCGGTGGTGGCACGCCCACGGTTCTCGGACCGCACCTGGTCGGTCTCGTGCGCGCGCTCACCGACGTGATACCGCTCGCGAGCGATGCCGAGGTGACGATAGAAGCGAATCCCGAGTCGTTCTCGCCGAAGCTTGCGGCGGCGCTCGCTGCCGAAGGGGTGACGCGAGCGAGCGTGGGCGTGCAGTCGCTCGACGACGACGCGCTCGTGCGGCTCGGCCGGTGCCACGACAGCGCCGCGGCCCGCTCCGCGATCCGGGCGGCCGCCGACGCGGGGCTGGCGGTCTCGGTCGACCTCATCTGTGGGATTCCCGGGGTGTCCGCCGAGGCGTGGGAGCGCTCGCTGCGCGGCGTGGTGGAAGCCGGCGCCACGCACGTTTCGGTCTATCCGCTCACGGTCGAGCCGAACACGCCGCTCGCCCGGGCGATCGCGATCGGCGAGGCGAGCATGCCGGATGAAGACGCCACCGTGGATAGCATGAACGCCGCCGCGCGCATCCTCGGCTCACTCGGCTTCGGGCGGTACGAGGTCGCTAACTACGCGATGCCCGGCCGGCGCTCGCGCCACAACATCGCGTACTGGACGGGCAAGCCGTACATGGCGGTCGGCGGCGGCGCGCACGGGATGGTCGATGGCGAGCAGGCCCACGCGCTCGGCCTCGCGCCCGACGACCGCACCGATGTCGGCCGCATCCGGTTCGCCTACGCGTCGCACCTGCTTCCGGGCGATCAGCTGCAGCCGCTCTCATCGATCGAGACGATGACCGTCGCCGAGGCCGCACGCGAGGACGCCATGCTTGGGATGCGCATGACCGACGGCATCAGCGATGCGCTCGCCGAAGGAGCGAACGTGATCGAGGCGCTCGAATCGCTCGTGACCGATGGGCTAGTAGAGCACACGGACGGCAGGTGGCGTCCCACCGAGCGAGGATGGCTCTTCGGCAACGAGGTCTTCTCGCGCATCTGGGGCGTGGTGGAGTAGCGCGGCGCGCCGGTTGGATCAGGCGCCGTTCCGCGACCGGGCACTCGCATGCGGTACTGCCTGCGGCGGCCACGTGCTCGCACGCGGCACCGCCGTTTGACCGTGGGGGTGAGCGGCCCTATCATCGTTTGGCACTCGGCAGGTGAGAGTGCCAGGAGGGATCCCATGCTGAACGAGCGACGGCGGAGCGTACTCTCCGCGCTGGTAGATGAATATGTGGCGAGCGTCCAGCCGGTTGGCTCCAAGGTGCTCGTGCAGCGCTACGGGCTGGGCTGCAGCCCCGCTACCGTGCGTTCCGAGCTCGCGGCGCTCGAGGAGACCGGGTACGTGTACCAGCCGCACGTCTCGGCGGGGCGCATCCCCACGGACAGCGGGTACCGCGCCTACGTTGATGACGTGGTCACGCCCGCGGCCTCAGGGCTGCCGGGCGGCGACGCCGAACGCATCAGGCGGCGGTACGCCGTGGTGGAGCGCGAACTCGGCGAAGTGCTGCACGAGACCTCGGCGATGCTCTCGCGTCTCACCTCGTACGTGGCCGTGGTGGTGGCGCCCACGTTCCGCCGCGCCCGGATCCGCCGTGTCACGCTCGTGCAGCTCGCCCCACGGCGTGCGCTCGTGGTGGTGGTGACCGACTCCGGGCAGGTGGCAGACCGGGCGATCGAGTTCGATGCCGACGTGACCGCCGACGAGCTCATGAGGGTGGAGGACTACCTCTCGCAGACGCTCGATGGCGCCGTTGAGGCGGTGGCCCAATCCGCGCGGACGCGGATCGCGGCGATGTCGGGCCGGGAGTCGGTGATCGCGCTCAGGGCGCTCAACGAGGTGCTCGACTGTCTCGCCGAGGCCGACGCTGACCGCGTGGTGACCGGCGGCGTGCCGGCGCTGCTGGCACATCCGGAGTTCAGCGATCCCGCGGCCGTTCGCCCGCTGCTCGCGCTACTGGAGGACGGCATCTCGATGCTCACGGTCATTTCGGACGTGATGCGCACGCCGGAGGTCGAGGTGCGCATCGGTCATGAGAACCCGTCGGCCGAGCTCGGCCACACCAGCGTGGTGGCCGCCCGCTACGGCAACGAGGACCTCGGCGGCGTGATCGGCGTCATCGGCCCCACGAGGATGGACTATCGCAGGGCGGTCGCTGCGGTCCGCACCGTCTCTGACACGCTTTCAGACGTGCTCGGTTCGTAGAGGAAGAGGTAGCAGGTGGCACAGCAGGACTATTACGAGCTTCTCGGCGTGGCGCGCGAGGCAAGTGCGGATGAGATCAAGCGCGCGTTCCGCAGGCGTGCCCGGGAGACGCATCCCGACGTGAATGACGGTGTGGGTGCCGAGGAGACGTTCAAGAGCATCAACGAGGCGTACGAGGTGCTGTCCGATCCTGAGAAGCGCGCTCGATACGATCGGTTCGGCACCGCCGACCCGCGTGCGGGCGGCTACGGCCAGGACATGGGCGGCGACTTCTTCGGGATGGACGACCTGTTCAGCGTGTTCTTCGGCGGCGTGCGCGGCGGCGCGGCGGCTCGTCCCAACCCCGACGGACGCGACCTGCGCACGCAGGTGGCGGTCACGCTCGAGGACGCGGGCGCGGGCGTGGAGAAGGACGTCGTGGTCACGCGGCTCACGACCTGCGCCACGTGCGCCGGCAGCGGGGCTGCCGAGGGCGGCAGCGTGCGGACCTGCCCCACGTGCCACGGCACGGGCCAGCAGCGCACCCAGCGCCGGACGATCCTCGGTGTGATGGAGAGCACCACCCCGTGTCAGACCTGCGGCGCCACGGGGTCGATCATCGACAAGCCGTGCCCGGCGTGTGGCGGGCAGGGTCGCACCAACGAGACCGAGACGATCCGTGTCACGATACCCGCGGGCGTGCCCGACGGGTACACGATGCGCGTGCCCGGCCGCGGCGAGGCGGGCGTGCGCGGCGCCCACTCGGGCGATCTGCTCGTGACCGTGCGCGTGCTCCCGCACGAGTTCCTGCACCGCGAGGGCCACGACCTGCACGTGATGGCGGGCATCAACATCGCCCAGGCGGGTCTGGGCGGCACCATCCATGTGCCGGGGCTCGCCGGCGACGTGGAGGTGCCGTTCGGCGGCGGCGTGCATACCGGCGACGTGGTGCGCGTGAAGGGCAAGGGCATGCCGCGCATGGACGGCGGTCATGGCGACTTCATCGTGCATCTCGACGTGCTCGCGCCCAAGAAGCTCACCAAGCGTCAGCGCGAACTGCTCGAGGAGCTCGGCGAGACGATGGGCACCGGCGGCAAGGGCGACGAGCGCACGCCGCTCTCCAAGTTGCGCGACTGGCTCGGCGCCTGACGGGGCCGGTGATGACTCTCCACCGCTTCTTCGCCGAGGGACCACCACCGCAGGGCGCGGGTGCGCTGCCGCTCTCGGCCAGCGATGCCCACCACCTGCGCGCGGTGCTGCGCCTTGCGCCGGGTGACGAGATCGCGCTTGTGCACGCGGGCCGTGCGGTGCGCGTGGTGCTCACGCGGGTGTCCGAGACGATCGACGGCGAGGTCGTCGGCGAGCTGCCGGTTGCGGGACTGCCGCGCGTGACGCTCGTGCAGGGACTCGCCAAAGGCGACAAGATGGACGACGTTGTACGCCACGCCACCGAGATCGGCGTGAGCCGTTTCGTGCCGCTTGCCGCCGAGCGGAGCGTGGTGCGGCTGGATGCGGCAAAGGCGTCCGCGCGCGTGGAACGATGGCGCCGCATCGCCGCCGAGGCCGCCAAGCAGTCCCAACAGACCGCCATGCCCGTGGTGGAGCCTGTTGCACGTATCGCGGACCTCCAGCCGCTGCTGCACGGCGCGCTCGTGCTCGTGTGCTGGGAAGACGCGACCGACGCGCCCGGGATCGCGGACGCGATCGCGCACGCCGGTGCCCCCGGGCGCGAGGTCGCGGTGGTCGTGGGGCCCGAAGGCGGACTTACCGGGGACGAGGTCGAGGCGCTGGTGCGTGACGGCGCGGTCACGGTCACGCTCGGCGCCACCGTGCTCCGTACAGAGACCGCCGGCATCATCGCGCCAGCACTGGCGATGCACGCGCTCGGAGGGCTCGGTGCGCCCGATGCCTGATCCGGCGCGTGCCCCGCGCGTGGCCTTCGTCACGCTCGGCTGCAAGGTGAACCAGGCCGAGTCGGACACCATCGCCGCGGCGCTGCCGGATGCCTGCGTGGTGCGCGATGCGGCCGAGGCCGACGTGGTGGTGGTGAACACGTGCACCGTCACCGGCGAGGCCGACCACAAGGCGCGCAAGGCCGTGCGTCACGCGCTCGGACTCCCCAACGCGCCCACCGTGATCGTGACCGGATGCATGGCCGCACTCGACGCCGGGGGCACAGCCGCGCTCGGTGACCGCGTGATCGCCGAGCCCGACAAGAAGCGCGTGCTGGATCGCGTGGTGGAGATCGCCGGGCGCGCCGATACCGGGCGCGCGGGCCGTCGCTCGCGCACGCGCGTGCAGCTCAAGGTCGAGGACGGCTGTGACGCGTTCTGCAGCTACTGCATCATCCCGTACGCGCGCGGTGTGCCGCGTGCCGTGCCGCTCGCCGAGATCGTGGCAACCTCGGAGGAGCTTGCCGCCGCCGGTGTTGCCGAGGTGGTGCTCGCCGGCATCAACATCGGCCGCTACAGCGACGGCGGCGCGCGGCTGCCCGAGGTGATCGAGGCGGTCGCCGCCACCGGCATCCCGCGCGTGCGGATCTCGAGCATCGAGCCGGGCGATGTGGATACGCGCTTCCTCGAGGTCGCCGCTCGCACCCCCGCGTTCTGCCGTCACCTGCACATCCCGCTGCAGTCCGGCTCGGACGCCGTGCTGGCGCGTATGGAGCGCCCGTACGATACCGGCCGGTTCGCGGATACCGTGGCAGCGGCGTGCAACGCGCTTCCCGGTGTGGCCATCTCCACCGACGTGATCGTGGGCTTCCCCGGTGAGACCGACGCTGAGCACCGCGAGACGCTCTCGTTCGTGGAGCACACCGGCTTCTCGCGCCTGCATGTGTTCCGCTACTCGGCGCGAGCGGGCACGCCCGCCGCCGCGATGGCGGACCAGGTGCCACCGCAGGTGCGCGCCGCGAGGTCCGCTGAACTGCGCGCGCTTGGCGAGCGTCTCATGCTGCAGACGGCCGGAGCTGCGCGGGGTCGCACAGCCGAGCTGCTGGTGGAGCGAGTGGCGCCCGCGCGTCCGGACGGCGTCCGGCGGGTGGAGGGCACCACCCGCGAGTACCTGCGGGCCGTCGTGGTTCACGCAACGGCGGCGCCGGGCGCGTTGGTGCGGGTCAGGCTTGGCGAGGCCGACGCCACGGGCATGGTATCCAGCGTGGTAGAATCACTCGGGTAGAGACTCGGACGATCGTGCGGACGCAGGCGCCGCGCGCACAGGAAGCGCAGGGACCATCAACGTGACCAATCCGACACAGGTGCGCCTGGTCGCTCCGGCGGATATGAACATGGTGGAGTTGCTCGGCGAGAGCGACAATCTGCTCAAGCTCGTGGAGGAGCAGTTCGAGTCAGACATCACGGTCCGGGGCAATGAGATCACCGTAACCGGAGACTCCGTTGAGGCACAGGCGGTCTCGGCGGTGTTCACCGAGCTCTTCGACCTCGTGCAGGCGGGCGAGTCGCTGACCGCTGACAGCATCGATCGCGTGATCGACACGCTCAGACGCAGCGAATGCAGCCCTTCGAGCGTGTTCGCCGATGTGATCCTCACGCACCGTGGCAAGACGATCCGACCCAAGACCGTCGGCCAGAAGCGGTACGTCGACGCCATCCGTGAGAACACCGTCACATTCGGCATCGGCCCCGCCGGTACCGGCAAGACGTACCTCGCTATGGCGATGGCGGTCGACGCGCTCCGGAAGAAGGAGGTCGGCCGCATCATCCTCACGCGTCCGGCAGTGGAGGCGGGGGAGAAGCTCGGCTTCCTGCCCGGCAACCTGTATGAGAAGGTCGACCCGTACCTGCGACCGCTCTACGACGCCCTGTTCGACATGATGGACATCGAGAAGTCGACCGCGCTCACCGAGCGCGGCGTCATCGAAGTGGCGCCGCTCGCGTTCATGCGCGGCCGCACGCTCAACGATTCGTTCGTGATCCTCGATGAGGCGCAGAACACCACTCCCGAGCAGATGAAGATGTTCCTGACCCGGCTCGGGTTCGGGTCCAAGATCGTGATCACCGGCGACGTGACCCAGACCGACCTCATCGGCGGGCTCTCGGGTCTCATCCAGGTCAAGGACATCCTCGGCGATGTGCGGGGTGTGGGCTTCATCGAGCTCGAGGCGCGCGATGTCGTCCGGCATCGCCTGGTGCAGCGTATCGTGACCGCCTATCACGAGTACGAAGAGGCCCAGGGCCGCGGTTCGGCCAGAAGCCATGCCTAGCAGCGGCATCATCAGCCGTCTTCGCCGGGTCTGGCCGAAGACGGGCCCGCTCGCTACTCCGCTCGGGCAGCGCGTGGCGCTCGGGGTGATCGTGATCATCCTGGCCGCGGCGCCGCTTGCCGTGCGCGTGGTCCCGCTCGGTCTTTCCGAAGGAGAGCCTGCACCGCGCACGTTCCGGGCGCCGCGTTCGGTGCAGTACGTCGACGAGGCGGCTACGGCGGCGCTCCAGCAGGCGGCCTCCGATGCCGTGGGGCCGGTGTACACGTTCGACCAGGAGGCGCAGTCCGACGCGCGCCGCGGCATCGTCGAGTTCTTCGCCGCGGTGACCTCCGCGCGGGCCTCGGCGGGAGCCGACGCCACGGCTTCGGCGGATGTGGGCGGCGCTGCCAGCGGTTCGGAAACCCGCACGCCGGATGCGGTGGCGTCGCTCGTGAACACCTACGCGTCGCGCATGGACACCGCCACCATCATGGCGGTGGTGCAGCTTCCCGCCGCGTCGGTCGAGACGGTGGCCCGCAACACGGAGGGGCTCGTGAGCAGCATCCTCTCGGGTCGCATCCAGGAGGGCGACTTGCAGGCCGCGCGCGACCAGCTCGCCCAGAGCGCAGGCCTCATCCCGCTCACGCTTGCCGAGCGCCTGGCGGTGATCTCGGTAGGCAACGCCTTCATCGAGCCGACCGTGGTGATCGACGAGGCAGCCACGGAGCGCGCGAGAGCAGAGGCGCTCGAGCGTGTGTCACCGGTGGTGGTGTACGTCCAGGAAGGCGAGAACATCGTCGAGAAGGGCGATATCGTCACCGCGCGAGACATCGAGCTCGTCCGCACGCTCGGCGGTCTGGAGCAGGGCACCGATGCCGCCTCGGTCATCGCCGGCGTGGTCCTCATGTCGGCGCTCATCGCGTTTACGGGCGCGTACTGGGCGGCGTTCCACGAGGCGCTGTGGGACCGCATGCGCGACCTGATCCTGCTCGCGTCGCTGCTGCTCGGCATGATGTACATCACGCGGCTCACGTCGTTGTTGGCACCCGAGGTCTCTCCGTATCTGATGCCCGTGCCGCTCGTGGGCATCCTGGCAACGCTTCTGGTGGGGCCGCGTCCGGCCGTGCTGCTCACGGCGATGAGCATCGTCGCGGCCCTGCTCCTTGGGTACGCTGGCAGCGCCCAGACGGTGGCGGCCATCGTGGCCAGTGTTGCGGCGATCGTGCTCACCTCCCGGCTGCGGCAGCGCTCGGACATGTTCCGTGTCGGCGCGCTGGTGATGCTGGTGCTCGGCCTGGTGTCGTTCGGCGCCTCGCTTGCCTCCGGTAACGACCTCGTCCCCTCGGCCATCTCCGGCGTGTACGGCCTGGCGGGTGGTCTCGTAACTGCGGTGTTGATGGTCGGCCTGC
This sequence comes from Actinomycetes bacterium, assembly GCA_022839745.1. GTDB lineage: Bacteria > Actinomycetota > Coriobacteriia > Anaerosomatales > Anaerosomataceae > Anaerosoma. The sequence goes on from JALHJB010000001.1 coordinate 137,504, forward strand.
TGCCGTTCTTGGAGTCCGTCTTTGGCGTGACGTCCGACATCACGCTGCTCGAGCTCGGCAGTCCGAGCCACCCGCTGCTGCGGCGGCTGATGACCGAGGCCCCGGGCACATACTCGCACTCGGTCATGACGGCCAACCTCGCCGAGACCGCCGCCGAGGCGATCAAGGCGAATCCGCTGCTGGCACGTGCCGGCGCGTACTTCCACGACATCGGCAAGGTGCGGCGTCCAGCGTTCTTCGTGGAGAACCAGGCCGGCGGCACCAACCCGCACGACGCCACCTCGCCGTCGCTCTCGGCGCGCATCATCACAGCGCACGTGCGCGAGGGCGTGGAGCTCGCCGAGGAGCATGGCTTGCCGCAAGAGGTGGTGGATATCGTGCGCGAGCATCACGGCACGTCGGTGGTGGCGTACTTCTACGACAAAGCGAGCAGGAAGGGCGGACCCGTCTACGAGGCCGATTACCGGTATGATGGCCGCCGCCCGCGCTCGCGCGAGGCCGCGCTGGTCATGCTGGCCGACTCAGCGGAGGCGGCTGTCCGCACCCTGGACACGCCCACGCCCGCCCGCATCGAGGCGCTTCTGCGCTCGATCTTCCGCGGGAAGATCGAGGACCATCAGCTGGATGACTCTCTGCTCACCCTGCAGGACATCGAGACGGCGCTCAAGGTCTACACACGCATGCTGGCAAGCGTCTATCATCCGCGCATCGAGTACCCCGAGCCCCGAGAGAAGAAGGTGGAGCATGCTGGTCAGCATCGTGAGCCACAGAGAGCCTGAGCCGCTGGACTTTGGCGCGTTCGAGCGTCTCGCGCGGTTCGCTCTGGAGATGGAAGGCGTGCCCGATCAGACCGAGCTCTCGATCGCGCTGGTGGACGAGGACGAGATCGCCACGCTCAACGAACAGTATCGCGGCATCGCCGGGCCCACCGACGTGCTGTCGTTCGGGTGTGACGAGCCGTGCCCTACACCCGGCGACGAGCCGATCACCCTCGGCGATGTGATCATCGCGCCCGCGGTGGCCGAGCGTCAGGCGGCCGAGCTCGGTCACAGCGTGGAGCACGAGCTCGACGTGCTGCTGGTGCACGGAGTGTTGCACCTGCTCGGCTACGACCACGAGGATGACGACGATGCCGCGGCCATGGACGCCCGCCAGGCGGTCATCCTCGGCGCATATGCGGACGAGTAGGGGCCCGATGCGCAGCCGCTCACTCCTCTGGAGTTTCAACTACGCGATCGAAGGCATCGTCTACGCGCTGCGGACCCAGCGCAACATGCGCTTGCATGTGACGGCGGCGCTGTTGGTGCTCGGCGGGTCGCTGCTGTTCAGGATCTCGCGGCTCGAGTTCATCGCGATCCTCTTCGCGATCGTGTTCGTGTTCGTCTCCGAGTTGATGAACACCGCGATCGAGGCCGCCGTGGACGTTGCCACCCAGAGCTTCGATCCCATCGCCAAGGTGGCCAAGGACGTGGCCGCCGGCGCCGTGTTCATCGCCTCGATCAACGCGGTGATCGTGGGGTACATCGTGTTCTTCGGGCGGCTCGATCGCGTTGGCGACCTGTTGCTGCTGCGCGTGCAGCAGACGCCGATGCACATCACGATCGTGGCGCTGCTGCTCACGTCCATCGGCGTGCTCATCGGCAAGGCGATCACACGCTCGGGGAACTACATGCGCGGCGGATGGCCCTCGGGGCACACCGCCACCGCCGCGGCGGCCGCCACCGCCATCGGATACGTGACCGCCAGCGGCGCGGCAACGGCGCTCGCCGCGTTCATCGCGTTTCTCGTAGGCCAGAGCCGGGTGGAGAACGGTGCTCACACGTGGCCGCAGGTGATCGTTGGCGGAGTGCTCGGGTTCCTCATCGCGACGCTGGTGTTTCAGGTATCGTGGTCGTAAGGCCGTGTAGGAGGTCGGGGACAGCATGATCGGTCTGGTTCTTCTCGCGACGGCGTTCACGCTTGTCGTGCTCATAGCGGTGTTGGCCGTCCTATCGGGCGCCGATGCGTCGGTGCGGCTGCTCTCGCGCACGCGCACCCGCCGACTGGTGGATGCCGAGGTCGCCGGCGCGAACGCGCTCGACCGGTTGGTTGAGCGCCCAAGCCGTCCGGCTGCCGCGCTCTCCGTGTGGCGCGCGATCTCCTTCGCGCTCGGCACGGCGGCGGTCGGTTACACGGCGCTTACCGTTGCCGAGGAAGACCTGCTGGCCGAGGCCCCCTTCGTGCTCCTGCTCGCGTCGGCGGCCATCTCGTTCGTGGTCGTGTTCGTGTTTGGGGAGACGCTGCCCCGCACGATCGCGGTGCAGAACCCCGAGCGCGTGGGACTGGTCACGGCGCCCTGGGCGGCCCGGTTCACGGCCGTGCTCTCGCCCATCGCGCGGGCGTGTGCGGCAGGCTGGGTGGCGATCGCGTCGCTCATCGCCGAGGAGCCCGTGCACGACACGTGGCTCACCGGTGACGAGCTCGTGCCCGAGACCACCAGCGACGCCGAGTCGGACCGTGAGGAGGCCGAGGAGGCGTTCTTCGAGGCGGTCGTGGACTTTGCGAGCACGATCGTCCGTGAAGTCATGGTGCCCCGCACCGACATGGTCTGCCTGGAGGCGACCGCCACCATCGCCGAGGCGGTGGAGGTCGCGCTCGACACGGGGCTCTCGCGGCTCCCGGCGTATCGCGAGACGCTCGATGACATCGTCGGCGTGCTGTATGCCAAAGACCTGCTGGCGTGCTTTGGCGACACCACGTGTCCCGAGACCGTTGAGCATGTGGTCCGCGAGGCGTTCTTCGTGCCTGAGACCAAGCCGGTCGATGAGCTGTTGGTGGAGATGCGCCAGCGTAAGACGCACATCGCTTTGGTGGCCGACGAGTACGGCGGCATCGCCGGGCTCGTGACCATCGAGGACCTGCTCGAGGAGATCGTGGGTGAGATCTTCGATGAGTACGACCGAGCCGAGGAGCTCGTCACGCGGATGGACGACGGAACGCTGCTGCTCGACGCGCGGCTGCCGGTGGACGACTTCAACGACCTGCTCGGTACCGCCATCGAGATCGAGGCGGACTCCATCGGCGGGCTGTTCGTGGAGGTGGCGGGCTGCATCCCGGAGCCCGGCAACGAGATCGAGGTCGAGGGCGTACGCATGACGGTACGTGATATGGAAGGCAATCGCATCCGCAGGCTGCTCGTTGAGCCGCGCTCGGATCAGGACAGGGAGGCTGACGGTGCCGAAGCACATAACGGAGGGTGATCTGGCGCTGCTCGCGTTCGCACGTGAGATACAGCAGCGGGCGTACGTGCCGTACTCGAACTTCCGGGTGGGCGCCGCCATCTACGCGGGTGGCGAGATCTTCCAGGGCGTGAACGTTGAGAACGCCGCGTACGGCTCCACCATCTGCGCCGAGCGCTCGGCGGCGCTCGCGGCCGTGACCGCCGGCCACACGGACTTCGACGCCGTGGCCGTGATCGGTGACTCCGACGCGCCGTGCGTTCCCTGCGGCGCATGCCGTCAGTTCCTCGCCGAGTTCAACCCGTCGATGCGTGTGATCATGAGCGGCAAGACCGACGCCGTGGATGTGATGCGCCTGGACGAGCTGCTGCCTGAGGCGTTCGTGCGCGGCTACCTTGATCAGGACAACGGGGACGACGAAGAGTGAGCGACCCCGGGTACGAGACGGTGGCCAGCGGGTTCGTGGCGCTTGTGGGGCGCCCCAACGCGGGCAAGAGCACGCTCGTGAACGCGCTCGTGGGCACCAAGGTCGCCATCACGTCGGACACGCCGCAGACCACGCGCCACCGGCTCCGCGCGGTGCTCGACCGCGACGACGCCCAGGTGGTCCTCGTGGACACACCCGGCCTGCACAAGCCGCACGACGCGCTCGGCGAAGAGGTCAACCGCTCGAGCGTGCTCGCCTCCTCCGACGTGGACGTGATCGCGCTGTGCATCGACGCGAGCGCGCCGGTGGGTTCCGGCGACCGCTGGGTGGCCGAGCGAGTAGCCAGGGGCCGGCGCCCCGTGGTGCTCGTGCTCACGAAGTCCGACGTGGTGGACGAGGCCACGATCGCACGGCAGCTCGAGCGCGCGCGTGAGCTGGTGACGCCGGTTGCCGAGGTGGTCCTCTCGGCCAAGACCGGCGAGAACCTCGAGACGTTCGTGAGCACGGTGGTGGCGCTGCTGCCACAGGGCCCTCGGTTCTTCCCGCGCGACATGACCACCGATCAGCCGCTTGAGGTGATGCTCGCCGAGCTCGTGCGCGAGAAGGTGCTGCGCAAGACGCACGACGAGGTCCCGCACGCGGTGGGGGTGCTGCTCGACGAGCTCGAGTACGACGAGTCCCGCGATTTCCACCGCATCTCGGCCACGATCTACGTGGAGCGTGAGTCGCAGAAGGGCATCATCATCGGTAAGGGAGGCGAGATGATCCGCGCCATCGGCACGGAGGCGCGCGCCGATATGGAGCGGCTTCTGGGCACGAAGGCCCACCTCGACCTCAGGGTGAAGGTGCGCAAGGACTGGCGTCGCGATGGGGCGCAGATCAAGCGCTTCGGCTACGGAGAAGGGTTGTGAGCGAGATGGACCGCGCAACGCTCGCCAGGGCGATCGACCAGACGCTGCTCAAGCCCACGGTGGGCTATCAAGGTGCGGGAGCGTGGATGGCCGAGTCGGCCGGCATGGGGTTCGCCTCGCTGTGCGTGTCACCGTTCCTTGTGCCGCTTGCGAGCCAGCATCTGGCCGGCACCTCCACGCGGGTGTGCTCGGTGTGCGGGTTCCCGCTCGGCTACACCAACACGGAGTCCAAGGCCGAGGAGGCCGCGCACCTGGTGGCGCTCGGCTGTCACGAGGTGGACATGGTGCTCAACATCGCCGCGCTGCTCGAAGGCGACGACAGCTTCGTGCGAGACGACATCGAGGCCGTGGTGCGCACCGTTGCGGAGGCCTCCGTCGGCACCGGCATCGTGAAGGTCATCCTGGAGACCGGCTATCTCGAACCCGTCCACATCGAGCGGGCGTGCGTGCTCGCCGTGGAGGCAGGCGCCCACTACGTGAAGACCTCCACCGGCTTCGGCCCGCGCGGTGCCTCGCTCGATGATGTGCGTCTGATGCGCGCGACGGTGGGGCCGGACATCGGCGTGAAGGCGGCCGGTGGCATCCGCGACCTGGACACCGCGCTTGCGATGCTCGAAGCGGGTGCGTCGCGACTCGGCACGTCCTCAGGCGCCGAGATCCTCGAGGCGCTCGAGGCGCGCGGCTGAGATCGCGATGGCCTCCCGGCGTGTGCGGGCGCTCTCGCTCAAGAAGACCAAGCTCGGTGAGACCGACCTGATCGTGACGTTCCTCGCAGAGGACGGCTGTCAGGTGCGCGCGGTGGCCAAGGGCGCGCGCAAGCCGGGTTCACGCCTTGGCGGACGCGTGGAGCCGTTCGTGGTGGCTGATCTTCTCGTGCACGAAGGCCGGTCGCTCGACACCATCAGCGATGTGGAGATCGCGACCGCGCACGCCGGTATCCGCGCCGACTACGACCGCACCACCGCGGCGTCGGTGGTGGCCGACTTCCTGGACAAGACCTCGGTGGAGTGCCAGACCGAAGACCGGTTGTTCGGGCTTGCGTGCGCCACGCTCGATGCCATGGAGACCGCCGAAGGGTCCGCGCTCCCGGCGCTCGTGGTGGCGTTCCTGCTCAAGGGCATCGCGATGCATGGGTATCGTCCGCAGTTCGGCGTGTGCGCGTCGTGCGGCGGCGAGGCGGGCGCCACCAGCGGATACTCGCTGGAGGATGCGGGGCCGGTCTGCGAGCTGTGTGGCGCGCACGCACACGGCACGGTGGTCGCGTCGCCCGAGGTCCGCGGCGTGCTTGCGGCGTTCATGCAGGCGCGGATGACCGAGGTGCCGGTGATGGATGTGCCGCCCCGCCTGTTGGCCGAGGCGTTCGCGCTCACGCGGCGGCTCGTGGGGTACCACGTGCCCGCTCGTCTGAAGGCGCTCGAGATGTACGCGGCGCCGATGGTGTAGCCCCGCTAGAGCGCAGGCGGTTCGTCTGTGCCGACGCCGCGGGCCACCATCTCGAGCAGGAGCGCTTCGCGGATGCCCTTGCGGTTGGCGGTGATGGTGCGCGTGCCGAGCAGCTCGAAGAGCTCGAGCATCACGAGCGAGCCGCCAAGCACCGACTGGGCGCGGTAAGCGGGGATCCCCGGAATGCGGCCCCGCTCGGGGAGCGTGCACGCCGCAACCTGTGAGACCACCTCCGTGATCTCCTCGATCGAGGCGCTCGTGCCGTGGATGTCGAGCGGGTCCTCGCCCCGGCATGCCGCGGCGGCCCCGATGAGCGAGGTGATCGTGCCACCGCTGCATACCGCACGCGGCACCGGTGCGGGCCGATCACCCAGCGACGCGGCGAGTTCTCCCCGGACCGACGAACGCACCCGTTCGAGGATGTCTGCGGGTGGCGGGTCGTCGCTTTGGGGGAGGCGGTTGGAGGCGACCATCGCGCCCAGCGGGAACGAGGCCGAGATCTCAGGCACGCTGTCGCGGCGGACGACCACCTCAAGCGAGCCGCCCCCGATGTCGGCGATACAGACCGGGTCGGGGAGGTCGAACGTGGCAACGGCGCTTGCGAGCGCGAGCTCCGCCTCTCGGGCGCCGTCGATGATCTCGACGAACAGACCGGTCTCGCAGAGCACCCGCTCGACAAAGGAGTTCCCGTTGCGCGCGCCGCGCACAGCGGCGGTGGCGATAGCCCTGACGTGCCCGGCGCCAAAGGAACGCGCCAGGTCACGGAACCGGAGGATGGCGGCGAGCGAGTCGTCCATGCGGTCGGCCGCCAGCACGCCGGTGGCCACGAGGCCCCGGCCGAGTTGCGTCTGGATGCGCTCGTCGGCGAGCACGACGAGCATGTCTGGCGAGCGCACCTCGGCCACGGTGCACCGGATGGCGTTGGACCCGATGTCGATCACGGCGATGCGGTTCACGGGGCGCATCTGTTTCCACTGAATCGCGCTTATGGTGAACCTAGTGTAGACCCGCGCACTGACACGGTGAAGCGGGTATCGCTGGTGTACACTGTCTGCCACGTTGGCGTCTCACTGACGGACTCACCGAAACGATGAATGGGGCTTGGATGTCGCTCAACTTCCAGGACATGATCCTCGCGCTTTCTCGCTACTGGGCGGACCAGGGCTGCGTGCTGCTCCAGCCGCATGACATGGAGGTGGGCGCGGGAACGTTCCACCCGGCCACCACGCTGCGTTCACTCGGCCCCGACGCGTGGCGCTGCGCGTACGTGCAGCCTTCGCGTCGTCCCACCGACGGCCGCTACGGCGAGAACCCCAACCGGCTGCAGCACTACTACCAGTACCAGGTGATCCTGAAGCCGAGCCCCGACAACGTGCTCGACCTGTACTTCGACTCGCTGCGCGCCATCGGCATCGAGCCCAAGGACCATGACATGCGGTTGGTGGAGGACGACTGGGAGTCGCCCACGCTCGGCGCCTGGGGCCTGGGCTGGGAGGTGTGGCTGAACGGCATGGAGGTCACGCAGTTCACGTACTTCCAGCAGGTGGGCGGCATCGAGTGCGACCCCGTTCCCGCGGAGATCACCTACGGCGTGGAGCGTTTGGCCATGTACATCCAGGGCGTGGACTCGGTCTTCGACCTCGAGTGGGCGCCTGGCTTCACCTACGGCGACGTGTTCCTGCGCAACGAGCGCGAGCAGTCCTCGTACAACTTCGAGCTCGCCGACACCGCAACGCTCCGCCAGCTCTTCGACCTGCACGAGGCGGAAAGCACGCGCGTACTCGCCGCTGGCGCCGTGCTCCCGGCTTACGAGCAGGCGCTCAAGTGCTCCCACTGCTTCAACCTGCTCGACGCGCGCGGCGCCATCGCGGTCACTGAGCGCGTGAGCTTCATCGGCCGCATCCGCTCACTCGCGAAGGCCGCCGCCGAGGCGTACGTGGCCTCACCCGAGGTGGCGCGGCGCGACGTGCCGTATGCCGGCGCCAGGGCCGCCGTGGCGGCCGGAGCCGACGACACACCGGTGACCGAAGGCGGTGATGTCCGATGAGCCGCACCCTGCTCTTTGAGATTGGCGTGGAGGAGATCCCCTCGGCACCGCTGTACAACGCGGTCACGCAGCTCAAGACGCGCACCATGGCCGCCCTCGAGAGCGCCCGGCTCGGGTACGACACCGTTGAGACCTACGGGTCGCCCCGGCGCCTCGCGCTCGTGGTGACCGGCCTGGCCGCACGCCAGGACGACCTCTCCCTCACTGTGAAGGGCCCTGCCGTGAAGGCCGCGTTCGACGCCGACGGCAACCCCACCAAGGCCGCCGAGGGCTTCGCCCGCAGCCGTGGCATCGCGGTGGAGGACCTCAAGCGCGGGGAGATCGACGGCGGCGAGTACGTGCTCGCGCACGTGGAGGAGACGGGGCGCGCGGCCATCGAGGTGCTCCCGGAGCTGCTCGCCACGCTCGCCGGCGCGATCGACTGGCCCAAGGCGCAGCGGTGGGGAAGCGGCACCACGCGGTTCATCCGCCCCGTGCGCTGGTTGGTGGCGCTGCTCGACGGCGACATCGTACCGGTGCGCTTTGCGGGCCTGGAGGCCGGCCGCACCACGATGGGGCACCGGTTCCTGTCCGGCCCCATCGAGATCGCGCACGCGTCGGAGTACCTCGACGCCATGTGTCGCGGCCACGTGCTTGTGGACGCGGAGGAGCGTGCCGAGTCCATCCGGCGTCAGATCGATGAAGCCGCAGCGTCCCTCAACGCGCGTGCAGTGGTGCCCGAGAAGACGTTCGCCGAGGTCGTGAACCTCGTGGAGTTCCCCACCGTGGGCATCGGCCGCTTCGACGAGCGGTTCTTGCGCGTGCCCCGGGAGATCGTCGAGGAGGCCATGGAGAGCCACCAGCGGTACTTCCCGCTGGAGACCGCGGATGGCGCGCTGCTCGACCGCTTCCTCGTGGTGCACAACGGCGACCCGGCCCGCACGGGGGCGATCGTGACCGGACACGAGCGCGTGATCCGCGCACGTCTGGCCGACGCGGCGTTCTTCGTGGAGGAGGACCTCGCGCACCCGCTCGAGGAGTACGTGCGCCGGCTCGATACCATCGTGTTCCACGAGAAGCTCGGGTCGGTGGGCGCCAAGGTCGAGCGCATCGAAGAGCTCACGCGTGCACTGGCCGAGGCGATCGATGCGCCGGCCGACGAGGGCGCGTACGCCGTTCGTGCCGCGCACCTGGCCAAGGCCGATCTCGTGACGCACGCGGTCATCGAGTTCACCTCGCTCCAGGGCGTGATGGGCATGCGCTACGCTCAAGCCGCCGGCGAGGCCGAGGGTGTTGCCGAGGCGATCGTGGACCACTACCGTCCGCGCCACGCTGGCGACGAGCTGCCGCGCTCGCTTGCGGGCAAGCTCGTGTCCATCGCCGACAAGCTCGACACCATCGTGGGCATCTTCGCCATCGGACAGGGCCCCACCGGCTCCGCCGACCCCTACGCGCTCCGGCGCTCGGCCATCGGCATCCTCACCATGATGGTGGACGGGGGCGTACGGTTCGACCTGGACCGAGGCATCGGCGCCGCGCTCGAGGGCTACGCCGAGGCGCTGCCGTCGCTCGACCCCAACGCGGTGGGCGCCACTGTGAAGGCGTTCTTCGACGGCCGTTTGGCCGTGATGCTCAAGGACCGCGGCTTCACGTACGACGAGGTGGACGCGGTCATGGCGGTCACCTCGGCGGATCCCGCCGATACGCTCCGGCGTATCACCGCGCTGGCGGCGTTCCGCCGCACCGAGGCCGGTGCCGACCTCTCGGTGGCGTTCCGCCGCGCGGCGAACCTCGCCGATCCGGCCGCTGGCACGGTCACCGATCCGCTGCTCATGGGCGCCGAGGAGGGCGCGCTCGACCGCGCGCTCGTGATCGCGTCAGAACGCGTGGGCGCTCTCATGGCATCGCGCGACTACGACGCGGCGCTCGCCGGACTTGCGGACCTCCGCGCGCCAGTGGACGCGTTCTTCGAGTCCGTGCTCGTCATGGACAAGGACGAAGCGCTGCGCCGCAACCGCCTTGCGCTCTTGAACCGCCTCGGCAGCCTGTTCAACGGGTTCGCCGACTTCGGGAAGCTCGCTGGGTAGCGATGGACGGGCGCCCGCTTGCCATTCACGTGGTCTCCGACTCGCTTGGCGAGACGGGGGAGACCGTCGCGCTCGCGGCGGTCTCGCAGTTCGCACCCAACACGTTCCGCATCGAGCGGCTGCCCAAGATCGAGACGGCCGTCGAGCTGCGGGAGACGGTGCGGGCGCACTGCGGACATGACTGCATCTTCTTCTACACGCTCGTCGACCGTGAGCTGCGCACCGAGATGGAGCGCCTGGTGGCATCGGGCGTGGTGGGGGCCGATCTGCTCGGCCCCGCGCTCGATCTGCTCGCGCACGTGACGGGTACGCGCCCGAGCGGCGAGGTGGGCCGCATCCGGCGCACCGACGAGGGCTACTTCGACCGCATCGAGGCGATGGAGTTCGCCGTCAAGCACGACGACGGGCGCAACCCCGAGGAGCTCGCCGATGCCGACATCGTGATCCTCGGCGTGTCGCGCACGTCCAAGACGCCGATCTCGATGTATCTCGCGTTCAAGGGGTGGCGTGTGGCCAACGTGCCGCTCGCACCGGGGGTGGAGCCGCCGAAGGAGCTCTTCGGGCTCGACCCGCGGAAGATGTTCGGGCTGGTGACCAGCGCCGACGTGCTGCTCGCGATCCGTCGCGAGCGGATGAGGGAGCTCGGCGGGTATGTGCCGGGCTACGCCGAGCGCGAGGCGGTGGAGGCCGAGCTCGCCGAGGCCCGTGCGCTCATGCGCCGTCTCGGCTGCCTGGTGGTGCATACGGACAATCGCGCCGTGGAGGAGTCCGCGCAGGAGATCCTGCGCCACCTCGGCGCTGTCGTGGAAGTGGCGGACTAGAGGCGCGCGTCACACGGCTGCTGCCGCGTGACACAGCTTATGCACGGGACAGTGCGCGCATCCGGTACGCTATGATGGTCAACGTCGTAGGGGTCCGAGGAAAGCGAGGGAGCGAGTTGGCTGACACGAAGCGTATCTACGCATTCGGCGGAGGTCAGACCGAAGGTGACAAGAGCATGAAGTTCATCCTCGGTGGCAAGGGCGCCAATCTGGCCGAGATGGCCAACATGGGACTCCCGGTCCCGCCGGGATTCACGATCACGTGCCAGACCTGCATGGAGTACTACCGTGCAACGCCTCCCGCGTTTCCCGCGGGCCTCACGGACGATATCGCGGCTCATGTGGCGAACCTCGAAGCGAAGATGGGCAAGAAGCTTGGCGACGAGAGCGATCCGCTGCTCGTGTCGGTGCGCTCCGGGTCCGCGTTCTCGATGCCGGGCATGATGGACACGGTCCTCAACCTCGGTCTGAACGATCGCTCGGTCCAGGGGCTGATCGCCAAAAGCGGCAACGAGCGGTTCGCCTGGGACAGCTACCGCCGCTTCATCCAGATGTTCAGCAAGGTCGTGCTCGGTGTGGAAGGCGACGAGTTCGAGAACGCCATCACAAAGATGAAGCACGACCGCGGCGTGACCGAGGACACGGAGCTCTCCGCCGAGGACATGCGCACGCTGGTGGACGTGTTCAAGTCCATCGTTGCCGAGCAGGTGCCCGCCGACGAGTTCCCGCAGCTCGTGGTCGACGGCAAGGTCGCCTTCCCGCAGGACGTGACGCTGCAGCTGCACCTCGCCATCGAGGCCGTGTTCCGCAGCTGGAACAACCGTCGCGCGATCGACTACCGCCGCATGGAGAAGATATCCGACGACCTCGGCACTGCCGTGAACGTGCAGGCGATGGTGTTCGGCAACATGGGCGAGACCTCCGGCACCGGCGTGGGCTTCACGCGCAACGCCGCCGACGGCACCAAGGAGTACTACGGCGACTTCCTCACTAACGCGCAGGGCGAGGACGTGGTGGCCGGCATCCGCAAGACCCGTCCGATCGCCGAGCTCGCCGACGTGCTTCCCGAGGCCGCCAAGGAGCTCTACGAGGTCTTCGAGATCCTCGAGCAGGCGTATCGCGACATGTGCGACATCGAGTTCACCATCCAGGAGGGCAAGCTCTGGATGCTCCAGACCCGCGTGGGCAAGCGTACCGCCCGCGCCGCGCTCAAGATCGCGGTGGACATGGTGGCCGAGGGCATGATCACCCGCGAGGAGGCCGTGCTGCGCATCAACCCGGCGCACCTCGACCAGCTCATGCACCCGCAGTTCGACACCACCGTCACCTACGACGTGCTCGCCAAGGGCCTGAACGCCAGTCCCGGCGCGGCCGTGGGCGAGGTCGTGTTCACCGCCGACGACGCCGAGGCGGCAGCCGCCCAGGGTCGCAAGGTCATCCTCGTGCGCTGGGAGACCAACCCCGACGACCTCCACGGCATGGTGGCGGCGCAGGGCATCCTCACCAGCCACGGCGGCAAGACCAGCCACGCGGCGGTCATCGCCCGCGGCATGGGCAAGCCCGCCGTCTGCGGCGCCGAGGCGCTCAAGATCGACATGAAGGCCAAGCAGGCCGTGGTCACCGGCAAGGACGTCGTCCTCAAGGAGGGCGACATCGTCTCGATCGACGGCACCACCGGTATCGTGGTCCTTGGCGAGGTGGCGCTCGTCCAGCCCGAGATGACCGGCGACATCGACACCATCCTCGGCTGGGCCGACGAGTTCCGCACCCTCGGTGTGCGCGCCAACGCCGACACGCCGGAAGACGCCGCGCTCGGTCGCTCGTTCGGCGCGGCCGGCATCGGCCTCACCCGTACCGAGCACATGTTCCTCGGCGAGCGCAAGGACATCATCCAGGACTTCATCCTCGCCGACTCGCCCGCCGTGCAGCAGGCTGCGCTCGACAAGCTGCTCGACGTGCAGACCGCCGACTTCCTCGGCATCTTCTCGGCGATGGACGGGCTGCCGGTCACGGTGCGCCTGCTCGACCCGCCGCTCCACGAGTTCCTCGATTCGCCGCGCGAACTTGAGGTCGAGATCGTGCGCGAGGAGTGCAACGGCGCGCCTGCTGAGAAACTCGCCGCCAAGCGGCGCCTGCTCTCGCAGGTCGACGCGATGTCCGAGGCCAACCCGATGCTCGGACTGCGCGGCTGCCGCCTCGGCATCATGCACCCGGAGCTCTATGCGCTGCAGGTGGAGGCCATCACGCGCGCCACGTGCGAGCTCAAGCGCCAGGGCAAGGACCCGCGCCCCGAGATCATGATCCCGCTCGTGAGCGTGAAGGCCGAGCTGGCCATCCTGCGCGCCGAGACGCAGGCAGTGGTCGACCGCGTGTCGGCCGAGGCCGGCGTGGAGGTGTCGATCCCGATCGGCACCATGATCGAGCTGCCGCGCGCCGCGGTGTGCGCCGACGAGATCGCCGAGGTCGCCGACTTCTTCAGCTTTGGCACCAACGACCTCACGCAGACCACGTTCGGCTTCAGCCGTGACGACATCGAGAGCAAGTTCCTGCCCAAGTACCTCGAGCGCAAGGTGCTTCCTCGCAACCCGTTCGAGACCATCGACGATGGCGTGGCCCAGCTGGTGGCTATCGGCTGCGAGCGTGGCCGTGCCACCAACCCCACGCTCAAGCTCGGCGTGTGTGGCGAGCACGGCGGCGATCCGGAGAGCGTGCACACCTTCTTCGGCATCGGGCTCGACTACGTGAGCTGCTCGCCGTACCGCGTGCCGCTCGCGCGTCTTGCCGCGGCGCAGGCGTCGCTTTCCGAGAAGGCGACCGCCTCGGACAACCGCTAGGACCTCATCACGGGGGGCGCCGGGTGCTCCCGGCGCCCTCCGTGCATCGCAGGGAAGGGCCATGGACGCGAGCAGCATCATCACACGTGAAGCGTATGAGGCCGCCGAGGCCGCACGGCTGTCGCCCCGCGCGGCGCTCTCCTTGGCCACACGGGGGCGCGAGCGGCCCACCGGGGCCGATCCCTACCGCACCGACTACCAGCGCGATCGCGATCGGATCCTGCACTGCAAGGCGTTCCGCCGCCTCTCGCACAAGACCCAGGTGTTCCTGGCGCCCGAGGGCGACCACTACCGTACGCGCCTCACGCACACGCTCGAGGTGGCGCAGATCGCGCGCTCGATCGCGCGTGCACTCCGGCTGAACGAGGACCTCACCGAGGCCATAGCGCTCGGCCACGACCTGGGGCACACGCCGTTCGGGCACATCGGCGAGTCCGCGCTCTCAGACGCGCTGGCCGAGGCGCGCCACGCGCATCCCAACGCGCCGTATCCCTTCCGTCACAACCTGCAGAGCCTGCGCATCGTGGAGAACCTCGAGTACGAGGGCAAGGGGCTCAACCTCACCTGGGAGGTGCGCGACGGCATCCGCTGCCACACGGGCAAGAAGCGCGCGTCCACGCTCGAAGGGCAGATCGTGGCCATCGCCGACCGTGTGGCGTACGTGAACCACGACATCGACGACGCGATCCGTGGCGGCGTGATCACCGAAGACGACCTGCCTGAGGCGCCCGTGGCTGTGCTCGGCCACACCATCAACGAACGCATCACCACCATGGTGACGAGCCTGGTGGAGACCACAGCGGTGTCCGAGTCCGTGACGATGGGCGAGGGCGTGTACAAGGCGATGATGGACCTGCGTTCGTTCCTGTTCGACAACGTGTATCTCTCGCCCAACGCCAAGTCCGAGGAGCCCAAGGCGTACAACGTGGTGAAGACGCTGTTCGTGCACTATCTGGAGCACCCGGACGACCTGCCGCCCGACGAGCGGCCGGCATCCGCCGAGGATCTCGCCCAGGCGGTCACCGACTACGTGTCGGGGATGACCGACCGGTTCGCGATCCGCACGTTCGAGCGGCTCATGATCCCGAGCCGCTGGAGGGTGTGACCCGCGCCGTGCGGCGCCCCGCACTCGATGTGCTCAAGGGCGCGGCCATCGTGTTCGCGCCGGGCGAGTGGTGCTGTGCCGGGTGATGTGAAGCGGCGGGGTCAGGCGTTACCCGCACGCGCGGTTTCCCCGGCGGCGGACGATCGCGCTGAGCCGTAACCTGATTGTTGCCGCGCGATACCAGGTCGGCTATCATCGCCAGAGCGCCGAGGGGGCTCGCGAGGGGTCTCCTGGGCTGTTGCCGTAGTCACCACGAAGGGAGACGCACGTACATGGCAGACTGGATTGCTTGGCTCGCGCCGGCAGCCGCCGTACTCGGAACCATCATGGCGGCATACCTCGGCACATGGGTCCTCAAGCAGGATCCCGGCACCGAGAAGATGCAGGAGATCTCCAAGGCGGTGCAGGAAGGTGCGCTCGCGTTCCTGCTCCGTGAGTACCGGGTTCTGATCATCTTCGCTGCAGTGGTGTTCGTGGTGCTCGGCGTCGCCGTGAACTGGCTGACCGCCGTCGCGTTCCTGACCGGTGGCATCCTATCGGCCGCAGCCGGCTTCATCGGCATGTACGTGGCCACCCGCGCCAACGCGCGCACCGCGCAGGCCGCCACCACCGGCGTCGCCAAGGCGCTCAACGTGGCGTTCCGCTCGGGCCTCACGATGGGCCTCACGGTCGCATCCTTCGGCCTGCTCGGCCTTTCGCTCTGGGCCATCATCCTGATCGTCACCGGCGAGGACCCCATCGCCTCATCCGAGATCGTCAACGGTTTCGCGATGGGCGCAAGCTCCATCGCACTGTTCGCCCGTGTGGGTGGCGGCATCTACACCAAGGCCGCTGACGTGGGCGCCGACCTCGTCGGGAAGGTCGAGGCCGGTATCCCCGAGGACGACCCCCGCAACCCCGCCACCATCGCTGATAACGTCGGCGACAACGTCGGCGACGTGGCCGGCATGGGCGCCGACCTCTTCGAGAGCTACGTGGGCTCGATCCTCGCGCCGATCGTGCTCGCCATCTCGCTCTGGTTCGTCCCCGGTGCGCCGAAGTCCATCGACTTCATGTACGGCGTCACCGCACCGCTGCTGATCGCCGCGTTCGGTATCGTGGCCTCGATCATCGGTCTGTTCGCGGTCCGCGCCAAGGAAGGCGCGCACCTGCACAGCGCCCTGAACATGGGCACGTACGTGGCAGCGGTCCTCGAGGTCGCGGGTATGGGCTTCCTGTTCTGGCACTGGAGCACGCGTGCCGGCGCCGATCCGTCGCGCCTGTGGTTCTTCGGTGCCGTCGTGGCCGGTCTCGTGGCCGGTATCGCCATCGGCAAGATCACCGAGTACTACTGCTCGGACGCGTACAAGCCCGTGAAGGACATCGCAGCCGCATCCGAGACGGGCGCCGCGACCAACATCATCCAGGGCCTCGGCACCGGCATGATGTCAACCGCGCTCCCGATCCTCGTGGTCGCTCTCGCCATCATCGGCGCCTTCACGATGGGCAACTGGGCGGTTCCGGACAATGACCTCTCCGGCATCTACGGCATCGGTCTTGCCGCACTCGGTATGCTCTCCATCACTGCCATCACGGTGGGCGTGGACGCCTACGGTCCTGTT
Source organism: Actinomycetes bacterium (assembly GCA_022839745.1). Taxonomy (GTDB): domain Bacteria; phylum Actinomycetota; class Coriobacteriia; order Anaerosomatales; family Anaerosomataceae; genus Anaerosoma. The sequence continues at coordinate 153,977 of JALHJB010000001.1, forward strand.
GCCGACAACGCCGGCGGTATCGCCGAGATGGCCGGTATGGGCAAGGACATCCGCAAGATCACCGACTCGCTCGACAGCGTGGGCAACACCACCGCCGCCATCGCCAAGGGCTTCGCGATCGGCTCGGCAGGCCTCACGGCCCTCGCGCTGTTCGTCGCGTTCCGCCAGAGCCTCAGCGTGGGCGGTTTCACCATCGACATGTCGCTTGAGAACCCGTACGTCATCGCCGGTCTGTTCATCGGCGGTATGCTGCCGTTCCTCTTCGGCGCACTCACCATGGGCGCCGTGGGCCGCGCGGCCTTCGCGATGATCGGCGAGGTCCGCCGTCAGTTCAAGGAGATCCCCGGCATCATGGAGGGCACCGGCAAGCCGGACTACGCCGCATGCGTGGACATCTCCACCAAGGGTGCGCTCAAGGAGATGGTCCTTCCCGGCGCTATCGCCGTGGCCGTGCCGATCCTCGTCGGCGTCATCAACCTGTCGCTCTTGGCCGGTCTGCTCGCCGGTGCGCTCGTGACCGGCTTCCTGCTCGCCATCTTCATGGCGAACGCCGGTGGCGCATGGGACAACGCCAAGAAGTACATCGAGGGTGGCGAGCACGGTGGCAAGGGCTCTGAGGCCCACAAGGCCGCCGTGGTCGGTGACACCGTCGGTGACCCGTTCAAGGACACCTCCGGTCCGTCGATGAACATCCTCATCAAGCTCATGACCGTCGTGTCGCTCGTGTTCGTGCCGCTGTTCCTCAAGGTGCACGGCGGGTAGTGGCATCGTTGCGTTAGGCCACGTGCTCCCGGGTGCCGATACAGGTGCCCGGGAGCACGCCGTTGCACCAGCGGCGCGCCGTCATGTATCGCGCGGCGGCTGCTCCGGTCACGGACGAGCCGTCACTGTGGCGGCCGTCCGTCGCTTTAGGGTATGTACCTTTGACCGCTACGAAGCACAGGAGGTGTCATGGGGCGTATCGCCGATGAGGATGTCGCACGCGTCCGTGACGCCACCGATCTGATCTCCCTCGTGTCAGAGACGGTCGTGCTGAAGAAGAAGGGCCGCCTGTTCTGGGGCAACTGCCCGTTCCATGGCGAGAAGACACCGAGCTTCAAGATCGATCCCACCACCCAGCTGTGGCACTGCTTCGGCTGCGGCAGGGGTGGCGACGCCTTCGGCTTTGTGATGGAGGCCGAGCATCTCGAGTTCCCCGATGCGGTGCGGCGGCTTGCCGAGCGCGCACACATCGACATCGTGGAGGTGGGCGGCACCGGGATCCCCGCGGGGCGCAAGGAGCGGCTCATCGCCGCGTGCACCGAGGCCGCCGCGTTCTTCCACAAGCTGCTCACCAGCGGTACGGGTACCGGTCCCACGCAGGCGCGGGAGTACCTGGCGGGTCGGGGCTTTGGCATCGACGTGGCCAAGCGCTGGAAGCTCGGGTACGCCCCGCAGGGACGCGACACGCTCGTGCGTCACCTGCTGGGCGCCGGATTCACGCGCGACGAGCTCGTGGACGCCAACCTTGCGCTCGCCGACGGCCCGGCGCTCAAGGACCGGTTCTTCAACCGCATCATGTTTCCCATCGATGACCTCCACGGGCGCACCATCGCCTTTGGCGGGCGTGTGGTGGGTGCGGGCGAGCCGAAGTATCTGAACTCCCAGGAAACGCCGATCTTCCAGAAGTCGGGCACTCTCTACGCGCTCGACCGTTCGCGCAACGAGATCGTGTCGCACGGCACGGCCGTGGTGGTGGAGGGCTACACCGACGTGATCGCGCTGCATGAAGCCGGGGTGCCGATCGCGGTGGCCACCCTCGGCACCGCGCTCACCGAGCGCCATGTGAAGCTGCTCGGCCGGTTCGGCACGCGTGTGGTTTACCTGTTCGATGGCGACGAGGCGGGTCGGCGCGCCGCGTTGCGTGCGGCCGAGTTCCTCGACTGGAGCATCACGCCCGAGGCGGGGAGCTCGCGTGTGGACCTGGACGTGGCGATCATCCCTGGCGGGAAGGACCCGGCCGACCTGGTAGCGAGCGAGGGCGCCGACGCGGTGCGCACGGTGATCGAGGAGGCGCAGCCGCTGCTGCGCTTCGCGATCGACCGCCGTCTCGAGTCGCACGACCTGTCGCGCCCCGAGGGGCGCGCTGCGGCGCTCGCGGAAGCGGCGGCCGTGCTTGCGCCGGTGCGCGGCTCGCTGCTGGAGCAGGACTACGTGATGTACATCGCGGGGCGCCTCGGCACCGACTACACCACCGTGGAGCGCGCCGTACCGCAGCAGCGCCGCCAGCGAGGCCCCGAGGCGCCTCAGGCCGCACCCGCTCCCGCGCCAGTGCGGTTGGCCAGCGCGGAGGAGAAGGCCGAGCGAGAGCTGGTCCGTCTGGCCGCTCTTGCGCCGGCCGTTCGTGCCGAGGCACGGGAATTGCTTTCAGAAGGTGCCGTGGGCGGGGAGCGTGCCCGCAGGCTGCTCGAGGTGATCTGCGGCGCGGGGGATGCGGTCGGCGATGAGCTGTACGCTATCGTCGCCGAGGCGGATCGTGAGGCTGCTACGGTGCTCACCGGCTGGCTGGTGGACGCTACGGGAGCCGACAGCATAGAATATGCGTTTCGGGAAGTTGCCGTCCGGGTCAAGGAGTTCGCGCTCGGGCGTCTAATCACACAGAAGAAGGGCGAGCTCCAGGCACTGGACCCCGCGACCGATGCGGAGTCATACGACCGGTTGTTCGGTGAGATCGCCGAACTACAGCGCCAGCGTGCGGGCATTCGTGCCCCGCGAAGCGCTGCAACAGACGTGGAGGCGGAGTAAAGCACGTGACGGCTGCATCTAAGAAGACCGCACAGGAAACCACGGACCAGTCAGTGGAGGAGGTCGCCACGACCCCCGCGAAGAAGCCCGCTGCCGCCAAGACGTCAGCCGGCGAGCCCGCCGCGAAGGCGCCGGCAAAGCGAGCGGCCAAGCCCACGGAGCCAGCCGGTGAGCCCGCCGCGAAGGTGCCGGCAAAGCGAGCGGCCAAGCCCACGCCCGCGAAGGACGCAGCGACCGACCCGGGCGCCACGCCCGCGCCCAAGGCCGCCAAGGGAGCGACGAAGGCCGCCAAGAAGGCGCCGGAGCTCGAGCTTTCGGCGGTCAAGACGCTCGTGAAGATCGGCCAGGCCAAGGGCAACCTCACCGATGAGGAGATCCAGGGCGCGCTCTCGGACATCGACCTGTCTGAAGAGCAGTTCGAGAACATCTACAGCTACTTCCAGACCAGCGGCATCGACATCGCCGACGAGCATGCTCCCGACGACATGATCGATGAAGTGCCCGCGGATGACCACGTGTCCGTGGATGACGATGACGCTGAGGCCGATCCGGATGTTGCGGCGGTGGCCGCCATCGAGAAGCCCGCTCCCAAGGCCGCAGCCAAGCGGAAGCCTCGCCGCAAGGTCGACGCGATGGCCTCCGCTCCGCTCACGAGCGACCCGGTGCGGATGTACCTCAAGGAGATCGGCAAGGTCCCGCTGCTCACCGCGCGGCAGGAAGTCGATCTCGCGATGAAGATCGAGGCCGGTCTGCTTGCGGTCGAGGAGCTCGACGCGGCGGCCGAGAAGGGCATCAAGCTCGATCGTGCCGAGCAGCGGCGTCTGGAGCGCCTTGAGCGCATCGGCGTGGACGCCAAGAAGCAGCTCGTGGAGGCGAACCTTCGCCTCGTGGTCTCGATCGCCAAGCGCTACGTAGGCCGCGGGATGCTCTTCCTCGACCTCATCCAGGAGGGCAACCTCGGCTTGATCCGCGCGGTCGAGAAGTTCGACTACACCAAGGGGTTCAAGTTCTCCACCTACGCCACATGGTGGATCCGCCAGGCCATCACGCGTGCCATTGCCGACCAGGCCCGCACGATCCGTATCCCGGTGCACATGGTGGAGACGATCAACAAGCTCATCCGCATCCAGCGGCAGCTGCTCCAGGAGCTCGGGCGCGAGCCCACCCCGGAGGAGATCGGCGAGAAGATGGACATGACCGCCGAGCGCGTGCGCGAGATCCTCAAGATCTCGCAGGAGCCGGTCTCGCTCGAGACGCCGATCGGCGAGGAGGAAGACTCCCAGTTGGGCGACTTCATCGAGGACGGCGAGGCCGTGGTGCCGCCTGATGCCGCGAGCTTCAGCATGCTGCAGGAGCAACTCGCCAAGGTGCTCGACAGCCTGTCCGAGCGTGAGCGCAAGGTGATCGAGCTCCGCTTCGGCCTCGATGACGGCCACCCGCGGACGCTCGAGGAAGTGGGGCGCGAGTTCGGCGTGACGCGTGAGCGCATCCGGCAGATCGAGTCCAAGACGCTCTGCAAGCTGCGCCACCCGAGCCGCTCAAGCCGCTTGAAGGACTACCTCGAGTAGCGCCTGCGGTGCGCGAGCCCTCAACGAAACGGCCGGTCCCAGGTGGGGCCGGCCGTTCTGCGTACGGGTGGGGCGCCGTCAGCCGGTGATGTGCGCGTCGGTCACCTGCGGGATCTCGAAGCCGTCGGTGCGGAAGAGCTCGAGGCATGCGGCGGCCACGTCGGCGTCGTACAGCTTCCCGGCGTTCTGCTCGATCTCCTCGAGCGCCCGGTCGATCCCGGCGGCGGTCTTGTAGGGGCGGTGTGACGACATCGCTTCCACCACGTCGGCCACCGCAAGGATGCGTGCGCCCATGCTCAGCTCATCGCCGGCCAGGTGGTCGGGGTAGCCGCTGCCATCGAGCCGCTCGTGGTGGTGCACCACATACTCGGCGATCGGCCAGGGGAACTTCACGTCTTTCAGGACCTCGAAACCCACGCGCGGATGCTCGCGGATGATGGCGAACTCAGCGTCGGAGAGGCGACGTGGCTTGGTGAGGATCTCGGCGGGGACGTAGATCTTGCCCACATCGTGCACCAGGCCGGCAACGCGGATGCCTTCGCAGAAGGTGGCGTCGTAGCCGAGGCGGACAGCGACGGCGGTGGCGATGGCCGACACGCGCTTCTGGTGACCGGAGGTGTACGGGTCACGGGCCTCGGTGAGCTTGCCGATGGCGTTCACGGTGCCGCTGACGATGTCGCGCAGCACGTCGTTGATCTCGTGGAGTTCGGCGAGCTGCTCTTCGAGCTTGCTCACGAGGCGTGCGTTGTACGCCTTGAGGACGCGTGTCTCGTCCTCGACAGCGGGGCGCCGCTGGATCTGCAGCGGGGCGTGGGAACCTTCGAGGATGCTGTCGAAGGCTTCGAGGAGGCGCTGCGGCGGCATGGGCTTGCGCAGGAACGCATCGGCGCCGAGGCTGAGCGCGAAGGTCTCGTCGTCCTCGTCGGCGTAGTTGGCGGTATAGAAGACGAACGGGATGGGGGAGAGTTCGGGGTTGGCCTTCCATTCGCGGCACAGCTGGTAGCCGTCCATGCGCGGCATCAGGATGTCGGCGATCACGAGGTCAGGGGTGTCGTACTTGGCGACCTCAAGCGCTTCGACCCCGTCTTCGGCGGTCATGACCTCGTAGTCGCCCGAGGTGAGGATCGTCTCGAGCAGGTAGCGTCCGGAGGGGTCACCGTCGACGACGAGGACGCGCGCTTTGGCCATGATGGTTTCCTCTCCCGGAACGCCGGTCACCGTAAGGAGTGTCTACCCGAATGCAGCTATCGTGCCATAACGGCGGGGGAGCGTATGTGCCGTTCGTCACCGGGAGCTGGCCGGTCACCAGGGCAGCCCTGCGCGGACGGGGCTCCTGCGCGTGCTCGGGTTTGGCGGCGCGTCGGGCCTGAACGACAGAAGCCCCGCGTGTGCGGGGCTTCTGAGTGTGTGTGGCTCCTCGGGTAGGACTCGAACCTACAACCCTCCGGTTAACAGCCGGATGCTCTGCCGATTGAGCTACCGAGGAATAGCGGCGCCGTGGCGCGATTGCCGATTATACGGATACCCTCCGAGTCCCGCAAGAACGTATGCCGGTTCGCCACATCCTACGCACCCAGGTCCGGACACATCCGGCAGGTCCGGACACATCCGGACGCCTGTGGTGTCGGCGCCGCCGGATGTGGGAACAGATGTCCTGGATCCACGCATCGGGGCGGCTGCGTCTGCGGAAGGATTCTGGTGCGTGTCGGGTCAGGGGAGGCGAAGCGACATGCGCAGGCAGATGATCGCATCACTCGTGGTACTCACCATGCTCCTAGCGCCGGCTTCGGCGTACGGCGGACCACCGGGGGTCGTTAAGCCGCTGGCGCGCATCGTGATGGGAGCGCTGCCCGCGTCGCCCGTGAGCGGGACGATCGCCTCCGTGGGCGATGAGCATCTCTACTCGGTGAACCTGGTTGCGGGACAGCTGCTGGATCTGAGGATGACCGGTCCGGCGGACACGGACTACGATCTGCATCTGTATATCGAGGGGTCAGCCGGTACCGTCTTGGTTGCGTCGTCGGTCGATCCCGAGAGCGAAGAGCGCATCGTCGCTGCGGTGCCGAAGACGGGCGAGTACACACTCAGCGTGCTCTCGTGGGATGGGGCTGGTGCGTATACGCTCACGTACTCGATCGGCGCGAGTGTTCCGGACGACTTGCTTCCCGGTGTCGTGCTGCCCGCATCGCCGGTGACGCGCACGTTTGATACCGATGATGCCAGGGACGACTACTACCGGGTCGATCTCACCGCCGGTCAGGTCTTCGATGTGGCCATGGACGGCCCTGACCTGTCCGACTTAGACCTGCTGCTCTACTCGCCGTACGCGACCTGGGAAACACTGGAATACGAGTACGTCGCTCTGTCCGACTACGTCGGGACGGCCGACGAGCACCTCATCTATCGTGCGGAGGTCACCGGCACGTACTACCTGTGTGTCCACGCGTACAAGGGGACTGGCGCCTATCGGCTGACGCATCTCACATTGCCGTCACCCGCGGTCCGTCGCATCGCGGGGCCCGGGCGCATTGAGACGGCCATCGCGGCGTCTGTGGAGGGGTTTCCGGCCGGGGCTGAAAGCGTGGTCATCACCACGGCGCGCAACTGGCCCGACGCGCTCGGGGGTTCGGCGCTCGCCGGTCTGTTCCGTGCGCCGATCCTGCTGACCGAGCCCGGATACCTGCCGGATGCGGTGGCGGATGAGATCGCGCGGCTCGGTGCCGATCACGCACTCATCCTCGGGGGCACCGGCGCGGTGTCACAGGCCGTCGAGGACGCGGTGAAGGATCTTCCCGGCATCATCGTCGTGGAGCGGATCCAGGGAGCCACCCGGTACGAGACCGCACAGAAGACCATGGAGAGGATCAACGAGCAGATGGCGTGGGAAGGGGTAAAGGCGGAGACGGTCTTCGTTGCCACCGGCGAGGACTTTCCGGATGCGCTGGCGGCTTCTCCACTGGCTGCGTCATGGATCTTCCCGATCCTCCTGCTTCCACCTGATGTCGACCGTCATGCCGAGCTCGTGCAGTACATGCGCGATGCGGGCGTGCTGGAGGTGTTCATCCTCGGTGGGACGGGTGTGGTGCCCGCATCGTTCGAGACACGATTGAACGCCGCGTTTGGTGCGGACAAGGTCGAACGGTTGTGGGGCGACGATCGGTACGAAACGGCTGCCGATGTGGCGGGCTTCGCGATCACGCGCTTTGGCCGGTCGCTCGATCGGGTTGCCGTGGCCACCGGGCAGAACTACCCGGATGCGCTCGCTGGAGGTGTGATGCAGGCGCAGTGCGCCTCGGTGTTGTTGCTCACGCACACCGCGTACCTGGACGCTGTGGTGGAGGACATGCTCGAGACTGACCGCATGTGGATCTCCGAGGCGCGCGTGCTGGGAGGTACTGGTGCGGTGAGCGAGGCGGTCAGGCTGCGCATGCATTCCGTGTTGCAGTAGGGTCTGAGCGGGTCGCTCCACGCGCGGGGGTCAGTGGGCGCCTGTGGGAGTCCGCGTGCGCGGGAACGGGCGCGCCTGCAGGACTCCGCGCGCGCGACCGATGCTGGTATCATGGGCGAGCTGGTCGCCGAGGTACTCGGAGGCCGTGCGGGCCCGTAGCTCAATGGCGGAGCAGGGGACTCATAATCCCTTGGTTGTAGGTTCGAATCCTACCGGGCCCACCATGTGATGTCTCAGGACATCGTGGACAGATGTGTCACGACATCGTGGACACATTCGAGTTCCCGATAGCCTGATAGTTCCTGGTCGGATCGAGGGTGAGATGCCTCAGCATCTCACCCTCTTCCGTCAGTATGCGGACATCGACCCCGTCCACGAGCATGAGCACCGGCATGTGCTTGTATGCTCTCCCCACGCCGATGTGGTAGAGCCGGCCCCGGTATCGCAAGGTCACCACCCCTGCTGTGTCGATGCGGTCTCTGCGCACGCGTGCCCCTTGTGCGATGTCGAAGACCGGCCCTGCCGGTCTGGCCTTGTCCCTCGCTTCGAACGCGGACAGCGGGGTCATGCGGCCTCGGGCACGGTGTGGCCGGCTCTCGTTGTAGTACGTGACGAAGGCGTCGATCTGTTCCTGGAGTCCCTCGAGCGTATCTGCGGGCTCTTGCTTGACCAGATAGGTCTTGAGCGTCTGATGGAACCGTTCGACCTTGCCGCAGGTCTGGGGGTGGTAGGGCCGCGAGTGGTGGTAGGTGATCCCGCGGGCGAGGAGCTCGGACTCCACGACGTTGGTCCCGCCCCGGTGCCAGGCGGTGTAGATGCAGCCGTTGTCTGTGAGCACGGAGGCGGGGAATCCCCAGCGCGATCCTGCATCCTGGAAGACCCGCAGCACGTCAGGAGAGCTCACGATGCGCATTACACGGCTTGCCGTCACCACACGCGAGTGGTCGTCCAGGAAGTTCAGGATCTCCACAGGGGTGCCGTCAGCGAGCCTGAAGTGGGTCACATCGGACTGCCAGCGCTCGTTTGGGAGCGCCGCCTCGAAGCGCACCCACGAGCTTCTGGGCCGCTTGTGCGGCTGGGGGCTGACGAGTCCGCGTCGCCTCAGCACCCGCCAGATCGTCGAGACCGAAGGCACGGGCGTGATGCCCTTTGTGCTCAGATGGAAGTGGATCGTCTGGGCCCCCGCATCGAAGCCCGCCGAGATGAGCTCTCCTCTGATCCGCACGATGGCGTCTTCGACGTCAGCCGGCGTGCGGCCGGGGACGGTAGACGGGGCGCGTGAGCGGGGAGTGAGCGCCTCGTAGCCGCCCTCACGGTAGCGGGCGACCATCTTTCCGACCCAGCTCTTCGGGACTCCGTGGGCGCGCGCCACCTCCCGGTAGCTGCGACCTTCGAGTACCACGGCCTCGACGACGTAGCGTGCCAGATCCATCGCAGACCCCCTCCGTAGGTGTCCACGATGTTCCGCCACATCTGTCCACTATGTGGTGAACTCACACACTACCGGGCCCACCATGTGATCTCCGAGAGGCCTCCGCGTATGCGGGGGCCTCGTTGCTTGCGGCCTTCCGCCCGCGCTGTTCGCCACCGGCCGCAGACCCGCCGGCCCCCACCCGCGCCGGCCGCCGACCCGCCGGCCCCCGCCCGCGCTGTCCACCACCGCCACCGCCGCACCATCAACGCCCCATCACTGGCCGCCCGCGCTCGCCCACTTTGCCTGCCGTGTCCGGACCCTTTTCGCGCGATTCGCACGGTTGCGAACAAGCGGAGAACGCGGGGGGAGTCTTAGACCATGGTTAGACCCGGTTGACCTCCGAGTAGGGCGTTCCAGATATCGTGCCGCGGACAGTGATCCGCGGCTGTGACGACACATTGTCAATTGACAATTGCTTGTCGCACGCCATAGACTGAACGATGAGAGGGCGCTGGAGTGACCCGTTACCGACACCCGAAGAGAACGATCGAAGACGCTCTCCAGTACGCGGAATCCAAAGGCTGGCGCGTGGTGCCGTCAGGCGGCAGTTCGCACGCGTGGGGTAGACTCTATTGCCCGCATGACAACCCCGAGTGCCGCTGCGGGCAGCATTGCGTGACCAGTATCGCCTCCACCCCACGGGTACCCGAGGACCACGCGGCTCAGATTCGACGCAGGGTGGACGGATGTATCGGGCCGGGCACGAGATGAACGGGGCTGTGGAATGAGCAAGTACGACTTCACGTTGCGTTTCACGCTCCCTTCGGCGGAGATCGACATGGAAGACGTCGCTGATCGTCTGTACGGCGGCGGGTGTGATGATGCGCTGGTCGGCATTGGCTACCCCGGAACCATTGCGCTCGACTTCACCAGGGAGGCCGTCTCGGCGCATGAGGCCGTGATGAGTGCGATCGCCGATGTTGTCGGCGCGATCCCGGAATCCGTCCTCGTCGAAGTCGCCCCTGACCTTGTGGGAGTCACCGATGTATCCGCCTTGGTCGGCTGTTCGCGGCAGAACATCCGCCAGCTCATGATGTCCAGTGCCAACACGCCCCCAGCGCCCGTGCACGTGGGGAAGCAATCGCTGTGGCACCTGGCGCCGCTCCTGTCGTGGTTGGCGCATGAGAAGCAGTACTCGATTGGGCCGACCCTCCTGGATCTTGCCGCGACCACCATGCGTGTCAATACGGCGCTGGATGCGCTGAGCGTTGATCCGGACACGGAGAGCGAGCTGCGGAGGCTGTTCGCGTCGCTGCGTGGCGCGCTCGCCGGCTCCGGGCTCGATGAGGCCGACTACCGGGCGCACCTCGCGGAGAAGCACCGGTGAAGGTCCTCGTCGATACGAACGTCGTACTCGACGTGCTTCTCGACAGAGAGCCGCACGCCGAGGTGGCCGCGCAAGCGACTTCGCGCGCGCAGTCATGCCCGTGTTCTCGCCCGAGGAGTTGCTCGCAGCGGTGACAGCGGCAGGGTAGGCGTCTTGTCAGGTGCCGTGTTCCCGCTATCCTCGTAGGGGCATCAAGCCCTGTCTCCGAGTAGTCTGCGATCGCCAATGTACCTGTCTCCTTTCCCATATCGCGCGGTACGCCCGGTGGACGTTATCCGCCCGGCCGTCGCGGCCGACAGCGCCGTGATCCGCCCGGCCGTCGCGGCCGACAGCGTCGTCATCCGTCCGATCACGCCGGCCGACTTCCCGCACGTGCTGCGCATGAACGCCGCGTGGGAGCACTACACGAGCCCGCTCGACGCACGCGCGCTTGAGCGCCTCCACGCCGAGGCCGTCTATCACCGCATCGCCGAGTGCGAGGGTCGGCCTGCGGCGTTCCTGCTCGCGTTCGCGCCCGGCGCCGCGTACGAGAGCCCGAACTACCGCTGGTTCAGCGCCCGCTCGGCCGACTTCTGCTACATCGATCGCGTGGTGGTGGACGCGCGTTACCAGCGGCGGGGTCTCGGCCAGGCGTTGTACGAGGATGTGGCCGCGTTTGCGCACGAGCGCGGTATCGCGCGGCTGACCTGTGAGGTGGACGCCGAGCCGCTGAACGCCGTGTCAGACGCGTTTCATGCGCGCGGCGGGTTCGTTGAGGTCGGGACCCAGTGGGTCGCCGATGGCACCAAGCGCGTGTCGCTGCGCGAGCGGATGCTGGCGCAGCGTCCCGGGGGAGGCGGCCGATGAGCCGTGCCCGCGCCGAAGGCCGTGGCCGCTCCGGGGACGGCCCTGGCGCCCGGGATGACGCGCTCGCCGAGGATGGCGCCGGCGCGCATAGCCAAGCCCACGCCCAAGACCGCACGCCGCCTCACTGGCTTCGCACATTCCTCATCATCTTCGCCGGGCAGGGCTTCTCGCTCCTCGGCAGCGCGGCGGTCAACTTCGCGTTCGTGTGGTGGCTCACCGCCGAGACCGGCTCGGCCACCGTGCTCGCGTACGCTTCGATCGCGGCCATCCTCCCACAGGCGCTGCTCGGTCCGCTTGCGGGCCCGTACATCGACCGCTGGGACCGTCGCATCACCATGATCGCCGCCGATGTGGCGATCGCCGCCGCCAGCGCGGTGATGCTCTTCGCGTTCCGCGCCGGCACGCCGCCCATCGGACTGGTTGTCGCGATCATCGCGGTCCGCTCGGCAGGCGCGGCGTTTCACACACCGGCGAGCCAGGCGGCGGTGCCGATGTACGTCCCGGCGGACCAGCTCATGCGCGTGGCCGGCTGGAACTTCTTCCTGAGCTCGGGCGTGGCGATGGCCGGGCCGGTGCTCGGCGCGTTTCTCATGACCACCGCGTCGATCGAGGCCGTGATCGGGCTGGACATCGTCGGGGCGGCGCTTGCGGTTACCTCGCTCATGCTCGTGCGCATCCCGCATCCTGAGCGCGCCGAGGCAGTGGGCGAGGGTGCGCTCAGCGGCGGGCGCGCAGGCGAGGGCGGCTTGTCCGCCGAGGCAGTGGGCGAGGGTGCGCTTGGCGGCGAGCCTGGCGCCGGCTCCGCGCGCTTCATCGCCGAGTTCGCCGAGGGCTGGCGCGAGCTTGTGCGGCACCGCGGGCTGCTCGACCTCACGCTCGCGATCGCTGCCGTCACGGTGCTCTACATGCCGCTGAACGCGCTTTTCCCTCTGATGACGTTCGAGCACTTCAACGGCGGAGCTGCCGAGGCCAGCTACGTGGAGCTCGCCTTTGGAGCCGGCATGCTCGCGGGCTCGCTCGCGCTCGGCGTGTTTCTCGCGCGCGTCTCAGGCGTACGACTCGTGGCGGGTGCCATCGTGGGCCTCGGCGCGCTGGTGGCAGTCTCCGGACTGCTGCCTGCCGGGGCGTTCTGGGTGTTCGTCGGCCTGTGCGTGCTCATGGGCGTGACCGCGCCGCTCTTTGGCGCACCGATCACTGCGATGTTCCAAACGCTCATCGATCCCGCCAAGCTCGGCCGCGTGATGTCGCTCTACACAACGATCGCCATGCTGGCCGCACCGGTGGGGCTTGTGGCCGCCGGTCCGATCGCCGAGCGCACGGGTGTGGCCGCGTGGTTTGCGGTCACCGGCGTGCTCATCGCGGTGATGGGCGTGGTGGTGTGGGCGCTGCCGTCCGTGCGGGGGCTCGACGGCGCGATGGAAGCGGTCACCGCGGCTGCGGGCGAGGTAGCCGAGGCCTGACGGCCGAGTTCGCACATATGCTGTGGGGGTGCGAGGTGTCGTCTTCGTGCGGTTCGCACGATTGCGAACCGCCCGTGTAGCATTTGTGCGAACTGCGCCGAAACGGCCTGCCTCTGGCGGACGCGAGGTGCCATTTTCGTGTGGTTCGCACGATTGCGAACCGTCCACACAGCCGGTGCGCCAACACGCCAGAAGCGCCGCTGCCCGCCCTCGCCCATGGTTGTTGCATCAGTGTGACTGACGCCAACCGTCGCGCGCACTTGGGTACACTCTGAGGCACATCACCGGGAAGCAAAGGAGGCGTCGTGGCGGTACTCACGTGGGACGACAGCATGCGGGTAGGCGTGACCGATATCGATCTGCAGCACCAGGAGCTCGTACGCTTGATCGGCTCGCTCAACAGCGCTATGGCCGACGGCTCGAGTCACCGGGTGATGCAGGAGACGCTCTCGCGTCTGGTCGATTACACCCGCACCCACTTCGCCACAGAAGAGCGCCTGCTCGAGCGCTACGGATACGCCGAGATCGCGCTCCACAAGGCCCAACACGAGGAGTTCGTCGCCAAGGTGGACGACTTCTCGCGCGGCTTTGAGGAGGAGCGGCTATTCCTGTCGCTCGAGGTGATGGACTTTCTGAGCGACTGGCTCAAGGGCCACATCATGGGCAGCGACCAGCGGTATGCGCCGTTCCTGCACGAGCACGGCGTGTCGTAGCGAGCGGCGGCTGGGTAGGCCGCCGAGCTACAGCGGCGTAGTGGCCGCCGAGCTACAGCGGCGTAGTGGCCGCCGAGCTACAGCGGCGTAGTGGCCGCCGAGTAACAGCCACGTAGTGGCCGCCGAGCTACAGCGGCGTAGTGGCCGATCAGAAGCGGGTGAGGAGACTACGGAGGGGACTTCATGGGCGACAAGCAGAACGTTCGCGTGGACACGGGCTTCGGGATCGTGTGGTTCATCGGGTGGCTGTTCACGATCGGCTATCTCAAGCTGCAGTTCTGGACCGGCGTGCTCGCCATGATCATCTGGCCGTACTACCTTGGGGCGTCGTTCCGGTAGGAGACCCTCTTGCATCAATGGTAGCATGATGCTACCATCAGTCAGCTGGAGGCCGCATGAGGGCCGGCCGAGGAGGGCTGTCGTGTATCCAAAGACTTGTGCGGAGTGCGGGGGTCGGGTCCACGCGTCCCGCGATGCGATTCCTTTCGAGATTCGCGGCGAATCCGTGCTCGTCGAGGGAGTCGACCATGGGCGCTGCAACATCTGCGGCGAAGCCTACCTCACACTCGCTGCAACGGAGCAGCTTCAGCAGGAGGCTGTGCGACTCCTTAGGGAAGCGCATGGCCTGTTGTCGCCACAGGAGATCAGAGACATCAGGCGCTCACTGGGGCTCTCGCAGGCGGCCTTCGAAGCGGTCCTCGGCGTGGGCGCCAAGACAGTGGTGCGATGGGAGAAGGGCACCGTGTTCCAGAGCGTGACCGCTGACCGCCTGATGCGCCTCATCCGCGACCGACCCGAGCTTGCTTCCACGCTCACCAGCGGGCAGCTGTACGCGGCACCGCGGGGGTGTCCCGATTCCACTGGCGCGTCCCCAGCTCGCGCCCACGGTTGAGCGTAGGCCCGCAGCGTCCGGTCACTACGTTCTTGCGCGATTCGTACGTTTGCGAACATCGGGAGCGCTTCGTGCGCGCCTGCCCAGCCCGCCGGTCGGGCGGCAGGCGAGACCACCTGTTTGTGCGATTCGTACGTTTGCGAACATCGGGAGCTGTGTCGGCATCCTTGCCGCCACTCGGTTCGCAAACATACGAACCCGGTATGAGAGGGTGTCCGGCACGCGGCGCTTTCCGGTTCGCAAACGTACGAACCCGGCATGAGAGAGTGTGCACCCCGGCCCCGCGCCCCAGCCCCCGCGGCCCCCGCGGCCCCGCGGCCTCGCCCCAGCCCACGCCGCCCCCGCGCCCCCGCGCCCACGCCGCCCCCGCGCCCCCGCGCCCACGCCCCACGCCTGCGCTCCGCTATACTGTTTTTCGCGTGTGCGCTCCCGGACGTCCGCTGATCCTAGTGGCCCGGCGCCCGCGCGGCACTATCACCAACAGGAAGCGTGGGTATGCGGAAGCGGAGCAGGGCCGAGCGCAGGGAGAAGGCGCGCACTGAGCGCAAGCGCATCGCGCTTGGCGCGACAGCCGCGGCACTCGCGCTCATCGCCGTAGCCGCGCTCGCAACCGGCATCTCGATGCGGGCGTCGTCCACCTCGGAGGCGGCAACCGCGGCCGATGCGGCCGTCCTCGGCGCCGAAACCACTGCCTCGGCCGCACCAACCGCGCTCACCGCCGCCTCAAACACCACCGCCACCGCGCTGCCCGTGGAGGTCCCCGCGCTCACCGGCATGCAGATCGCCGAGGCCGAGGTGCTCCTCAAGGCCGCTGGCCTCGCGCTCACGCGCGTGCGCACCCCGGCCGGCGACGTCGCCCCCGGCTGGGTGCTCGACCAGCGTCCCGCTCCCGGCGAGCGCGTGCAGCCCGGCTCCGTGGTCACGCTCACGTTCGCCGATCCGTCGGCTACCGAGGCCACCAACACCCCGCGTCCGGCCGGGTTCGTGGTCTGCATCGACCCCGGTCACCAGGGCACGGGCAACACCGATCCGGAGCCCGTGGGCCCCGGCGCGAAGGAGACCAAGCCCAAGGTCTCAAGCGGCGCCACCGGCGTGATCACGCGCGTGCCCGAGCACGAGATCGCGCTCGCCATCTCGCTCAAGGTGCGCGACCGCCTCGAGCGCTACGGCGTCACTGTGGTGATGACGCGCACCACCGCCAACGTGGACATCTCAAACGCCCAGCGCGCGCAGGTGGCCAACAGCGCGGCGGCCAACCTGTTCCTGCGCATCCACGCGGATTCGTCCACCAACGCGAGCGTGCACGGCGTCTCCACGCTCTACCCCGGAGGCAACGAGTGGGTGGCGCCCATCTCGCAGCGGAGCCTCAAGGCCGCAAGCGCGATCCAGCGCGAGATGCTCCGGTCCACCGGCGCGGCCGACCGCTCGCTCGCCGAACGCGCCGACATCGCGGGCTTCAACTGGGCCACCGTGCCGAGCGTGCTCGTGGAGGCCGGCTTCCTTTCCAATCCCGCCGAGGACAAGAAGCTCTCCGATCCTACCTATCAAGACAAGCTCGCCGACGGCATCGCCCGCGGCGTGCTCGAGTACCTGGGGGTGACCGAGTAGTGGCCCGAGTCCCAAGCTCGCCCGAGGCCGCGCGCGCGGCCCGCAACGTCCGGATCGGCGTGATCGCCATCGCGGTGGTGGCGCTTGCTGCAGCCGCGCTCTGGTACACCGGCAAGCTCGGCACCCGCGGCGTGTCGGCCGCGGAGCTCGAGCGGGTGCTCCTCGTGGCGGCGGCGCCCGATGAGACCGGCGACGTGGTGGCTCAGGTGATCGCCATCGCCGACGTGAGCGGAGCCCCCCCTGAGGCCGTGGACCCCGCAACCGCCGTGACCCTGCCCGGCACCACGTACGCCACGCTTGCCGACGCGTACCCCTTTGGCGGCGGGTCGGGCGTAGCGGAGGCGCTCGCACGCGCGCGTGGCGGCGATCCGCTTCCGCATGTCACCCTCAGCGCCGCCGCGCTCACCGCAGCCGTTGAGGCCGCGGGCGGCGTGTCGCTCGAGCTTCCGGCCGAGATGAGCGTCTTCGATGGGGAGGAGCTCTTCATCCTGCCTAAAGGCTCGCAGGAGCTCACGGCAAGGGAGCTCGGCGCCGTGTTCAAGGGTGCGCCGTACCTGACCGTGCGCGAGCGTGCGGAGCTCAACGCCGAGCTCGCGCGGGTGACCGCTGCGCTCATAGCGGATTGCGCTTATACTGACGTGGAGACGGATCTGGAGGAGGACGCGTTTGCCGCGCTCACCAGCGCACTCGCGGAGGCACGCTGAAGAGATTCGCACTGTTTGCGGCTTATGGATATGTGGTATCATGCCGATATTCACGCCATGACCGATGAACGGTGATTGCGACGTTGGCTGAAGGGGGCCATGCAGTATGCCGGATGTACAGACCAGCGGTGACGAGGTGGCCACGAGCCGCAAGGGTATGATCCGCGCGCTCGCGGCGCTTGGTATCGTCGCCGTGCTAGGCGGCGGCTTCCTCATTGCCGGAGGCCCCGACGCCGTTGTGCGCCTGCTCTCAGGCGAGGACGACACCACCGCGGGCGACGTTGCCCCGGTCACGCCTGCCGAGGGCGCCGACAGCGAGGACGAGGCCCCTGAGGCCGCCTCCGACGAGACCAGCGAGGCCGCCGAGGCCACGGTGACCGCTGAGGCCGAGACCGGCACCACCGGTGGCACCAAGTCCCCGTCATCGGTGGCTCCGTCGCCCGCGCCGGTAGCAACGCCCCCTACGGCCGACCAGCAGAGCCGCATGTACTGGGAGCAGGTGGCCAGCCAGGAGCAGATCGGCAAGCTCGTGCGCGGCGAGATCTCCTCGTTCACACTGGGCACAGCCAACCGCAGCGGCAGCACCGCCAGCGTCCCGGTGACCGTGAGCTACAAGGCCGGCGGTTCGATCTCCGGCACGATGGTGCTTCGCGACTACAGCGGCACCTGGTACTTCAGCTCGATCACCCGTAACGGCCACACCGCCACCACGCCTTCGGGCTCAGGCGACACCAGCGTGATCGCGGCCATCGTGACCCAGCAGGCCGCCAACCAGGACATCCCCACCGGGATCATCTCCGGCGGTTACAAGAAGGTCACCGTCAACAGCGTGTCGCAGGGCTCCGGCACCGCGACGCTCAACATCACGCTCTCCGGTGGCACTGCGGCTCCCATGCCCGGCACCATCACCTGCGTGAGCAAGACCATCGGCGGCGTGAAACACTGGTTCATCACGTCGTTCGCCAAGTAGGGGTTAACCCAGCAAGGGTCTCCCGTGTTTCGGCCGCGCACCATCCCCCCGGTGTGCGGCCGAGCACTGTACACTGTGCGTATCGGACAACTGCTAGGGGAGCCGGGTGGAAGAGCTCGACCTGCGTGACTATCTCAATGTGATGATGGCCCGTAAGTGGACCATCATCGGTGTGGCCGTTGCGGTCACGCTCGTGGCGCTCGTGGCAAGCCTCATCCAGCCGGCTGTCTATGAGGGCGAAGCAAAGGTGCTGATCGCCGAGAAGGGCTCGGGCGCCGATCTGTTCGGGAGCCTGGGCCTCGACATCTCAAGCCAGCCCGAGCGCGGCCTGCAGACGCAGGTGCAGCTCATGCAGGTGCGGCCGCTCTTGGAGAACACCATCCGCGAGCTCGAGCTGGGCATCGCCCCCGAGGCGCTTGCCAAGAAGGTGACCGTCGCCGCGGTGGGGCAGACCAACATCGTCACCATCACCGCACGCGATGGCGACCCAGAGACGGCCGCGGCGATCGCCAACACGCTCGCCGACGAGTTCGTGGCCTGGAGCCGCGACTACAAGCGCGAGAGCATCCAGTCAGCCGCCGAAGAGGTGGAGACCCGCCTGGGCGTGGCGCGCGAGGAGATCCTCGAGCTGGGACGCGAGATCTCGAGCCAGGGCAAGAGCGACGAGCTCGCCGCCGAGCTGGCCATCGCCACGGGAAACTACACCACCCTTGCCGCCAAGCTCGAGGAACTGCGAATCAACGCGCAGCTCGAGGTGGGCTCAGGCCGCGTGGTGAGCCCGGCCGTGGTGAGCGTGGACCCGGTGGAGCCCACGCCGCTCCGTAACACCGTGCTGGGGCTGGTCGTGGGCCTCGTGTTCGGTCTTGGTATGGCCTTCCTCTACGAGTACCTGGACAACACCCTCAAGTCCTCCGACGAGGCCGAGAAGCTTCTGGGCGTGCCCGTGCTCGGACTCATCCCTGCCGAGAAGTACGACAAGGACGAGCGCAGGCGCGCGAGCATCCTGACCCATCCCGGTGGCGCTGTCGCCGAGTCCTACCGCGTGCTCCGCAACAACCTGGACTTCATCAACTTCCAGCACGACCTCAAGACGCTGCTGATCACGAGCGCCGCGCCCTCCGAGGGCAAGAGCACGGTGGCAGCCAACCTGGCAGCCGGTCTTGCGCAGGCGGGCAAGAAGGTCGTGCTCGTGGCGTCCGACTTCCGCAAGCCCACAACGCAGCAGTTCTTCGGCGTGCGGAACCTGATCGGCCTTTCCGACGTGCTCACCGGCGCACGCCCGCTCAAGAGCGCGCTGCAGCGTCCGCGGGAAGACATGGAGCTTCTCGTGCTCACGAGCGGCAAGCTGCCGCCCAATCCGAGCGAGCTGCTGGGTAGCGAGCGCATGCGCGAGGTGCTCGACGAGCTCAAGCAGTGGGCCGACTGGATCATCATCGACACGCCGCCGCTCCTGGCCGTGGCGGACGGCGCTGCCGTGGCTCGCTTTGCCGATGGGGTGCTCCTGGTGACCAAGGGCGGCAGCTCCACACGTGAGGCCGTGAAGAAGGCCGGCGAGATGATCGAGAGCGCCGGCGGCCGACTCATCGGCTCTGCCGTTTGGGGCCTGGATGCCGTTGGCGGCCGCAGTGGTTACGGCTACGGCAAGGGCTACGGCTACGGCGGCTACTACTCGTATGCGGACTACTACAACGCACCCGAGGCCGAAGCCGAGGACAAGCCGAGCCCGAAGCACAGAGTGTCCGCGGCATCAGACACCGTCTACATCCCCAAGAAGAGCCCGGCACGCAGGATTGCCGAGGCGATCGGCCGCATCGCTGGTGTGGTGCTTGCGGTGCTCGCGGTGGTGGCTGTTTCGGTGTTGGTGGTGTACTTCCTCGACCAGGCTATGGGGTGGGGGATCGTGCAAGGGGTGCTGGGGTAGGACGAGCGCCTGGGGCTGGCTCGCGCTCACGGCACGAGTGTCCTCAGAAACGATGCGGTTGATTGTGCGTTGTATGGCCAATGAAACCGCTCGTCACACATCAGATCCTTCATGCTTCGTTGCTGCTGCTCGATGACCGTAGGATCCGTATTGAGCACCTCAAGAATCCCCGCCCGTATGGCTTCAACTGAGTTGTCCCCAATCACGAAGATGCAATCACGGAGCGGATTCATCACGTCGCCAAAGTCGGTTGATAGTGTTGGAACGCCCGTGGCGATGTAGTCCAGCAACTTCGATGGAAATGCAAAGTCGTTAATGATCCCATCGGTGCGTCGAATATTGAGAAGCAGGTTGGCAGAGCGCTGCTCCGATAGGACCGCCTCACGCGGCAGTAATCCGCCGAAGTGAATACGATGGTCAGCCATGCAATGTTCTCTCACGAGGGATTCCAGGGGCCCGCGCCCGAAGATTCGCAACTCGAGTGCATCCCCCGGCAGTCCGCGGAATGCTTCTAGGAGTTGTCTCACTGAGTTGTACTCGGCCAGCGTCCCCGCGTACGTCAAGGTGAAGCGATCCATCTGAGAGCGGGGTAAGTCCACGATTTCGGTCCTGTCCTCGGGAAAGCACGGATGGAGAGTCAAGTGCGGACCTGTGAAGCCCACTCGCTTAATGGCTGCGGCGTTGAAGACGATCAACCCATCGATGTGAGGAATGGCTCGTTCTGCTATCGCAAAATAGGCCCGAGCGGCAATCGCCTTGGGGGCTCGCATCTGTTCTACAGCAGGGCCGAAGTGATCGTATAGGAAGTTCACCAAGCGGAACCCGTATCGGCGCCTACACTGTAGTAGGTGGATGACCAGCCTGGAATCGTAGCCCCAGAAGATGACGACATCCTCGGGAGATGCCTGCAGGGCACCAAATACGTCGCGCAGCCCAAGAAGCGAGTTGCGATCGCGCATGCCGACGATTCTTGATTCGTGCTGGTATCTCAGCTGCCAGTCTGTCGGCTTAGAGATCAGTACCACCTCAAGGCCCGCATAGTCGCGCAAGGCGTTACAGAGCTCGAACTCGAATCTCTCCGACGACGTTCTAAATCCTCCTGGATTCAGATGAGTTAGGCCTGTCACGATGAGTACTCTCATGCCTGCTCCAATGAGTGCGTGTTGTTCCCACGGGGCCCTCGATGCGCGAGAGGCCTATCACAGCTTGCGGACACCGAATTGTCGATTCACATGGCGCACGTCTCTGCTTGCCCTTCGGGTCAGTTTCATCGATGGAGAGCTTTCTTGACAGCATTACGCTCATCATCGTTGAGGGCCAGTGCATACATCGCTGCGGCGTAGCAGAGCGTGACAGCCGTCGCCTGAAGCAGGACACCAGACCAACCCTCGATGGGGACTTGCCCCCTGATCAGAAAGCCGGCAAGGACGGTTATCGCTGCTGGCGTAATCCAGGACCCGTAGGTGCGAACAAAGAAACTCCTTAGGTCAATCCGAAGCAGCCGAGCGTACACGGTGTTCATTCCAATAGCACGAATTGCACTTGCGGCGAGGACTGCAGCTGCGGCACCAACTGCCCCAAACGGGCCAACCAGCACCAAGACAAGCGCTACGTTCACTACGGCCATCCCAACGCCAACCAGGGACTGCGCACGCACGTGGTTGGCTGCGACAACTGCTGTGGTCCCGATTTGCTGAGGCATTTCTATGAGACCTGGCAGTATTAGGAGCAGAGCGCAGACGTATACGCTCCTATACTCAGGTCCCATCCAGGCGTCGATGAACACAGGCCCAGCAACGATGAAACCGACCACAATCAGACCGATTACGTACAACTGTATTCGACCAACTCGAATCATTAACTCCAGAATCGCGCCACTGGGGTCTGCAGACGTGGCGATAATGCGTGACACCCGTGGCAAGAACAGTCCATTTAGCGCTTCAGATACTGAGTAGACGTATCCCTCTATCGAGGAGGCCAGTCCGAAGATCACAACACTTGCCGGTCCACTCAGCGCGCCCAACAAGGCAGGTGTCGTATTGAATATCATGCGCCCCGCGATCAACCCAAGAGTTGTCCAGCCAGAGAACCGCAGGATCTCAGCGCGAAGGCCCCTGTCCTTGTAGGTGTATGCAGGCTGGACGTTCGTGGTGCGACGGATCAGGACAGCGCGTACCAAGATGAAGAAGAGCCCTGTCACTGCATTCGCGGTTACAACTGCTCGCACGTTCATCCCATTATGCAGTGCAACTACGATGAGCAAGACTGTCGCAATCTTCTGAATCAGACCCGTCGACTTGAGCACAACAAGGCGCTCGTGTGCGAGGAGAATCCCACTCTGTGGCATGAACGGGAGGGAGAGCACGCTGTACGTGCCCGCGATGATAAACAGCACCCGAAGGGTCTCTATCTCGCTGGGAGAGAGTCTGGAGTAGATGGCCCCAAGGCTGAAGTAGACAACGGTCAGAGTGAGCGCAACCAGAAGCGCAACAATCGCATACATGCGATAGACGATGCCGAGGAACTGGCTAGCGCGCCTGTCGTCTCCTATGGCGCAGTACATGGACATGTACTTCGAAACCGCAGCCCCAATGCCGAAGTCCATTGTGAAGACGCCGATCACGGCCAGCGTGATTACATAGAGACCGTAGTCGGTATCGCCGAGCGTTCTGACCAACCAGGGTGTGTAGAGCAGACCGGCCACGGCATTGAATGCCACGGTCAGGTAGGAGATGGCCGCACTGGTCCGTACTTGACTTCGCGTCACGCAGACCCCGTTCGTTGGTCCCGCATTAAGTCATCCGAGGTGTGTCGCCTCAGGTTCCTTAAGGCGACCATGTGCATGATCAGGCAATTCTAGCGGTCACGCAGAGACTCCGAAACGTCCGTCATTCTTGCCGCCTCCGAGGCTAAGATTGGGATAGCCTGACGGAGCGTCCTGCGTGAGCACATTCTTTTGTCCTCACATCAAGCGAAGCGCATCGCGGTCTGAGGTGTGATGCTGCCCCGGTTTCGTGGACAGTCTTCGTTAGGCCGCGTTGGTCTCTGCTGATGCAAGTGTAGCGTGGATCTGCTCGAACACGAGCGGACTCCTGTAGCCGAGCGCTGAGTGCCGACGTCGACGGTTGTAGAAGCCCTCGATGTAGTCGAAGATCGCGGTCCTGGCGGCGTGCCTGGTGGCGAAGCGCATCCCGTCGGTCAGTTCGGACTTGATGATCGCCATGAAGCTCTCGGCCGCGGCGTTGTCGTATGCATCACCCCTCGATCCCATTGATGCCGCGATACCGGATGTCTTGAGTTCCCGCCCGAAGGCAAGCGACGTATATTGGCTTCCGCGGTCGGAGTGATGCACGAGCCCTGTGCCGGGCCTTCTCCTGCCCACAGCCATCGACAGCGCGTCGACCACGAGGTCAGCCTTCATGTCGTTTCGCATCGACCAGCCCACGACCATGCGAGAGAACACGTCGATCACGACGGCGAGGTAGAGGAATCCCTGGTCGGTTCTGATGTAGGTGAAGTCCGCTACCCAGAGTTGGTCGGGAGCGGTGGCGGTGAAGTCGCGCTCCACGAGATCGGGAGCCGGAGGGGCAGCCGGGTCGGGAGTGGTCGTGCGCCATTTCTTGCCGCGTGTCACGCCCACGATACCTTCCTCCCTCATCAAGCGGGCCACGCGCTTGCGCCCCACGAAGATCTTGTGGTCATCGGCGAGCTCGGCGTGGATCTTGGGCGCCCCGTAGCGGTTGCCCGATCCCTTGTAGATATCGCTGATCGTCTCGGCGAGCGCGTCGTCGGCACGACGGCGCTCCGAGGGCGGACGCGACTGCCAGGCGTAGAAGCCCGAACGCGACACACCGAGAACTCTGCACAGCAAGGAGACGGACCGCTGTGACCTCTTCGCCTCGATCAGCCGGAAACTCATCTCCGGCGACCGGTCTCCTTCGCGAAGAAAGCCGCGGCCTCTTTGAGGATCTCGCGTTCCTCACGGAGCACCTTGTTCTCGCGCCTCAGGAGCTTGAGTTCCTCGCGCTCAGCGCTCGTCAGGCCGTCTTTGCGCCCCTCGTCGACATCGGTCTGCGCGATCCAGTTGCGAAGCGTCTGATCGGCGATTCCGAGGTCTCTCGCGATCTGGGCGATCGAGATGTTGCCCGAGCGAGCGAGGCGGACGGCCTCTTGCCTGAACCCAGGCGGGTAGGGCGGACTCGTTCTTGGCATGTGGACAACCTGTCCGGGGACTGGAATCCCCAATGCTCGGTTGTCCACGAAACCGGGTCAATATCAGTGTGACTTCCTCAGTGTGGTTGGAGAATGCGTTAACGTCCCCGGAAGTGGTGTACGAAGGCCCGGCCGCCTGACATGAGGCGGCCACTGCTCCATCCTTGAGGGTGATTCAGACCCCGGAACCAAGGAG
>JALHJB010000047.1 GCA_022839745.1 Actinomycetes bacterium
CTTGGTCACTGTCTCCTCCTTGGTTCCGGGGTCTGAATCACCCTCAAGGATGGAGCAGTGGCCGCCTCATGTCAGGCGGCCGGGCCTTCGTACACCACTACCGGGGACGCTAACCTCGAGACTGCGCACCTTGCCGTTGGACTGGATGACCTCAGCCAGTTCCGGTGGGACAGATTGCGCCTCGGAGTCCACAGCGTCCGCCGCGTCGCGAAGCATGTCGACGGCAGTGCGATTCGGAATGGCAGCGGCCAGGACGAGGACAGCGGCGTTCAGCGCCTCGAAGTTCGTCTGCGAGACCCAGAACCCGGCCTCCTGCCACTGCCGCAGACACGAGCGCGTGTACTCGTCCCAAAACGCGAGATGTACGAGCACGTTCGCGACCGTGAGGCCGTTCGGGAGAATGCGAGCCAGGTCCTCGTCAGAGAGACGCGCCAGCAGAGCGTGGAGCCGGTCACGCTCGACGTCGTTGGCAGACACGTACGCAGGCTTCAACTCGTCACCACCTTAGCGTGCTGAGCACCGGTTTTCCGGGATGCATCTAACGTCTTTGGGCGTGAGCTGAAGCGCGCCCCGCCCGATTCCCTACCTGAGTCTAACCCACAAGGGCGCGCTTTCTGCTCGACGCCCGGGTTAGGCAGAACGCCAAGGACTACTGCCCAGTTGCTCCTACCAGTAGGCCGGAACCATCCAGCGTTATCGCGATAGTCTTCACTGTTGCCGATGCCGAATCCGTCTGGCGTACGTACTGCCACGTGTACGTGGTCATGTCACCTTGCACCGAAACCGCTGGGTTATCCGGATCAACCAGCGCCTGCTCAATCTCGGGTGAAGCTTCCCTTAGTCGCTGGCGTGCGCGCGGCACGTCACCGACCACGACTTGCTCGTCTACCTGCTCGTCGTCTACCGCCGAGATGGACTCGGTCTGCCTGAACAGCCCGGCTTCAGCACCTTGGAACCAGCCGAAGATGCCGAGAGCGACAAGCGGGATCAGGAGAAAGCCGAACCACCGCATCGCCGCGGCGTCCTTCGCTGGCAAGGGCCAGAGCAAAGACGGAAGTCCGTGTGGGGTGATTGCGTCAGCCATGAGGTGAGAGATCCAGCCGATGCCGAACATCAGGCCTATCCACGGACCCAGTCCCGCAATCATGGCAATGACGAAGGACACCACGGTGGCCGCGGCAGCAAGCGCGAGGGAGTGAGTGGCCCCTCTGTGGCTGACTGCTCTCGTCACGACAACCGAGATCGTCAGCAACAATGCCCCGATGCCGAGTGCGAGTGCTCCCCACTTGATCATCGAGCCGCTGAACGTGGATAGGTTCGCCCACACACCCGACATCACACCGTCCGACCTAGCGGACAAGGTGAGCACCAGTGGTGCAAGCAGAAGAAGAAGGCCAGTTCCGATGAGAGTCAGAGGGATGCGGCTCCCGATCCAGGAATCCTTGTGATCGATGTCCGGCGCGAGTGCCCCGATACCCGCAATCACAGGGCCAACGAAGAATCCATACGACCCGACGTCACCTGAGGCCAAATGGGCGGCCCCCATCACGACACCCGCTGAGAGAACGCCAACTCCTATGTGGCCTCGAGCGTCCAGACCAGAGCCCCCGATCTAGATTCTGCCTAACGTCTCGGCGCTTCACCAGCGGCGCGCCGGCGAGCACTCTCCGCCCGAGTCTATCGTACGAGGCGCGCCGTCTGTGTGGAAGCGCGGGTTAGGCGTTTCCTCCGATCGTGGGATCCATCAGCCGCTCGCTGCGCCAGACCCTCACGACGCTGATGAGATCGACGCCCTCTATCCGGTAGACGATCCGGAATGGCGGGAGGTGCAGCTCGCGCAGGAGCGGATTCTCGAACTCCGGCGTCACAGTACCGCTCTCTGGGAAGATCTCGAGCTGCTCTGCGTGTTCGACGACCGCAGCCACCAGGCACCGACCGACCTCAGGAACGAGTTGCGCGTCGTACCAAGCGACGATGGCATCAAGGTCCTGCTCCGCAGAATCCGCAAACTGAACCACACAGCGCTTCTGCATCACTCGAGCCCGAACCGACGCTTCACATCCGCAAGCGACTTGACCCGCCCAGCATCGATGTCAGCCAGCCCCACGACCACGGCGCGCATGAACTCACGCTCCTCCTGAGCGGCCTCGAACTCCGAGAGCGACTGGACGACGGCGACGCCCCGTCCGTGACTCGTGAGGAGCACCGGGCGACCGGTCTCATCCACGCGGCGGACGATCTTGCCGGGATTGATCTTCATGTCGCCGAGCGGGACCACGTCCTGCGAGAACCTCACAGCGGGAGTTGGCATACGAACCTCCTGAAACGAACCATGCTTCTGGTGCTGATTGTAGCACCTCATACGAGGCCCTGGGAACACGCCTAACGTCTCTGTGCTTCAGCCGCGAACGAGCGGCCTCATGTCAGCCTAGCGGTTGCGTGAGTCGGCTGGAAGCACTTGTTAGAGCGCGCTCCAGTTGA
>JALHJB010000048.1 GCA_022839745.1 Actinomycetes bacterium
CGTTCGACCTGCTCGGCCACGGTCATGCGTATAAAGCCTGGGACGACACCGAGGATCGCCACGGCAAGCAGGATGATGATGTGCTCGTGCAGTTGGTCACACATCTGCGCGGCTGCTCGCCTGCAGCCTTCGCCGAGACAGTCGATGCGGTCGCGACCGACTATGCCGGTCCGGCAGTGTGGGCGCGAA
The DNA here is from genome assembly GCA_022839745.1 of Actinomycetes bacterium. Lineage (GTDB taxonomy): Bacteria > Actinomycetota > Coriobacteriia > Anaerosomatales > Anaerosomataceae > Anaerosoma. The sequence continues at coordinate 190 of JALHJB010000048.1, forward strand.
TCCTAGGCGTCGGCGCCGAACGTGTCGGCGAGATCGCCGATACGTTGTGGCCGTTCGCGCACAACATCACGATCTTGGGGCATGGCGACATCGTCCGCGATGTGGTCCGCTTTCTGGCCGCCGCCTATCCCTCCCGGTCGATTCCCGAGCGGATCGCGTTCGAGAACGAAGCGTTGCGGGCCGATTTGTTTACAGATGAAGCCGAGCAGCGTTGGTGGCGCCGCGTCCTCAGCCGCTTCCTTTCGCTGGTCGACGTAAGCGCGATTGCAACCGACCCAATGCGAGCGCTGCGCGAGGAACTGGCAGCGGCGAAGGAACTGGCCGGCAATCCCCCAACGTACTCGATGTCGATCAGATCGGGGTCGTCGCGTGGGGCTGCGCGCAGCCTGCTCGCCAGTGAAGGCGTCGATGTCGAGGAAGGTATCGATGCGCAGATGCTGTCGCAATCTGAGGCGCTCTACGAGAAAGTGGGGACCACGCCCTTGGCCTGCGACGGTGTGGAGCTCGCCGAGCTTTGGGCGGAAGTGTTGGCCATGATCACTTTCTATGACGCCCATACTGATACGCTGCATGCGAAGGTAGAACAGCCGGTCTGGGGGCATATAAGCAACGCGACCGAGCGCATCGCAGGTGCCGCAGCCTATGCGCCCGGCGTCGATGGCATGCCGCCGGTCGAGGAACTGCTCGCCGTGTTGCGGCGGCTTCGGGCGAGCCGCCTCCCGGAGGTCCGGGAGAAAGACGAAGATTCCAGTCTAAGCTGGAGCAATTGGGACGTCCGCGTCTATGCGGCCGACGCCTATGTTTCGCTCGCTGACCGGTTCGGTGAGGATCATAGCGAGATCGTCGACATGTTCGACGCGATCCTCGCCGACCCGGTACCGCAGGTCCGCCTGCAGGCGGCGCAGAGCCTGCAGGTTCTGAGCCGCACCGCGCCCGACAGGATGTGGGCGCTGGCCGAACGCGTTGCGCGTGGCGAGCCGCACCCCGGCGTGCTCAGCGCCTTCCTTCACTATGTGATCCCGCGCTTCACCTGGCGCGATGTCGAGAAGTGCAAGGCGATCATCGAGATCGTCCGCGCCCGCCGTGATGCAGTCGAGCGCGACGACGTCGCCGAACAGCTCGGCGGCGTGACCGCGCAGCTCTGGTGCTGGCAGGCAGAGCCGTTCGCGTTCGAATGGCTAAAGGCCTGGGCCGATGACCTCTCCGCGCACCGCGCGTTCTTCACCTCTTTCCTGTCGATGCTGCGCGGCGCGTTTTTCACCCGCTATGCGGAAGGCGAGAAGCGCGACGTCGGGCTTGCCAATCGTTCGCAGCAAGCGGCGATGGTCATCTTGGAGGCGTGCTCGGCGGCGGCAGAAGCCAGCCATGCCGCAGTGACTGGCGGGACGGTCGAGGGTGCCGAGCGAGATGCCAACATCGCCACCTACAGGGCGGCGGAGTCGGTGATCGGCCACCTCATGAATCAGCTTTATTTCGGTTCGGGCGCGCATGCCGACAGTCGCGAAGCGCCCGTCGGGCTCATGTCCCCCGACACGATGCGCCGGTTCCTTGTCGATTATCGCCCGATGCTCGCACTGCTTGCGGCGTCGCACGAACCTTCGACGCACCATCATCTCGTCGAACTTTATGAGTTTCTGATCCCCGGCGATCCGGCCAGCGTGTTCGACTCGCTCCATGCGCTGCTGACAGGCCCGGCTGCGCGGGAGGGCTATCATCACGAGAGCCTTGCAGCGCCGGTCATTGTGCGGATGATCACCCGCTACATCGCCGATCACCGCTCAATCTTCGAGGATGACACGCGCCGCTCCGCGCTCGTCGAGGTCTTGCGCCTATTCTCCGACGTCGGTTGGTCGGACGCGTTGAAGCTGCTCTACGAACTCCCTGACCTGCTTCGCTGATGCTGCCCCGCCCCCTGCTATCACAAGAGATCTAACCAACCTGCTGGACCTTGCGAAGGTTCCAGATGAAGTGAGCGACTGCTGTCGGGAGCGCACCTTCTCACACATCGAACGACCTAAACAAGGGCGCGTTGCTGCCTTTCCGGGATCCCTTCGCTGCTCTTGACACGAACGATTGCTCTGGAGACGCAACGCCGCGTCGCGCATTTTGAGCGACAGTCAACAATGGGTCGCGGGAGAGGAGGTGTCGAGCCCCACTCCGTTCCAACTCGATGCCTCGCGCGGTTCTGTGCTGACCAGATGCGCCCACAGTACGGACGGGCTACCGGTCCATAGAGACCCCTCCT
>JALHJB010000049.1 GCA_022839745.1 Actinomycetes bacterium
CACCAGTTCGGCCTCGCTCGTGAGCGGCAGGTACTCGTACGCCTGCGACTGGAGGAGCCGGATGAGCTCGCGCTCGAGGGCGGCCTCGGATTGGTAGGCGGTCTCCTCAACGGCCTCGGGCACGTACTCGGCGACCACCGTGCTCTCGGCGCTCACGGCGATCGGGTCGTAGCGCGGGGTGCGGGCGTCGGTCATGCCACCTCATGTCCCTGGCGGCTAGCAGTGCTCCTGCGAGTGGATACTACTAGCGAATCATTGATGCGTTCCCTCCCGCAGTGTCTACTCATCGGCAACGAACGCTGCTTGCTCAACCTCAGCGAAACGTGCCACGAGGAACTCCTGCATGTTCACACACGGAAGCATGAAGCGGCCCATCGGCGCCACGGAGGAGAGACCATCGATCTGCACTCGGGCGATGCCGTAGAGGATGGAGAGCCCGTTGTTCAGCATGAGTGAATACCATGAGTCAGCGTGCGTCTCCTTGAGTGGTGCCACATCGAAGAAGCCGGCGATTCCGCACACGAAACGGAACCCATGAGTCTCGAAATCGTCGTCGTCCAAGTTGACTGAAACGGTCAACTCCAACAGGAAGTCGTCATCGGAGTCCGGCTTCTGGCGGACGTCAAAATCGAGCGATAGGGAGCCTTCCGTCGCATCGAGTTCGCGTGCAGAGTCCACGTCCATGTGGAGCTGTGTCACGACGTAGCCCTGCATCCTCAGGTCCGAATAGATGTCCGCGCTCACTAGGCCACCTTCAAACGGCTGGGAACTGAGTAGTCGGCAGTGCTGCGCCTACCCCCGGCAGGGACTATCCGCTTCTTCGGAGCCCCTGAACCGGTCTTGCCGTTTGCGAGCGATGCCGACAGCGTGTACTCATCGACAGTACCCGTATCGCGACTGATGTAGAAGCGCGGGAGAGCGAATCCCTTTGGGACGAAATCCGCAACGAAGTCCATCTCCAGCGCGTCGGAGAGCCGTATCAGTGTCTTGAGCTGGAAGTTGCTGTCACCAGTGAGAAGCTTGGTGATCATCGGGCGTGATACGCCCATCCGGCGTGCAAGTTCAGCCTGGGAGATGCCAAGGTCTTCGATCCTGCTGAGCACACGCCCTGACAGCTCCAGTACCAGTGCCTGCTGCCGGTACTCCACACTAGAGCGATCCTCGTCTGCCGTCTCGGTAAGGAAGTCCAGATCGTCAGTCAAAGTCGCACCCCCTTGTCTTCACTTCGGTCACGCGCTTGCGGGCCTGCGCGATGTCCTTAGATTGCGTGCTCTTGCCGATTCCCGCGTAGACGATCAACCAACCACCGTTCGTGGTCATTGCGTAGAGCCGCAATACTGATGGTTTGCTCACTTTGAACTCAGCCAGTCCCTCCCCGAGGGGCTTGTACTGGCTCGGCAGCTGAGGCGGCCCCTTGCGGTCAGTGTGATCGAGGATCGCGAGCATCCGCTCGTAAGTAGCTCGATGATCCGCCTTGGCATCGCGCAGCACCCCAGCCGGTTGACAGTTGCCGCTGTCATTGAGCAGCCACCAGATCCTCGTGTGCGTGAACGCCTTCTTGCCGTGCATTCTGGGAGGGCGTGGACTCACGGAAGCCTCCCTTGTTCAGATACCCGTGTGAATGACAAGGTTAACCCCCAAGTTAACACGCGTCAAGAGTCCCCATACCCGCAGCGCACTCTCCCGACTCAGTCATTGTCCGTGGCCACGAAGCTGCGAGCAAACTTGTCATCGTAGGGGCTGGCTACGGCCTCAAGGACAAATCCCCCCCCCCGCATTTTCGTTCTGAGCCCATTTTCACTGCGCAGTGAAAATGGATCCAATCCGGATTCTCCTACTCCACCCCGCGGTTCTCCCAGTCGCCGTAGGTGCCGCCGTCCGGGCTCTTCCACTCGATGCGTCCGTTGCTCGATCTCCCGAGGGCGACCGCCGCCGCGGTTGACGGCGAGCCGAAGGGGACGTCGCGCGTGAGGATTCCCACGCCGCCGCGCACCTCGATCGAGCCGTCGGCGATGAGCTTGCGATGCTGCGCCCGGTACGACGCGTACGAGCGCTGGGTGTTCTCCGACGTGCCGGTGCGCGCCCACGTGGCAACGACTTGCGAACCCTCAAGCATGGTGAACTCGTCGCCGAGCTGCTGCGCCCGCGCGTCCACCCCGTACTTCGTGTTGGTGAGTGTGAAGACGGGGGAGTCCACCGGCGCCACCGTCGATGCGGCAGGCGCCGTGCGGACGCGGATCGCGTTCACGCCGAGCACCGGAAGCACGATCTGCGGTCCCAGAACTCCTTCTTGGCCGAGTGGTCACGGAACCGGTTGTTGAAGTCCTCGGTGCGGCCGATGTAGCAGCGCACACCGCCGAGCGCCTCCTCGTCGTCGCCGAGGAGCAGGTACGCGCCGTTGCGCTTGGCC
>JALHJB010000010.1 GCA_022839745.1 Actinomycetes bacterium
GCTGATCCGTCAGTACCTGCCGAAGGGCCGGAGCATGGCGCATATCACGCAAGCCGATCTCGACGCGATCGCTGCGAAACTCAACTCACGACCCCGCAAGCGGCTCGGCTACAAGACGCCGGAGGAATGCTATGCACAATCGTAGGAGGTCGCTCAGGAAAGCGAAGCGGTGCACTTCAAACTTGAACTCAGGACCCCCCCCGCTGAGTATGTCAGCCCGCAGGGCTAGAATCGTCCTATCTCGAGGCAATGAGGAGGCTTCATGAGAGAGAACCTGATCATTCCTGCTGGGAACAACAACGATCAGTTCGTGTTGGAAGGCATTCGATGGCTCGTCAGCACAGCGAAAGCAGGCAAGGGTGAAGGGCTCATCGCTGTTAACGGCTTCGCTGTACTGGAGAGAGTGGCGAGGCGGACCTTTGGTGAGCGCCGCGCGAAACAACTGCGCGCGGGCATGGCGACGGTGGATGGCGTCCGGCTGGCGGTGATGTCAGACGCCAAACCGCTGTTCGACTTCAGCGGCCCAGTGTTCGCCCTGTACCCCTCCGCCCGGTTACTGGACCGAATCGACACGATGTACTCCGTGACGCATCTACTCGTCATCCCGTGGCTGGAGAAGGACGTCGAGGACTGGATCCGCGCCTGGCAGCCGCACGAGATAGGCGAGGACGCCGAAGTAGCTGGAAGCATCGCACTGAGCGATCCGATCGTCGCGGCCGCGATGGACGACCTGGTCGTCTTGATCAACGTGGGCACCGGAATCGTCAGCCCGACGGACAAGGCGCACGCAATCGAGATCTTCCGCTGCCTGAAGCTGAATGGCACCACGTACGATCCCGATGAGATTCGCGCGTGGCTGGTCGCAGAAGCGGGGATGGAGCCCGGCGACGCCAATGATGTTCGCGATCTCGCTCAGAGGATCTTGGACGGCAGAACGGTGCAGGGCGCAGGGTCACCGCGCAAGAACACCCAGCGCTACAAGCGGTGGGTGGCAGAGGCAGGCGCCGGGACTTCATAGCGCGACTCAGGGGTGGTGCTAACGTCTCTGTGCTTCAGCCGCGAACGAGCGGCTGCAGTTCAGCCTAGCGTGTGCGTGAGTCGGCTGGAAGCACGGGTTAGTCGCTGCACGGCAGCATGCCTAGACGGTCGCGCCCTGCGCGAGAGTTCGTTCCACGATTCGTCCGACCGCGTCAAGATAGTCGGCCCGAGAAGTGGGGCCGATCACACGCGGTCGCATGATGTACGTGAAGTGAGACGATTCCGGATTGAACTGGGCGAGCCCAACCCCATACCGTGCGTAGAAGTCGGTTATCCGCTTCGCATGCAAGTCTGGACCCGGAGGCATGACCACCGTAACCCGCCTCGCCAGGCGTCGGTAGCGCAGTGATTGAGCAAGCGCCTTCTTCCAGTCAGCTAGCTTGAGCTCGAACACCTCAAGCTCGGGGAGCTGCTCAGGCCATCTGGGGCCAAGTCGAACCAGGCCGGAGTCATCACGTGCAGCAAGGCCGACCCCAGATAGCTCAGTCACTGCCCGTCGAACGTACTCAGATTCGCGACCAGTGACTCTAGCGAGGTAGTCGAGCCTGTGCCCGCGCCGAGGCGATAGGGCCGCGGCCACTGCGGCACGACCGTTGGTAAGCATGGCAGCGACTTCAGGCGGTAGCGGGGTGCGCTCGACGCAATCGCGAGCAGCAGCCACCAGCACAATATCCGGCATTCCTGATGACGTGAGCACTTCCGAGAAGAGGACCGAGTCCGACTTCGCTTGGAGGTAATCCTCGAAGTGCGCTGCGAACTCCGCCTCATTCATCCGGCGATTCGCCCAACTTCCGAGACAACTGGGTCATTGCTTCGCTCCAGTTTGTGAGATGGGAGAAGGAGCTCTCCAGTGGGAGGGATGAGCGTAGCTCACTCGCCATCGCGCTGGCCGACTGCAGCGCACCGTACAGGGCTCGTCTGCTGGCGACATCACCAGAACCGTAAGCAGTCTGCATCTGCCGGAGCACGCTCCAGAGTCCGTCGGTGGTCTCCGCCCGCCTCCATGTGTCGAACTGACCCACGCGAAGCTCTTCGTCACCGGGCGATTGAGAGACCACGCGGTCAAACCACCCCTGCTCCCGGATGATCTCAAGATCAGGCGAGAGATACAGCCAGCTTAGCAGAGGAAGAGACGGGTAGGCCGGTCTCGGCTGGCGGCCATAGCTAGGTCCGGCAAGGTATCTGTCGAGACAGAAGCCACGCTGTGACTTGAACCAGCCACTCGCTACGCTCGACGCGCCCGAAGCCATGAGGACGCATGCATCGAGCCCAGCATAGCCGTAGATAACGTCGAACCCGTTCCCGCTCAGCGCACTCGCGACATAGGCCAGATTCGAAAGCTGTAACGCGCTTCCGCCCGAGGCCCAAAGAGTGTCCTGAGCGGAGAGCCTGTTCGCGACGAGGTAGAACCCCTGGCAACTGAGAGTCGTCACCATATCAAGCAGATCGTCGACCTGGTCCGAATCAGCGAGGAGCCGGTCACCCAGGACCAGGGTGAGGTACAAAGGGGGGTCTGCGGAATCATCGTGCTGCGCCACTGATTCCTCTGCGAGGCTAAGAAACACCTGGCTACGCCAGTCTGTAAAACTGTCCAAAGCCACCGTCGGGGAGACAATCGCCGACACACGGCACTCACGCTGAAGAGCCAGCACCCGCGAGACGAACTGCTCAATTGCGGTGCCGCTGAAGTCCCGACGCCGAAGACCGCTACGGAAATGCTCATACTCTCGCAGTCGCATGACAGATGCTTCATCCAGCAAGCTCAGGTGGAACTCGGAGTCAATCATCACGAACGCACCGGATGTCGCATATCGCTCACAACACATGGCGAGCTCAGACGGTGAATGATAGCGAGGCGACAAGACAACCCCATCGATTGCGCGCGACTGCAGGCCGGCCGTGATGAGCGAGTTCGCTTGGTATCCCTCCTGGCAGAGAATCACTTCAGTGCCCCCCGAATCGACAGTATCTCGCCTATGAGTCGGTCAGGCGTGCTTAGGAAGCGTTGGTGGGGACGCTTCCCGAGGAGCCGCATCACCAAATCCCAGAATGGACCCAACTCCGCAGGGACTTGGGTTGCCTGTGCTGGCGGATCCAGCTTAATGCAGCGAATCCACTCAACCACGCCGTATGTACTGTTCCCGTACGGATGTCGGCCCGAAAGCGCGCGGTAGAGCACTACCGCCAGAGAATACGCGTCTGATCGGAAGTCCAGATCTCGCTTTGAGTCAAGATCGACCTGCTCGGGTGACATGTACTTGAGACTGCCCGGCAGGGCCCTCGATTTAGTAAGCTCAGGTCCGTCCAGATCCAGAACCAATCCCGGGTCCACCAGCACATACGTCCCATCAGACCTGCGGATGATGTTCGCAGGCTTGATGTCTCTGTGAACGCGTCTCAAGTTCGCGAACTCACGGATGGCGCGAGCGACGCCGAGCGCCATCTCGACCGCCTCTGCGAACTCGATCGTTCCGCCCCCTTCAAGCAGAGCAGCCAGACACTCCCCGTCGACGTACTCTTCTGTGAAGTACCCACACTCCATTCCGCCGACGAGACGCGTCCCGAGTGGAAGCGGGCCGAGCGCGGGAACGTGTGGAGAGTCAATTGCGGCCAATGTATCGACTTCTCGTTGCAGCCGACCCGCAATCTCCACAAGATCCTCTGCGTCGTACGGGCAGTCAGGGTCATCAAATGGGACTAGGAAGAGCGCGACCGGATTGCCCTGGTGTTCGGCGTAGAACCCAACCTTCTGATTGCCCTGATCTGGGGCAATCATTCGCAAAGCATCAAGCTCGGGAAAAGACGCGCGCACTGTATCGATAGTGAGATCCTGCCTCGTCAAGACTGCCCCCCTTCACCTGACCGATACTACGCCTTTGGCATGACACGCGCCCGTCACAGCGGTGCATGCGACTAACAGTGATTCTACAGTCCCGATAATCGCACAACGCGACCCGACAGCTCCACGTGTATTGCCACCTACTCGCCAGGACGCTGATTGCCCCACTCCCACACATCGGCCTTCACGCGCTCGTAGTTGGCGTCGAGCTCGGGCCGCATCAGCACGAGCGCCGCAATCCGACGCACCATCTCGGTGACGTAGCGCGCTTCCTCGGGCTTGAGGTCGCGGCCGAGCAGCGCACGCTCGCGGTACGACAGCCACTTCTTGATGACCTGGTAGCCGCCGATGGTGTAGCGCCACACGTTGGCCGGCACGCAGCGCCAGTACGCGACATTGTTCAGGTACACGTCGAAGCACGTCTCACCGAGGAGCTCGATCGCCTCCTCGCCCGTCATGCCGAGGGTGGCAGCGTGTTCCGCGATGGCCGAGCGCTCGTCGTCGGTGTACGGGCGCTCGGCGAGCTTGCCGGTCGACGGCATCGTGATGCCGCCCTTGCCGGCGATGCCCCAGTGAGCGGTGACAGCGAGGTCGGTGGCGGGATCGAGAGTGCCCGAAGTGGATGACAGGATGCCGAGGGGGGCGCTGCCGGTGAACCCACTTGCGCCCCCGTCAATCAGCGCACCCAGACGTCGCCCGAGGGCCGCAGACGTGAGGAGGAGCTGTGCATCCGCAGGTATTGGCAGGCGGGGCCAATCCAGCTCGAGCGCGGCACCGTTCTCCGCGAAGTAGTCTGCGCAATGAAGCATCGCAATCGCGTGCCAGAAGAGGACCTCGTCATCAGACTGCATCGCGTGGAGGTAGGCTCTGGCCCGATCGCTCAGATTCGCCTGTGCCGTGGCTGAAGCTAGGAGAGTGTCCTGCGCGTGCACCACGTCGAGTGGGAACGCAATCGCTCCGCGCTCAAGGAGGTGAAACGCAACAGCCGAACTCGTCACAACCGGCGGGTCGTAGCCTCGTCGCTGCTTCTGAGCCATGACTAATTGCGGTGTCTTCGTCTGCGCAGTTGGCCAGTACTCGGTTCGTTTCTCGTGAAGGAGCTTGGTCTCGGGTTCCCAGTACACCCATCGCCTGTCGAACGGTCTGTACTGGTAGGGCAGTACCCGCTCCGGCAGGAATCCCCGGGCCGCGAGTGTTCGCCGAGTGGCAACAGCTTCGAATCGACTGGCGTCGGACATGGCAACTGGGCTCTCAGCGCAGATCACGTCATCGCTGAGCGCCGGATCGAAGTAGCGACCTACCCGATGCTCGAGGCGCGCACGATCAATGTCGACGACGAACTGATCGCGTGCAGTGATGATGCCTGGAAACGACACGGGAAACAGGTCCGGGATCCTCGGCCACGACAGGTAGCCCTCGGCAACCTCAGCTGGGCGGAACGGCAGACCGAGTTCGAGGAGCGGAGTGACGGGCTGATATCGAGTGGCACCCTCAAGCGATTGAAGCAAAGCCTGTCGACGCACAGATGCCCTCGCCTCATCGAAGTCGGCGTACTCGATCGCTGCGGCTCCGTTCTCCGAGCGAACGCAGGTGGCAATCGCTGTGCCTATTTTGATTCCGGGTGACTTCGGCCCCTGGGCGAATACGGTCTCACTGGTTCGCCCATCGGGCGCGTATTCGGAGATGATCCTGTCGCCGTGCAGGTTGTCGATGGTGATGTGATCGAACGCCTCGATGAACGATTCGCGCATTCCGGTGAATGACAGGCCCGTCAGCCACGAGTAGTTGCTGATGAAGCACACCACGCCGCGGCCCGTGCGCTCCGTGATCTGCCGCTCCGCCATGCGGTAGAAGCGCACGTACAGGTCGTTCAGTCCCTGGCCCTGGGGCTTCGGCGCGCGCTTGGTAGTGCGATACGCCTCAGAGAGGCTGCGCTCCTCATCCACCGCCACACCGGCGTATCCGTTGTACGGCGGGTTGCCGATCACCACGAGGATCTTCTCCTCGCGCTTGATGCGGTCGGCAGCGTCGCGCTCCTCGGCAAACTCAGGGAAGAGCAGCGTCGAGTGCATCTGACCCACTGCGGCACGCCTGTCCTTGGGAGGCGTCGTCTCGCCGTCGCCCCAGCCGGTGAGCGCGTTGGTGAGGTAGATGGCGGCGCGCTCATCGGCGTCTTTGAGCGGCACGCCGAGCTCCGCCAGAAGGATGCCCATCTGCAGGTGCGCCACCACGAACGGCGCCGGCATGATCTCAAAGCCGATCACGCGCTCGAGCGCGGCGCGCTTCACGTCGTTGCGGGTGAGCGCGTCGGCGCCCTTGGCCGTGAGCGTGCGGTCGATGGTGCGAAGCACCTCCACGAGGTAGGCGCCGGTGCCGCAGCACGGGTCGAGCACCACCACGCTCGGGTCGGCGAGACCGTCCGCGATGCCCAGCTCCTCGCGGAGCGCCCAGTCCACGCGCGCCACCATGTACTTCACGACCTCGTCCGGCGTATACCACACGCCGAGCTCCTTGCGCAGCGCCGGGTCGAACGCCTCGAGGAACGGCTCGTAGAAGTACTGCACCGCGTGATGCTCCTCGAACTTGTCGAAGAAGCTCACACGGTCGATGCGCCACAGCACCTCCTCGGCCCACTCGAGCACTTCTGAGATGCCGAGCTGTCCGAGCTGCCGCACATCGGCGAACTGCCGGAAGAGCTCGTAGACCATCGGCACATGAAGCGTGGCGGTTGCCGTCTCCCACTCGAAGCGCCGGTCCCACGGGATCTCCTCGGCCCGGTCGCGCCCGCGCGCCCAGAGCACCCAGGCGGCGAACATGCCGTAGAAGAGCGTCTGCACGAGTGTTGAGCGGAAGAAGTGGTCGCCCTTCTCGCCCTCGAACTTCAGGCCGAGGGCATCCTCGAGCTGCGATCGCAGCGCGTCGAGCGCGGGCAGCTCGTGCTTCTGCTCAAGGCGCAGGCGTGCGGTGCGCGCATAGCTTGCGAGGAACCACGCGAGGTCCTTCGGATCGGACAGTGGCGCATTGTGAAGCAGCACGCGACGCAAGAACTCGGTGAGACCCTCGCCCGCATCCTCCGCGTACGTACGCGGCTGCTGTACGCGCGCCCAGAAGCCGGCCTCGGTTTCTGAGAGGCGGAGCGTCTCAAGGACGCGGGTTCCCGTGCCGCCTGCCCCCCGGCCCACCAGCACGAAGTCGCGCAGGTTGGTGACGAGTACGAGCCCGTAGCGCTCCACGTAGCGGGCGACCTGCACGCCTTCGGCGGTGGCGAAGGCATCCTCGGCAGGAGACTTCACCTCGATGGCGCCGCGCGCGGGGAGCTGCCCGGCCAGCGGATCGGTACCCGGCTCCCAGCCCTTGAGCTGCGGTGCGGTGAACAGACCGCCGTCCGGGATGCCCGCACCGGTGTTGCGCAGGTTGATGATCGCGGTGACCTTGGGCTTGAGCTTGGAGCCGAGGGCGGTGAGCAGCTCGGCGAGCGCGGGGTAGTAGCTCGTCTCGGCAACACCCGCACCAGAGGCGTGGATGTCGCGCAGTGTGCTGAAGTAGATCTCCACCGGATCCCGCACAGGCCCTCCCTCGGTAGCCGCTCCCCGCTGCATCACAGAATAGCAGCAGGGGCCGACACCTTAGGATTCCGGATGCTCAGGCACTCAGCACGTCTGGCGTATCGCCGGCGTCACCAACAGTCGCCGCCCCGTCATCCGTCCGCACCAACCGTTTCCGCATGAACAGTATGTACGGGACCAGCACTATGACCATGGCGCTGAGTACGTACACGTCCATGGTTGTGTTTGCGGCGGTGATCGTGCCGCTCAGATCGAACAGTGCATGAAAGACGGCTCCGGGGATGATGCTGCCCGTGATGGCAACAACGTATGCAAGCGCGATACCGATGACTACAGCTGCCCCAACCTGAATCAGCTGGTCGGACATGGTGTACCCGCGCGCGAGGTTGACGATGTGACCCATACCGAACGTGATCCCGGTGATGAGGATCGCACGATTGAGGGCGCCCCTCTTCAGGATCGCTTGGAAGAGAAGCCCCCTGAACAGCAGCTCCTCGATAAAGCCGACGCCTGCAACGAGCAGGACAGCCGAGACCACCTCTCCAGCATCGAGTCCGGGAGCGAAGCCTTTGGCGTACTGGAACAGTGAGATGCCGAACAGCGGCGCGAGATAGTGCACGGCGCGCATGGTGTTGGCGCGAGGTGGCCGCAACCCGGACAGATCGGCGAGACCGGACCGTCGCAGGTAGAGCACCAGGACGACCGCGAGGCCAGCGAGCAGGATGCCAGTCACCAATGGAGTGCTTGCGGGGTCGGGAGCAAGCATGCCTCCCACATTGACCAGTGCCACATAGATCGCGATCCAGAGCAGAGCGTGCCAGACGGGTTTGTTATCGCGCAGCTGCTTCAAGAGTCGTCCTTTTCGTTGGGGCGCTCATCGTATCGCACCACGGCAAGCTGCCCCACCACCGAGTCGCGCATCTCCTCGGCCGCCTGCACAAGGCCGCCGATCTCGTCGTCGCAAGCGTCAGGACGAACGTGCCCGCTGCTGAGAGAAAGAAGCCCGGAACGCCCTCGTGCTACCGTGCTCACCGCGCGCGAGGAGCGCGGCGGCGGCGGTACACGAGGGCGCGGTCGCGCTCCGCCGCCGCGGTCACAGCTCCAGCCCCTCGGCCCACGCCTTGATCTTGTCCCAGTCGCGCGCATCGCCCTCGGCGGTGCCACCGAACGCCTTGAACGCCCAGCGTGCGATGAGCGACGAGTCATCAGCGGCCGGACCCTTGCCGAGGAAGAACCCCTCGGCCGCCAGCGTCACCGCGTCGCGCACCTTGTCGAGATATGCCGTCCGCTTGCGCGTCTGCTTCTCGTCAGCGCCACCGTTCATGCTGTGCACGCAGTACGCCGCCGTCGGGACATCTCGGAGCACGCTGCTGTTGGACTCCACCCATCCGATCGCCTCGGGAAGCCATGCCCCGCCATTGATTGCGCTGCCGACGACAACCGCGTCGTAGCCACCGGGCGATGGCTTGTCACGAAACGGCTTCACGTCCACGGCATAACCCCGCTCGCCGAGCGTCCGCCCGATCGCCTCGGCCACACCCGTTGTCGACCCTGTTCGTGTCGCGTAGCCTACCAGCACCCGCTTGGACATCCCGGTCTCCTCCCCGTACTTGAACGATGGCGTCTCCACCTCGGACTCATCCGATTTTGCGGTGCCCGCAGAGGAGCACCCCACTGCCAGCGCCAGCGCTGTGGCCGCTCCTGCGCAGGCTCCTATGCGCACGAACTCCCGACGATCGATCGTGGTATCCATGGCACGCTTCCTCGCGTCTCGGACCTCAGTCTGCTAACCTAACGCTGTTAGGCTGCAGGCGCAGTATGCTCCCTAACACTGTTAGGGTCAAGCTCGTATTCCGAGGAGTTTCTACCGTGGTCACACCCAAGAAGCGAACCACCCCGCTCACCAAAGACGAACTCTTCACCGCCGCACTCGCGATCGCCGACGCCGAGGGGCTCGAGGCGCTCTCGATGCGCCGGCTTGCCGCTGAAGTGGGCGTCGAGGCCGCCTCCCTCTACCATCACCTCCCCAGCAAGGACGCGCTCCTGAGCGGCGTGATCGTGAAGATGCGTTCGGAGATGCGCATCCCCGATCCGCTGCCGGAGGATTGGAGGGAACTGCTGCTCGCGATCTTCTCCGAGTACCGGCGCGTGCTCGCTGCGCACCCGAACCTGACGCCACTGGCGGGCAGGCGCGTGGAGACCGACCCCGACAGCGGCCTGGTATTCCTCACGCAGCTCGGGTTCAGTGATGATGACGCCGTCGAGCTGTGGCAGTCGATGATCGCGCTCGCCGTGGGATTCTCGATCTTCGGCTCCGCGTATGCCGAGAGTGACGTGAGCGACCTGCCGTCGGAGCTGGCCGAGCGCATGAGCGACTGGCGAGATGAGACCTGCGTGCGGTCGCTTCGAATGCTGATCGACGCCTACGACGCGGAGCGCGCGGGGTAGACGAGGTCAGTCCGCCCCACAGCACAGAGAGGGCCGCCGGTTGCCCGACGACCCTCTCCCATCGCTGCTGTAAGACAGCGACCTTCGTCCTGGTTTGCAGGAACGCGTAGCGCCGGGCCATCTCGGCCCGCTCACCCGCTGTCCTACGAGGTGGACACCTCCGCAGCGATGCAATGATTACTCAACGCTGAATCACCTCCTCGTGGTCGCGGCACGCCGGATCGCGTCCTGGGGCGTTCGCCCGTACCCACATTATAGCGAGCGGCGTGCCGACGTGCACCGCCGCGGGCCGTTGCGCACGACTCCGGCGCCCGCACCCCTCGCCGTCCAGTGGCATACTGTCGTCATGCCTTCCGTGCCCGATACCGCGATCCACCTTGCCGGCGACACCTACGTGGTGCCGGGGCTCACGAACGCGGGGTACATCGCCGGGCTCGGCATCGACACGTCCGAGGATGAGAGCGTCTATGAGGGCGTCCCCCTCGAGTTGCTCGCCATCACCCACGGTCACGCCGACCACTTCTCGATCGCTCACATCCTGCGCGACTCTGGCGCCCGGGTGATCGCCGCCCGGGACGACGCCGCGATGGTGGAGAACCCCGACATCAACATCCGCGGGATGTTCAGCTGGGCCAAGCCGAGCGACAAGATGACCACCAAACTCTTCCGAGGCATCGGTTGCGCGGTCGACGGCTACATCGAGGAGTTCAACGACCCACGCGCTACGGCGATCCCGCTCCCCGGTCATACGCTCGGCCACCACGGGTTCCTCACCGCCGACGGCGTGCTCTTCACCGGCGACGCCCTCTACCAGCGAGAACTTTGGGAGCAGCACCCGCTGCCCTACGCGATCGACCCCGGAATGGTGGTGGCCTCGCTCGAGCGCATCCGCGGCGTGCCGTGCGAGTGGGTCGTCCCGGCACACGGTCAGCCGGTCCGACGTACCGAGGCCGAGGAGCACATCGACTTCCACATCACGCAGGTGCGCCGCACCGCCGAGCTGCTGCTCCACGGACTCCGGGACGGCATGACCACCGAGGGGGCGGTGGCGTTCATCTCTCGCGAGCTGGGCCTCGTGGAGAACCAGGCGGTGTATTGGCTCGCGGTCACCGACGTGAAGGGCTATCTCGGCGAACTGCTCGGCCGTGGGCTCATCGAGTTCTCGGTTCGCGATCACGTAGGTTGGTGGCAGACGGTCAGATAGCGCCGCTCAGTCCAGGTCGCAGCGGAGCATCAGAAGCGGGCACAGAAGACGTCGGCATAGGATCCACCTGATACCACCGCGCGTCGAGAAGAAGACGCCGATGCGGACTGCGGGTCTCCCGGTCCCTAGCTCCCCAGCAGCTTGGTGATCACACTGATCGACTCTGCGGCGGTGAAGCCGGACGCCTCATCCCCGACTGACGGATGTATGAGCGCCACGAACCCCACATCGGGCGCCAACATGTAGTAGTAGGCGCTGGTGCCTGTTGGGCTCGGCTCCACATCGCGCGCGGCGCGTGCCGCCGCCGTTGCAGCCAATGCACCCGCGAGCGCCAGCACCACGACCCGTCGCGTCTTCATCGCTTCCCTCC
This sequence comes from Actinomycetes bacterium, assembly GCA_022839745.1. Taxonomy (GTDB): domain Bacteria; phylum Actinomycetota; class Coriobacteriia; order Anaerosomatales; family Anaerosomataceae; genus Anaerosoma. The sequence goes on from JALHJB010000010.1 coordinate 11,466, forward strand.
CCGGCCTCAGCCACTCTGCACGCATCGGCACAGCGTGATGAACGGGTATCATGATGCATGGGTATCACCGCACCGGCAGCCGGAGGCGATCATCACGGCCGACACCAGAGAGCTTCGCAAGTTCGTGGCCCCGGAGATTCTGTACGGAGATGGCGCTCGGTTCATGGCCGGACCGTATGCTCAGCGCATAGGCATGCGGAGGGTCCTTGCGGTCACCGATCCGGGTGTGGTCGCGGCCGGGTGGGTCGCTCCGCTGCTCGAGTCTCTCGGCGAGCACGACATCGAGGCCGTGCTCTTCCAGGACGTGCGTCCGAACCCGATCGCCGATCAGATCATGCGCGGTGCCGAAACGTACCTTGAGCACAGCTGTGATGGCATCATCGCCATCGGCGGTGGTAGTCCGCTCGACTGCGCGAAGGGCGTCGGCGTGGTGGCGACCAACGGCGGACACGTGCTCGACTACGAGGGAGTCGACCGGGTCGAGACACCGATGCCGCCACTAGTGTGCATCCCCACCACTGCGGGATCAGGGGCCGACGTCTCGCAGTTCGCGATCATCACCGATCCAGTGCGGCGCCTGAAGGCTGCGCTGATCAGCAAGTCGCTCGTTCCTGACCTTGCGCTCGTCGATCCCGAGCCGCTGACCACGATGGATGCCGGTCTGACTGCGACAACGGGGATGGACGCGCTTGTCCACGCCATCGAGGCATATGTATCCAACGCGAGTTGGTCGCTCACCGACGAACTCGCGTTGGCGGCGATGCGGCTCGTTGCGCGAAGTCTGCCGCAGTCCGTCGAGCACCCTGACGACCTCGACGCGCGCGGCGCGATGGCGCAGGCCAGCCTCGACGCGGGACTCGCCTTCTCAAACGCCAGTCTCGGTGCGGTGCACGCACTCGCCCATGCCCTCGGCGGACTTCTCGACGCCCCCCATGGGGAGTGCAACGCGCTGCTCCTCGGCCCTGTCATGCGTCGCACCCTGCCGGAGCTTTCGCACGCGCGGACCGAGCGGATGGCAGACGCCCTCGGCCTGCCCCCCACCATGCGAGCCGGTGCGGACATCGCGTCCTGGCTCACCGAGTTCTCGAAGGCCATCGGAATGACGTCATCGCTTGCCGATTACGGACTCACCGAGGAGACCATATGGGACCTCGCGGCCAAGGCCGGCGCCGACGCGTGTCTGGCAACCAACCCCTGGGATGCCACCACAGACGACCTGGTCGGGATATTGCATGACGCCATCGCCTGAGAACTCCAGAGAAGAGCTCCGCCAAGGCGTCATCGGTCTCGGTGACCACTCGGCGAGGAAGAGCTACTACCCCGAGCTGCGGCGTCGGCTCGAGGAGCTCGAGCGTGCTCAGGCCGAGCTGAGCGCCCACAAGGCCGACCTCGAACTCCAGGTGGCCGAGCGCACGAAGGAGTTGCGCAAGTCGAACGAGGAGCTTCGGGAGGCTACGCTCGCGAAGGACCGGTTCCTGACGAACATGAGCCACGAACTGCGTACACCCCTGAACTCGATCATCGGGTTCACGGAACTGATCCTCGACGGCATTGCCGGCCCCCTGACCGACGACCAGTCACGGCAACTCCGCGTGGTGAACAACGCCGGCCACTACCTTCTTGGCCTGATCGAGGATATCCTCGATCTCACCAAGGTCGAGTCCGGTGAGATGGCGCTTGAGTTCAAAACGTTCTCCGTCGCGTCCGCGATCGATGAGGCGATCAGCATCATCGAACCGCAGGCTTCGAGCAAAGGACTCGAACTCAGGACCGAGTACCGCAACGCGCCGCAGACCATCACCAGCGACTGGCAACGGCTCCTTCAGGTGTTGATCAATCTGATGGGAAACGCGGTCAAGTTCACGGACGCAGGCTCTGTCTCGGTGCTGGCGTCCTCTGAAGGCGACGAGCTGCTCATCGAGGTGTCTGACACCGGTCCGGGAATCGATCCGGCGTACCACGAGTACATCTGGCAGCCCTTCCACCAGGTCGCGCTGTCCTCGGGCGGGAAGTCGAGGGGGACGGGCCTGGGGCTCTCGATCACCCGTGAGCTGGTAACGCTCCTCGGCGGCAGGATCTCCGTACGCAGCGCCCCGCAGCGCGGCAGTACGTTCAGCGTCAGGCTGCCCGTCACGCCGGCCGAGCCCGGCTGAGCGGTCACGTCTCCTTGGCAGCCCTCTCATCGTGGCGCTGGCGTTTGGCGCGCCCCTTGCGCGGTGCTACCCTGTGAGGGTTCGCTGATCCGCCTCGCCGGCACGGGGCTGCACGCATCGCTCCACAAGGAGGCATCACCTATGGCACACGTTCGCTCGCTCTTCTTCGACGGCCCCCTCGCAGAGTCCGAGAACAAGGCGTTCAAGAACGCCCAGCTCGGCCGTCCGAGCGACATCATCTGGAACATCACCAACCGCTGTAACCTGCGGTGCAACCACTGCTATATGGCAGCCGACGGTCACGTGCTCCCCGAGGAGCTCTCCGATGAGGAGACCATCGATCTCGTCCGCCGCATGGGTGAAGCCGGCGTGCCGGTCGTCTTCCTCTCCGGCGGCGAGCCGATGATGCGCCCCAACTTCTGGGAGATCCTCGCCGAGGTGAACGCGCAGGGCGTGCGTCCCACGATCTCCACCAACTGCACGATGATCGACGAGGCAACCGCGAAGCGTCTGAAGGAGTACGGCGTCCGCTGGATCGCCACCTCCATGTACGGCCCGGCCGAGTTCCACGACGCGATGGTGGGCGTTCCGGGCACACATGCACGGGTCCTGGCAGCCATCAAGGCCTTGCGCGCCGAGGGCGTCGGGGTCGTGCTCAAGACCGCGCTTTCCCGGGACACGTGGCCCTACATCTTCGACATCATCCAGCTGGCCAAGGACAACGACTGCGGCATGATCTACATCTGCGACCTCATCACCTCTGGCAGGAGCGAGGGCGAGGACGACTCCCGTGTGACCGTGGAGCAGTGGCGCGAGCTTGCGGACTTCATCGTGGAGGACATGCTCGACCCGAACCTCAAGTTCGAGTACGACGTGGGTGCGCTCCCCTCGGTCATCCCCTACATCGCCGAGCGCTTCATCGAGCGCGGGGTGGATGTGAGCAAGGGCCTCGAACGTCTCAAGACCATCAGCGCCTGCCCGGTTGGCAAGGGCCACATGAACCTCAGCTCCGATGGCAACATCATGCCCTGCCAGTTCGCACAGGACTGGACCGTGGGCAATATCCGCGAGATGAGCTTCGCCGAGGCTACCGCCGCGCTCTACCAGATCGACCTCGAGGAATCGACGGGCATGTGCGCCCCGGACGCGTGCGAGTACAGCCGCATCTGCCGCGGCTGCCGCGCCAAGGCCTGGCAGCGTGAGGGCGACTATATGGCCGAGGACCTCACGTGCATCCTGCACCCCGAGCGGGCACGCACGATCCCGGTCGCCGGCACCGGAAGCGGCCCAGCGCCCGGTGCGCCATGCGCCGTGCCCGGAGGCTGCGGGTAGGGTCAGCGGCCGTCTATACAACCCGGACCGGCATTCATCCATATCGCTCAGTAACGCGGAGGGGGCTTCGCGCGTTGTCCGTATCGAAAGGACACGACGTGTCAGCGATGACCGAGCGACGTCTCGCGCGGACCGTGCGCAGAGCCTGCAACCGGGACGCCCGGGCGTTCGGTCGGCTGTACGACGAGTACGCCGATCGTGTGTATGCGTTCGTCCGCTCCCGTACAGACTCGGCGCAGGATGCTGAAGACATCACCGCTACCGTCTTCCTCAAGGCATGGGAGGCGATCGGCAACTATGACGACCGGGGTCTGCCGTTCGCGGCGTGGCTCTTCAGGATCGCGCGGAACGCCGTTGTCGACGAGTACCGCCGCAAGGCCCACCGCCCGGTCCCGGTCGACGAACCCATCGAGACGGGAGAGGTCGCGGAATCTACCGATGTGGCGGTGATCGCCAGAGCCGATGCCGAGCGTGTGCGGGCGGTGGTGCGGATGCTCACCGAAGAACAGGCATCGGTGATCGCCATGAGGTTCTGGTGGGACATGAGCATCAAGGACACTGCCGAAGCACTGAACAAGAACGAGAACGCGATAAAGGCACTGCAGCACCGGGCGGTCAGAACGCTTGCCCGGCTACTTCAAGAAGGCGAAGACGATGGTGCGTGACAAGAAGCTGCTGACAGACGAGTTGGCCGAAGCGATCGGAGGGGCAGCAGAACCGCTGTCCGCGTCAGCCCGCGCCGACATCCGTGAGCGCGTCATGCATGAGGTGTGCGCAACCAGCCGGGGTGGCATCTTCGCGCTCGCCTCCCATCGTCTTGCCGTTGCCGGCACCGCGCTGGCGGTGGGGTTCGGCGGCGTGGCATACGCAGCCGAGCGCTCCCTCCCTGGTGATCCCCTGTACGGCGTCAAGATCGCCGCGGAGAACGCGGTGGTTGCCGTGCTTCCGCCCGGGCGGCTCGAGAACCGCGTCCTGGTGTCCATCGCCGCACGCCGAGCCGGAGAGACCGCGAGATTGGCGCGAGAGGGCTCAGGTGCGGATACGATCGACGAGGCGCTCGGCTCCCTGCGCGATGCCGTGCGTGAGGCTGCTCCCGACGAGGGTCCCCTCACCACCGATGACGCGAGCCGTATCCGTCAGCGAGGCGCGGACGCTCCAGCCGAGACACGCGACGCGATCGACGAGGCCGTGACCTCTCCAGGGCCCGCGGAAGGCAGCGGCTCGGGCGGTGGGGCCGGCGGTACGCCGAACCCGGACACCGGCGGATCGCCTCAGTCGAGCTCGAAGGGCACCCCAAACGCTGGCACTGAGGACAGCACGGGTACCGATGACCCCGATCTGCCCATACAGGAGCGGATCCGCGAGGGTCAGAGCGTATCGCCCGGCGGCACCGAGCCGCTGGAGGATGACGGCTCGCTTGATATGGATCGCGTTCGGGAGATGGATGACGGCTCTCGCGCGAAGTGAGCCCGAGGCGAGCTTCCAGATCTGGCGCAGCGCACCCGTAACCCCACGGCACTGACCTTCGTTCTTGTGGGTGTGCCACCCATCAGCCCGGAAGAAGGTGTGCTTCATGAAACGGTGGATCCTCAAGATCGTGGCGCTCGCGTCGGTGATGGCGTTGATCGCTGCTCCGGCCCTGGCAGCGCAGCAGACCAGGAGCCAGGACGGATCATGCGTCGACGGTGTTGCCGATCAGACGCAGGAGCGACTGCGCGATTGCGACCAGGCCCAGGACTGTGACCAGCTGCAGATCAAGACCCAGGCTGGCGAGGCGACTCAGGCCCAGGTCAAGGCCCAGGTCCAGGCAGGCGAGCCGGTCAAGGCGCAGGTGCAGGCTCAGACCAGCGCTGGTGAGGCTGCGATGAACCAGACTCAGGCGCAGATCAGGTCTCAGATCGGCGACGCAGAGATGGCACATGCCCCCGAGTGGGTGCAGAAGATGGCGCGCGTGAAGAAGCAGCTCACCAAGCGCGCTCATATCATGGTCAGCAGTGGCTGAGGTCGATTCCCCCCGATATCAGTCCCGCCGGAAGGGCGCCCGCACCGCGGGCGCCCTTCTGCATGCGGGCTGTGCGAGCGCCTGAGAGCACAACCCGCTCACTGATTCCGGCCGATGCCCTTCCCGATCGTGTACGCGTCGGCCACCTTCTCGCCCAGACGCCGGTACTCGCGGCTCCCGGCTATGTAGACCAACGGATCGAGCGCGGCCACATCGACCTTTGTCCCCGCTTGATCCAGCACCGACTCCTCGGCGTGGCTCTCAACGACCTCCGCCACCAGCAGCACGTGGCTCCCCAGCGGGATCTCGTGCGTCACTCTGCACTCCATCTGGTACGGGCACTCCGCGATCCGGGGAGCCTCGACCACAGCCGACGGCTCGAGCGTCCATCCGCTCGCAGCAAACTTGTCCGTGGTGCGGCCGCTGGTGATGCCGAAGTAGTCGACGACCGCAGCGTCGGCGGCCGACGGGGTGTTCACCGTCAACGTCCCGTTCGCGCGGATCAGCTCAAGCGTGTATCGGCTTTCGCGCATCGCGATCGCGATGCGCGGCGGATCGGTCGCGCATATCCCGATCCATGCGACGGCGCACGCATCCGCGTGCTCGATAGTGCCCCCACACACGAGGGGGACCGGCATCGGATACAGCCGGTCGCTCGGACCAAGTCGCTTCTTCATAGCCCCTCCTTCACAAGCCCGTGTGCCGGCTCAGGTGAGCACGGTCAGCACCGCAGGCGCTGGGCCTTACGAGTATAGGCCACGGCACCTCGCGACGGATGTTCGTCAGCTTGACAGGAAGCTCCACCGGTGCCGACACTCAGGACTTAACGGGAATGTGACACTCCTATGGGGACACCGTTCGGGACGCATCTGGTGACTGGGGGGATTCATGGCTACTTTGCGTGAGCGCGTCATCGCCGCGTTGACTCCATACGTGGGGGCAACGGTTGCGGACACGTGCGTTCGGGGAACGGCGCTGTCCATCGGCAAGTCCGCCGATGAGCTGAACGACAGCGACCTTCCGGCGCTCGAATCGAACGTGCGCCGCCTGCTGAGCCCGGTAGCGCCGAGCACAGTGATAGACGACCTGCTCGCACAGATCGAAAGGGGCAACTGATGAGCGCACAGACCTCCGCCCCGCGCGCCCGTGGTGTCATCACGTCCGGAACCTACCTGACCGCGGGCGTACTCGTCGCGCTGGCCGCGATCTTCTCATTCCTCAGCTCACAGATGTATGCTGGCACGCTCAGCGACGGTGCGTATACGGCGGCCTACTGGTACGGCACGCTCCTCCAGGTCCTCCTGGCCTCCGTGGTGATCACCGTGGCTCTCAAGATCGGCCTGAACCAGCGTGTTGGAGTGCAGTGGCTGCTGGTCGGGTCGGGTGTTGCCTCCTACGCGCTCGGCGACATCGTGTGGACGGTCCTCGACCTGCACATGGGGCTCGATCCATACCCCAGCGTGGCCGACGTGTTCTACGTGCTGCAGTACGGTTTCTTCGTTGCCGCGCTGGTGCTCGCGGTCCGCTCGTACAAGGATCTCACGCCGGTTCGCACGCCGATCATGATCGCCGCGCTCGTGGGGCTCGTGCTCACCGCCGCGGTGCTGATGTTCCTGCTCGTGCCGTACATCTTCCCCGCAGGCACGGCCGAGCTCGGGTTCTGGGGTCTTGTCGTCAGCACGTTCTACCCGCTTGGAGACGTGCTGCTGATCTTCTCCCCGGCGCTCGCCCTGTCATTGGTCATCAGGCAGCTCGGTGCCGGGCGGCTCGGGTGGCCTTGGTGGATCGTGGTCGTAGGCGCGTTCGTCTTCGCCCTGACCGACACCGCCTATTCCTATGCGGACTGGGCCGGAAGCGGACTCACCGCAACGCTCGAGATGGGGTGGGTTGTGGCGAACCTGCTGTTCGCCATCGCCGCGCTCGTTGCACGGGACGCCTATCGCGTCAGATGATGCCGGGTTTGCTCCCGGACACAAGAAAGCGCCCCCGACCGGGGCGCTTTCTTGTGTCCGGGAATACGGCTCGGGTGCGGACGAACCGCACGATGCTCACTTGTGACCGTGTCCCTGCCGGTAGAAGTCCTTGATGGTGCGCGCGAGCACCTTGTCCTCGCGCTTCTTCTCGAGCCGTGCTCGGATGCCGATCTGCGTGTTCACATGGGCCACCTCGGCCTGTAGTTCCCGGAAGCTCGTCAGCCTGCGCTCCGGCAGTTCGCCGGATCCGACCGCGGCCTCGACCGCGCATCCCGGCTCTCCCTCGTGCCGGCAGTCCCTGAACCGACAGCCCTGCGCCAACTCCTCGATGTCGGAAAACGCCTGTGCCAGGCCTTCGGCGGAGTCCCACATGCCCACTGCGCGCAGTCCGGGCGTGTCGATGATGAGGCCGCCATCCGGAAGGGTGATCAGCTCCCGGGATACCGTGGTGTGACGCCCTCGCCCGTCGGATACGCGGACCTCCCGCGTCTCCTGCACGTCCTGTCCGGCGAGCGCGTTCACCAGTGTCGACTTCCCGGAGCCGGATGGCCCGATGAGCGCAGCCGTCCGGCCGTGCCCCAGACGACTGGCAACGTCCTCGATGCCCGCCCCATTGGCAGAACTTGTCGTCAGCACATCCACGCCAAAGGCGATGCCCCCAACCGCCTCCCTCGCGGCGTCGACATCCTCGCTCAGATCGGCCTTGGTCAGCACGATCACGGGCTGCGCACCACTGTCCCACACCAGGGCGAGCTCACGTTCGATGCGCGAGAGATTGGGAGGCTCGGCGAGCGGGTGTGTGATGAACACGATGTCGACGTTGGCGGCGAGAATCTGCATGCGTGCCGCATGACCGGGGTCGCGCCGTGCGATCGCGGTCGTGCGTTCCAGCACCACCTCCACCAGCGGCTCGCTCTCATCGCCACCCAGCAGCACCCAGTCACCAACCACCGGAAGGCCGCCGTCGTCGGCGTGTTTCACCAGGTGGGTCGCCGGTTTGGCCACATGCAGCCCGCGGGCCGACTGCACGAAGGCGTAGCCCCTGTCGGAGCGAACGACCCGGCCAGGCGTGAACCCCGAGGGGTGCGCGGCGATCAGGGCAGCGACTGCGGAGCTGAGCCCAAGCTCCTCCAGTGTCGTGTCGTGCGATGTCATTCTGTCTCCCCCACGAGAGTCGGCGCCATGTCCGGTTCAAACGGAATGTGTACGGTGAACGTGGACCCCATGCCTGGCTCGCTTTCCAGTGAGAGCCCGTATCCCAGGAGCCCGCACAGGTCGCGGCAGATAGAGAGCCCCAGCCCGGCGCCAGACACCCGCGCGCGGTCGGCGCGGTCAACTTGCTCGAACGCCTCGAAGATGCGCTTCTGATCCTCCGGTGCGATGCCGATGCCATTATCCGCCACCTGGATCAGCACCTCCTCCACCTCAACGACCAGCCTGACCTCCACCACACCACCGGGGTCCGTGAACTTCACCGCGTTGGTGACGAGGTTGCGGACGATCTGGCCGAGCTTGTCCACGTCGGCCCACACGGTGACAGCTGCCTCACACACGCACGTGAGCGTGATGCCCCTGTCCTCGGCGATGATACCGATTGGGTTCACCACGTCTCTGACAGTGTGACCCAGTTCGGTCACGCTCAGCGAAACGGCTCCACGGCCCGCCTCGACCCGCGCCAACTCGAGCACCGATTCAACGATGGTCAGCAGCTGATTGCCCGATGCGTTGACGAAACCCAGCTGTCGGCGCTGCTCCGCGTTGAGCGGACCGGAAGTCTCGCCCAGCAGCAGATCGGTGAAGCCGATGATGGAGTTCAGCGGAGTACGAAACTCGTGGCTCACATTCGCCAGGAGCCGCTGACCCGTCTTGTTCGCGTCGGTCAGTTGCCGGTTCAGCTCGAGGAGCTCGCTGGTGCGCCGGTCCACCTGTTCCTCGAGCTCCTCACGATACTCCTCAAGCTCAGCCTCAGCCGCCACACGCTCGGTCACGTCCTGGAACGCCACGACCGCGTGATCGCCCCCGTCCGAACTGCTCGTGAGACGCGTGGCGCTGATGGAAAACCACCGCTCTGCACCGTCGAGCATCGCCCATCGGCGGACGATGCGCACCGGCGCCGCTTCCACAGCTCTCGCGATCACGGGCCGGAGTCCGGGCACGAGCACCATCGGGGCGCCGTCACCCGGCTGCTCCACGTAGCGCCGCGCCTCATCGTTCGCGAACCAGACGTTGCCCTCGCTGTCAGCGACCAGGATGCTCGAGGGCGCGGTGTCGACAACGCTCATCAGCAGCGCATGCTCGCGTCGTGTCTGCTCCTCGGCGGCTTCGGCCGCCTCGAGCTGCTCAGTCATCGAACGGCCGAGGAGTATGTAGGCCACCAACGGCACGAACAGCACTTCGGCGTAGTCCTCATAGGCGTCGAGTGCCGTGGTGATGCCGGCGTGCTCCAGCACGTTCGACAGGCTCACGAACACCAGGAGCGCTAACGCTCCCGCCAGCGAATACTTGAAAGTGGCTCCCACAGACCGTGCACACGCGGGAGTCATGAGGAGCACGACCAGAGCCGCTACAAGACACACAAGGGCGATGCTGTCTGAGAACGGGACCACGCTCATAGGGTGGCACCCTCCGTCTCGGTGCGCGCCGCGCGAAAGACGTGTGTGACGCCGACCAGACAGAGCACCCCCGCAAAGGCGTAGGTCGCATGCTCCAGTGTGTTAAGCACACCCGCCGCCACGTAGCCCTCAAGCACCGTGAGCACGTAGCCCGTCGCGGTCATGAGGTACGCGGCAGCGAACCATCGCTTGCCCCGGATGGTGACGACGCGATATGCGACCACCATGATCGGCGTCAGGAAGAGCACCATCAGCAGGTCGACGATCTCGCTCTCCTGGTACATGCGATCACTCTTCCGCGGCGGTGAGGTCGAGGGCCACCGAGTTCATGCAGTACCGCAGCCCTGTAGGCTCCGGCCCGTCCTCGAACATGTGTCCGAGGTGAGAGCCGCATCGGGCGCATCGGATCTCTGTGCGCACCATCCCGTGGCTTGTATCGAGCCGCTCTTCCACCGCGTCTCCGGAGACCAGCTCATAGAAGCTCGGCCAGCCGCATCCCGAGTGGTACTTCGCCTCCGAACGGAACAGCGGATTGCCGCATGCCGCGCACCGATAGAGACCCTCGTCGTCGGTGTCAACGAACTCACCGCTGAACGGTGGCTCCGTCCCCGCCTCCCGCAAGACACGGTACTGCTCGGGAGACAGGATCGTCTGCCACTCGTCGTTCGAACGGTCGACGTCGTAGCGCTTCGTCATGAGACCCTCGCTTTCGTGATCGCACACAGTCCCGCAAGGCCGCGCTTGGCGTAGTAGTGCTGGTGATACCGCGCCGCCGGGTAGAACATCCCGCGCGGCTCGAGGCGCGTGTGCACATCTCCGTGATGCTTCCGCACCACGCGAAGCGATGACTCCGCGGCGATTCGTTCACGGTCGGTGCTGTAGAAGATGATCGAGGCGTAGCGGGCGGGAGGGCGCGACCCGGTGGGCCGGTGCATGGCCCAGAACTCCACGATGAGGTCCTCGTAGTCGAGCACGGCAGGGTCGTACACGACTTCGACCGACTCCGCATGATCGCCCATCGCGCGGTAGCGAGGACCTGGCGTGGTGCCGCCCGCGTACCCGGCACGGGTGCTCAGGACGCCTGGTATACGCCCGAACCGGGCGTCCGGTTCCCAGAATCAACCCAGCGCAAAGATCGCCACGGCGCCTCGCTCAAGCGGACTGACCCTCGCCATGTGCGATCCTCTCCGGCGCCAGCGGGCAGGGTGGTCCCGCGCGCCCGGCTCAGCGCCGTTCGACTTCGTCGGCAAGCATCTCCAGGAACAGCCCTACATCGGTGACGATCCCTATGGTCTGGAAGCTACCCCGGTCGGCCAATTTGGTCACCACGGCGGGGTTGATGTCCACGCAGACGGTCGTCACCCGCGCGGGCAGCATGTTGCCCGTGGCGATGGAGTGCAGCATGGTCGATAGCATGATACATGCCCCCGCCTCCTGGCAGTGGGCCCGCATCGTCTTCTGCGCATCGAGCACGTCGGTGATGACATCGGGCAGCGGACCGTCATCGCGGATCGACCCAGCGAGCACATACGGTGTCCCGGTGGTGACCAGGGTGTGCATCAGACCCGACGTGAGCACGCCTTGCTCGACGGCCTCGCGAATCCCTCCGCACCCGCGAATGGTGTTGATCGCGCGCAGGTGGTGCTCGTGGCCACCGGCGGCCGGCCTGCCGCCATCCATCGTGATGCCCAGCGACGTGCCGTAGAGCGCTGACTCGATGTCATGGGTGGCTACCGCATTACCGCCGAAGAGCACCGAGACGTATCCGCTCTTCACGAGCCGCGCCAGGTGCTCGGCGGCGCCTGTGTGCACCACCGCCGGGCCCACGACGAAGACGATCTTCTGCCCTCGATCGCGCACGCGTACCAGCATCCGCGCAACGTCCCTGATCACGAGCGCCTTCGGCTTCTCCGAGGAGACCTCGGAGTTCATGAACTCGAACTCCTGCTTGTCGCGGGGGCGCTCGATCGGGCGGACACGCACCCCGGCGTGACCGACGACGATGCGCTGTCCGGCCCGCACATCGGCCATGGCAACGGTGCGTGCCGCTCCGGAGTCGATGACGATCCCCAGATCCATCTCGGGGTCGGCCACCCCCACCCACCGACCATCGATACGAACGGCGGTCTCCAGGTTGGTTGTCGCATAGAAGCCGTGTGGGAAGACCCCATCGGCGGGTGCGACCTCGGTGCGGGCATCCTCGGCATCCACAGGCTCCGCGCCCAGCTGCCCGATCTCACCGAGGATCGCATCGAGCTGTGCCGGGTCTTTGGCACGGATACGGAGCACCGCGGTCGATGGGTCCTCGTTGGTTCGGCCAACATCGAAGGTCACCGTCTCGAACTCACCGTCAAGCGCAACGATGTCGTCCATGATCCGGGTCATGATCCCCGAATCGATCAGGTGTCCGGTGACCCTGACATCCTCGTATGGACCGTGCGGCATGATGACCTCCGTATCGCTCAGTATGTGCACGCAATTATCACGCATGCGCGGCCGGGACGCACCCGTGGCAGGCGTGCTCGTGAACCGAGTGAACGGGTAGATACACCGCATACGCGAGCAAAGGGACCGCATAATGCACGCACGACGCGCCAGACCCGGCCCTGGACAGGAGTCTGTGTGGGAGTATCCCAGACCGCCTCTGGTCCAGCCGACAGACAAGACGATCGAGATCACGTTCGACGGGCGGGTCATCGCCCGGACGAACCGCGCCCTGCGAGTGGTGGAGACCGGTCACGCGCCCGTCTACTACGTGCCGCTGAGCGACGTGCAGCCGGGCGTGCTCGTTGCGGGCGATCGGGTGAGCTACTGCGACTTCAAAGGCGAGGCGCGATACTACCACGTGGTGAGCGCACGCCACCGGGCCCCTGAGGCCGCCTGGTCGTACGCGAGCCCGAAACCGGGGTACGAGTCGCTCGCGGGATATGTGGCGTTCTACCCCGCATCCATGGACAGCTGCCTGCTCGATGGAGAACAGGCCATCCCTCAGCCGGGGCGCTTCCACGGCGGCTGGGTGACCGCAGACGTGGTGGGGCCGTTCATCGGCGAGCCCGGGGCCCTCGGCTACAGCTGAGCACCATGGCCGCGCGATCCGGGCGGCGGCGGAGGCCCGCCCGTGCCCTCACCTAGGCGGAGCGCCGCTCGTACCTGCGGCGCGAGAGCTGCACGCCCAGCTCCGCCATCACGATCACGAGCACGAACATCGCCGCGAAGTTGTAGCCGCCGAACGCGTCCGAGAGGCCGTCAACGCTACCCGCGAGCTCGAAGAACCGCGCTTGCCCGGCCGCGAGCGTGAGCGGGAAGAACAGACCGAAGGCCACGTGCGGCAGGCCAGACGGCAGCGACACTCCGCCGAGATACGACCCCGCAAACGTCAGCACGAGCACGATCGCGTCCAGCGCGAGCAGCACCCACAGGGCCGTCCCTCGCGTGATCGCGCCGCCCCCGGCCATCGAGCGCGCGATCGACTCGGCGGCCTCGCCAAGCCAACCTCCCGCGAACCCGAAGCCGAAGAACGTGGCGCCGATCGCCACGAGAAACGGCACGAACGCGCCGAGCCTACGCATCGGCCATCGCGGCCTTGTACTCCTCGATCCGAGCGCGATACTCAGGCATCGCGGTCCCCAGGATCTGTGTAGCCAGGATGGCGGCATTCTTGGCGCCGTTGATGGCGACGCACGCAACCGGCACGCCGGTTGGCATCTGCACCATCGAGAGCAGCGAGTCCAGCCCGCCGAGGTCCGACGTCTTCATCGGCACTGTCACCACCGGAAGCGGCGTGTATGCCGCCACCACCCCGCCGAGGTGTGCCGCTTTGCCGGCAGCCGCCACGATCACGCGGATTCCGCGGTCAGCGGCGCCGGCTGCCCATTCGTGCACCTTGGCAGGCTGCCGATGCGCCGAGGCCACGACGAGCTCGTACGGGACGCCAAGCTCCTCGAGCTGTGCGGCGCACTCCTTCATCACCTCGAGATCGCTCTTCGAGCCCATGATGATGCCTACAAGCGGTGTCTGCCCGGCCATGTCCGCCTCCTCCTTATCTGTCACGCACACTCCTCAGACCCGCCGCATCCGCCCGCCCCATCGCCGAACAGCAGCTGCCGCTCATCCGAGGCGATCGCCTTGCGAGCGGCATCACGCAGATCGTTGAGCTGCGCGAACATCGTGCGCTGCATGACGACCGCCAGATAGCGCCCCTTCTCGGTGAGCGTCAGCTCCTCGGCGTTGTCTGTGGCGAACCCGCCGAACACCCGGAAGAAGAGCATCTCGAGCGGCAATCCACGCTCCACGCTCACGCCGAAGTCGCGCTCGAACGCCTTCTTGTCAAGCCTGAGGCCGAAGAGCGACATGAGGAAGCGGTAGCGCATCTGGTTCCTTCGGCTGGCGGACGCGCTGCCAACCGCTACCGGCATCCGCCCCTCGTCGATCGCGGCCGAGTAGTCGCGCAGCGAGAACGTGGTGAGGTAGATGTCGCCACGGAGGTAGCTGAACGCGCCGCTCCCGATGCCCACATACTCCTCGTAGTCCACGATGTACTCGTCGATCATCCCACCACCGATGCGCGAGAACGTCCATGCGGTGGAAAGCTCGAACGTGTCCGACAGACCGTCCACGAGGGTCTTGTAGTAGGCGGCCTCGCGATCGTAGTCCACCATACCCACCGTGCGCTTGAGGCTCGCTTCCACCGAGCGGGAGGCCATGAGCGGGTAGAACGTGGTCTGGTTGCAGCGGCTCGCCTTCACCATCTCCACGTCGCGGCGCAGGATCTCCTCGGTCTGGCTCGGGAAGTTGAAGATCATGTCCACGTTGAGCGAGTGGAAGAACCCCTCGAGCGACTGGATGCGCTCAAGGATCTCGGCACCTGAACCGTACTTGTCGTAGCGGTCCATCTCCTTGAGCAGCCCATCGTCGAAGCTCTGCACGCCAACGCTCATACGCTGGACACGGTCCTTGAGCGGGTCGAGGATCTCAGGGATCAGATGGTTCGGGTTGGTCTCCGTGGAGACTTCGAGCGTGCCGAAGAGCTCGCGCGCGAGATCGATGGTCTCGCAGAGCTCGTCCACGAGGATCGTCGGCGTGCCCCCGCCGATGTAGAGCGAGTCGAACGTGTAACCAAGGTCCGCCACCATGCGCATCTGCTCGCGCAGGCTCCTGAAGTACTTCCGCGCCGGATCCTCGGAGAACGGGAACCGGTTGAAGCTGCAGTACGGGCAGAGCCGCTCGCAGAATGGGACATGGGCGTACAGCAGGTGCTGCTTGCCCGCCTCAGGTCCGGGAAGCGACGGGACCGGTCGTGGTGTTGTGGCGAAGTACCCGCCCTGCGCGATACTCACAGCACGCGATAGTAGCCGCTCGGCAAGCATCAGGCCTCACCCCTGGCACGAAGCGCCTTGAGTCCTATGTCGGTGCGGTAGTGCATGTTGTCGAACCGGATGAGGTCGACCGCCTGGTACGCGCGGCTGCGCGCCTCCGAGAAGCTCGGCGCGACCGCGGTGACGTTCAGGACACGGCCACCTGCGGTGACCAGACGACCGGTCGGGTCGATCGCGGTGCCCGCATGATAGACGGTGACGCCCTCGATCCGCCCGGCCTCGTCAAGGCCGTTGATGGCGGCACCCTTGTCGTAGGCCACCGGATACCCGCCAGCGGCAAGCACCACCGAGAGCGCTACGCCGTCACGCCAGGTGAGCTCGATCTCGCCAAGGCGGCCCTCGGCCACTGCGAGCATCACGTCGAGCAGGTCGGTCTCGAGGAGCGGCAGAAGCACCTGCGTCTCGGGGTCACCGAAGCGGGCGTTGAACTCGAGCACCTTGGGGCCCTCATCGGTGAGGATGAACCCGCCGTACAGCACGCCGCGGTAGTCGATCCCGTCGCTCTTGAGCGCAGCGACGGTCCGCTCGAGAATCGCCGTCATGGCCGCCAGCGCCGCATCGTCCACCACGGGCACCGGCGCATACACGCCCATGCCGCCGGTGTTGGGGCCCTGATCGTCATCGTACGCACGCTTGTGGTCCTGCGCCGGCAACATCGGCAGCACGGTCTCACCATCGGTGAACGCGAGCAGCGAGCATTCGGGCCCCTCGAGGAACTCCTCGATCACCACCAGCTCACCGGCGGGGCCGAAGGCGCCGTCGAAGCACAGCCGCACAGCGTTGAGAGCGTCCTCAACGGTCTCGGCCACGGTCACGCCCTTGCCCGCGGCAAGGCCGTCGGCCTTCACCACGACAGGCGCGCCCACCTCGCGCAGATACTCCTCGGCCTCTTCGTACGAGTGGATGAGGCGATAGCCGCCAGTGGGGATGTCGTAGCGCTCCATGAGATCCTTGGCGAACGCCTTGGAGCCTTCGATCTGCGCGCCGGCGGCGCGCGGCCCGAACACGGGGACACCGTCGAAGCCGAGCATGTCGGCGACACCGACGACGAGCGGCGCTTCAGGACCGACGACCACGAAGTCGATGCGGTTCCGCTCGACCCATTCGGCCACGAACGCGGGGTCCTCGACGTTGATCTCAACGTTGGTGGCAAGCGCGGCCGTGCCGCCGTTGCCGGGCGAGCAGAAGAGCTCGGGCTTGTGCGCCGAGCGGGAGAGCGCTGTGACGATGGCGTGCTCGCGGCCACCGCCGCCAAGAACCAGGATACGCATGGTGGACTACCCCCAAGCGGGACGGGTCGAATGGTGCACCGATTGTACCGGATGCGCTACGGTCAGGCGGCCGCCCGGCCTACGGCCGGTCTTCCCACCTGCGCATGATCGTCTGCTCCCGGCTGGGGCCCACCGCGATCATCGCAACCGGCACCTCGGCGAGGTCCTCGATGTACGTGATGTAGTCCTGTGCGTTCTTGGGGAGCTCCTCGAACGTGCGGCAGCCCGTGATGTCGGTCTTCCAGCCCGGCAACTCCTCGTAGATCGGCTTCGCGTGGTGGAAGGCGGTCTGGTGCGCCGGCAGGTCGTTGTAGCGCGTACCCTCGTACTCGTAGGCGACACACACCTTGATGGTGTCGAGGTGCGAGAGGACGTCGAGCTTGGTGATCACGAGGTCCGTGAGACCGTTCACCTGCACCGCAAAACGTGCGATGAGCCCGTCGAACCACCCGGCCCGGCGCTCGCGGCCGGTCGTGGTGCCGTACTCGGCGCCGACCTCGATGAGCGAGCGGCCGATCTCATCCGAAAGCTCCGTGGGGAACGGGCCCGAACCCACCCGCGTGATGTACGCCTTGGCGATGCCGAGCACACGATCGATGCGCTTGGGTCCCACACCCACGCCGGTGCACGCGCCGCCGGCCGTGGGACTCGAAGACGTCACGAATGGATACGTGCCATGATCGAGGTCGAGCAGCGCGCCCTGCGCGCCTTCGAACAGCACCCACTGGTCGGCATCAAGCGCCTTGTTGATGAGCGCGCTCGTCTCGGCGATGTGCGGCTTGATCCGCTCGGCGTACGCCAGGTACTCCTCGGCGATCTCGTCCACCGTGTACGTGGGCAGACCGTAGACCTTCTCGAGGATGTCGTTCTTCTCCACAAGCGCGGCTTCGAGCTTCTTGCGGAATATGTGCTCGTCGATGAGGTCCTGGATGCGGAGGCCCATCCGGCTGGCCTTGTCCATGTACGCCGGGCCGATGCCGCGACGGGTGGTGCCGATCTCAAGCGAGCCGAGACGGCGCTCGCTGGCACCATCCAGGTCACGGTGGTAGGGCATGATCAGGTGCGCGTTGCAGCTGATGAGCAGGCGATGCGTGGAGATGTCGTCCGCCTCGAGGCGATCGATCTCCTCGAGCAGCACCTTGGGGTCGATGACGCAGCCGTTGCCGATGACCGGCGTGATGTGCGGGTACATGATGCCGCTGGGAATGAGGTGCAGCTTCAGCGTCTTCCCCGCGTGGATGACCGTGTGTCCCGCGTTGTTGCCGCCCTGGAAACGCACGACGTAATCGAAGTCGTCGGCGATCAGGTCGGTGATCTTGCCCTTGCCTTCGTCGCCCCACTGGGCGCCGACCAGCACGATACCCGCCATGTGATGAGCTCCTCGGTGTGTTCAGTCCCGCGGACTCTCGCCGCCGCTCCCGGACCGGGTGCGTCGCCGAGCCGGGCGACGCACGCACGCATCCTCCCTCACAGTGGATGCGTGGGTAAGTATGATTGAGTGACGCGATCCGCGCCAGTCGCCAGGCGGTCCCGCTACTCGAACGCCGCCCGGAGCAGGTCATCGGCCTCCGCGTTGCAGCGGGGACAGCCGATGTTCGGATCGGCGAGCGGCACGCCGTGCAGCGAGCAGGCGAAGGTTGCTGTCACGCGTCTGCGCGTGCGGAACCGCTTGTTCGGGATGCGGATCGTCACGGCCAGCCACGGACTGCCGTTCGCGGCGAGCACCGCGGGGACCGGGCACGCGGCACAGTCCTCCGGTCGCCATGCCGCCGACCCCGCCTCGCGCGCGGCGCGACACTCCTGGACGTTCCTGCCCCTGGCGAAGTCCTCGTAGTAGAGCGCACACTCGGTGCCGGCGGGTGTTCTCATAGTACGTCTCCCGGGAATCGACTGGGTGACGATGGAACCTCGCGCACAGGCCCAGCGTCATAGACATAGTATCGTGTTCGGACAGAACCGGTCCGGTTCGACGGTGGCTTCACGTGAGGTCGCCGGTCGACAAGGAGGGGCCACGATGCAACACACACGATCGATCGCGCTCGCTGTGGCGATAGCCCTGATGCTCGCGCTGACCGTGACAGGCGGCTGCACGAAAGACGAGCCTGCGCCGCCGCCCGCCAACGGCGAGACGCCCAACGAGACAGACGGCGACACGGAGACGGTGGAGCCCACCGAGACGGTCACCCCCGAGCCGCAAGACGACATGGAGGTCACGCTCTACTGGGTCTCCGCGGGCGAGAACGCACTCGGCGTTAAGCGCCTGGTGCCTCGTAGCGAGGCGGTGGCGAAGGCCGCACTCGAAGCGCTTATCGCGGGACCGACAGACACCGAGCAGACCACGTGGCCCGCGATCAGCTCGGCGATCCCCGAGGGCACGCGACTGCTCGGCGTCACCATCGAGGGCGGTATCGCAAAGGTCGACTTCTCCGAGGAGTTCGAGAGCGGCGGCGGAGCCTTCAGCGTGACGTCCCGGCTGGCCCAGGTGGTCTACACGCTTGAGCAGTTCCCAACGGTGGACGGCGTGGAGTTCTACATCGAAGGCACGCGGGTCATCGAGTTCTCGAGCGAGGGGCTGATCCTCGACAAGCCGCAGACGTTCGACGACTACGACGAGTTGCTGCCAATCGACGCATAGCCGCGAGGGCGGAGGCGCGGCGTCGGATCGGCCGAGCGCCTTGCGTCAGCTCGGCTTCGCTCCCCGCCCTACGCCGGCCTCGCGCTCACCGGCGCAACACCCGGCCCCGTGGGTGCGTCAGCCGGGCCGAAGACTCTGCCGGTCGCTTTCACGTACCAGGCCGCCGACTGCACCTGCACGATGTACGCGGTTGCCAGAAGGAGCGCCGCCTCGGCTCCGAACGCCGTCATCGCGATGCCCAGTGCTATCGACAGGTTGCGCATGACCGTGCCATAGACCACGGCTATGGCATCTCCCCTGTCCAGGAGCGCCCGGCCCGCAAGCGTCGCAATGACATAGTTGAGGCCGTAAAAGACGATCAGCGGCACGAGTATGCGCAGCACGAGCATCGGCTCCTGCGCGATCATCTTCGCTTTGAGCGCGATAGCCACGAAGACGATCACGAGCACGCCGAGCGTCGACAGCCCCGGGAACAGGGGTGCGATGCGTGCCTTGTACCGTGGCTGACCGTACCGCTTCACCAAGAGCGTGCGGGTGAGCGTGCCGGCTATGAGCGGGATGCCCACCACGAAGACGACCGTCCTGAGCACCTCAAGGAAGTCGACCTCGACCACAGCGCCAGCGAACACGAGCAAGTACACCGGGGCGAGCAGTGACGCCGCGATCAAGCCGATCACGGTCATCTTCACGGCGGCGGTCACGTTGCCACCGGCGAATCCTGTCCAACTGATGGTCATGCCGCTGGTGGGA
Source organism: Actinomycetes bacterium (assembly GCA_022839745.1). GTDB lineage: Bacteria > Actinomycetota > Coriobacteriia > Anaerosomatales > Anaerosomataceae > Anaerosoma. The sequence goes on from JALHJB010000010.1 coordinate 31,569, forward strand.
AAGAGCCCGGCGAGCACCATGCCCACGAAGAGCCCCGGTTCTCCCGAGAAGAAGACGACCGCCAGGACCCAGGCCAGAAGCGGCAGAGCCATGAAGTCGAGCGCCATCGCGAGCCCGATCGCACGACCGTCCTTGAGGTCGAGCGCCTCACTGACCCGGAAGTTCACGAGCATCGGGTACACCATGAGCATGGTCATGGGAAGCACCAGGACCTGGAGCGAACTGACATCGAACACGAGGCCCGCGGCCAGGCCGGCCGCCATCGCAAGCGGGATCAGCACGACGAGATGCTTCGAGAGGGACGCCAGCGCGCGAATGACCGGATGAAGCGGCGCGGTGGCTGGAGTGGATGCGACGGTCACGGCGAGAGCACCTCCGAATGGCGATGTTATACCTAGGGGGGTATTCTCATACCACCGGCCACGGCTGTCAAGCGGAGGTCAGAGCGCCTTGGCGATCGCCCGCGCGGCAAGCAGACCGCTGGCGCCCGACTGGATCAGCCCTCGGGTCACGCCAGCGCCGTCGCCGATCGCGTACAAGCCGGTGATGGGCGTCTGAAGATCGGCCCCCACCTGCAGCCGTGACGAGTAGAACTTGACCTCCACGCCGTACAGTAGCGTGCCGTCGGCAGCCACTCCCGGAACGAGGGTGTCGAGCGAGTCGAGGAACTCGAGGATGTCCACGAGGTGCCGGTACGGCAGCACGAACGAGAGGTCCCCGGGTGTCGCGCCTCGCAGTGTAGGCACCACGACCGACTCCGCGATGCGCTTTTCCGTTGAACGCCTGCCCGCCCGCAGATCGCCGAGGCGCTGCACGAGGATGCCCTCGCCGAGGAGATTGGCCAGCCGGGCGATGGAGGTGCCGTAGGTGATCGGCTCCTGGAAGGGGTGTGTGAAGCTCTGGCTCACCAGGACCGCGAAGTTGGTGTTCTCGGTGCGCCGCTCCGCGTACGAGTGGCCGTTCACGGTCACGATGGTGCCGTAGCTCTCAGTGGTGACCGCACCGTACGGGTTCATACAGAAGGTGCGCACCTGGTCCCCGAACCTGCGCGAGTACTGGATGAGCTTCGCCTCGTACAACGGGACCGTGAGCGGCTCCATCACCGGAGCGGGAACCTCAACGCGGACCCCGATGTCCACCGCATTGTTGACGAGCGGGATCCCCAGAGACCGTGCCTGCGCGGCAAGCCAGTCGGCTCCGTCACGGCCCGGCGCGACCACGACTGCGGAGGCATCGATGCTGGTACCGTCGATCAGCTCGACGCCCTGCACCACTCCGGCGTGTTCGCGGATTCGAGCGACCTCCGTGCGCGTACGGACCTCCACGCCTACCTCGACGAGGTGGTCGTACATCGCCTGAAGCACCGCGGGTGAGCGATCGCTGCCGATGTGGCGGATCCTCATCGGGATCAGACGCATGCCGGCAAGGGTGGCGTCGTGCACGAGACGCGCCGCCGTCTCTTGATCAGGACCGTGGATCTCCGTGGTTGCGCCAAAGCGCAACCACGTGCGGTCGCTATCATCAACGAGACGCTCGAGCTCCCGCGCGTCGAGGTAGTCGCCCAGCCATCCGCCCACGTCGGTGGACAACGTGAGTTTGCCGTCGGAGAAAGCGCCGGCGCCGCCCCATCCCGTCATGATCGCGCAGGTGGGGCAGTTCACGCACGACCGCTCGCGGGCCGGACACGAGCGCTCTGAGATCGGCTTGCCTCGCTCCAGGACGAGCAGACGTGAACCCGGGCGGTGCTCCATCAGCTCTATGGCCGCGAAGACGCCCGCGGGCCCCGCGCCCACGATGATCGCGTCATACCGCTCAACGCTCACAGCACGCTCCAATCCCCCACAGATCTACGTGCGGGCGAGTGGCATGAACCGCGTGATCCGCTCCAGATACGCGAGCCGGCAGCTGTCTACCGGGCCGTTTCGGTGCTTGGCGACGATGATCTCGGCTTCGCCCTTGCCCGGACGCCCCGGCTCCGGCTCGGCGGTGGGATCGGTGTTGCGGTCGATGAACATGACAACATCGGCGTCCTGCTCGATAGCACCCGACTCACGCAGGTCGGAGAGCTGCGGCCTCTTGGATGTGCGTTGCTCCACTGCACGCGAGAGCTGCGACAGCGCGATGATGGGACACTCCAGTTCCTTGGCGAGGATCTTGAGCCCACGTGAGATCTCGGCGATCTCGACCTGACGGTTCTCGGAACGGCGTCCATGCGGCTGCATGAGCTGCAGGTAGTCGACCACGATCAAACGCGGCTCCTTGTCGCGGAGCAGACGGCGGGCCTTTGCTCGCACCTCAAGGATCGAGATCGATGGCGTGTCATCCACCCACAGGGGGATCGATCCCAGCCGGCCCATGGCCTGCATCAGAAGCGGCCAGTCTTCGTCGGCGAGATAGCCGGTCCGGAGCTTCTGCGAGTCTACGCGCGCCTCGGCGCACAAGATACGCTGCACCAGCTGTGAAGCCGCCATTTCGAGGCTGAAGATCGCAGTCGCCGCCCCGGACTTGGCCGCGTTCACGGCTATGTTGAGCGCGAGTGCCGTCTTTCCCACCGACGGGCGGGCAGCGAGGATGATCAGGTCGCCCTTGTGCATACCGGCAAGGATCTTGTCGAGATCGGGGAAGCCCGTGGGCACGCCGGTGATGTGCGACTTGTGGTCGTACAGGTGTTCGATCTCCTCAAAGCCGGACTTCATGAGCTCTTCGAGCGACTGGAAGCGCGAGGAGACGCGCTTGTTGGTGACGTCGAAGACCACCTTCTCGGCCCGCTCGACCACCTCGTCGATGTCGTCAGGGTTCTCGTACGACATCACCTGGATAGCGGTGCCCGCGCTGATGAGCTGGCGCAGGAGCGATGTGCGCTTCACGATGCGCGCGTAGTGCTCGGCGTTGGCGGCCGAAGGAACGAAGCCCGCGATATCGAGCAGGTACGTCTTGCCACCTGCCGAATCCAGATCGCCGGTCGACTCCAACCGGGCCGCTACGGTGATCTGATCGATCGCCTCACCACGCCTGTGGAGCTCGCCGATCGCCGAGAAGATCCGCTGATGCTGCGGACGGTAGAAGTCCTCAGCCTCCACGATGGCGAGGCAGTTCTCGACCGCATCGGTCGACAGGAACATAGAGCCGAGCACGGACTGCTCCGCTTCATTGTTATGAGGCGGCACCCGCTCGCGCAGGGCCTGCATGCCATCGTCGGCCATCTATGCTCCTCTTAGCGGGCGTGCGTGGCGCCGCCGGGCGGCGCCACCCTTGCCCGGCCTCGAACCCCTACTCCGCGTCCGCGTCGCTTTCGTCGGCATCGTCAGCGCCGGCTTCGGCGTCAGCCTCAACGTCCGCCTCACTGCCAGCGTCCACGACGACGTCGACTTCGACCTCGGCCTGCTCCGCGGCTGCGGCGGCCGCACCACCGATCGGTACGACCTTCAGCGTGATCTGAGCGGTGACTTCGTCGTACAGCCGAACGTCGATGACATGCTCGCCAACGGTCTTGATGTGACCGTGAAGGTCGAGCTTCCTGCGGTCGACATCCACGCCGATCTGCTCGGCGAGCGCATCGGCGATCATGCCGCCGGTCACAGAACCATAGAGCTTGCCGCCGTCGCCGGCCTTCATCTCGATGACGATCGACTTGCCGCTGACCTGGGCCGCATGGGCCTCCGCCTCGGCGCGTTTCGTCTCTTCACGCTTCTTGATGTTGTGCACCCGGGCCTCGAGCTGCTTGAGGTTGCCGGGGGTGGCCTGGATGGCCATCTTGCGGGGCAGCAGATAGTTCGTGGCAAAGCCACGGGCGACCTCGATCACGTCGCCTTCCTTCCCTCTGCCCTTCACATCGGACAACAGGATGACCTTCATCGTTTCTCCTACTCACTCCTCACCACTCCACTATGGAGCGGTGCGGTTCAGTACTGCGTCGGATCATCTGACCCCGGGGTGCCCGTGGGCCCCTCGGGGGTAGCACCGTCCCGCGGCAGTCGCCGGAGATTGAGCCAAACATCGGCCAGCCCCGTGAGGCTGATCGCCGGAACGAACATCTCGGTCGCTCCAAGAAGAGCGTAACCCATGGCACGCATCGGCCACGACAGGTTTGCGCGGCGGTACAGCCCCGCAAACACGGCGACCCCCTGCAGGAGGAACACCATCCGGGTGACCACCAACAGGTTCATGCCCAACACTTCGATCACCGGCACGCTCGTGGCTGTCAGTCGCCCGACAGCGAGAAGCGCGATCGATCCGATCGCCAGCAGCACGAGGCGGGGATCGAGATCCACGTCCGCGAGTGCGGGGAACGGTTCGATCCGGGGATCGAGCCGGGAACCTGCCGTGCTTGCCGCCACCACCGTGAACAGCGCCGCGAACATGTTGAGCACTACGAGCATGGCCGGCCAGCTGGTGGCGAAGATATCACCGTACTCCTCCGCCATGCCTACGAGCCCGACCATCTCACGTGCGCCGGTCAGAACGTACTCGGACAGTCCCATGCCCGCCCCTGAAGCGAGGAGCATGAGCACTCCCACCTCGGTCACAGACAGCAGGAACGCCACAAGCGCCGCCGTTTGAAGCGCCGAGAGCCGCCTGAGCAGCCACGGCGACAAGAGACCAGCGATCGCAAGCGATCCAGCTATCCATGCCGCGTGCACGTACGGCACCCGCGCCGTGACAGGGACTCCCATCAACGGGACGAACACGATGTACGTTGACAGCGAGGCAAGTGCGGTCGCCACGATGCCGCCCACGAGAGCGGCACCAGCGGCCACGCCGAAACGTCTCCGCAACACCAGCACGACCAGCGCTGATGCAGAGACAGACAGACCCACCATCGGATGGACGAGCACGACGAGCAGCGCCCCACCTACCGCGGCGAGCGCGAGCAGGAGCGTGCGTCCTCCGTCCGGGGCGGCCGGAGTGTTATCGGCGGCCCTTGCCATCGACCTTCCCGCTCACCACAGGCACGGCGTAGGGGATCAGCGCCATCTCACGTGCGCGCTTGACCGCCGTTGCCACCTGGTGCTGGTGCTGGGCGCAGTTGCCAGAGACACGGCGAGGCTTGATCTTGCCACGGTCGGTCGTGTACTTGCGGAGCATGTTGATGTCCTTGTAGTCGATGTACTCGACCTTGTCCTTGCAGAATGCGCAGTACCGCCGCTTCGGCTTCCTTGCGTAGTCGCTCATGTGCATGTACCTCCTTCCAGACCCTTTCGGGCGGTGATCTACGACCGCGGGCGGGAGGGGCCCGCCGCGATCGGACGTGTTGCTAGAACGGGATCTCTTCTCCCAGGTCATCGATTGGGCTGCCAGCCGAAGACGCCGCGGGAGCGCTGTACTCGCGGGAGCCACTGTCGCGAGCGGTGAGAAGCTCGATCTCATCCGCGATGACCTCGAGCTTCGAACGCTTGTCGCCCTGCGGAGTCTCCCACTGGCTCCAGCGAAGCTTGCCCTCGATCGCGACCTTGGTGCCCTTCGTCAGGAACCGTGACAGCGCCTCGGCACGTGCGCCGAACACCGTCACGTCCACGAAGTTGGGGAACTCCTCCCACTCGCCCGTCTGCTGGTTCTTGCGGCGGTCGTTCACAGCGACACCAAGACGAAGCACGCTCGTGCCGCCACCCGTCGAACGGAGCTCGGGGTCGCGCGTAAGGTTGCCTGAGATGACCACTCTGTTGATGCTCATTGCTGATGCCACCTTCACAGTAGAGACCGGTCGTTACCGACCGACCCGGTGCTTAGGCAAGGTCGTCACGACGGACGACCATGAAGCGAAGAACCTGGTCGGTGATGTTCAGGACACGGTCGAGCTCGGCGACGGTAGCGGTGTTCGCATGGAACAGGACGACCTGGTAGTCGCCCTCCTCGGTGTGGTCGATCTCGTAAGCGAGGCGGCGCTTGCCCCACGCTTCCTCAGAATCGACAGTACCGCCCTCGGTGGTGAGGATGCCACGGATCTTCTCCAGGACGGCCTCCCGCGCCTCGTCGTCGAGGTTGGGGCGCATGATGAGCATGAGTTCGTAAGCCTTCAATGTTTCACCTCCCTTGGGCTTGTGCGGCCCCGGGACTATGAAGGCGTCACCCGGAGCAGGAAATGAAGCTTACGGAGTGTAACAGAGACCCGACCGTCTCACAACCACACTACCCCCGGTCTCTGACACTCCGTCGCTCCGCATCACCGTACGTACACCAACGCCTTCACCCGCACGGCTCCCGCAACAGCGGCAACGAGCGCTGCCGCCAGTGCAAGCGATCTGTTGGCGGCCTCGCCTGCGGCACCAGCTGCGGGACCGAGGACCGAGCGCCCGCTGGCCCACGTGTCACCGCCCGCCACGCCCCCCACGTCCGCCGCGAGGCCGGATTCCGAACCTCTGGATGAAACCTCCGCCTGCGGCAGCAGCCGCGCCTGAAGGACCACCGAGTCAGTGCTCTGTGGCGCGGACGACACAACCGGGCTGACGGCACCGGCCTCGGCCCACCCCGCGTCGTGCCTCGTGACCGTAGCCGCGTCACCCGATACGACGGATGTCACCCGGCCGGTCTTGCCGGCCCCGGCGCTCTCAGCGCCGGGGTGCTCCGCAGCCACTGCCTCCACTGCAGCACCCGGCAGCGTCGGTCCCACCTCTGACGCCCAATCCGCGGCGGATGGTTCGTCGGTCGAGACTGGCGCCGACACGGGCAAAGACACCATCGCGGGAAGGAACGGCGCTGGATCGATGTAGCGATCCTGCTGACGAAGGCCGACGTGCAGGTGTGTCGCATCGGATGAGTCGTCCCCTGCAGCCGCGAGGCGACCCAGAGACTCCCCCTCGGTCACGTGTGCGCCTGAACACACGTACGCCGCGTCGAGCGGCAGCAGGCTGATACGGAGCCCATCCTGCGTCTCTACGGTCACGGCCACGCACGTCCCACCGCCGTCTGCCGGCACAGCACCGGCGAACACCACCTGCCCGGCGACCGGTGAGCGCACCTGTGATCCGGGGTCCGCCTGCAGGTCGACACCGCTGTGGACTCCGGCCGGCCTTCCAGCGCCGAACGGCACGAGGACCGCTGGCACGTCGACCGGCGGCGACCACACCGCTCCCCATGCGGGAGGACTCAACGCCACCCCGCACGCCAATCCGAGCGCTGCGAGCCCACACGACATGCGTCTCATGGCACACCCCTCTCTCGAGTGCCTGCCGAGAGGGGGTGGCGGGCCTGAACGAACGCGTGTTCGTATACTACCAGTCGGGCAGCGACGTGAACGGATGTCCCGACGGATGGCTGCATGCACTGACGAACGGGGCGACTTGCAGGACGCTCGCCTCCGCCGCCACGAGACCGGCGCGAGGCCGGTCCATGGTCGCCGGGAAAGCCTCCACGCACGACGAAAGGGCCGAAACGGCCCCTTCGATATGCACTCTGGAGCGGGTGACGGGACTCGAACCCGCGACACTCGGCTTGGGAAGCCGATGCTCTACCACTGAGCTACACCCGCACGATGCCTGCGTATTGTAGGACACCGCCCGAACGCGCGGCAAATCACATGCCCTGCGTGTCTTCGGCATGGGCGCGCAGCCTGTCCGCGAGAAACGCCCCGAGGGCGAGGATGGAGAGCGCCACCGCCCAGACGAGCTTGCGCGGGTGCACCGGATCTTCGACCCTGTGACCGGGAGTGACCACCTCCAGCGAGCTCGCGTGGATGTCCATGTCGCCGCCATGCTCGGGACAGGCTGCGTTGAATGTGCCTGTGACGCGCACGATGTCGCCCTCGTGCGCATGATCGCCGAAAGTGGCGATCGTCTCCGTCAACTCGACCGGCACCCAGACGGCCATCCCGCTGTTGTAGCCACCCAGCGGGGCCCCCTCCTCGACGTTGCGATCGCGATATGCGTCGTCGTTGAGGTGCAGCCATGCCATGTCGCCACGTGTCATCATCTCGCCGATGGCCTCGCCGGTGAAGCTGATGACATCACCATCGAACTCCGCCGGTGACTCCACGAGCTCCGAGCTCGATGGTGTGGCATCGCCAGCGCCGTTGGACGCGAACGCGTGACCCGGGCTCAGCGCTATCAGGATGCCCAGTGCAAGAACCAGGAGGACACCACGCGGATACCGCATGCACACGATCATCGCCGCCCCCTGACGATAGAGATCGCGTATCCGCCGAGAGCGAAGACCGACATGAACTCGAGCCGACCCAGCCACATCGCGAGGATGTACAGAGCCTTCATTCCCTCGGGCATCGAAGGCGAGGTGACCCCGCACGAAAGCCCCGTGTTCGACGCGGCCGAGACGCCCTCGAACACGGCATCAGCAAAGTCGTAGCCGTAGAGAACACCGGCGAGCGTGATCAACGCGTACAGCAGGACGTAGGCGATCGTGATGGTCATGGCCGAGCGGACGAGTCCGTCGCTCAGTGTGATGTCCCGGATGTGGTGATAGCGCTCGGAGATGAGCGCGTTTTCCGGGGAGACCGACTTCCGGACATCCTGCACGAAGGCCTTGAAGATGACGCCTATTCTGATGCCTTTGATGCCGCCGGCCGTTGAACACGCCGAAGCGCCTATCGCCATGGCGATCGTCGTCGCAAGCATGCCCATGGGGCCCCACTGCGTGACGAACGCACGCGAGTAGATCGTAGAGAACCCGGTGGTCGTATGGCCCGAGGCGAGCTGATAGAACACCTTTCGGAACAAGACCATCGCATCGGAGTAGACGCCCGCCTTCGCTAGAGCGAAGGTCGCGATAAGCACAGTGAGGCTCAGTGTGATCGCGAACGACACGGTCTCTACATTTCGCCTGATCTCACGACGGCTTCCGGTCCAGACCGCCCAGTGGAGCGCGAAGTTGAACGAGCCTGCGATCATCACCACGATCGCGATCAACTCATAAGCGAGCGAGTGGTAGTACAGGGTGTTGTACGACTGCGGGGCGAATCCGCCGGTCGACCAGGCGCCCATGTACACCCACAGCCCGTGCAGCACGGCGCGCACCGGGTCTTGCCCAAGCGCGAGACCGGCGATCGCGAGCGCTGCCGCGCCGACAGCGAGCCACACGAGCGATACCAGCCAGATCGCGCGCGCGGTCTGGACCACGTTCGGCAGAAGCCGTTCGTCTTTGCCTTCACCCACGTACACCGTGTACGCGCCGACCGCACCCTTGAACAGGAACGTGAGCGCGATCACCACGATTCCCTGTCCACCGGCGAACGTCAGGAGGTGCCGCCACATGTTGAGGCCATGAGCGATATGGTCGAGGTCCTGCATCAGATACAGGCCGGTGGTGGTGTACCCGCTCATCACGTCGAACATAGCATCGAGGTACGACCCCATGTGGCCCGACAACCAGTGCGGCATCGCACCGATGGCCGTGGCGACCAGCCAGGAGCTCGACGCGACCACAAGCCCATGACTCCACCCAAGATCGCGGTCGGTGCGGCACACCGCCTGGGTCCCGTAGCCGAACGCCATGCACAACGAGATGCTGATGACGAAATCGACGGCCGTGTCCCACTCGGCGAATACGATCGAGGTCAGGAGGGGGACCACCATGAGGAGGCCGATACCTATGACGATCTTGCCTGTGTACTTTCCGATGACCAGGTGGTCTTCGCGACGGGGCCGGAGCAGCATTTAGAAGATCACCCCGGCAAGCACGGCGATCACGAACGCAATCGCTCCGAGCACGCTGATATAGATGACCTCGGTCACCAGACCGCCGAGGTACTGAGGCCACAGCTCGCGCCGCGTGAGCCCGCGGTCGGGCGACCCTCCCCCGCGCATCGCGTCTAGGCTCCAGTCAGCGCTTTCTTGAGCGCACGTTCGTGGGAGACACTGGTGAACGCGATCACCACATCGCCCGGCTGCATCTCCGTATCGCCATGTACCGCCATGACGCCGTCCCCCCTGAGGAGCGCCACGATCACGCAGTCGACCGGCAGGTTAAGGTCGGCGACCTTCTTGCCACACACGACGCAACGGTCCACCGGCAGCTCGATCTCAACAATGGCCATATCGCCTTTGCGCAACGCCATCAGCGTACGCATATCACCAATGGTCGCCTCCTCCTCGATCAGGCGGGAGATGATGGTGGTCGACGAGATCGCCTCGATGCCGAGTGCATGGAAGATGTGCTCGTTCTTGGGGTTGTTCACCCTGGCCACGGCGCGAGACACGCCGAACGCGATCTTGGCGAGCTGACACGCGACAAGGTTGTCATCGTCGTCGCCGGTGGCAGCCACGAAGACATCGGCGCGGGTGACCCCCGCGTCCTCCTGGTAGACGGAGTCGCACCCATCGCCAAGGATGATGAGCGGGTCGCCAGGAAGCTCGGTGGCGAGCTTGCGCGCGACCTCCTCGCGCTTCTCGATCAGCGCGACCGCGTGACCGTGCTCGAGCAGCTGTCGCGCGAGGTACGAAGCGACCTTGCCACCGCCATTGATGACGACGTACATGGCCTACTCCTTCATGAAGCGCTCGACCTTTGCGAACGCCTCGTCCTTGACGGATGCGAACACGATATCGCCCTCGTGCAGCACCATGTCGCCATCGGGCACATGAGCGGCCCGTCCACGCACAACGCTGAAGATGCGGAAACGGCGCGCGATCTCAACATCGGACACCCGCTCGCCTTCTATCTCCGGTCCGGCCTGGAACTCGATCACCTCGATGTCCTCGATCGAGTTCAGGTGGTGGCCATGCCCCGCCTTGACCTTGTCCACGAGCGACTCGGCAACGAGCGTGGTGCCGCACACGTAGTCGAGGTCGAGTTGCTGATAGGTGCGCTCGCGGACGGGGTTGTAGAGACGCGCGACCACGTGATTGACGCCAAAGATCTTGCGCGCGACCTCACAGGTCATCAGGTTGGTATTGTCCAGGTCCGTCGTGGCGGCAAGGGCGTCGGCCTCGCGGATGCCGGCCTGCTCCAGTGTCTCCTCGTCAAACCCGAGGCCGCGGATCGTGACCCCATTGAAGGTGCCACCGAGGCGCCTGAACGCGGATTCGTCGCGGTCGATCACCACGACGTTGTGGCCCTCGATCGAAAGCATCGTTGCAAGCTGCGAGCCGACACGCCCACATCCGACGACGATGATATTCATGACCTCGCCTGCCCTCGGTTCCTGCCGCCGGCACCCCCGGCCTCGACAACAACGGCTGACGCTACTCCCTGTTCGGGGCTCCGTCAATAAGCCCCTCGGACCGATCGCCGCTTCTGGTCACCGGCGAGGGCCGCAACCACAACGGGCGCCCCGCGGGGCGCCCGTTGGTGTCAACGCCAGATGGCGTGGCAGCTACTTGCCGATCTTGAAGATCTTCGTCCCGCACTCGGGGCACAGACCCTGCGTGGCCGGACGGCCGTTCTTCATGGTGATCTCCTGCGCGTCCTTGATCTCACGCTTGGCCTTGCACTTGACGCAGTAGCCTTCCTTCGCCGCCATGTGCGCTACCTCCTCGATTCTGTTGTCGTGTCCCCCGTGGGGTTCCATTACGCGATGGAAGCGCGAGCGCTTCGACGCAACTATACACCGTACGTACCCTCTGTGAAGCGCGGGCGACGCGCAAACCAGCATAAGAGCGCTGCCACGATGAGCACGAGCGCAGCCCATGTCGCCCCCGCGGCAATCCAGAACGGCAGCGGGAACACTCTGATGAGCAACGCCTCATACGGGAAGACCCAGGTGCCCTCGGCGAAGAACAGGGAGTGGAACCAGGCGAAGAAGGCGTTGAAGTCCAGCAGCCCCACGAGCACGGCGAGCGCCGTTGCGACCAGCAGTGCCGCCGAGGCCGTGCGAGCTGCCGCTGCCACGCGGCGCCCTCCGCCGGGCGTGCGCCATCGCATCACCGCCCAGACCGGCACGAGCACTGCGAGCGCCAGCGTGAGCCAGCGTGTCGGCACGACAACGTCACGCACATCCGCCAGATGCGACACCGCGGCCGCGTCGAACGCGGGCACTCCTCTGATCGTCGCTGGCAAGGCGGGGGCGTCCGGGTCGACGACGAAGCGGCGGACGCTCTCGGCAGCCTCGAGCGTCGCTTCCTCCCCAAGCCCCGTGGAACTGGCACTGTCCACCGCCCTGACCAGGGCGTTCACGTATGCGGGAGTGGTCAGCACACACAACGAGAGACCCAGGACCAGTAGCAGGATCGCAAGCGCAGCCACAGAGGTCTCGAGGGTACGCAGCACCGCCCGAAGGCTACCTGAGGTCGTCATCGCTCGGCACGCCCGCACCCGGCACCGACGTACGCACGCCATTGCCCCCGGCAAGGACGGCAAGCGAAAGCATGCCGTCGGCGGCCTCCAGCAGCGCGTCGTGCGACACACCGTCCACCGGCAGGAACGCAACGCCCACGCTGACGGTCACGCTCACGCCGCTCACGCGGAGCGACTCCACAGCCTGCCGGAAGGTCTCCGCGATGGCATATGCGCGGTGCTCGAGCGGTGTGCGATCGGACAGCCCGCGTGCCACCTCGGGCACGATGAGGGCCAGCTCTTCGCCTCCGATGCGGCAGGCGGTGTTCACGTCCCAGCCGTCGACACCGGTATCGGCGCTCGCGATGTCCTTGAGCAACCGGGCGATCGCGGCCAGGATCTCGTCGCCCACCTCGACGCCAAAAGTCCGGTTGACGTCGCCGAAGTGGTCGATGTCGGCGAGTATCAGCGCGACCTGACGGTTGTTGCGCATGGCACGCTCGCACTCGGTCATCAGGATACGCTGGAAGTAGTGCCGGTTGTAGAGGCCTGTGAGGTCATCGATGAACGAGCTTTCTCGTAGCTCGAACTCGCGGCGCCTGATCGTTTTCATCATCAGCATGCCGACCAGGGCGGCGCCTGAGAACAGCGTGACCTCCCAGAGATAGCGCACGAGCACGTATGTGATGTTCTGCTGGAGGCCGGATGTCACGAAGGGGAGCTCGACGTGAGGAAGCAGCCCCGTGTAGTCGCCGACGAGCACCGCACCGTACAGGAGCGCCGCGCTGGCCACCAGCATCCAGACCTGCCAGCGGCGAGGCAGGATGAAGGCCGCCTCCAGGATGAAGACGAGATACATGGCGGGGAACCACGAGTACACACCGCCGCTGTAGTAGACGAGCACGGTGGCCACGAGCATGTCGAACAACAGCTGCGCCTGGTTGAGGAACGCGACATTGGCGACTTTGGGCAACACCGCCTGGTAGAACCCGTTGTACATGAGCACGAAGATCAGCGCGATCGCGGGGATCGTCATGTTGCGGATCAGCGAATCGAGGTCGGTCGAGGTGGCGAACACGCTGGCGCCGAAGACCGAGAAGATCGCGAGCACCGCCACGATCGCCCAACGCACGCGGATCACGAGCCGCACACGCTCAACGTTGGAGCGCAGCGCCTCGATGTCGTATTGGGTGGGCTGTTCACGCCAGGACACGACAGCGCCACGCGCCAGTGTCTTGGCGATCCTGCTGTGTATCACGCACGGCCTCCATGCGAAGGAACCCGTCTGCCAGGTGCCGAGTGTAGCACGCACGGGCGTATGCCAATGCCCGCTGGCTCCTAGAGGCCGCGGACCAGCGCGGTTACGAAATCGACGGCCTGCTCCACGGTATCAACGGAGACGGCCTCGACGGTATCCGTATGCCAATGCCAGTTGGGCAGCCGGTCGTTGATATCGAAGGCCATCACGCTCATCACCCGGAAGCCCCGCGTGAGAGCGACCACCGCGTCACCTGTAGCGCCCATGCGTTCCCGGCCGCGCACCGACATCTCCTGCTCCCGCACGGTGCGCTTTGCCTGAGACACCAGTCGCCGATCGGCATGCAGGCGACGAGTCACCCCTTCGTGCGTGATGTACGAGACCGCACCCGCACCCACCGTGTCGATGTTGATGATGGCCGCGCCCTTCAGCTCACTGCCATACGCGTCGAGCAGCGCCCGCATCCCGTAGCCTCCGGGCTCACCCGCTCCCGTGGCCACGAACCAGATCTCCTTCTCGGCGAGTGCCCTGTCCACGCCATCGGTGACCTGCCTGCGGATGCGTGCCGCGATCTCGCTCGGATCGAGCGAACCGGTGATGTCGCCACCGGCCGATCCGGCCTTGAAGCCGAACTCGTCGTCATCGTTGTCCAGGTTCTCCCACGAACCTATCTGCTTGCCCGCACGGCGGACATCGAACCCGCGGCCGATGCCGAGCCAGTCACGAAGGCCGTGGCCCTCCTCATCGGACTCGCGCCGCTCCCTGCGGGAGCGCGAACGCCCGGCGCGCGACCACTCCTCCTCGGACGCGTCCTCTTGAGGCGCCGACTCATCGGCACGCGCCCCGTCGTCTACGCGAGCGGCCTCCGGAGCGTCGCCCAGGTCGAAGGAGCCCTGTCCGTCCACCGGCTCGATATCGTCCCAGGCATCCCCTCTGTCGAGCGGACCCGAGAGGTCGATCGGCGCGGTGTACGCGGGCGTCGGCTCGACATAGCCCACGGGGCCCTGATCGTCCCACCCGTCATCAAGCGGTATGCGCGGAGCGGGGGCGGGCTCCGCCGAGGGCCATCCGTCATCGTCGGCGTCGAGGTCGTCGAGAGGCATGAGCATCTGGGTGTCAGCTGCCACGGGAGTCATCGGGCGGTAGTCAAGCACGACATCGTCATCGAACCCACCGGCCGCCATGACCGCCTCGGCACCTCGGCGCGTGGGAGCATACGCGCGCCCTTCGGCCGACTCAGGCACGGTCGCCTGCATCACTGCAAGCATCGCCGCCACGCCAGACGCGTTGTCGTTAGCGCCGTCGGTGGCATGGCCGAGCACCTCGCGCTGCACACCGGCCGAGAACGGGAGAAGCCAGAATCCAGCCACGAGGATCGCGAAGTAGCCCGTCCAGGGCTTCCATGTCTCCGCGAACGGGAGCGATGTGAGCGCCAGCCACACCACCAGCGCCACCGGGACCCACTGCATCAGCTTCACGACCATAGAAGCGTGGCGAACGACTCCCGGGCTCGAGAGGAACGACGGCTTGGCTGTGTCGTAGTGAGCGACGATCACCACGCGCTGCAGCCGCTCGTTGCGGCGTGCCTTCGGCACATGGCGGGCGATTATGTTCTGGCTCGGTCCCTGCCCCAGGAAGCGCGCAAGGCTGAACCGCATGCCGAGGTCAAGCCACACCACAGCGGCCACCACGATCGCCAGTGCGAGAGCGGGCAGGCTCCACCAGATGGAGAGCACCGCGGAGGCGATGATGAGGGCCCCGTAGACGATGTGGGCGCGTGCGTCGGAGCGCGGCGAATCGAACTCCTGCCGCTCGACATCGAGGCTGTACGCCCGGAAGACGGACTCGATGTACTCGGCCGCCTCGGCCTCGGCGTCGGTGGTCGCCGGCCGTGGCCCGATGGCGTCGGCAAGACGGTTGATGTGCTCCATCACCTGCGACATGGCTGCTCCAAGCACTCGATCGACGTGCCGGCCGAACGGCCGCCCTGCTGCAATGATACCGTAGCGGCGCGCACCCTACGCACCCGGCGCCAGTGGCGTGGAGCCGGCGACGACCCGGACGGACCCCGGCTACCGCCCGTGCCCGGATGAGTCCACCGCGATCATGGTGCGACGGATCGAGGACTGGCTCGTCTTGCCGTACACCTCGATCTGGTCGACAGCCACGAGCCGCCCAGGCTCCGACCGTGAGAAGTACAGGATCGACGCTCCGTGCGGGATATGCGGGTCGGGCCGCAGTTCAGTGAAGTGCACGCCCCCGGTGGTACCAGAACCGAGGAGCACCGTGCTGTCTTCCATCGCGAAGCTCGGCGTATGCGTGTGCCCCGAAACCACGATCGGCGTGCGTCCGATGAGGGGCCTGCCGCTTGCGGGGTCGTGAACCGCAACGATGTCGAAACGCTCGCGCTCACGCGCGTCCGCGATCTCCTCGCCGCGCTCGCGGGCGTGCCGCGAATCGGGCTCGACCCCCGGCCCTGCCGATGCCGGGTCGCCGATGCCGAGGATGACCAGTCCGCGCGCGGTGGTGGTCGTCTCGTCGTCGAGCACCGTCACGCCGCTTGCCGCGATCCTCGCCACCAGGTCCGGCGAGTCATGGTTGCCGGGCACGAACACGTACGGGCGCCCGCTCATCTGCGCGATCGCGAGCGCGGCCTCCTGCTCGGTGCCAAAATGCGAGATGTCACCGGTATCGATGATCAGCTCTGCGTTATACGCGCGGGCAAGATCGAGGGTGAGCTGCATCCCGATGGGATCGAGGTGCAGGTCGGTGACGTGCAGCACCCGGTACGTATCGGGCAGCGAACCCCCGCCGGTGAAGGACTGATCGACCCCGTAATACGCGGCCAGGTCGGATGCCAGCGAGCGGACCTGCCGCTGCAGCCCCTCGATGTCGGACAAGCGATCCTGCACGAGCGCGAGAGCGCCGGGGGCGTAGGTGAGCGCGCCGTTGAAGGTGGGCTCAGCGAACGCGCCGGGCTCGAAGGTCGCCGCGCCGAGACCGATCGTGCCGCCGCACACCGCAACGACCATGGCGAGCGCAAGCGCGATGAGCTTCCGGGACCGTGTGAACGCGAACGCCGCGAGTCCCGCCGTGAACAGGCCCGCCAGCGTCCCTCGCGTGCCGGCCGCCAACACCGCCCGCATCGCCGAGCCGCTCCACTCCTCAAGATCAGCGCCGTCTGGCACGCCCTCGGCAGCCAGCGCCTCGAGCCCGGCAACGTCGACCTCATCGAGCCGCACCTCGGCATGAAGCGGCGCGGCGTGGGTGTCGGCCGAGATGCTGCCGAACGGCGGGAAGGCGAGCGTGGTGGTGCCGTCGAGCGCGGGCGTGAGCCGCACCGCCACCGTGAGCGGGCCGACCTCATCGGTCACGGCGGCGACGGCGGTGAAGGCGAGAACGCCCAGTGCGACCGCGAGAAGGACCGCGGCCGATCCGATGGCCGCCGATGTCCGCGAGATGCGTGTGCGCTCTGAGGTCATGACACAACGATACGCCCTGGGCCGGGCATCCGTGCCTCCCGATCCAGGACGTATCGTATGGTCGCACGTTCAGCGGGTGGTCACTGCCCCATCTCGGGCATGCCGCCCTGGTGGCAGTCGAAGCACTGGCTCATGCGATATGAGGCATGCTCCGCGACGATCTCGGGATCGTCGCTGTGACACACGCAGCCCGGGATCTCCACGGCCAGCGGATCCGACCCGCCTTCGGGCGCGTCGGCCACAGCCGGCGCGGGCGCGACCCCCGCGGGCGCCGCCGCCTGAGACGACGCCTGCGGGGCCATCGGCTTGCCGAACGCGAACATCGCAACCACCAGCACTGCCGTCACAAGCATCGCCGAACCCACGATGACCGCGACCCGCTTCCTCATGCCTGCCACGGGCTAGGCCGCGCTCTCGCCGAGGATCGCGTCGAGGTCAGCCTGAGCGCTCTCGCCGATCGGCTTGATGGCGAAGTTGTCCACGAGCACCTGCAGCACCGCGGGGGTGATGAACGCAGGGAGGGTGGGGCCAAGCCGGATGTCGGTGATGCCGAGGTGGAGCAGCGTGAGCAGGATCGCCACGGCCTTCTGCTCGTACCAGGAGAGGATCATCGAGAGCGGGAGCTCGTTCACGCCCACCTCGAATGCCTCGGCAAGCGCGACGGCGATCTTGATGGCCGAGTACGCGTCGTTGCACTGGCCCACGTCGAGCAGGCGCGGGATGCCGCCGATCTCGCCGAGCTGGTGGTCGAAGAAACGGAACTTGCCGCAGGCCAGCGTCAGCACGATCGTGTCGGCCGGGGCCTGGTCCACGAAGTCGGTGTAGTAGCTGCGGCCGGGCTTGGCGCCGTCGCATCCGCCCACGAGGAAGAAGTGGCGGATGGCGCCGCTCTTCACGGCCTCGATCACCGTCGGAGCGACCGACAGCACGGCGTTGCGGCCGAAGCCCACCATCACGCTGCCGCCGTCCACCTCATCGGTGAAGCCGGGCAGTTCGAGCGCACGATCGATGACGGCCCTGAAGTCGCCGTTCTCCACGTGTACGGCCTTCGGGTGCGCAACCCTGCCAGTGGTGAAGATGTTCTCGGCGTACGTGTCCTTGGGCAGCTGGATGCAGTTGGTGGTCATGAGGATCGCACCCGGGAACTCGTCGAACTCCTTGCGCTGGTTCTGCCATGCCGTGCCGTAGTGGCCATAGAAGTGGCTGTGCTTCTTCAGCTCCGGATAGCCGTGCGCCGGAAGCATCTCGCCATGCGTGTAGATGTCGATGCCGAGGCCCTCGGTCTGCTCGAGCAGCTCCTTCAGGTCTTTGAGGTCGTGGCCCGAGACGACGATCGCCTTGTTGGGCCGGTGACCGAGCGGCACGCTCGTGGGCACGGGGTGGCCGTACGCGCCGGTGTTGGCGGCATCCAGCAGCTCCATGACGCGCAGGTTGACCTCGCCGGCCTTGAGGGCAAGCGCCACCCACCCGTTGAGATCGATGCTCTTGTCGGGAAGCGCGGCCAGAAGCTCGTGCTCGAAGGCGTAGATCGCCGGGTCCGTGTGGCCGAGCACGCGGGCGTGGTCGGCGTAGGCCGCGACACCCTTGAGCCCGTAGACAGCGGTCTGCTGAAGCGCCTGGACGTTCGGATCACGATCATGGTCGGAGAAGATGCCCACGGCCTCGCCCTGGGCGATCAGTTCCTCGAGCGTGGCGGCCGGCTCGAACGCCACAGCCGGGTCGTCGGCGGGCACAACGCCGCCGGCGGCCTCCACCTTCGCGCGAAGCGCGGTCTTCGCCTCGGCACCACGGCGGATGATCCCCGCGAGGTGCTCGGCATCGAAGTCCACGTTGGTCACGGTGGTGAAGAGCGCGCCGTTGACGAACTCGCCGGCCGCATCATCGGTCACGCCTACCTTGGCGCCAGCGACGGCGATCGCCGCGATACCCTTGAGCTGGTGCAGCAGGAGGTCCTGCAGCGCCGCCACCTCGGGCGTCTTGCCGCAGACCCCGACGGTGGTGCACCCCACGCCCTTGCTGGTCTGTTCGCACTGGTTGCAGAACACGTGCTTCACTCCCTTTCATCGAGGCGCCAGACCCGCAGGTCCGCCGCGAGTGGTTCCTAGCCGTGGATGAGCGCCGGCAGGCAGCGGGTGCAGACCCACTCGCTGCGGCCCCGCTGGCGGACGGGCAGAAGCGACGCGTGGTCCTCGTCTGCACCGCACTTGAAGCAGACCTGCGGGATGTACGTCTTCCGCTTCTCAGCGATGATGGGCTCGGCGGCCTGGTGGTCGAACGGCACCGCCTCACGGGTCTCCAGCGTGAGGGCGCCGGTGGGGCATACGCCGAGGCAGAAGCCAGCGCCGTCGCACAGCTCCTCGCGGATGACCTTCGCCTTGCCGTCAACCATCACGATGGCACCCTCGGCACACGGGCTCACGCACAGTCCGCACCCGGTGCAGAGATCCTCGTCGATCCTCACGATCTGCCGTGTCACTGTTGTCGTCACGCTGGTTCCTCTCTCGAATCGCCGCTACCGGGCGGCGTTGTCCTTGGTGGCGGTCGGCCCTTCCGCCTCACGTCTGGCCATCTCACGCTTCCACTTCATCGCCTCGAGCGCGTGCTTGATGCCGGGAATCGCGTAGCCATGGAACACCGACCTCGGCCCCGCGTATCTCATCATCTCGCGCTGCCACTCGGACTCTTCACGCTTGTAGCAGTGGGTGTCGCAGTGCGCGCAGAACGGCTTGGGGTCCTTCGGGCAGAAGGCCCGGCGCTTCTCCGCATACCGGATGTGCGCGGCGCACTCCTCGCACATGCGCGGAACCCGGTTCCCATACACGCCGAGAGCGCTCGCGTCGCTCGTGATCGGAGAGCGCGCACGGTCCTTATGCTTGGCTCCGCAGTAGATGGCGGCGAAGTCCGCCATCAGCTTCGTGTCGTACCGCACGCTCTCGTCCCGCATACGCTCTACGAACCTCTCGGACACCCGATCACTCCCCTCGGTGCGTGTTCCGTTCCTCGAGAAAGGTACGCACGCCGGCCCGATCAATCCTTGACGCCGGTCAAATCTCCGCCGAACGTTGAGGAAATCTTCGAGGAGGATGCATGAACGGCGCACAGAGGGATGACGTCCGTACGGCTCTTCGGGCCTGCCGCCTGTGGCACACGGCATCAGATGAGGCCATCGACCGTCTTGCGGCGGTCGCGACCGTGGTGTCGGTGCCTCGGGGCACGACACTCGCCACCGAGGGGGACCCTGCCACCACGTTCGGCGTGATCGTGGCCGGGCGGGCGCGTGTGTTCCACCTGCAGGCCGACGGCCGCTCGATCACCTACGAGACCGTGGATAGCGGTGGCGCGCTCGCGGCGGTGGCCGCGCTCGCGGGTGGCCGATACCCTGCCCACATCGATGCCGCCACCCCGGTGACCGTGGCCTGGCTGCCGCGCGAGTCTCTGTTCGAGTTGATGGCGGCCGAGCCCGCGGTCAGCCGCACGATGATCGCCGACCTCGCCAATCGAGTGGTCAACCTTACGTCAGTGGTGCAGACGCTGGCCCTCGATGTCCCCGGCCGGCTGGCCCGATACCTGTTCCAGCGTTCGCTCGCGGTGGGCGAGGCCACGGCCGAGGGACTGCGGGTGTCGCTCGGGATGCCGAAGAGCGAGCTTGCCGCGTCACTCGGGACCGTGCCCGAAACGCTCTCCCGTGCGCTCGGCAGGCTGCGGGACGAGGGCATCCTCGAGGTGAGAAGCAACGACGTGCTCATCTTCGACGTGGGCGCGCTCGCCAGGCTTGGCTCTGGCTACGAGGAGTGAGGAGCGGCGCATTGCGCCCATGCCCTGGCGCGCCGAGCGAGGTACCCCGCTATGGCGTGCGTGAGGCCGCTTCCCGCAGCTCTTCCACGGTCTCCCCGGCGGCCCGTGCGCGCTCGCGTGCCATGAAATACCGCTCCACGGCCTCCTCTGTGACAGCCGCATACGCATCGGCGATCGGGTCTCTCACAGACGCCGGTAACGCCTTGGCCATCGCGACCACTTCGGCATCGCGCTTGTTGTACGCGTCGAGCTTCTTGTTGGACTCCTCGATCTTGCCAGCCAACCACAGCTGGTCGATCTCCTTGGACATGCCGATCAGCTGCACCTTGGCGTCGATGTACGCGGTGAACGCGGCATAGTCCACCTCCGGGAAGGCCGCGGTGGCGCTGGCGAGTTGCGACCGGGCTATGGCCAGCTGCTGCTCGGCCTTGACCGATGCTTCGCCGGAGGCGCGGACACCCTCTTTGGTGTGCTTGTTGAACTCCACGGTGGCCTGCGCCGAGTGGCCCTCGGCGGCCTTGAGCGCTTCAAGCGCCGCGTCGGCGAAGGTCGCGGCGGTCGCGGCTTTGCGGTTGGCATCCAGTATCGCCGGCGCTTCGGCCATCATCTCGGACCGTGCGCTGGCGCTCTCCAGCAGGGCCTCCGCGAGCGGACGGTCGTCGGCAGGCAGGTCGGGAAGCGCGCTCTCGATCATGCCTATGGCGTCCTCGAGCTGCCGGCCCACCGGCTCGGCGAGCTCGGCGGCATCCGCCGTTTGCGTGGCGACATCGGTGCTGATGTCGGTCTGCACGGCCTCATCGACAACGATGAGGTCTTCCTCAGCGACCTCCATCAACCGCGCGGCCGCGTCAACGCTCTCGCGTGCGGTCCGCACCCGCTCGTTCGCGCTCACCCAACGGAATCCGTACCAGATCAGGGCGGCGAACGCCAAGAGCACACCGAGTGCGATGAGGACCCGTACCGCGGTCCTCCCGCGCTGCGACTCGGCGTGCCGGCGTGACCGAGTGCCTGAAGGAGTCTCCTCCGGAGACGTATCGGGGCCCTCGCCCATTTCTATGGTTCCGGAGTGCTCCGGTGTGTCGTTCATGTCGCCCCTCCTTTCGCACAGTTGTAACCCGCGACGGGCCACCCGGCAACCTGGAACGACGCTTCAAGCACGGCGCCTCCCTGTTGCGACCAGCTTCCCTGTCATAAGCAGAAGAGACGTATAGCATTGTGGCACGTCCGTTGCTAGAATCGCGTTGGGACTGTGCGACCCGCCTACTCCTCCCCCCTCAGGGGCGGGACACGCCGCCCACACAACGAGGCGCGCCTCCCCCCGCGCGCCTCGTTACTTTTTTGCCTTCGCCCCGCACTCGCCATAGTCCGCGTGTCCTTACGTCATGGGTCGGTTAGAATCCAGGTGTGACCGCGACACGATAGGAGGCTGTGTGTCCGACCCGGTCGAACGTATGGTCAACCTTGCGCTCTACCTCGCATCGACGCACACGCCGCGGACGGCCGAAGACTGCCGTGCGGCGGGGCTCGGGTATCCCGAGGATCAGGACGACGCGGCGTTCATCCGTATGTTCGAGCGGGACAAGGACGCGCTGAGAGCTGGCGGCCTGGTGATCGAGGTCGTCGATGCGGGTGAGTCCGACGCCTACCGGGTCGACCCCGATGCCACCTACGCCAGGCCGGTGGATCTTACCGATGCCGAGCGATCCGTGCTCCGCGCTGTCGCCACAGCGTTCGTCGATGACCCCGCATTCCCCTTCGGCGATGAGCTGCTCTCCGCAGTGTCGAAGCTCGGCACCTCGGGTACCGGCGGACCGCTTGCTTCGGCCGACCTTGGGCGCACGGCTCCAGAAGGACAGGGCATACACGCTCGCGCGATCGCTGAGGCCGTACAGACGCGCAAGACCGTGACCTTCGAGTACACCAACGCCGCTGACCAGACCCGCGTCCGATCGGTCGACCCCTACGGCGTCTTCTTCCGCGACGGTTCGTGGTACCTGGTGGGACGTGACCGTGACGCCGACGCGGTCAGGACGTACGCGATCCCACGGATGCGCGATATCGATGTGAACCCCTCACGGCCCCGCACGCCTGACTTCGAGCGGCCGGCCGATTTCGACATCCGGAAGGCTGAGCGGCTCCCGTTCCAGTACGGTGGTGAACCGTTCCCGGCCACAGTGCGGTTCCTTCCCGAGACCGCATGGCGGATCGACCGTCTGGCTCGCGGCCACGGTGATTCGCAGACCCTGCCGGACGGCTCCGCGGTATGGACGGTGGAGGCGAACGACGCGCGTCGCCTCGCATCATGGATCGTGGATGAGGGCCCCGGGCTCTACGCTGTGGAACCCGATTCCGTGGTCGAGGAGCTCGTGGCCGGGCTCAAGCGGGTGGCCGCGTCCCATGAATAGGCGACCTGACACCGCGACACGGGCCGGCAGACTGCTCGCGCTCATCCCGATGCTCAAGAAGGGCGAGACGATCGCGCTTTCCGAGCTTGCCGCTGCGGTTGGCTGCGAACCCGCACAGGTGGCTGCCGACCTCTCGACGCTCTCGATGTGCGGCGTCCCACCGTTCACGCCCTACGACATGATCGACCTCATGATCGACGGTGATTCGGTGACCGTGTACGCCGAGGCCCCCGGCATCGACCGCCCGCTGCGCCTGACCCTCGGCGAAGCGCGCGCGCTCGGCGCTGCTCTGGACGCCGCAGGCTACGAAGACACGGCTCCGTTGCGCGAGCGGCTTCGTGAGACGGCATCCAGTACGGTGTCACTCGACGAGCTGGAGCACACCGTGCGTGCAAGCGCGGGGCCCGGAGGGATGGCTGAGACATACGCCACCCTCGCCGCTGCCGCCGACACGCACGAGAAGGTGCACATCCACTATTTCACCGGCTCGACTGGAAACGTCTCGGACCGGACCGTGCACCCGTGGGCGCTCGTGAACCGTCTCGGAGTCTGGTACCTGGTGGCGCTGTGTGAGGCTGTGCACGAGGAGCGCGTGTTCAGGCTGGACCGCATCTTCGATGCGCGCCCCACGGGGGAGTCGTTCGAGCCGCCCTCGCTTGTGCCCATCGAGGTGACGCCAGACACCGACTCGCTACCGGTGGCCACGGTGCGGTTCGCCGCGGGAGCGCGCCTCCCCGACGGTGAGGCGTGGCCCGGCGCGACGTTCGAGACCGCATCGGACGGCACCACGCTCGCTGCGGTGCCCTACCAGACAGAATCGTGGATCGCACGGCGTGTGATGGCGTACCTGGGAGACGCCGAGGTCATCGCACCCCCCGAGCTACGCGCAGCGGTGCGTCAGGCCGCGATCGATGCCCTGAAGCCGATCCAGTAGCCGCGCGCGGACACCGTCTCCCTAGGAGACTCCCCTGCCGAACCGCTCACGCACGACGCGGCCAAGCTCCGTCGCCGGCAACCGCTCCACGTCGCGGACGGGCAGTGCATCGAGGAACCGCCGCGCATACGGCTTGGACCCGCTGAGGCGCGCGTCGGCGAGCACCAGACACCCTTGGTCGGTCGAGGAGCGTATCAAACGCCCGGCCGCCTGCTTGAGCTCGAGGATCGCCTCCGGCAGGTAGTAGTGCTCCCACCACCCGCTGTCGCGCTCCTTGCGCTCCTCAAGCACCGGGTCGTTGATCGCGCCGAATGGTAGACGAGGCACCACCACGCAGCGCAGTGTGTCGCCTTTGGCGTCGAAACCCTCCCAGAACGACTTCGTCGCAAAGAGCGACACGCTCTCGTCAGCGATGAACTCCTCGGCTACACGCTTGCGCGAGATGCCGCGCTCCTGGATGAGCAAGCGCAGGCCATCGCGTGCCAGGGGCGCCGCGATCCGGTGGTGCAGCTCCTCCATGTCGCGCCGATTGGTGAAGAGCGTGAGCACGGAACCGCCCATCGCACGATGCACATCGCCGAGGACCGCCGCCAGCGCTTCCAGGTATGCGGCGTACCCGCGGTCTGTCGACCGGCACGGGTCGGGGAGACCCGTGGGCACGAAGACCGCCATCTGCCGTTCGAAATCGTAGCTGCTGTCGAGGCGAAGCGTGCGGAAGCCCCCGCCTTCGAGGCGGTCGAGCCCGACGGCCCGCTCGAAGTGCGAGAAGTCGGTGCCTGCCGCGATGGTCGCCGAGGTATAGACCACCGAGTACAAACGCGGGTAGAAGTGCTCGGCGAGCGCGGAGCCCACGTCGAGCAGCAGCGCGTCGAGCCGTTCCGACGTGTTCTGCCTGCGGCGGTCGACCGTGGCCGCATACACGTAGCTGTCATCGGTGCCATCCAGCACCGTGACCAGCCCCTCAAGCTGACCCGCCACGCCCGAAAGCCGTCCGCTCAAGTCGGCGCGGTGCTCGGCCAGATCATCGGTGCCCGACTCCAGCGCGGTGATCACCGACTTGCCGAGTTCGACCACCCGCTCCAGCTTGCGCGCGAGCGATCGGCCAACCCCTGCGGCGGTGCTCCACGTGCCGCTCTCCCGCAGCGGTGCAGTGAGCCGCAGCTCGGCCGTCTCATACGACCCACCGCGTTCGATCCCAAGGTCCTTGATGAAGTCGAAGAACGAGTCGGCCACCACAGATGCCTCGGCCACCGCGTCGCGCATCTCATCGATGGTTGCTGTCACAGCCAGCCGGTCCTCCACGCCGCCGAGCGCCACCTTCACACGTACCGCGTCGAGCAGACCGCCGCGCCCCTTGGTGTGGAGTCCGCCGAGGAGCGCCCGCAGCTCCACGTGGCCCGTGCCCACCGACAGCTGATCGCGCGCTTCCGCCTCAGCGGCATGCGCCTCGTCGACCACCCAGTGCCTGATCGGCGGCAGGATGCCTCCGTCGGCCATGAGGTCGCGGAACAACAGCGCGTGGTTGGTCACCACGATGTGTGCCGAGGCCGCCCGCCTCCTGGCCCCGTGGAGATAACACTGGTTGGGATAGTAGCGGCAGCGCTTCTTGGTGCAGTCGGCGAAGGATGCTTGCACCTCCTGTCGCAGCCGCGCCGGCCAGTGCAGATTGATGCCATCGCGGTCCCCCCACGTGGTCTGCGCGATCCAGCTCACGAGCATGCCGAGGGCCGCAGTGGTCTCCTGGTCGGGCGGAGCATCCAGCAGCCGCTGCACCTTCCGCAGACAGAGATAGTGCTCGTAGCCCTTGAGCGCCGTGAACCGCACGCCGCCACCGAGCGCCTCATCGAGGCGCGGGAGCTCGCGGTGCATGAGTTGGTCCATGAGCGTGTTGGTCTTGGTGGCCACTCCCACGGCGATGCCGTTGGCCAGCGCGAACCGGATCGCCGGCACGAGGTATGCGACCGACTTTCCCACGCCGGTCCCCGCCTCGATGGCAGCCGATCGGCTCGAGCTGAACGCCTCGAGCACCGCCTCGGCCATAGCCACCTGCTCGTCACGCGACTCGTAGCTCTCGTACATGCGCTCCACGAGACCGCCCGGCTCGAACTCGGCGAGGACGTCGGCGGCCTCGGGACGGGTGATCGCGATGTCGCACGCGTCCGCAAGCGGCTCCATGCGTTCGGCGCGCTGCCGGTCGGTCCGCACACGGCGGAGGTCGAAGGCCGGCGCCCGCACGCCCGCGGCCATGTGGGAGAACAGCCGCGCGGCCCCCCATCCCGGAACCGACATGCCAAGGCGCGCAAGCTCGTGGAGAACCGCGGGCGGCAGGTCGCCGAGCGCAGTGAGCGCGATCCGCCACACGCTGAACAGCGTGGCGGCATCGTCAGCGGCGCGGTGACCCTGGCCCGCATCGATGCCGAACGCCCGGGCGAGGTCAGGAAGCCGATGTGACCTGAGACGCGGCAGGGCGATCCTCACGACCTCAAGCGAATCGATCCAGGGGCTTGCGAGCCGTGCGGCGCCCGACGCGCTGTGCTCGAGGAATGTGCGATCGAACGCGGCGTTGTGCGCCACGATCGTGCGACCCCCGACCGCACGGGCCAGGTCGGCGCCGACGCGTGCGATCGGTGGCGCATCGGCGACCAGGGCATCGTCGATGCCGGTCAGCTGCGTGGTCTCGAACGGGATCGGGCGCATCGGCCGCACAAGCGAGGACCACTGCTCGATGATCTCCGGACCGCGGGCGACCACCACCGCAGCCTCGATGATCTCATCGCAGCCAGGATCGAAGCCCGTGGTCTCGAGGTCGAGGAACGCGATCTCCTCCTCAAAGCCGAAGACCGACTCGGAGGCGCGCTCGGCAAGCGTCGCGTATGCCGCAACGACATCGGGATCGGTACCCGGCTGGAGGAACGGAGTGAGCGGTTCTCGTGCCATGACCGGAAGCGTAGCACGCCGCTGTGACCCCGGCGCGACCTGCCCGCCGCGAGCACGGGGCCTCGGCCAGGAGTGCGTCACACGTCTGCCAGGAACGCACAACGGCGCCCCCGCGGGGGCGCCGTTGATCGGTGCGCTTCTGTCACAGGACCGCTAGCTGCCCATTCCGGGCAGATCGCGCGCTTTCACGAGCCAGCCCTCGCCGTCCTTCACGAACGTCCACAGATACTGGAACGATCCGCCGGGCATGACGGCGGTGGCTGTGACCTGGAACTCCTCGCCCGCCTCGACGGCCGAGTCGATCGTGTACTCGGTCATGCCGTATGCCTTGAGCTGCTCGCCGAACGCCTCAGCGGTGCCGTAGCTCTGCTGCTTGCTCGTGGGGAGCGCCGCGTACGCCGTGGCGTAGTCGCCCGCGAGAACAGCGTCGAAGTACATGGTGACGTGCTCCTCGGGCGTTGTGCCCTCGGCCACCTTGGTGGCGGTGGCGGGGTCGAACGGTGCGGCCTCCGTTGCTCCCGGCATCCCGGCGGGAGGAGTCGCGTTGCCGGTGTCGGTGCTGGCGGTGCCCGTCGAGGCAGGCTGGTCGGCCGTCGTACCGTTGTTCCCGCTGAGCAGGAAGTACGCGATAACAGCCGCAAGCAGCAGGATGATCGCGACAAGTACGATCGTGACCGTCTTGTTGGTCGAAGGTGCGGTCGGGGTGGTCTCTTCCATCATCGTCCTTCCACATGCGTGCCAGAGTGGCGTGTGAGCGTTCGGTCAGCATACGCCCTGGGGCGGCTGCGCACAATCGTGCACGTTGTGTGCCAGAAGCCGGCCGATACCGCTCCCTGAGCAGCTGGCATCATTCCTTTACCGAGCACGCTGCGCTCAGCGTGCATGTGATGCACGCGCCGGTACAAGAAAGCACCTTCACGGCGTCACATCTCGGGCAGCGCACGCCCACGGCCGTGTATCCACACCGGGGACACGGGGTCGGCGGCGTCTGGGCCGTTGACGCGCTCACGACAGCACCTCTAGCGCACGCGTGAGCAGGCCGCCCACCAGGAAGGCCAGGCCAACGGAGCCAGCGAACAGGCCGAGGAGATACTTCCAGCCGCGCTCCTTGAGCACCACCATCATGCTCGCGGCACACGGCACGAACAGCGTGATGGTCACCATCGCCACGAGCAGCTGCGGCGCACTGAGATCCATCGTGAAGAACCCGGCGGCGCCGAAGTCACGTCGCACGAAGCCCATCACGAACGCGGTTGCCGCCTCGGCCGGCAGGTGCAGCCACGACACCGTGAGCGGGGCGGCCACGCGCTGGATCCAGGCGAGCGCTCCCGTGATGTCGAGCAGGGATATCAGCGCCGTGCCCGCCAGGAAGAACAACGCCACCTCACGCATGAAGCCCCGGGCTTTGGTGGTGGTCTTGCGGACGACGTTCTTCAGCCGAGGCACCCGCAGCGGGGGCAGATCGATCAACAGGCTCGTCGACTCACCGGGCACCACCCGGTTGAGCACCGTGCCGAGCGCCACGAAGATGGCGATCAGCAGCCCGAAGTACGCCGCCGCGTACCCGCCGCCAACACGGGCCATGAGCGCAGCGATGACCGCGATCTGCGCCGAGCACGGCACCGCGACCGCCATGAGCGCCGTGGCGATGAACCGCTCGCGCTTCGAGCCGAGGATGCGCGTGGTGAGCGTCCCCATCGTCACGCATCCCAGGCCCAGTATGAGCGGTATGATCGCGCGCCCGTTGAGGCCGAGGGCCGTGAGCCCACGGTCCGCGAGCGCGGCGATGCGCGGGAGATAGCCGGAGTCCTCGAGCAGGGCCATCAGCAGGTAGAAGCCCACCACGAGCGGAAGGATCACGCCGAGCAGGTACGTCGGGGTCATCGTCAGCACGCCGAACTCGCCTGCCAGGAACGTGTACAACGCCGAGCCTTGTTGGAGCACTCCGCCAACCAGGTCGCGCACGAACGGCTCCCAGTACCCGAGCATGATCGTCTCTTCGGTGACACCCACAACGCCACCGGCGATCCACTGGCCCAGCACCACGTACGTGACGGCGAGCAGCGCGGCCAGCAGTGGGAAGCCCGTCAGCGGCTCGAGCATGATGCGTGATATGCGGGCCCCCAGAGAGAGGCCTTCATCGGTGTCGGTGACCACGTGACCCACGACGTCGTCCACACGCGCGCGACGGCGAGCGTAGATCTCGTCGCGCCGCGACCCAGGGGCCACCCTGTGCCGCTCGGCGATCGTGGCATCGCCCTCGAGCACGAGCAGCGCGTCCGCCCGGCATCCACCGGGAAGCGCTGCCTCGAGCGACTCGTCCTCGATCAGGATGTCCGCATGGCCCGTCCGCGCCTCATCAAGCCGCTCAAGGAGGGCGTCGAGCCCCGAGCCATCGACCGCCACCATCTCGACCACCGGCACACCAAGGAGGTCCTCGAGCAGGTCCCGATCGACGCCCACGCCCTGCGAGCGCGCTTCGTCCACCATGTTGAGCGCGACGATCATCGGCAGCCCGAGGTCCGCGAGTTGGAGCGTGAGGAAGAGGTCCCGCTGCAGGTGCACGGCGTCCACCACGTTCACGATGACGTCCGCGGTCAGGATGACATCGCGGGCGACCGCTTCCTCCTCGTTGAACGAGCCCACACCGTACACGCCGGGGGTGTCGAGCACGTCGTAGCCGCCGTGGCGGCCACGCGTGATCTCAACGGTCGTACCGGGGAAGTTGCTGACCTCGACGTACGTGCCGGTGAGAAGGCCGAACACGACCGACTTCCCCACGTTCGGATTACCGGCGAGCACGAGTGAGGGCCGGTCGCCCGCAATCACGGACGCCGGAGCTCCGCTGTGGCACGTACGGCCGCTCACGCCTGACCTGCCGCGCGGACCCCGGGGGCGCTCACCTCGATACGGCACGCGAGCCCACGCCCGACCGCGATCTCCTGACGGCCGGCGCGCAGCACCACGGGGCCGCCGGGGAGCTTGGTCACGCAGCTCACCAGGGCTCCATTCCCGATCCCGAACCGGAGCGCCTGTGCGCGCGCGCAGTCGTCGGCTATCGCGCCGATCACGCACTGCTCACCGGGCTGCAGGGCGAGCAGCGTGCCGCTTGCCCCCGCGTCGCGACCCCTGGCGAACCACCCGCCGCGGCGTGCGGCCGCCCCTGGGCCGTGCCCGTGGCGGTGCCCACGGCCCTGTCCGCGGAGCTGACCCTGATGCGTGTGTCCAGACATTTCCTCACCACCGGTATCGTGTTGTAGTTAGTACCTGCTAAGTATACCTGAAACCGGATACTAATCAGCGCGACTGCCGCTGTCAACCGATCTGGCCACCAGCCTGTGAGGTTGTCGTATCCTGATGGTGTCCCGCGTTGGCAGACCGGGCACATCCTCAGGGGAGGCGAGCATGGCTGACCGGCCACGGCAGGCACATCGCACCACCTCCGAATGCATGACGACGATCTCGATGCGCATGCAGGTCGTCATGGCACTGTCCGCGGCGGTGGTGTTCACCGTGGTGGCGGTGATCGTGGGCCTGGGTGTGACCGACTACGCGCGCACGCTGGCCACCGTCGAGGCGAAGAGCCGGCTGGAGTCGCTCCGGGCTCGTCTCGACCTTGAGGCGAGCGCGCTCGAGACGATAGCGGCACGACTCGCGGCTTCGGAGAGCGCGCGTGTCAGCACGGTGCCGACCGGCTCCCCCGACCCATCGCCCGCGTTCCGTGAGTGGCTCTCTCAGCAGCCCGACGAACGCAGGGCGGTGTGGGTGGCCGAGGACGGCACGATCTCCCTCTCTCACGGGGACGCCGCGGATGCCGCGGTCATGGCCTCGCTCGCTGTATCGGGCGCAACGGCGCGCCACGGCCTGATCGCGCTTCCTTCGGGGCCGGCGGCGATCGCGCTCTCGCCCGTGGGCGATGCCACCCCCGCCGCGACCATCGTGGTGGCGGAGCCGCTGCAGACCGGGAAGATACTCTCATCGGACCTGACCACCACGCTCATCGGCCCCGACGGGGCATCCGACACCGACGAGGACTGGTCACCGATCGCATTCCCTGAGGGCTACTCCGCGGCGATCGCCGATGCC
This sequence comes from Actinomycetes bacterium, assembly GCA_022839745.1. Classification (GTDB taxonomy): domain Bacteria; phylum Actinomycetota; class Coriobacteriia; order Anaerosomatales; family Anaerosomataceae; genus Anaerosoma. The sequence continues at coordinate 62,625 of JALHJB010000010.1, forward strand.
CGCGACAGCTTGTTCGTCATCCGGGCGACCCTCAGCGGCATCGATGGACGGCCGGCCGCAACGGTGCGGCTCGAACAACCGGACCCCGGACTCGCGCGCGGTCGACTGTGGCTGGTGGTCATCGTCCCTGTGGCGTTGGGAACCGTGACCGTCGGGCTCGCATTCTTGCTCGGCATGGCTCTTGGCAGGAGCATCACCGCACCCATCCACCGGTTCGTCACATACCTGCAGGAGCAGGGATACCTCGCCCTCCATGGCCTGAGGACCGATGAGACGGTCATCGTCGAGCAGGGCATCCCGGGAGACTTCGCCGAGCTGGGCGAGGTGATCACAGACCTGATGAAGCAGCTCAGAGTGAACCAGGCAGAGCTGCTCGAGGCCAACGAACAGGCGCTGGCGGCCGAACGAGCGTTCCGGACGGTGGTAGAGGAGTCGCCCGAGCTCAAGATCCTCGTGCGTGAGGGTGTGGTCGAGATCGCCAACCCCGCCGCGGCGCACTTCTTCGGTCTGCATCTGGGAGATCTGCTGCGTGCTGACCCGGACGGTCTGTTCGCCGGAGTCCGCTTCTTCAATGAAGCGGGCGACTCGGTGGACTTCCTCGAGATCGCGCACGAAAGCGACGGCCGGGCGCGCGTGGTCCGCTGCCTGGTGGACGATCAGCCTGAGCGCTGGATGGAGATGAGCGTCGCCTTCATCGATCCGGAAGAGCGCGACTACGTCATCTCGGCGCGGAACGTCACCGAGGAGCGCCGCCTTGAGGCACTGCGCGAGGAAGTGATGTCACTTGCGTCCCACGACCTCCGGAGTCCGCTCACGGTCGTTCGCGGGTACCTCGACATCCTCGAAAAGCCGATCGCTGACGAACAGCGCGAGAAGGCCGTCGCCGCGGCACGCCGCGCGACCGAGCGCCTCGAAGGTCTCCTGAACGACCTGCTCGATGCGACACGCGCCGAGCGGGTCCTGGCGCCCCAGGTCATGCGTCCCGTCGACCTCGGGGAGCTGGCGCGCACGGTGGCGAGCTCACTGCAGATCGGGGCGCTCCAGACGATCGTCGTACATGCCGCGGAACCTGTGACCGTGCTCGGCGATCGAGACAGGCTGGAGCAGGCGATCACCAACCTCGTGGGTAACGCGATCAAACACGGGCCTGCCGAAGGGGAGATCCGCGTGGGCGTATCGTCGCGTGACGGCCACGCGGCAGTCACGGTGGAGGACGACGGGCCGGGGATTCCCGCCGATCAGCGCGAGTCGCTCTTCGAGCGCGGGATGCGGGGTTCGAAGGACACGCCGGGCATGGGCCTGGGGCTGTACATCGTGCGCGTCGTTTCCGAGGCGCATGGCGGCACAGCTTACGTAGAGGCAACACCACGGGGCACGCAGTTCGTCATCGAGCTGCCACTCACGGCATCGGATTCAACGCCCGGCTAACGCTCCAGCGCGAGCGCGACCAGCCGATCGCAGAGCTCGGAGAACTCGATGCCGGCCTCACGGGCGGCGTCGGGCAGGAGGCTCGTCTTCGTCATGCCCGGTATGGTGTTGGCTTCGAGCAGGTATACCGTCCCGTCGCCAGTCACGATCGTGTCGGAACGCGACATGCCCCTGCAGCCGAGCGCACGGTGCGCGGCCAGGGCGATCCGCTGGCACTCTGCCCGCACCGGCTCAGGCACTCTGGCGGGGATGATATGGCGGCTCATCCCCGGGATGTACTTGGATTCGTAATCGTAGAACTCATGCTCCGGAACGACCTCGAGCGTTGGCAGAGCCATGAGCTCCTCGTTGCCCAGCACGCCCACGGTGACTTCCGTGCCCGCAACGAACGCCTCCACGAGCACCACGCGATCGTGCTCGAACGCACGCTCGATGGCAGGCTCGAGCTCGGCACGCTCGTGCACGATGGACATGCCGACCGACGAGCCCTCGCTAGCCGGCTTGACCACGACCTTCTCGCCAAGCGTGTCCGCTATCTCTTTGGCCGAGTATCGCTGACCCCGGTGAACGACAGTCCATGCGGGAGTGGGGATGCCCGCCGCAACGAAGCACTGCTTCGACATCACCTTGTCCATCGCCAGGGCACTTGCAAGAACGCCTGAGCCCACATACGGCAGATCGAGCAGCTCGAGCAGACCCTGGATGGTCCCGTCTTCGCCGAGTCGGCCGTGCAGGCAGATGAACGCCACGTCGAACCCGCCCGCGCGCAGGACGTCGATGAAACCGTGCTCGCCCGTGTCGACCGCGACGACCTGGTGCCCCCGTGAGGAAAGCGCACCGCAGACTTGTTCGCCGGTATGCAGCGACACCTCACGTTCGGCCGAGCGACCACCCATGAGCACGGCGATCCGCAATGCGGTTGATCCCATCACAGGGCTCCGTTCATGGTCATGATCTCGAGGATGTACAGCGTGGCGACCCAGATGATCACGCCGAAGAGCGCTGCCAGCGCACCCCGGGTCATCGCCGAGGCGAACAGGCCACGTCTGTGGCCGCGAGGGCGCCCGGCGCGAGCGGCCAGCCACACGGCAAGCGAGAGCACCGGGCCGGTCGCCGCGAGGCCGACTCCGGCCCACAGGAGGGCGGCGTACTCGGGCAGCCAGCGGGCCGGCTGATCAGCGGTTGCACCCTGCAGGAGGTACGCCGACAACGCGGACAGCGCGACCCATGCCCCCAGGTACACCGCGAACGGGACCCAGGAGACCCCTCCGCCCACAGCCTCGGCCAGCGTGGCGTCGGCAAGGGTGGCGTCGGGCGCTGGCGCCGGCACCTCTGCGGGAACAGGCGCCTCCGCAAGAACAGGCGCCCCGGCGGGGTCGACGGCCGGCTCGGCACCCACGCCTGCGTCGGCACTGATCGCCGGAGCTTGTTCTACCGCTGGCTCGTCTTCGGGTATGACGTTGTCGGGCTCTTCCTGCACGTGATCCGCTTCCCTCGATGATCTCCTCAGCCAGTCTAGTCGAGCGCGGCCCGCGTGGACAACGTGTGTAGGGCTTGCAGGCAGTATGGAGCTTTGGTGGATTCCCCTGCACGTGGCCTGGAAGTCGCTTCGAGCGGCGTACTATGTGGATATCGCGGACCGTGCGCGCGTGAGAAAGGACCAGACCCATGCACGATGAACCTGTTCACACACCGGGAGAAATCCCAGCGCCGGACGTCCCCCCTGCTGCACCACCGGTCGCTCCGCCCGTGAGCCAACCGGCCCCGGCTGGCCCGAGCAAGGCCGGCCACGCCGGAGTGGTGGCGATCGCGGTCGTCTTCTCGCTGTTCGCGGGCGCGGCCGCGGGACTGGTGGGAGGCTACGCCGCATACCGCTTCGCTCCGGACACGCCGGTGTCGTCAGACCGCTCGATCGAGGTGCTTGGCGATAGCACCGAGGAGGTCGTTGCCGTGGCGGCGGCCGTGGCGCTGCCATCGGTCGTGAACATCGATGTTTCTGCCGGACAGGCATCGGACTCGGACCTCCCCTCTGATCACCCTGATGTACCGATGCAGGGAGAGGGCTCAGGCGTGGCGTACCGGGAGTCGCCTGATGGCGGGACGTACATCATCACCAACAACCATGTCGTGGAAGGTGCCACCGAGATCATGGTCACCGACTCCACCGGAGAGCGCTACGAAGCCACGCTCGTGGGTGGTGACGGTGAGAGCGACATCGCCGTGGTGCGTGTCGACGCCAGCATCCCAACGATCGAGACCAGCGACATCGATGACCTCGTGGTGGGTCAGCTCGCTGTGGCCATCGGCTCGCCCTTCGGGCTCGAGCACTCGGTCACCTCGGGTGTCATCTCGGCACTGCACCGGCCGCTGACGGGCTTTGGCGGTAGCGACGGACAGTATCCGTATATCGATTCGATCCAGACCGACGCGGCGATCAATCCGGGCAACTCCGGTGGTGCGCTGGTGGATCGGGCAGGGCGCCTGATCGGCATCCCCTCGGCCATCTACAGCGACACCGGGGTCTCCGATGGTGTCGGCCTGGCCATCCCCGTGGATCGCGCCACCGCCGCCGCCGACGAGTTGATCGACAAGGGTCGTGTCGACACCCCGTTCCTCGGTGTGGTGGGCCAGAGCGTGACGCCGGCACTGGCATCCGAAGAGGGCCTGTCCGTGGATGAGGGTGCGCTTATCGTGGAGCTCACGGAGGGCAGCGAGGCGGAGAAGGCGGGCGTGAGGCCGGGCGACGTCATCGTTGCGGTGGATGGCGACAAGATCCGCACGATGGACGACCTGGTCCTCGCGGTACGCCGGCGATCCGTGGGTGATGAGGTCACGCTGAGACTCTGGCGCGACGAGCGCGAGATGGAGCTCACGATGACCATCGGCGTGAAGCCCGACTCGCTCACCACGCAGTAGCGCGGGCGGCATCCGCACGCAAGGGCGCCCCGTGGGGCGCCCTTGCGCTGTCTGCGGTGTGCCGGACTACTTCGCCGAGCGGCGCTTGATCACCGCAAACGCCACGGCCGCGACGGCGATCACACCAGCGGCGATGGCCAGCACCACGATCGGGTCGAGTCCGGAGCCGGACTCCCCGGGCGTTTCCGCGGACTGATCCTCCTCGGCTGTGGCCGCCTCCATGGCTTCCGCCGACGGATACACGACCTTGGTCACCTCGGCCATCGTGGTCGTGGGTACATCGACCTTCGCCTTTGCGGCAAGCTCCTCGGGGCAGGAGCGATAGTACAGGGCGGCCTTCACGGTCACGGCGCCCTGCGCCATCGGGAAGCTGTATTCGTTGGAGGTGGACTCGCGTGGTGGGATGCGGTCATCGGTGTGGATCGCTGCCGCGTCCCACATCTCGGCGGGGAAGTCGCCGGCCTCGTCCTTCATGACGGTGCCGAAGTCGCGACGCTCATTCAGCAGCTGCTTCCCGCCCTCATCGGTGGCGGTGACCTCGAGCCACATCTGGCGCACTTCGGTGAGACCGGTGGGCAGATAGTGACCGGCCCCCACGTTCGTGATGGTGGTCTGGATAGCAACGTCGCCGCTCTCGACGATCTCGGGCAGTTCGAGCGCAAGCTCGGCGGCGGCCTTGAGGCGCTCCTCGGCCTTCGCCGCATCGCCAAGAGCGACGTTGCCGCCGGCGAACGTCATCGTGTAGATGTGCTCGCGATCAGGGCCCGTGGACGCGGCCTTGCCCGGATTGGGCTTGGTCACGCCGGGACCGGGGGTCATGTGGCAGTCCTGGCAGACGATCCCCTCGGCGGCGTACGGACCCTCCTTCCACTCTGTGTAGGTGGCCTCGAGATGCACGCCGTTGGAGGGATGGTTGACGTTATGGCAGGAGCCACAGAACTCGGCCGTCTCATGGAACTGCGAGTACGCCGCCGCGTGTGGAGCCTGCGGGTCTTTGAGTTGTGCGACGCGGATGTCCTCCTCGCTCACCATCTGCGAGGCGTTACCGATCGGGTCGTTCGTGCCGGTCACATGGTGACAGAACGCGCAGGTCACACCCTCGGCCGCGACCTCGGACGCACCGCTGTGATCGAGGCCCGTCACCTCGCCGGCCATGACGCCGATCGGAGTGTGGCACGAGAGGCAGAACGGGGTGACCGTACCGCCAGTGGCCTCATCGGCTTCGGCGAGCTTGGTGAGGTAGATCGGGTCAGTGAGGGACTGGGCGTGCATCGATGGCTGCCACTGCGTGGTGAGATCGGAGTGACAACCGCATGCGGTCCCCGGAGGGAAGTTCGAGCTCGGCATCGATGGCAAAGCGCTCGCGGCTGCCGGTACAGCTGACATGACGACAACCGCAAGGGCGATCACCAGGCGCCTGTAGCCAGGGACATCATGCATGGCCGCTCCTCTCGTCGGTGCGCGAACACGGTATCCGGAAGCGGTGATCCTCACGCCTCCTTCTTCATCATGACCCTCATCAGCACGATCGCGATGGCCATGAACCCGAAGATGACGATGGTGATCGCCAGGCCGAGCAGCCCGCCGGTGCCGTCCTGCGAGGCCCGGAACTCCTTGTCGGTCATGCCGACCTCATCAGGCGATGAGTACACCGTCTTCGTCACCTCGGCCATGGTGGTGGTTGGGATCTCAACGCCGGCCTTCTTGGCGACCTCCTCGGAGCACGTACGGTAGTAGAGAGCGGCCCTGACCGTGACCGCCCCCTCGGCCATCGGGAAGCTGTACTCGTTGGAGGTGGACTCACGCGGCGGGATGCGGTCGTCGCTCTGGACGCCCACGGCATCCCACAGGTAGACGGGGTAGGTACCCGCCGCGTCCTTGAGCACGGTGCCGAAGTCGCGGCGCTCCTTCAGGATCTCGGTGCCGTCGGCATCGGTGGCCGTGACCTCGAGCCACATCTGGCGCATGTCCGTAAGACCCGTGGGGAGATAATGTCCTGCGCCTGAGTTGGTGATCGTGGTCTGGATCGTGACGTCGCCGCCCTCGGCGATGTCGGGCACCCGGAGGTCGAGTGTAGCGGCCGACCGCAGCCGCTCCTCAGCACGCGCCGCATCGCCGAGACCGACGTTTGCGCCGGCGAACGTCATCATCGGCACGTGCTCGCGCACCGGGCCACCGGCGGCGGCCGTGCCTTCACGAGGCTTGATGACGCCGGGGCCGGGGGTCATGTGGCAGTCCTGGCACACAACGCCTTCGGCGGCATAAGGTCCGTTCTTCCACTCAGTGTAGGTCGCCTCAAGCGGCATGTTGTTGCCGGGGTGGTTCACGTTGTGGCAGTTGCCGCAGAACTCGGCGCTTCTGTGGAACTCTGAGTATGTGGCTTCATGGGCGGGACCCGGCTGCGGGTCCGCGATGGGGCCGAGCTTCACGCCGTCGCCGGTGACCGCGGTGGAGGTGTTGCCGATGACGTCACCCGCGGTGCCGCTCACCTGGTGACAGAAGTCGCAGGTCACGCCCTCCATGCCACCGGGAGAGACCTTTGAATGATCCAGGCTGGTGAGTTCGCCCGACATGACGCCGATCGGCGAGTGACACGCGTTGCAGAAGGGGCCGAGCGCTCCTCCGGTCGCCTCCTCACCGAGCTTCAACTCGTACAGGTAGATCGGGTCGGTCAGCGCTTTGGCGTGCATCGACACGCTCCACTGATCAACGAACGCCGTATGGCATCCGCATCCGGCTGACGTCTGGAACAGCGAGCTTGGCATCGACGGAAGTGCTGATGCCGTAGAAGGCACCACCAGCATCGCCACGCATATGGTGAGCATCACAATGGTCCTGAGTCTCATCATGCGCCCCCTTCACGTCACCATCGGTGCGCCTGAATGGTCGCCCGCTCCTGATAAACGTAGCGCAGAGAGCCGACCAGCGGTGACTGAACCGCTGAACGGCTGCAAGGACATGATGAAAGGCAGGATCCCCGCAGGTGCTGCCGCTATGATGGTAACCATCGTCGCGTGTCCACCGTTGGAGAGGAGTCGGCTATGGAGATGTACCGGTGCAAAGGGTGTGGGTATCTGCACGTGGGTCCGGCTCCTCAGCGCTGTCCTGTGTGCGGTGCGCCGCAGTCGTTCTTCGTGGCGTACGACGGCCCCGGCGACCTTGCGGGCTCGAGGACGCTCGAGAACCTTGCGGCGGCGTTCGCCGGTGAAGCGCAAGCACACCAGCGCTACTCGCTCTACTCGCGCATCGCCGAACTAGAGGGTCGCGACTCCGCCCGGAAGGCTTTCGACCGGGCACTGACCGAGGAGGCCGCCCACGCGCTCGGCCATCTGGCGTACATGGCGGGCTTCGGCTCAACCGACGCGAACCTCGAGACTGCGATCGCAGGCGAAGAGCACGAGACCTCGGATATGTACCCTTCGTTCGCTGATGTGGCCGAGGAAGAAGGGTACGCTCAGATAGCGCAGTACTTCCGCGCACTCGGCGGCTACGAGCGCTCGCACCGAGACGCGTTCAGGAAGGCGCTGGAGAGTGGTGACTGAGCCTCAGCGCGCCGACATCGCGTCGCTGGGACCCATGGATCTCGCCTCATGTGTCAGTGCGCTCGGGCAGCCCTCCTACCGCGCGAAGCAACTGCTGTCGTGGCTGTATGGCCGGGTCGTGCCCTCGTTCGAGGACATGACCGACCTGCCCGCCGGATTCCGCTCCGCACTTGCCGCGGAGTGGACGCTGCAGCTGCCGGAGGCCGTTGACGTGCAGCGCTCGGCCGACGGGACCCGCAAGTACCTGTGGCGCCTTGCCGATGGGGCGACGGTCGAGAGCGTGGGGATACCCGCTGAAGACCGGCTCACCGTGTGCTTCAGCACGCAGGCCGGCTGCGCAATGGGATGCACGTTCTGCGCCACAGGCAGGGGCGGCTTCGCGCGCAACCTCCATCCCGGCGAGATGGTATGGCAAGTGGCCCTGGTAGGCCGGGACTTCGGCGAGCGGGTGTCGAACGCTGTGGCGATGGGACAAGGCGAGCCGTTCAACAACTACGACGCAACGCTCGCGGGCCTGAGGCTCATGAACAACCCTGCGGGTCAGGGGGTCGGCGCCCGGCACCTTACCGTATCGACATGCGGTGTGATACCGGGGATCGAGCGGTTCGCACGCGAGCCGGAGCAGTTCACGCTGGCCGTGTCACTGCATTCGGCCGTGCAGGCCACGCGCGACCGGATCATGCCCAGAGTACGGCGGTGGCCGCTTACCCGGTTGCGCAAGGTGCTCATCGACTACACCGACTTCACCGGACGTCGACCGACGCTGGAGTACGCGGTCATCGAGGGCACGAACGACACGCCTGCTGAGGTGGCCGCGCTCGCCGCATTCGCGCGCGGCTGGATGTCGCACGTGAACCTGATACCGGTGAACCCTGTCACGGGGACAGGAGCGAGCAGGCCGAGTCATCGCCGCGTGCTTGAGGTGGCCGCGGCTCTTCGCTCAGCGGGCGTTGAGACGTCGATCCGCAGCGAGCGCGGCGCTGACATCGACGCCGCGTGCGGTCAGCTCACGCAGAAGCATCGACCTTCGGACGCCTGACCGGACACAGGCCCCCGAACCCGGGACACGCATCGCACAGCCCGCGCACATAGGCGTCGCGTGGCGCGAACTCGCCACGCCCTATCGCGTGGATCGGTACGGCGATGCGCTCCGCGAGGTCCGCTGTCTCCGAAGCGTCGTACTCGAATCCGATGCTCCGCTCTCGCTCGAGCTCCGCGAAGACGACTTCGGCGTGGCGCGCTCCGCCGTGCAGAGCGGCCAACCCATAGCACTCCGCCTGGAGCCTATAGCGCTCGCGTGCTTCGCCCTCGTCGAGCGCACCGGCCCCCGTCTTGTAGTCGATGATCAGCGCATCGGCCCCCTCCCAGGCTATGACATCCATCGCGCCGGATAGCACGGTCCCGGCGAGCGGCACCAGGAACGGGGCCTCATGCACCACTCGCCCGGCGCTCCGGAGCCGGCGTGCGAGCGGTGAGCTCAGAAACGCGCCTGCTGCCGCCTCGAGCGCCTGCCTTCGCGCGGGATCGACACCCGTAGCCAGCATCACCTCGGGAAGCACCGGGTCCAGGGCGTCGGGCTCAGTGACCCGCTGCAGCACAAGATGCAGTGCGCTTCCGAAGTCAAGCGCGGCGGTGGTGGTGCTGCGCATTGGCGCGGGCAAGCGCGCGACCCGCGTGAGGTAGTAGTGGTACCCGCATCGTTCGTACGCGGCGAGCGCCGTATACGAGACTGGCGGCACGCGCTGGGGCTCACCCACGCCGTGAGGGGCGGTCGTCACGCAGCAGACGGCCTCCGGTCGCACGACGAGATGTGCCGGGACCCCGCCTTCGCCGGCCCTCCTCGGCGGTGAGTCCTCGCTCTGGAGCGCTTCGTCGCTCTCAGGCTCGTCTATGGCGCCCACGCACGAGACAGCGATGGTCCCCTCCCCCACCTGCACGACCACATCCCGGAGCGTCCCGGGCTCGGCCATCCCCGCGATCGAACGCAGGATACCGGTCAGCGAACCGTCTGCCGCACGGTCGGACCGCGTGCGGCCCACCACGGAAAGCCCCTCGCGTGCTCGCGTACAGGCAACGTAGAACAGCCGGCGCCGCTCAGCCTCACGCACCGCTTTTCGCGCCTCCTGGACCTCGTGCGCCCCAAGGGTCTTGCGTGATCCACCAGGCGCAGGCAGCGACATGCCCAGCAAGATCCCACCGCCGACCCGGGCGACATCGATCGGACCGGCGCCGCTGTCAGCGGTGAGCGACCCTACGACCACGACCGGGAACTCGAGTCCCTTCGCGGCGTGGATGCTCATGATCCGAACCGCGCCGTCCCCCTCGTCGAGGAGCGCCTCGGGCTCACCCGTTCCGTGCTCCTCGCGCAACTCGAGATGGCGCAGGAACCCACCGAGGCCACCGTGTTCCGAGGACTCGTACTCATCGCCCATACGGGCGAGCTTCGCGACGTTTGCCCAGGCCCGCACCCCAGGCTGCCCCTCTCCGCACAGGGTGATGTCGAAGTCCAGCCTGGTGAGCGACTCGATCAGCGTCTCGCTCAGAGGGCGGATCCCCTGTCGCTTCCTCGCCGCCTCCACAACCTCGATCACGCGGGTGACACGCTCACGCTGGGAGCCCGGGAGTTCGGCAAGGGCATCCGGAAGCGCGTCCCACAGCGAGGGACGACGACTGACGGTGTCTTCTGACTGCGCTCCGCGCGCACGCTGCTCGACATGGGAGCGAACGATGTAGAGTGAGTCAGCATCAAGCGCCGCGATGCGGCCCGCAAGGACCGACAGCACCGCGCGGTCATCATGGACATTGTCGATGACATGCAGGAATGCGCGGGCCTCCCGGACCTCCGGGCACTCGAAGAACGCGCCTCCTGCCGCCAAAATGGCCGGGATGGAGCGCGCTTCCAGCTCACGGGCCACCCTCGCACCGCGACCCCTGCTCAGTGCGCCCATCAGGACGGCGATATCACCGGGCGCCACGCCTTGCCGGACAAACCCGGCCACCCGGTCCGCGATCGCTCCAGCCTCTGACTCGAATGGATCGGCGTCGCTGAGGGTGGTGTCCACGAACGTGATGTTGAACCGGGGCAGCGCGCCTGGCCATTCCTGCCGCTGCGGGGGCGGCTCCGGGCTGCGGAGCCACATGTAGGACTCACCGAGGAGCGTGGCGTTTGAGAACAGACCATTGATCGACGCGAGCAGCGGAGCGGCGATGCGGTAGTTGATGTCCAGCTCGACGTGGGTGGGAACAGTCCGTCCCCGGCGGCGGAACACCTCGACGTCGGCATGCCTGAAGGAGTAGATCGACTGGTTCTCGTCGCCCACGGTGCACAGGTCGCCGTCCGCAAGCCGCTCGATGATGCTCATCTGCAGGGCGTTGGTGTCCTGGAACTCATCCACCATGATCATCGCGAAGCCGGCCCTGTACTTCTCTGCGATATCCTCACGCTCATGCAGAAGCTTGGCGGTCAACACCTGCAGATCTTCGAAGTCGAGCACCCCTCGAGCCCGCTTCTCGTCCGTGTACCGCACGGCGAACCGGTCGAGCACGCGGATGAAGGCTCGTTCGTGCGTAGCGACCACTCGCTGCGCCACACACAGACAACCGCGCTCAAGCAGCGCTTTGGCGGCATCGACGAGCTCCTCGTGGCCCTCTACCGAACGAAGGTGACGGAAGTTGATGCTTGCGAGCATGTCGAGCCCCTCCACGTCACCGAGCGCACCACCGGTAGCCTGCTGGAGAGTCACTGCGAGACGCTTCGCCTCCGCAGCATTGGTCATCGTGGTCTTGACCTGTCGGAGGTCAGCGAAGCCATCCGCCAGCTCACTCGCCTCATCAGCGGCGCGGCGAAGCATCCGGTTGACCTGCTCGGGGGTGATGGTCATGAGGTCGCTCACATCGCGACCGGCGGCGACCAGGTCGGCTCTGGCGGACCGCAAGGCAGCCGAGACCTGGAGAAAGCCGAACTCGTCTACCAGGGCGGTCACCTGGCCATCCTCATCGATGAGATCCCCGATCGCCGCGTCGAGTGATTCGGTCAGCATGACCGATGACCGTATCTGGTCCAGCACACCGAAGCGAGGGTCGATCCCCAGGTCGAGCGCGTGCCGTCGCACGATACGAGCGCACATCGCATGGATGGTCGATATCCAGGAGTCCGAGATCCTGCGCGCGGCATCGGGACGGCCCGCATCCACCAGTCCGCGCCGGATCCGCTCGGCCAGCTCGCCGGCCGCCTTCTCCGTGAAGGTCACCGTGAGCAGTTCTTCGGGAGCCGTCGGCTCAAACGGCGGCTGCCCAAGAATGGCTGCGATGAAGCGGGCTGTCAGGACGCGCGTCTTGCCTGACCCCGCGCCCGCTGCGATGAACAGGTCCGATGGGCCCGCGCTCACCGCGCACTTTTGGCGTTCATCAAGCTCAGGCATGCGCCGCCCCCCGACCAGGACAGAATCCGCGCGCGGCGCAGTACGGGGCGCAGCGCCCATCCGCAGGCTCGGGATCGATCGCACCAGCCCGCATGCCAGCTACAGCGCCAGCGGCAAGGGCCTGCGCCTCCTCGAGGATGGACTCAAGCCCTGCTTCGTTCACGATATCCGTGGCGACAAAGGCCTTGTCGGCGAGCCGTTCGGCCACGAACCCTCGCATCGTGTCCCGGGTGATCGAGCGGTAGAGCCCGGCACCGATCGACAGGCCGAGCCGCCTGGAGGCTACCAGCGCGTACAGCGGCAACTGCACCCTGCCGTCTCCGACTAGATTCACCGCTCCGTGCGATGGCGACAGTCCCCCGAGCTTGTAGTCCGTCACACAGAGCAGGTCACCGCACACGTCGATGCGATCGACCCGGCCCCGCAACGCGAAGCCCTCGAACCGCTCGGGGTCATCGTCCATACCGAACGACCATTCACAGTACCGTGGCTCGAATCCAGGGAAGAGCCGAGCATCGGCGGCAAGTATGCGCCATGTTCCAGCCACCGCACGTCGCATCATCGCCTTCTCTTGTGCGCTGCCGGTACGCACGGCCGCCCCCACCTCATCAACGATCTCCAGGTACAACGACCTCGCGGTATCCAGGTTCTCGGAGGTGAGGCGCCGCACGCCGTGAGCAGCCGGCAGCCGCTCATAGAAGTGCGCGAGCACCGCGTGCGCGATGCGCCCAGCCGTTGAAGCGTCAGTCGACTCATCTAGGTCGGAAGGTCTTATGACGCGCTCTATGTACCACCTATAGGGACACTGAAGATACGTCTCGATGTCACTGACCGAGAAGACCTCCTGTGCCGCCAGCGACGCCCTCGTCTCTGCAGACAACCAGGATTGCCCGACCGCATCATCGGTGAAAGCGCCCGCGGCGGCGCCTTCCTCCAACACGCACGCGGCACGGACGTCCGAGCGCGCGATGCGCCGGCCGGTATGCGGAGCGCAGTCCTCAAGAAGGCCCGTGTCCGGACCGAGAGTACGCCGCAGCACCCCGGAGCCGGACTCCGAGGTGTCTCGGTCCTTTGCGTACAAGTCAAGGACCTCATCGATGAACACCGAGCCGTGAAGCGGCTGCCCCTCGTCGTCATGCGATCGCCTGCTCAACACGAGCCTCCGGCGTGCACGTGTCACGACCTGATAGAACAGCAGGCGCTCCGCCGCGATGTCATCCCGTGGAGCGACGTCTATCCCAGCGCGGGCCAGCGCCGCCTCAGCACCATATGCGCCGAAGCCGTCGTCGCGGCGGACCCGGGGGAACTCTCCCGCCGTGAGGCCGCCCACGATAACGCAGTCGAACCGCCTGCCCCTGACCCGCTCTGCGCTGGTCACCTGGATCCGTCCAGGCTCTCCGCTGGCCCCCACGGAGACCGGGGAGCCCTGAAGTGCGGCCGCCAGTGCTTGTTGTGCTGAAGCCCGCCCGCTGATGGACTCAAGCGCTGCGACCGCCTCGACCAGGACTCGCACCGCCGCCGCATCGAGCATGCCGTCAAGATCGAGTGTCGCCGCCGGGGGGTGCGCGAGCCCGAGCATCGAAGATGTGATCCCATGCCAGGCCGTTGCCGAGGACGCGTCGCCCAGACCCCGATATGCCGCACGGGCCTGATGGATGAACCGCGCCCCCTCGCCGCTCACCCAGGATTCAAGGCGCCGAGCGGCGGCGGCCCCAGAGACACCCATGCGTCTGATGCGAGCGTCGAGCTCGTCCAACTCCCGGCTGGAGCATGGGCTGTAGGGTGACCTCATGACATCCATCCAGGTCACCCGATCTGCGGTACCCGCGCACATCATCATGAGATTGAGCAGGCACCTGCCGATGCCGGTCCGCTCGAAGGGCACCTGCACATCCCAGTCGGCGACTATGCCGGCCTCGGCGAGAGCGAGGCGCAGCGAGCTGATGTGTGTAGCCGGGTCGCGGAAGACCACGACAACCGCCTCTGGCGGGAACCCTGCCTCAAAGGCGTTTTGGATCTCCCGAACGATCCGTGCCGCCTCAGAACCGCGACCCCATGCCTCGGAGATGACCACCGCCCCTGAGCCGTCGACCGAAGCCGCGATGGGACCACCGAGGCCCCGCTCTATGGCCGTCAGTTCGGGAGGCGCACCGTTGTCAGCCTTCCCCGTCACGGCATGAGCCGCCGCTCCGGCGGCAAGACGTGCGACGAGGCCCTTCGCCGACTCAGTCGCCGGCACGGTGGGATCATAAGTGAGTGCGATCACCACGTCACAGAATCGGGAGATGGCGCTCAGATACCGCTCTTGAGGACCGGTCAGACCCGTGAAACCATCAACCGCAACAAGCCGAGGCAGCGCCAACCGCCCGGCAGCCGCGGCGAGGAGCCTGTGGGCCTCTGCCCGCTCGATGAGTCCGGCAGAAGACAGAGCCGTCCGGTACGCGTCGATGTACGCCAGCAATCGGTCACCCGGCGTATCGAACCGTAGCGCGCGTTGGCGCTCGAACTGCTCGGACTCCGCAGCTCTCTGGACGAGGCTGGACAGGAGGCGCCGGAATCCCGTTGTCCCAACAGAATCGGAAAGGCATCCCGGATCGACAATATTGCCAGATTCTGCCAGCATCAATGCTCGTTCGACGGGCGCGATCAGTCGCCTGCCATCCCCGTATGCACGCCAGTATCCGTCGAGGTGCGCACCGAGAGTCGTTATCTGCAGCCCCGTTGGGAAGTCGGTCGACAACTCACCCATGGCCCGAGCGACATCAGCTGGAGAGGGTAGCAGCAAGAGGGCTTCGTGCGACTGCAGCGCGGCAGAACGAAGCCGCCCATAGAGGGCCCCTGTCTTTCCCGCGTTTGCAGCGCCTATCACCACCTGCAGCGCCATACGCCCCCCTCCCATGCTGAGGGATGCAGCGTACGACACCGGTCTGACATCAGGACGACATCACCGTCCGGGAATAGCGCTGAACGCCGTCCCTGATCTCCTGGACTTTGCGCCAGGCCACCTCCTCGTCACGACCGAGGTAGTGGTCCATGTGTGAACTGACTGTCTCCACTGCGGACTCGGCTCGCTCCGCGACAGACCGCGCCACATCTCCGAGCCTGCTCGCCTCACTGGCCAGTCGTCGCCTGGTCTCCATGCCTGGTGCGGGTGCCAACATAATTCCGGCCAAGACACCAGCCGCTGCTCCGACGAATATGCCTATCATGAAGTACGCGAGTCTACTGGAACGCATCTACGCACCCCCGGATTCCGGACCTGCCTCGCCCTCAGTGAGCAAACGCATGATCCTCTCTAGATCACTCTCGTCATGGAAGTCGATTTCTATCTTGCCCTTCTTCGCTGTCTGACGGACCCGCACGTTCGTTGAAAGCAGTCGCCGCAACTTGCGGGCGACGACCTTGTATGACTTCGGACTCACCGGCCTTGGGGTACTGATACTTGCTCCGGCAGCCAGTAGCTTCGCGAGACTCTCAGCTTCGCGAACTGAGAGTCCTTCATCCACGCACTTACGGGCGAGCGTATGGCGGCGGTCGTCGTCGGCAATCGACAGGATCGCGCGGGCATGGCCGGCGCTCAACCTGCTCTCATAGAGCAGTTCCTGTATGTCCTCCGGGAGATCGAGCAGCCGCAGCGTGTTCGTTACCGCAGAACGCGACTTGGAGACTCTGTCGGCCAGTTCGGCTTGTGTCATGCCGTACTCGGCTATCAGCCGACGATATCCGCGCGCCTCTTCAATCGGATTCAGGTCAGAGCGCTGCAGATTCTCGATCAGCGCGAGAGCTAGTGCCTCGGTGTCCGTGATCGCCATCACGCGGACTGGAACCCGCTCGAGTCCAGCCGCCTTCGATGCCCGCCAGCGACGCTCGCCAGCGATGATCTGGTAGCCGGCACCGTGGGCGCGAACAAGAATCGGCTGCAGGACCCCGACCTTTCGAATGGAGTCGGCCAGTTCGGAGATCTGGTCATCGTTGATATCCGTCCGCGGCTGGCTCGGATTGGGAGCGATCTCATCCACGGACAGGTCGAGGACTTCACCTCCAACCTCTTGCCCGGCGCCCGGTATGAGTGCGGACAGTCCTTTCCCGAGGCCTCGTTTAGACACGGGCAACCACTTCCTTCGCCAATCGCCTGTACGCATCTGTACCACGACCTGTCGGGTCATAGAGCGTCCCAGGCTGGCCGAAGCTGGGTGCCTCGGATAGACGGACGCTGCGAGGAATCAAAGTCTCAAACACACGCTCACCAAAGAAGTCACGCACTTCATCCACCACGAGCTGCGATAGCTTCGTGCGTCGATCGAACATTGTCATCACAACACCGAAGACCTCAAGGGCCGGATTCAGCTGTGTTTTGACCAGACGCACCGTTTCGAGGAGTTTCGTCAGTCCTTCCAGGGCATAGTATTCGCACTGCACCGGGATAAGCACACCATCAGACGCAGTAAGGGCGTTGATCGTGAGCAACCCCAGAGATGGCGGACAGTCGATGATCACGTAACGGAAGTCGCGGATCACAGGCTGCAGAACGTGCTTCAACTTGGTCTCACGACTGAAGGCCGAGACCAACTCGATCTCCGCCCCAGCCAACTGAATGGTAGCAGGGACCACATAGACACCGGGAACCTCGACCGGCTCGATCAATTGTTCCAGGGGCACGTCACCAAGAAGCGCATCATACACACACTGCTCCCGCTGGTTCTTGTCCAGGCCATACCCCGAGGTTGCGTTCCCTTGGGGGTCGAGGTCCACCAGCAGTACCTTCTCACCGAGGTCAGCGAGGCTGGCCGCAAGGTTCACGGCGGTAGTGCTCTTCCCGACGCCACCCTTCTGATTCACCACTGCAAGAACCAGTGCCGGCACACGCTCACCGGGGGTCACGTCCATCTGTGAGTCCACCACGGACACTCCTCCCACCACCGTCTTCCTGACATCAGTATAGCTCGCCATTGCGTTTCATGAATCCCTATTCAGGCGAGAGGTTGCGTTTGTGCCAGCCCGGGGCGGCGTGGCAGTGCCACGCGGGGTGTGCCTGACTTCTCGAAAACGTACAGAGTACGTGCTTCCCTGCCCTCGCCAAGACGATACTCATGCACTTCGCGTAGCCTGAGACCAACCAGCGCACCCACTTTGGATGCCGCGTCTTCCTCCGCGGCCGGTCGCAGGCCCTTCATGGCAAGCAGCCGCCCACTTGTAGTGAGAAGGGGAGCGGCCAACTCGAGGAGAGAACCCAGGGAGCTGACCGCCCGAACCACCACAACGTCCCACCTCGACCCGTCTAGCGCGAGCTCCTCAGCACGCTGAGCGACCACATCGACGTGCAGTCCCAGGGCTTGCGCCATCCGGTCGATTACAGCTGCCTTCTTCTTGCGTGCCTCGCAACATGTGACATCGTACCCAAGAATCGCGAGCGGCATTCCCGGAAAGCCGGCGCCTGATCCAACGTCGATGATCCGAGCGCCCTCCAGAGACTCGAAAACCACCGGCAGGAGCGAGTCCAGGACGTGCAAACGAACGACGTCTTCTGGCTCTGTGATTCTCGTCAGGTTGATCACCTGGTTAGCTTCCAGTACGAGAGTCAGATGCATCCCGAGTAGCTCGGCTTGTTGATTGGTGACCGTGATCCCCTTGGTGGCCAAGACCGCCGCGATCGCATCTGGCTGTAGCGCAGGATGTGGGTGGAGGCGTTTCACGTGAAACATAGTCGCTGGTTCCATCACAGAATGCAAGGGCGGCACCCTGCGATCTTCGGGCAAGCATCGGGATCAGGGTGCCCGCTTAGAAGTCCCCATCGCGTGATGTTTCACGTGAAACACTATGAGTGGCTCTACTTCTGTGTGGTAGTCCAAATGCGCGCCACGCTATGGATGTGGGGGCTGGGGTTCATAATGATTGAAACAGAGATCTTCCACCCACACTTCGTTGAGAGCAACATGCTCCCTCATGCCGCGAGATGTAGCACCCGGCTTGGCTGAAAGGCCGCAGCATCCGGTCGAGGGTAGTTGCCAGGGTTGACGGGCGCAGCCATCTGGAGTCGGGAGCCGTCAACGTGGACGTGTTCTGCGAGCGGCATCACACAAGGAACGACCAGAATCCACGATTCGCAGAGTCCAGGCATGATGCCGCCAGAAATCCGCATGCATCGACTGCGGATCCTGCACTGACCGGGGAGGCATCAGCAATCGCCACCATGAGTGGTTATCGAAGGGCGTACCGTGCCAGGCACTGTGGAACCTCACGATGGCGCTTACCGTCGGGGGAGTACACAACGCACAGGTGGCACCACCCACAGGGACCATCGAGCAAAAGACAAGGGGATCGCCAAGCGGCGGCTATGGTTGATGGTGCTCACGTGTGGGGAGCGTCAAGCAACAGAAAAGGGGCCCGCAAAGACGAGCCCCCGTCGTTCCCACAGAATCGACTAACGCGGATGCACAACCACCATGCGCCGTGGCTCCACACCTTCACTTTCGGTCTGCACGCGGCGGTCGTCACGCAGCACCATGTGGATCACCCGACGCTCGAAGCTGCTCATCGGGCGCAATTGGACGGCACGCCGCTGCCGCACAGCGCGCTCCGCAGCACCCCGTGCCATCTCTTCGAGCTTCATCCGCCGGCGGTGGCGGTAGCCAGAAACATCGACGACCAGGGGATACCTGGTATCCAACTTCCTGTTAGTGATGGTTGATACGAGCACTTGCAGGGCATCCAGTGTCCTGCCATGGCGGCCGATCAGCACGGCAAGGTCATCTCCGGTGATGTCCAGGATGATTTCGCCCTCATCACCTTCATACTCGTCGATCCCACCCTCGATGCCGAGCGATCCAAGAATCGCTCGAATCGCTTCGGCGCCGGCGTCGGCTATCGCATCAAGCTCCTCATCGGACAACTCCGCGTCTTCCAGGACGCGAGCATCCTGGATTTCATCCACATAGTCCCCATCCGCGTCCACCTCGGTCGGTATCGCATCCGGCCGCAGCCAGACACGCACCTTCGCGATGGTGGACGCGGATTTGAACAACCCTCGACTCGGTTCGACGAGCACTTCGTAATCGATGGCATCCTGTTGTATGCCCATCTGCTCCAGAGCCACATCCAGGGCGTCTTCTACCGATGGGCCTTCGGCGATGACCTCATCAATCATGCTCGTCCCTCCTGGGCCTTGTAGATCTTCGTTTGGATCAACTGTTGAATCACTCCGAGCAACCCTTGCGTCACCCAGTAGAGAACCACGCCAGCTGATACGCTCCAACCGAAGAAGAGCATCATCGCGGACATCATGTAGCTCATCTGCTTCTGCTGTGCCTGCGCGCCGGGTTGAAGCAGCTGAGGCACAAGGGTGCTAGCACCAAAGAGCAGAACGAAGACGATATACGGGATGGCTGCGGTGAGCCCATCACCTTTGTAGACTTGGCCGGCCGAGAGAGTAATATCTGGCAGAATTATCCAGAATCGTGATGCAGCAGCGGCCGCGGAGTCGGAAAGGGTTTGGATGTGCTGCGGGAACAGTCCGGGCGTCTCACCGGCTGTGCCCAGCATCCGGAACAGCGCAAAGAAGATCGGCATCTGAAGGAGCATCGGCAGACAGCCGCCGAATGGATTGACCTTGTTTTCCTGGTAGAACTTCAGGGTCTCTTCCTGAAGCTTCTCCTTGTTGTTCTTGTACTTCTCCTGCAGCTCTTTGATCTTCGGCTGTATCCGCTGGAGCTCGTACATGGACTTCGTCTGCTTTACGGTCAGTGGCAATAGGAGCACACGGATCGCGACTGTGAGTAGGATGATTGCGAATCCGTAGTCGTGTACCACCCCGTACAACAACTGCAACACGTCAAATAGGAACTTCTCAATGGGTGCAAGCACGAAACGCCAACCTCCTCGGGTTTGGCAGCAGGTCTTCGTGGGTCCAGGTCCACTCCGGATTCTGCCGGGGGTCTACGCGATCCTCACACTATATACCACGCGCGCGCGTGTTATGGCACAGGGTCGTACCCACCAGGGTTCCACGGGTGGCACCGCGCGATCCGCTTGACCGCAAGCCAGCCCCCTCGCACCACGCCGTGTCGCTCGATCGCAGTGAGGGCATACGCGGAGCACGTGGGGGTGAACCGGCAACTTGGCGGGAGCGCGGGAGATATGAACCGTCGATAGCCCCTGATCGCCAACAACACCATCGAGGCCACCGGGTTCTTCACGCCTGAGACACCCCTACGCGACTCAAACCGGAACGAAGCGCACGATCCAGTTCGGTCGGGGATGCGGTCGGTGTTGTTGGCCGGGCCATGACGACCACATCCCAGCCAGCCCACGGACCCCCAGATCTCCGTGTAGCCTCTCGCAGAACGCGTTTGGAGCGGTTGCGCACCACAGCTCCCCCAAGCCGCTTACCGGCAACGAAAAGCACGCGGCCTTCACGGCCGCTTACTTCCGGCGTACGCCTGGCGATGAGTGTGACGACACTACCCGTCGCTCTCATACCCTCTTTGAAGATGCTGTCGATCTCGCTGGCGTTCTTTAGCGTATGCATGGGCCAACCCTTCGGCCCTCGGAGCCGTCTGCTACGCCGCGCTCGGGCAGAGCACCTTGCGGCCCTTACGACGACGTGCGGCGAGGATCGCACGACCCGCACGGGTCGACATACGCTTACGGAAGCCGTGCGTCTTCGCGCGCTTCCGGTTGTTCGGCTGATATGTGCGCTTCACTTCAGGTCCCTCCATTCGGCGCGCCGGGACAGACCCGGGCACAAGCCTGGCGATTATATCCGCGGCCCCGCAGGGGTGTCAATCAATGACCTAGTTTGGTTCGTGTAAGGCAAATGGGGGCAGCACCACCCAGCGCCGACATCAGTAGTCTGCCTTGCGGGCACCCGAGATGTCACGCAGCACTCTCGTGAAGCCC
>JALHJB010000050.1 GCA_022839745.1 Actinomycetes bacterium
GGCCAAGCGCAACGGCGCGTACCTGCTCCTCGGCGACGACGAGGAGGCGCTCGGCGGTGTGCGCTGCTACATCGGCCGCACCGAGGACTTCAACAACCGCTTCCGCGATCACTCGGCCAAGAAGGAGTTCTGGGACCGCAGATCGTGCTGCCGGTGCTCGGCGTGAACGCGATCCGCGTGCGCACGGCGCCTGCCGCTTCGTCGGTGGCACCGGTGGACTCGCCGGTCTTCACGCTCACCAACACGAAGTACGGGGTCGACGCGCGGGCACAGCAGCTGGGCGACGAGTTCACCATGCTGGCGGGGTCGCAGGTCGTCGCCACGTGGGCGCGCACGGGCACGTCGGAGAACACCCAGCGCTCATACGCGTCGTACCGGGCGCAGCACCGCAAGCTCATCGCCGACGGCTCGATCGAGGTGCGCGGCGGCGTGGGAATCCTCACGCGCGACGTCCCCTTCGGCTCGCCGTCAACCGCCGCTGCTGTCGCCCTCGGCAGGTCGAGCAACGGACGCATCGAGTGGAAGAGCCCGGACGGCGGCACCTACGGCGACTGGGAGAACCGCGGGGTGGAGTAGGAGTTTGTCGTTGATAATAACCTCGGACAATGTTTACAAGTTCCGAGGAATCTATCACACTGTGACCATGATACGAGAACCGTCAGATAGTGCTGTGCGTGTTGCGGAGGAGATATTCCGGTCCGCGGGCGGTACACTGCGGACCCGCGAAGCTGCCGCACACGGCATTCACTATTCTACCCTCTACGGAATGCGCGATGCGGGGCTTGTCGAGCAGCTCTCCCGTGGGGTCTATCGCCTCGCGGAGCTCCCCGCCCCCGGTAAGTACGATGTGGTGGCCGTCGCCGAGCGCGTTCCGGATGCGGTCCTCTGCCTCGTAAGCGCGCTCGACTTCCATGAGATCGGCACACAGATCCCGGCCTGGGTGAGCATCGCGATCGGACCAAAGGACTGGCATCCTCAGTTCGACTACCCGCCTGTGCGGGTGTATCGGATGTCTGGCGAAGCTCTCACGGCCGGCGTGGAAGAGCACTCGATCGACGGGACGCCGGTGAGGGTGTTCAGCCCGGCCAAGACCGTCGCCGACTGCTTCAAGTTCCGGAACAAGGTGGGTCTTGATGTGGCACTTGAGGCGCTCAGAGAGACACTCCGGAGCCGGAAGGCCACGCGCAGCGAGATCATGCACTTTGCCGCTATAGACCGGGTCACGAAGATCATCCGCCCCTATCTGGAGGCGATGGAGTGACGCAGCACGAGATCACGAACATCCCTGCCTCGATTCGTGCGCGTCTCCTGAACGAGGCCAAAGCAAGCGGAGATTCGTTCGATCAGGTGCTCCAGTACTTCGCCATCGAGCGCTTCTTATATCGGCTGTCCAGAACCGAGTGGAACGAGCGCTTCATCGTCAAGGGTGCAACCATGCTCAGAGCGTGGGACGCCTCCCTCTCGCGCCCCACTCGGGACATAGACGTGCTCGGCCGGATCGACAACTCACCGGAAGCGGTTGTGAGAGTCGTGCATGAGTGCCTGTCAATCGAATACCCCGAGGATGGCATCGTGTTCGACCACAAAGTGGAGACCGCCGTGATCAACACGGAGCGCACATACCCCGGCATTCGGGCCGTTGTGCGCGGCCATCTTGACGGTGCCACGTTCAAGTTGCAGCTCGACATCGGCATTGATGACGCTGTCGTCCCTGACCCCGCATGGATCGAGTACCCGACGCTCCTCGACCTCGACGCACCACGCATTCTGGTCTATCAACCAACGACAGCCCTCGCGGAGAAGTACCAGACGATCGTAGATCGAGGCGTTGAGAACAGTCGCTTGCGGGACTACTACGACATCTGGCTTGTCTCGCGATCTCGGGCGATCCACGGATCCGAGTTGGCATCTGCCATCGCAGCAACGTTTGCGCATCGCGGGACGCCGCTCACGGGCGAGGTCCCGCTCGGCCTCGGCGAGGTCTTCCATAGCAGCCCCGTGGCGCAGAGCCGGTGGCGATCGTTCCTGATGACCAGGCGCATCGATGCACCTGACCTGGACGTGGTGTGCGCCGCGATCGAGGCGTTCGTCATGCCGCCCGCCCAGGCGGCGGCATCAAGGTCGACGTTCTCAATGACATGGGACCCTTCGTCGGGGTGGGAGTGATGGCTTCGTGAGTGACTTGCCTGGGGGAGTGCGCTACGACCCGATCGCCGTGAGCGCCGAGAGCACGGTGGTCGCCGAGTACGTGCCCGAGGCCGTTGAGGAGACTGCCTACCAATCCGAGGCCGCCCTCGAGCGCGAGCTCATCCGGCTCCTCCAGTCGCAGGCGTACGAGTACCTGCCGCTCACGAGCGAGGCCGAACTGGTG